>JAGQYO010000035.1 GCA_020435995.1 Flavobacteriales bacterium | reverse complement strand
TTTTAGATAGCGTGTGAAATTGAACACCGTTCGCTAAAGCTACAGTTGTTGCAAAAGTGTGCCTTGCAAGATGGGTATGTAGATTTTTATCAATCTCGCATAGAATCTCCAACTCTTTTAGATACCCGTTCATCTTTTGATTAGAAGGAACAGGAAGCAATTTTCCATCGCTTGTCCTTGGATCATCCTTGTACCTTTCTATAATTTTTAGTGGTATTGGCCACAATGGTATTATTGATTCTACACCCGTTTTTTGCCTGTTTCTAGTTATCCATTTAGACCCATCAGTGTCAGTTTCAACATCCTTCTTCATTAATGAGGAAAGGTCCACATAAGCTAGACCTGTAAAACATTGGAACACGAACAGATCCCGAATCAACGCCAACCGTTCGATTACAATTTCCTTATTTATTAGTCTATCTAGTTCCTTTTTCGTTAAATACTTAACGGTGCTTTTTTCAATCTTTACTTTGTACTGAGAAAAAGGCTGTCTCAGTAGCAACCCAGAATTAAAAGCCATATTGGTTATTTTTTTTAAAGACTTTACATGCTTCATTGCACTATTGTGCGAACACTTTATTTCTGTTTTTAAATAATGCTCAAAACCGGTTATGAAATCAAAATTCAGATCCTTCAAGAAAACATCCGAAACACCATATTTAAAGTTGCAAAAATTCACCAAATGATTGAGGGAAGTCTCATAACGACCCAGAGTAGAAGGAGAATAATCAATACCGACCAACGACGACATATCGGAATTGTGCTTTTTAAATGCGTTTATTAATGTCAGGTTGTCCGCCTTTTCCTCTTCACCTTTAAATCTGCTCATGAGTAAATCACAACTCACCGTCTTGTCCAGACTATTAAGATTCGTCAAATGGTTTCGTATGGTTGTCTTAATTTCCTCTAATAACTCGTTAAGGTCAATATGTTCCGTTGTCTTGCCTCGCGATTTGTTTTTGTCTTGATCCCACATTCTAGGGTCAACATGCTCATTAATTGAAGCTTCTTTGGATTTACCATTTAAGGTAATACGCATATAAATAGGAGCGTTTCCATTTTTTAATAATCTACTTTTTTTTAAGTAGAATAGAATTCGGAGCGAATGTCTTTTCATTTGAATTATACTATAAGTTAACAATAGCAAGGCATTGTCTGACTTAAACACAAAAGAAAGGCCAAAAATCGTGTCCATAAATTTTTGGAACATAATGGACACGAAATGAGCTATGGAAAAGCTCAGCAAACAAGTGAAAGCGAAACTATGGAAAACAAAAAAGCCCCACAAACTGTGAGGCTTTCAATGTTTTGCTTGAATTATCAAGCTAATAAGCGGTCTGGACGGGACTCGAACCCGCGACCCCATGCGTGACAGGCATGTATTCTAACCAGCTGAACTACCAAACCGTTTCAAAGTCTTGTGGACTTCGAAAATGACTCATCTTTCGATCAATCAATTTTGCTATTTAATAAGAGACATTATCTCTTGTTTATGCTAAAGAACTTTCGTTCGTTTCAAACGAGCGGCAAAAGTAATTGAATTTTCATCTCCACCAAGAAAATTATTCAGCTTTATCACCGCATCACCATTTCACTATTTCATGCACTTACTTTAAGGGCTTTCAATACATTTGAGGGTACAAAAAGTTGTGAAAAAACCCTTTTATAAACGTATTTGGTTTGTATTGCTGGCTTCGCTGCTGGTTCTTTTGGTGCTTGCTTTTATTATTGTGAAAGCTCAACTGAGCCATTTTGTAGAGCAAGAAATACGATATCAACTAACAAAAAACCCGCAACGGCTTTATTCTATTGACTTTGAAAAATTCAGATTCCATCCCCTCAAAGGAGAAATCCTTCTTAAAAATGCGAGCGTTGCTCCACGCCAACATATATTAGATAGCCTCAAGGCCATAAACCTACATCCCAATTCGCTAGCCCAAGTGAGTGTAAAGGATATTCACCTCTATGGCATCGATTTTAAAAGCCTGCTCTTGGAGCGGATAGTAATGATCAAATCAGTTGAGGTTGACAAACCCGAAATTGATTTGGATTTGTTTCAAAAAATAGATTCGAGTAAAACAGATAGCACCATTGACCTAAAACAATCGCTTCACGAACTTTCATCTGTATTGCACAACTCTACCATTGAAGGTATCTCCATTAAAGAGGGGCGGGTATCGGTTAATCACTGGAAACATCCGGGTGAAGTATGGCTTTCACTACAAAATTTCAACCTCAGTATCTCTGATTTTAAGTTCGATTCGTCTGGTTCAAATTATCCAATGAATTTGGAGCAGCTCAATATCAAGGTGGGAGAAATTACCAACAACACCTCCCCTTTCCATTCAATTCAGATACGTGATGTGGAACTCAACAATAGGGATTCCACGCTTCAAATTGGAGAGTTTTCTTATTTGCCAAAAACAAAAAAAGATGAGTTCTTCAAAGCGCAAACTTTTCAAAAGCCTTGGATTACTGTTCGAACAAAAAAGATGAAAGTGAGTGGATTTAACCTAAATCCATTGCTGTATGACCAAAAAATTGAAATTGAAAAAATTAAAATTGAGGAGCCGCGCATTGATATTCACATGAACAAAAATTTACCCATAGATTTCAAAAAGAAACGGGTGTTTTTGTCGAGGCTTGTTCGCAACATCCCTATTGATGTTGAAGTGGGTCTTCTCGAGCTTGGTAATGGACATTTGGCTTATGAGCAGCAGAACCCGGGAAAAAACAAAACAGGAACCCTCACCTTAGGTAATTTCTTTGCCTCCTTATTTCATATCGGTAACACACCTACCTATTTGAAAAAACACCCAACAATGGAACTTACTGTACAAGCGCAGCTGTTCGAAAAAATTACCCTTAGGGGAAATGTTGCTTTTGATATGCATTCGGAAAATGATGCCTTCAACCTAGTAGCCAAATTGAGCTCGGGTAAAATGAAGACATTCAATTCCATGCTTTTGCCCATGGCAGGCGTGAATATAGAAGAAGGTAAATTGAACAACGGACACATAAAACTAAGGGGTAACAAGTACCGAATGTGGGGCACTTTAGAACTTGATTATAAAGATGCTAAAATTGAGTTTCTAGGCAAAGAACAAACGACCTCTTTCAAAAATCAGCTGATTAGCTTTGCGGCCAACACGGTTATACGCTCTTCCAACAAACCCAATACTTCAGGGTATCAAGTTGGGTTAATGAATTTTGAAAAAAAGCCAGAATATTCATTTGTTTCCTTTTTGTGGAATACTATTCAAGAAGGCCTTTTTGATGTTTTGATAGGATCGCATAATTCGCCCAACGATATCAAAAATATTGGCCCTAAACACCAAACCCACCACATGAAAAAGCAAGAACAGGTTGAAAAGAAATCGCTCAGAAAAAAAGCCAAAACCAAACGACGAAATTCGTAGAATGATGCCCAATGCTGTCCCGCTACCCATTTAATATTTGATGAAAAATCTCGTTGTTCGCCAATATTTCAAGCGCGAGGGAGTAAGCATCGCTGGCCATACAATTTGCCAGTATTAATTACGCGATACAATAGTTTTAATTACAATTAAAGACAAGTAACTTCGCCGCAAACTTTTTTGATATGTATAAAATCATTGGATTCTTGGGTTTGCTTTTGCTTCCCTATGCCAGTCAAAGTCAAATTCTTATTGCCTTGGTGTTTGGCGACAAGCTACAATCCGAAAAAATGAGCTTTGGATTAACCGCTGGACTCAATTCATCTGCGCTCAAGGGATTCGAGTTTTCACGCACAGCGGCCCGCTTAAAATTTGGTCTATTTTTCAATTTTAAATTAAATGATCGACTCATATTAAGTCCGGAATTCTTGTTTTCTTCGGGTTATGGCCAACAAAACATTCCGTTTTATTCTACGGGAAGTTCCCTTGTGGATTCGAGTATAGTGGACGCTGAAATTACGAGGTTGCTCAATTATTTTTCGCTACCAGTAATGTTAAAAGTACGGACATGGGATCAATTGTATGTTAATGTAGGCTTTCAAACTTCGCTCAGAAAGGAGTCAACAGACCGATATTTGGAAGAGCTTGGAGACGATCAAATTGTTTATTCTAAATCCATTAAAAATGATTTAAACCCCATTGATGTAGGTGGGCTTATTGGCTTTTCGTATATTCTTTTCAAAGGTAAGGGAGTTGGCATCAACTTAAATTATTACCACGGATTTACCAATATTAACAATGGAACGCTTGCGGGTGGCGATATGTACAACAGAAGTATTCAAGCCAGCGCCAACATACCCATCGGAACAAAAAGCAAGGATGAGCTCCCGAAAGAATAAGCATGAAAAACCAATTATTTGTTCTTCTTGGATTTTTAGCAGTTTCGCTTACAGGTTTAGCACAACTATCTGGCTTACAATCAGGCCCTATGGTAGGCTATTCTGAAATGAGGGAGGTGGCCCTTTGGGTACAAACCACTCACAGCATGGATGTAAAGCTTGCCTATTGGGAAAAAGGTAGACCGGAATCACTCACAACCACCGAAAGCCAAGTTACAAGCAAAGAAACGGGGTTTGCTATTACCTTAATTGCCGACAAAGTGAGCCCTGGTAAGCTATATGAATACGCCTTGTATTTGAACCAACAGAAAATAGAATTTACCTACCCACTCGAATTTACTACCCAAGCGCTTTGGCAATGGCGAGAAGATCCACCTGACTTTACTTTTGTAGCTGGAAGCTGTTTGTAGATAAACGATGAGCCTTACGACCGCCCGGGAAAACCTTATGGCGGTGATTATCAAATATTAGAAGCTATATACAAGTCAAAACCAAATTTTATGCTTTGGCTTGGCGACAACACCTACTTTAGGGAAGCGGATTTCACCACAAAGAGTGGTATTTATTACCGCCAGACTCATACCAGAAGCGTGAAGGAACTTCAACCCCTTTTGGCCAATACCCATCACTATGCCATTTGGGACGATCACGATTTTGGGCCGAATGACGCCAATGGTTCATTTTATAATAAAGCCTTAACACTTAAAGCATTTCAAGACTTTTGGCCAAACCCAAATTATGGAATTGAAGGAACAGATGCTTGCGCTGGAAAATTTTCCTATGCCGACTGCGATTTTTTTCTTCTGGACAACCGCACTTTTAGAACACCGCTGTACGACACTGGATTGAGCGAGATATTGGGAAGTAAGCAAATCGAATGGCTTATTGCAGGGCTTAAATCGAGTCGGGCTTCATTTAAGTTTGTGGCGGTTGGCGGTCAATTTTTAAACACCGCTCAAGTGTACGAAAACCACGCGAATTATGCAGCAGAGCGCGACTTTCTTCTAAGAAGAATCAGGGAAGAAAACATCAGGAATGTAGTTTTTCTATCTGGAGACCGACATCACAGCGAGGTCAATCATTTAGCATTATCCGATGACCTTTATATTTCTGAAATAACCAGCTCTCCCCTCACCTCTTCGGCTCACAGATCGGTAAAGGAGAAAAATGATAATTTGGTGAAAGGCAGTCTAATCAAAGAACGAAATTATGCCACCTTAAAAGTGAGTGGTAAGTTAAAAAAGAGGGCACTTTCTATTACGTTCTACAACTCGCAAGGAGAGGAACTGTACAACCACGCTATTCCGCTACAGGATGGTAAATAAGTCCATCGCAACTTTCACAATACAAGCTTCTTAATGTCGGGTTCTGAAAAGCCGAAATGGGAATTTTGCAATCTCCGATAAACAGAGAACACCATTTGTCCGCTCCCAATTTTTGGTAGGCATCGGTCATTCGCACAGCAAAGCGGCTCGGGAATTTTTCTCGCTCCTCTTGGGTGCAATGTTTCAAATAAAGTATGTACGCGACCTCTGAAAAGTTATCATCCGAAAGAAGCGGCTCTAGCAGTTCGGCTACCCATTCTACACGGTCAAAAGCCAAATAAAATTTCGCCAACTGAAGCTTAAACTCCAGCTCAGGTTCGTTATTCAAGTAATAATCGTGGATATATTCCAAAGAGGGATTCGCCTTTTCAATATCGGAAGAATACTGCGAGCGAAAAACCAAAGCCGCCAGTTCAAAATGGTACCACAGGTTAACATCTTCAACGAGCTCGGCTCCCATTCCATCTTTGAGCATTTGCTTCGACAAACTGTTGGCCAGCAAAATCCGGTCTTTTTCGGAATATGCTTCGGGGTAATTAGCCATGGTGGCTTTTAGGTTGTATTCTATTTCGGGCAATTTCAAAATTTTAGAAAATCTTTTCAGCTTCATTTCGATAATCTCACCATCATGGTATTCGGGGTTTTCCATAAGGTTGTTCATGTACTTTCGATAGTTAGACAGTGCAAGTTCATCAGCTTCTCCAAGTTCAAGGCAATCGATCTCATCTTGGGTATAGTAAAATGCATAACCCTTGTTTTTGAGTACATAGCCATACAAATCATTCATCAATTGGTAGCTTTTTTCTTCGGCTTGTAAAAGCGTCTTTAATTCACGAAGGGCGCGATAAATATTCCATTGTGTGCTGGGTTTTGGTGTTACCTTGATGCGTACTTTTGCGTAGCGTTCGTGTTGTAAATACCCCTCCAACGCATCACTTGCTTTGAGCAATTCGTTCACCTTGTTGCGGGCTTCTTCGTCTGGCATTTTTGCCAAATACTGAAAATCCTGACTGCTCTCCATCTGGAATCTAAACATTTGCCAATTCTCTTTGGTTACTACAGAATAGGGAATTTTCTTTTCGTGAATTTCTTCTAATTCATCGATAATTATTTGAGCCCTTCGCTCAAAAAGTCTTTCATTGTCATTTGCTGTTCCTTCAATGGAGGCAAAAGCTTCAATTTCGATTTTTTCAATGTTATATTCTTGAGCACCTAATTGTTTTTTTATGCGATCTACTTCTCCCGAATTTGGGACAGTTTGGTTCTTTTTATATTCAATTTGAAATTCTATCCAAGTGAATGATTCCTTTGGAATATATTGATAATCAGGAATGTTTAAAATATAAGGCAGGGCCTTCGGCTTGTATTGAAGCAGCTCACCGCAATATCCATAAGTGGCAATTCTGGTACAGAGTTTTTTTCGTCTGATATAGAACATCACTGCCTCATGGGGATGGTTTTTAAAGGGTTCGGTTGTTGGCCCTAGTTGGATATAATTACAAGATAACTCACCTCTTCTTTGCGGCCGAGAACGGTTTATGGCTTCAAGTTTTTCTACTTGTTTCAAAATATTGTTGCGATATACTGGCTTAAACAACTCACCATCTACCAAGCCATAACCATTTCTTGTATTTGGCTTTAGTTTCAATTCCGAGCCACAGGCAAATTCTTCAGAAAACCCAATTAACTCAACAGCCAGGCCGTCTTTAGCATATCCAAACATTCGCGAAAAACTCTTGAGATCATACACACACAAAATCATTTGATCTTGGGTGATATTGAGCTTCATCTCCATGTTTTCCCACTTTTTGGAGGCCGATGGAGGGCAATCATCAAATTCACTAGGTTTTTTTAATCCAAACGGATACTTGAATTGGGCTTTGAGGATGGATTCTGAATCATCTTTTTTTTTTGCTTCCGTACTGTATTTAAAAATAGCCGATTGATTGGTGTAGGAATATTTACCCACTACTTGTCCAAACACTTGAGCAGCCCACAGAGTTTCGTTAGCCTCATCATATAAAACATGTACACCAGTAATGGAGTAATCCGGAGAAACAATATTGGAATAATGATGTTTAGAATGCTTCCAACCCATAGCAATAGCCTGGGCGTACTCCAGATAAGTTGATGGCGAGATGGTTTCCTTTTGATAAGCTACTTGCGTTGGAATTCCCACGGGGAAATACAACACGTTTTCACCAGCATACACATTCATCGCTCCATAGTACTCGATTCGCAATTGCGGATCTTCAAATGCCTTGTTTTTTTGTTGTGTATGCGATAATTTTTGTTGCTTTAAATTATAAGAATTTTGGTTGCCCGCAGCCAAGTACAAAATGGAGTCATTGAGCAAAGGAGCAAGGTTTCTTTGGGCACGAAGCTGATCTACTTCCTCTTTTACCAAATGCTCTAGGTATGCCAAATCCACGTTTTTATAATCCACTACTTGATTAGGAGATTGGGCATAACCTATCTTGCCCACACCAAGGATGATAAAAACAAGGAAAAAAAACAATTTCACAGTACAAAGAAAAGAGCTGACAAAAATCATGTGAAATTTCTTCTAAAAGTTGCTAACATTATCATCAGACTTTTATATTTTTCTTTTTTCATAAACACGCATAACACTTCCTATTATTCGCACCTTAATTAAAAATATCCTATTGAGTTGTCTGGCGGTCCCCTTGGCTTGCGGTATGGTCTATTCATCCGAAGACAACAACATAGTCATAAACCAATCAGAAAGTGAAAAGCTGATCAAACATCACCTCAATTCTTCATTGGATCTATTTTATGCAGGCGCATTTAAAGAAGCCAAGGCTAAGGCGCAAAAAGCACTCGATCTTGCCATCGAAGTAGGCAACGATAGCCTCACAGCGAGTTCTTATGTGTACTTGGGCAATATTTTATTAGAATCATCTGATTACACGGCAAGCCTTAAGAGTTTTGAAAAAGCCCTCGAAATTTTTGAAAAGGAAGGCAACCTTCGTAAGATGGGCACGATATACGGAAACATAGGGGTCATTTTTGAGCGAATGAAAAACTCTGAATTATCGCTAAGGTATAACCTAAAATCTTTAAAGATT
This sequence comes from Flavobacteriales bacterium, assembly GCA_020435995.1. Lineage (GTDB taxonomy): Bacteria > Bacteroidota > Bacteroidia > Flavobacteriales_G > Salibacteraceae > JAGQYO01. Next base: position 25,629 of record JAGQYO010000035.1, on the reverse strand, counting down.
ATTACCGAAATTAACGATTCAACTGGGCTTTCAACATGTTACACCAACATAGGAAACATCTACCTGGATATCGAAAAATACGAATTGGCATTGGCGTATTACAACAAAGCCATTGGAATCGATTCTATTAAGGGAGTTCCGCGATCGATAAGTGCTGATTATAACAATTTCGGCATTTTATATTCCAAGTTAAAAGAGTTTAAAAAGGCCATTATCTATTATCAAAAGTCCTACCTCATAGACAAATCCGTGGACGATCAATATGGGCAAGCTATTGGCTTAAATAATTTGGCCAACTCTTATTTGGAATTGGAAAATTTTTCAAAGGCCATCGAATATTCTGAAGCTTCGTTGACCTTGTCTGAAAAAATAGGAACTAAAGAGTACATGGCTTCCAATCACAAAATTCTAAGTTTAGCTTATCAAAAAATGGGTAAAAACTTGAAAGCTTTGGAGCATCATAGGTTATTTTCCAAGTATTCAGATCAACTTCGGAATGTTGAAAATACATCGGAAATGGTGACAACTTATTACGAAATTGAAAAAACGGCACAGATGGGCTCCAGCGCATCGGAAGAAGAAGAGATCGGTGAAGAATCAGAAGTATCGAACTATAACTATAGCCTCTATATGTGGCTTGTAATTGCCTTTGTTGTGTTTTCAACGGCTGCTTTGCTCTTTGTGTCTAAAAATCAAAAAAAATAGCTTAAAAAAAAGTGAATGTGGAAAAACAATGAATGAGCTAGCCTCTATGAAATATTCCTTGTTTAATTTAGCCGCTTCAAAATAATATTCCATGTCTAGTCACGACGATCATACAACAGAATCAGAATACGAAGATGCAGGTGCTGTAAGCTTTTCAATTGTTTTTACAATTGTGTCTTTTCTTATTATCCTCGCTGTTCTAATTTTCGGTTAATCCGAATCTACATCATTTTGTTCCGCTTGATGAGGTATGAAAGAAGTACCTTATCGAAACCTTCGGCGATATCCGCATTGATAAAATCAATTCTACTCTGACCACATTTAACCTGTAGCTGATGTTCAAAGTCCGCTATTTGTTTTTGATATTGGCTCCTTATAGCTGATGGATTCAACTTCACTTGTTCCCCCGTTTCCGAATCTATAAATGTGTGGGGACGGTTTTCAAAGTCAAAATCCAATTCCTTCTTTTTATCTAGCACGTTAAATAATATCACCTCGTGTTTGTTGTGTCGTAAATGCTGCAAAGCCGCAAATAGATTTTCTTGGTCGTTGTCGGCGTTATCAAACATATCAGTAAATAGAATAACCAATGACCTTTTGGGAATGCTTTCAGCAATTTCGTGTAAGGCGTCCACTACACTGGTGTTTCTGTTTTTTGCGCCCAATTCGAGTAATGCCTCCAGCTCATTAAAAACCATCCTTATATGGGTTTGAGATCCCCGAGCTGGATAATGCAAGTTTACTTTATCAGAAAAAGTAGATAGACCAATTGCATCGCGCTGCTTCCTGAACAAATGGATGAGCGAAGCTGCCGCATGAATGGAAAAATTCAATTTGTTATGCTCACCTGGCTTTAGGTCAAATGGAAAAAGCATGGAAGAGGAAGTATCCAAAACCAATTGGCACCGCAGGTTGGTTTCTTCCTCATACTTTTTTACAAATAATTTCTCTGTTCTGGCATACAGTTTCCAGTCGATATGGCGGGTAGATTCTCCACGGTTGTATTGCCTGTGTTCGGCAAACTCTACTGAGAATCCGTGGTAGGGTGATTTGTGGAGACCAGTCAGAAATCCTTCTACTACTTCACGCGAAAACAGTTCTAGGGAAGAAAAATTGCGATGACTGTCTTTTTGAAGAATCTCCATAATGAAAAAAGTCCGGATAAAACCGGACTTTAATGTTACAATTTATTCTGATTCTTACAGTTGCGCTTCAAGCTTCTTTACTAATACGTCTTTTGGAACTGCTCCTACCTGACGATCAACAATTTCACCGTTTTTGAGGAATAAAATGGTTGGAATAGATCGAATACCATACTTTCCAGCCGTTTCAGGATTTTCATCGACATTCAGTTTACCTACTACTGCACGTCCATCGTAGTCCTCCGCAATTTGTTCAACTATCGGCCCTACCATTTTACACGGTCCGCACCATTCTGCCCAAAAATCAACGATTACAGGCTTGTCACCCGCGAGGGCAACCTCATCAAAATTTCCGTCTGTAAATTCAAATGCCATTATATTCTCCTTTTAATGAATTGATATCTAAAATTTAAAACACAAAAGTAGTGAAGCGTTTTCGGGTGGCTTTGTTTTTAGGTCGACAAATTTCGCCTCACAAGGTTAAAGAGTCTTAACAAAAATAGTTTGCCGTTCACTCAATTTAAGTGGCAAGCACAGCTATTAGTGTAATTTTGCAGCATGGTAAGACTCGTGAGCATTTCCTTCTTGTTTTTGTGGTTTTTTTTCGTCGACTCAGCTTTGGCCCAAGATAAAATTCAAGCCTACTTTTCATATTGCACTTTCTATAACCCCGAAAAAGGACCTTATATAGAAACTTACTTGTCGGTAAATGGCAGTTCGGCGGTTTACAAAAAAAACGAAAAGGGGATGTACCAAAGTAAAATTGAAGTGACCTACCTATTTAAACAAGCCGAAGAGATCAAGCAATTTGACAAATACACCCTACTTAGCCCAGAAAATGCCGACAGCAGCTCACCTAAAACCAACTTTCTGGACCAACAACGCATTGCGATACCCAATGGCAAGTACATTTTGGAAATAAAAATAAGGGATGAATACAGCGAGAATGCTGCTTTTACTGGAACCCAAGAGATAAGTATAAATTACGATTCTACCAAAATGGCCATGAGTTCCATTCAACTGGTAAGCGACTATAAACCCAATTCAAGTGGAGGAATCTTTAATAAAAGTGGAATCGATGTCATCCCCAACGTGGTAGACTACTACCCCGACGAGGTATCGAAATTAAAATTTTATACAGAGATTTATAATTCGCATAAACTGCAAAGCGAGAAGTACCTGGTAAAGTATTATTTGTCTGATTTTCAAACCAAATTACCCATTCCTGAATTCACAGGGTTTGTTAGGCAAACAGCAGCTCCCGTTAATGTAGTGTTGCGCGAATTTAATATTGCCAAATTGGGAACCGGCAACTACTATATTGTGGTAGAAGCCCGAAACAAAGAAAATGTGTTGATGACCTATCAATCTACCTTTTTCCAACGGACCAATTTGGCCGTCGATACACTTCCACTTGATTTATCTAAAGTAGACGTTTCGCACACATTTGCAGAAGCCTATAAAAGCCGTGATACCTTAAAAGAAATCCTTCGTTCCATGCGGCCAATTGCACACGAAAATGAAAGAACATTTATAGACAACAGTGCTAGCAGAAAAAGCGATTCAGAGCTGGAAACCCTGCAGAAGTATTTTTACTCCTTTTGGGTTAATCGCAACACCTTAGACCCAGAACAAGAATGGAGGAAATATGAGCTTGAAGTAAAAAAAGTAAACGATGCCTTTAGCACAAGCATCAAACGAGGTTATGAAACCGACAGGGGCCGAGTTTACCTGCAATATGGCCCACCCAATACGCGCGTAGAAATTCCCAGTGAACCCGTTTCATATCCCTACGAAATTTGGCAGTACCTTAAAGTAGGAAGACAAAACAATGGACGATTTGTGTTTTATTCAGAAGATCTTGTAACCAATGATTTTGTTCTATTGCATTCTACTGTATTTGGTGAGCCCAACAATGAGCGATGGGACATGCAATTGCAGCGTCGTACCACACCGCAATACAACCTCGATCAAACTCAACCCGCGGGTTCGGTTGGGTCGCGTGCCAGAATGTATTTTAATGACCCAAGATAGCCATCAACTCGTACACTAATTCAAATATCTTTGGCGCCGCTTTTCGAGCACCTTTTTCATGACAAATACCCCCAAACTTGCGATTGTTTTATTGAGTTATAATAGCCTTGAATTGGTCAAACAATTCTTGCCTAAAATAATTGAATACACACCAAAAAGCGATGATTACCAAATCATCTTGGTGGACAATGCCTCTGTGGATGACACCCAAACCTTCATGAAAAACAATTATCCAAACATTCGGGTGATCACACTTGCCGAAAACCACGGATTCACAAATGGATACGTAGAATCTCTGGCTCAAATAGAGGCAAAATATTACTGCCTTATCAGTTCAGATATTGAAGTAACACCCCACTTTACCGAACCCATTATTACCCTCATGGAAGGTGATTGCAACATTGCTGCTTGCCAACCTAAAATAATGAGCTGGGACCGCCGCAATGAATTTGAATATGCCGGTGCAGCTGGCGGTATGATTGACCATTTGGGCTACCCATTTGCCAGAGGTCGTATCATCGATCAAGTAGAAATTGATGAGGGACAGTACGATAATATTCAGGAGGTTTTTTGGGCATCAGGCGCCTGCATGTTTGTAAGGGCCGATGTGTATCATAAAGCTGGTGGCTTAGACAACGACTATTTTGCCCACATGGAAGAAATAGACCTTTGCTGGAGAATGAAAAATATGGGCTATAAAATCATGTTTCATCCCGATGCTAAGGTTTTCCACATGGGCGGTTTTATCATTAAATACGGAAGCTCGGCCAAGGTATATCGCAACCACCGGAACAACCTCATTATGCTACTCAAAAACCTACCCCCTTATGAAGGACTTTGGAAAATTCCACTGCGCTTTGTAATGGATTTCCTCACCATGATAAAAATGGCCCTTGATGGCAATTGGAAAACCATTTGGGCAGTTTCGAAGGCACACCAAGATTTTGTATTCAGGTTTGGTAAATGGCACGCCAAACGAATTGAGGCAAAAAAACTATGGGCCAACCGAAACCATACAGGTATCTATCCGCATAGCATGGTGTGGCAATACTTCGTAAAAAAAGCAAAAAAATTCAGCGACTTTAATTGGACTCCATAAATTATGTTTTCAGTATCTAAAATATCCATGTTCGTTTCAGGAAAAGATTTGTTCAAGGACATCTCTTTTATGATTCAACCAAAAGACAGAATTGGTCTCGTAGGAAAAAATGGAGCTGGAAAATCAACCATGCTCAAAATTATTGCTGGATTTCAAGAACCCAGCTCTGGCAGCATCGATATTTCAAATGACAAAACAGTTGGCTATCTTCCTCAAGAAATGCATTTCGCACCCTCCATGTCGGTGTATAACGAAACGATAACGGTATTTGCCGAAATCAATAAATTAGAGGAAGAAGAAAAATATATTGGCGAGCAGCTAACCATACGCACCGACTACGAAAGCGAGAGCTATCACAACATGATAGATCGGCTCAACGACATTCACATACGGCTGGATCATTTAGATGCCGATAAAATCGAGCAGAAAACAGAAAAAATACTGAAAGGTTTAGGTTTTACCCGAGATGAATTCGATATGCCACTTTCGAGCTTTAGCGGGGGTTGGCAAATGCGGGTGGAGTTGGCCAAAATTCTTTTAACACAGCCAAGTCTTTTGCTTTTAGATGAGCCCACCAACCACCTCGATATTGAATCCATTATGTGGCTGGAAGAGTACTTTATGAGTTACCCAGGTGCCATAATGATGGTGTCGCACGATAGAAGGTTTTTGGACAACATTACCAACCGAACCATTGAAATTGTATTTGGTAAAATATATGACTACCCCGCCCCATACACCAAATATTTAACCCTACGCCAAGAGCGCTATGACAACCAAATAGCCACCATGAAAAACCAACAGAAGTACATCGACCAACAAGAGAAGTTTATCACCCGATTTAAGGCCAAAGCGTCGAAAGCCAAGGCTGTACAATCCAAAATAAAACTGCTTGAAAAAGTGGACCGCGTAGAACTAGATGAATTTGAAACGGCCAGTATTCAATTTAAATTCCCGCCAGCACCCCGAAGTGGTCAGCTAGTGGTGGAAGCAAAAGGACTGTCAAAAGCCTACGGCGACAAGCAAGTGCTGCGCGATGTGAATGAAAAAATTCTTCGAGGAGAAAGAATTGCATTTGTCGGAAAAAATGGAATGGGCAAATCCACCTTAATAAGAATTATTACCAAAGAAACCGATTGCGACGGGGAAATTATTCTGGGGCACAATGTAGAAATGGGTTACTACGCCCAGATTCAGGAAAAAACGCTGAACGAGAACGACACCGTGCTGCAAAGCATCGAAAATGAAGCGGTTGGAGATTGGAGTAAAAACCACAGAATTAGAGGTCTTTTAGGCGCATTTCTATTTGGAGAGGAAGACGTAGACAAAAAAGTGAAGGTGCTCTCGGGAGGTGAAAAATCGAGGTTGGCATTGGCAAAAATGCTTCTTAAGGAGAACAACCTGCTTATTTTAGATGAGCCAACTAACCACTTGGATATTGCCGCAAAAGAAGTATTGAAAAACGCCCTTATCCAATATGATGGAACCTTAATCGTGGTATCTCACGATAGGGATTTTCTCACTGGGTTAACTTCTAAAACCTTAGAATTTACTGCCGACGGGCTTAAAGAACACCTAGGCGATATTGATGAGTTTTTGAACAAATACAAACTCGATCATTTCAGAGAATTCGAGCTGAATAAAAAAGCCGAAAAAGAAAAGTCAACGAAAAAACCATCATCGGGAAAGGCAGACTTTGAGAACAGAAAGAACCAAGATAAAGAGCTTAAGCAATTGAAAAATGACTTGAGTAAATGCGAAAAAAAGATTGCCGAATTAGAAGATCAAATCGCAAAGATGGAGTCGAATATGAGCAATCCAGAGTTCTACGAAAATGAAGATGCCTCCAAAAAAGCCTTTTTTGAACACTCAAATCTCAAATCGTCGCTCGATCGCAAACTTAATGAGTGGGAAAAAATAGGGGAAAAAATAGAAAAACTCGAGGCGCAGTAGGATATTAGCCAAAAAAGCTCCTTGCTTTTCTGACGTAGAAACTCAATAGAAAAACAATTTGTGGCCCGCCATTACAAATTAATTTAAATCGGTAAAAGAAACGTTTTTCCGATTTTAATTTGCACTTTAATTCTAAGCAAATTGAGTATACCACATAAAAATTTAGGCGTGCGTATGATGACGCAGCCCGACGATAACACCTGCGGCCCTACAAGCCTTCACGCGGTTTACAATTATCATCAATTAAACCTGTCTTTAGACGAAGTTATCAATGAGGTAAAATACCTGCAGAATGGTGGAACACTGGCCGTATTTTTAGGTATTAACGCATTAAATAAAAATTTCAATGCCACCATTTATACCTTCAATCTTAAAATGTTTGACCCTACTTGGATGAACTTGGATTCGAGAGGTCTTCGCAAAAAACTAAAAGAACAGCTTGCGTTTAAAACCGGAAAGAAATTCAAAGATGTGGCTCATGCCTATATGGAGTTTCTTAAAAATGGTGGAGAAATAAAAACAGAAAACCTCACTCCACAGCTCCTCTACTCCTTTTTCGAAAACAAAACGCCAGTGCTTACAGGCTTGTCGGCCACATACCTCTATCAATCGAAACGAGAATATGCCAACAGCAAAGGGCAATCGATATATGATGACCTAAAGGGAGAGCCTATGGGCCACTTTGTAGTACTGATGGGACAAACCGATACAGGCAATATTTTGGTGGCGGATCCTTACAAGGGCAATCCCCTTGGGGACAATAACTATTATGAAGTTGAGCCGACTCAATTAATTACATCTATTTTGCTTGGCATGATAACTTATGATGCTAACTTGTTAATTATTACACCTAAATGAAAAAGATTCTTGTAGTGGGAAACCCTGCCATGTGGGATATTGACATCCCTGAATGTGTGGTAATTTCATCCAAAGACTACCTCATAAATTCTACGTGGGCAAGCGAAAAAAACGCACGAGTATTTAACATGGCCAATGATTATAGCTATCAGTCAAAAGGCTATTACGTTTCGCTTATGGCTGAGGCGCGAGGTCACAAACCGATTCCAAACGTGAAGAATATCCAAGACATAAAAGCCTCGGAAATTGTAAAAAGCGTTTCAGACGAATTGGATGATTTGATTCAAAAGAATTTTAAGTCCATCAAATCAAAAGAATTTGTTTTGAGTATCTATTTTGGCAAAAATCTGGCGAAGCAGTATGATAAGTTAAGCCGTGAATTACACCGTCTGTTCAGAACCCCATTTATGCGCGCAAAATTTGCATTCAATGGCAAAAAATGGGTAATACAGGGCGTTAAAACAATTCCATTTAAAGATATTCCAGACATTCACCGTGAGTTTGTGTGGGCCTCGGCTAAGGACTTTTTTACCAAAACCAGGTACGAATCACAAAAAGAAACACCCTATCAATTTGATTTGGCTATTCTGGTAAATCATGATGAAAAGGCCCCACCTTCGGACAAAAAAGCACTTCAAAAGTTTCAAGAAGCAGCCGAAAAGCTCAATATGTATGTGGAATTTATTACCAAGGATGACTATTCGAGGCTGGTGGAGTTCGATGCGCTATTCATCCGCGAAACAACTTCGGTAAACCACTACACTTACAAATTTGCTCGAAGAGCGCAAAGTGAAGGTATGGCCGTAATCGACGACCCAGATTCAATTCTAAAATGTGCCAACAAAGTCTATTTGGCCGAATTGCTTTCGCTCAATAAAATCAAAACACCAAAGACCATTATTGTACATCAAGACAATAAAAATGAGGTGATAGCAGAGCTTGGACTCCCGTGTGTGCTTAAGCTTCCCGATTCGTCATTTTCTCAAGGTGTGTTAAAAGCCAAAACAGCAGAAGATTACGCTGAAAAAATCGCTGGCCTGCTTCAAGAGTCTGACTTGGTTATCGCCCAAGAATGGATGCCCTCTGACTACGATTGGCGTATAGGAGTACTGGAAAACAAGGTGATATATGCCTGTAAATATTTTATGGCAAAAGACCATTGGCAAATCTATAATTGGGACAGCAAAAAGAAGGGAGAGATATCGGGCAACTTTGCTACACTGCCGCTACATGAAGTTCCAAAACAAGTGGTAGAAGCCGCTTTAAAAGCGACGGCATTGATAGGCGACGGACTTTACGGTGTTGATATTAAAGAAATAGGCGACAAGGTGGTCATCATTGAAATAAATGACAACCCGAATATCGATTCTGGAGTGGAAGACCTCGAAGCAGGAAATGAAATTTACACTTGGGTAATAGCAAGTTTAAAACGTAGAATACAAGAACAATTGAACAAATGAGTTATCACCTTTTTGACGTGTATGGTGTAGAATTGGAATACATGATTGTAGACCAAAACACACGAAAAATAAGATCGATTGCCGATTTAATATTTAAAGAAAAAACAGGCTCTTTTATTGCCGATTATGAAAACGGAGAAGTGGCCTGGAGCAATGAACTTGTTTCGCACGTGCTAGAAATAAAAACCAATGGACCAGCTCCAAGTTTGAATGGCTTAGATGAGCATTTTCACAAAAATGTATTAGAGATAAACAACATTCTAGAAAAACACAAAGCTGTGCTGATGCCTGGTGGTGCTCACCCAACTGCCGACCCACTCACCGAAACCCAAATTTGGCCTCACGAGCACAATGAGGTGTACAATTTATACAACCGAGTTTTTAATTGCAAAGGACATGGGTGGAGCAACCTACAGAGTACACACATCAACTTACCTTTTACAGGAAACGAGGAATTTGCCAAATTGCATGCAGCCATTAGAATTCTACTTCCCATCATTCCAGCGCTTTCGGCCAGCACCCCTATCCTAGATGGAAAAGTATCAGGATACGTAGATACACGCTTAGAATACTACCGAAAAAATCAAGCGAAAATTCCCGTGATAGCTGGACTCGTTGTCCCAGAGGCTGTTTACACCAAGGAAGATTATTACAAACGAATTTTTGAACCCATTAACCTAGCCATCAAACCTTATGATACGGAAGGCATTTTAGATCACCATTTTTTAAACAGCCGAGGGGCTATTGCCAGATTTGACCGCGGAGCCATCGAAATTCGGATCATTGACATTCAAGAAAGTCCGTCTATGGACATAGCCATTCTCAAGTTAATTGTTTCGGTATTGAAACATTTGTGCTCGTTGCCTGCAAAAGAACTTGAAGTCATCAAACAATTTTCAGAACAAAAACTTTCTCAAGTCTTTTTGAAGGTAATTAAAGATGGAGAAAATGCGGTAGTAGAAGATGTGGAGTTGCTTCAGGCGTTAGGTATTCAGAAAAAATCATGCTCGGTAAAAGAAGTCTGGATTCATTTGTTGGATAAACATCACAGAGGATTAGAATGTAATCAGATTGATATGATTGAAGCTTTATTAACTCGTGGAACGTTAGCTACACGAATGCTTCAGTATTGTGGGCCAAATCCAAGCTTGGAACGAATCGACGAAATGAATGTGCAGTTGATTGAAAGTCTGAAAAGAAACCAGATGTTTGGCGCATGATTCTGCTTTTAAGCTGCGAGCATTTCGGAAACAAAATCCCTGAAGAGTTTGCCTATTTATTTGCCCCTGATCGAGGGGTTTTACAAACTCATAGGGCCTATGATCTGGGTGCCGAAAGTCTTTTTAAAGAGCTTATTCCTTTATCAAAAAAACATTTTCATTATCCCTATTCTCGGTTGTTCATCGAACTTAATCGTTCGTTACATCACCCAAAATTGTTTTCGGAATTCACTAAGCCACTAACTAAGGAGAAAAAGGAAATCTTGGTTAATTCATATTATCTGCCTTATCGAAACAAGGTAGAGATGGAAATCGCCCAACTCATCAAGCAACATGGCGAGGTGCTTCATTTATCAGTACACAGTTTTACGCCCGTGCTCAATGGCAAAATCCGCAATGCCCACATAGGCTTGTTGTACGACCCCAAGCGGAGTTCAGAAAAGGTTTTTGCCAAACAATTTAAAATTGAAATACAAAAAGAAAATCCACAATTGCATGTCCGATTTAACTATCCTTATTTGGGTACCGCCGATGGGTTTACCACATATTTGCGCAAGCAATTTCCAATTGGGTATAGCGGTATCGAATTGGAAGTAAAAAATGATAAGATTACTAAAAAATTGAACACCCAAGTATTCAATTCTATTTTGCACCTCGTTTCTACCTCAGAAATTTGAAGTAATTTGAAACTGTGTTTTTTGCCCTTAAAAATAAGTACTTCAATTTCCAGTATGGTCGCGTATTCGCATTCCTCATTTGTTACATTTTCGTGGGTTCCACACCCTTGTTGGCTCAAAAAAACACCTTTCATTCAGGAAATCAGCAGTGGGTTCAATACTATAACCAATTAAAGTTTAATCAGAAATGGTCGTTGCTCACTGACGGCGGCTTTCGATGGAAAAATAGTTTTAGCAACTACTCCCAATACCAGATTCGAACTGGAGCTGGCTATGCAATCAATCCAAACATAAACATTGCTGCGGGCATTGCCCATTCGGGAGCCTATTTGTCAGAACAAGTTGTTAGGGTGGAATTCAGAATATATCAGGATATGGTATTAAAACACGCTTCTGGCAGGGTGCGATTTAACCATAGATTCAGAATTGAGGAGCGTTTTTTCAATCCCTATAATGGCAAAATACAAACTCCAAACAGCTATAATTTCAGATTTAGATATGGGTTTACCACGAGCATTCCTTTGTTCAACATTTCCAATGAAAAGCTAGGGAAAGCGGTTTTACTAAACTTGGGCAACGAAATTTTTATAAACGCGGGTAAGCAAACGGTGAATCAGGTGTTTGATCAAAATAGGTTCCTTATTAGTCCAACTTACAGGTACAGCGACAACTTAGATATTTCATTTACGTGGAATACCCTCATTTCAAGCACGAGAGTGGCCACCGATTATTTGTATTTGAATGTTTTTTGGCTTCAAGTGAAACATAAAATAGACTTAAGCTCAAAGAAGTAAAACGCAGTTTTTGATTTCGATAATAAAACTCACAAATCATCCACTTTAAATAAGGGTTATCGCTTCAAATCTTTAATAGATAGCTGACCTTTTGTTATGGAATCTGCATGTATTTATGGGTTTGAAGACTAATTTGCCATCTCGGGTTTTTCTTTACAAAGTTGATAATGGCGGGTAACACTTCTTCCTCCCTACTCCACTCTGGCTGCATAAATAGCCTTGCGTGCTCGTTCATTTTTTCAGATTCAGCAAGGGCCAAATCAAAATCAGGAAGCCTAACAATCACTTGCTTCAATTCATCCGCTAATGGGTAATTTTCGTCGAGCGGCATTTTTCTTCTTTTTGGCGAGAGTACAATCCAATCCCACATTCCCGAAATGGGATATGCCCCTGATGTCTCCAACCACAGTTGATACCCTGCTTTTTTTAGTACAGTACAAATTGGGTTTAAATCGTACATCGTGGGTTCGCCTCCCGTGATAACCACATTTGTGGCATCCGAATCTTGCAGCCATTCTAAAATCTGCGCAACCGAAGTATTTGGATGGTCTTCTGCTTCCCAGCTTTCTTTTACATCACACCAAGGACAGCCCACGTTGCACCCGCCTATTCTAATAAAATACGCGGCCTTTCCTGCGTGCGCTCCTTCTCCCTGAATGGTATAGAAATGTTCCATTACTGGATAAGAAAACTCTAAAAACGAAGTAGAAGCCAATTTCATACAAGCGCAAAAATAGGCTAGGCTCCTGAAGAATCTAGTGCTTAAAACAGTTGATTGATAAATGATCTGAAACAAACAACAGCCTAGTTCCTTATAGACTCTCCATGTCTACTACATCTTTATAATTGAATTGGTATAAACTACCTTATCATTTTGCATAATCTGTAAAGAATATACCCCTGGTTTATGGGAGCTCAAATCCATAATTATTTCATTTTTTTCAATGCTGAAATCTGAGTTGAGTATCTTTCCCGCAAGATCAATAATATTGACTTGATAAGGGCCATCAGTCTTATAACTTATATGAACTTTGTCAATTACCGGATTGGGATAAACTTGAAAGCCATCATATATTGAAGTGGTCTCAATTCCCAAGCTTTCATCCCATCCATAAGGTACAAACTCAGACTGTACTCGATTTCCGGTAAACATGTGTAAATACTGTATTTCGATTGATCCTGTACTTTTTCCAATAGGCGAAAGCATAACCCCATAACGCTCCCCAGCTCCTATATACAAACTGTCAATGATAGTTTTATTCGGAAGCGGCCTTCCATCTGATGAAATTAATCGAACAGATAAACTGCTAGGAAATTTGACAAGATTTTCAAAATAACCAACGTTGGATAACCTGAGAAACACGTTCTCATCTGGCCGCATGATCAACGAGTCGATCTGCTGCTGCCCCTGACCATTTACAAAAAAATAATCTGGCTCATAAGCCGGTATAGAAAACAAAGCGTGTACAGAATCACCAGTGGAGTGAATGGGCTTGTTATCAAACCACGATTTGTCCGCCTCTGATATCAATAAGTTAAAGTCTCGACCATAAAAATAACCCGGTGCAGCTTCATTAGCCGTAGGCTCTACGATAATCGAACCGTACATACCCAATTGAACATGAATAACAGAGGCCACGTGACAGTGATAAAGATAGGTGCCCGGATGCTCAGCCACAAACTCGTAAGCCTTGGTTTCTTTATGTTTTATATCCCAACTTGTAAGAGGAACGCCATCATTGTTTTGATCAGCATCTAACCCATGTAAATGTATTGTATGAGGTGCTCCTTGGCTCTGGTTCCTTACGTCCAATTGCACTTTTTGACCTTGTTTCACTCGAAGTACTGGGCCAGGGATAGTTGGCGTGCCAATTCCCAAAGTAAAACCATAGTTCTTGAGTGTTTGTCCATCGTGTAGATAATGTTTTCCTGTGGTCCACATCCAAATATTGAAAGAGGTGTCGGCCTGCGCCCACCCTGAAAGCCCCATATAAGAGACTAAAAAAAATAGAATTGAATACTTCATTACTTAATATTTATTATCATGAATATGCCATTAGGATACTTGCCCCCACCTGCTACCGCTATGAGGTTGTGGTCGTGAACTGGATACACCCCTATTTTATCGGGAATTAATAGCAATAAAACGGCATCCCCTGATTTTATAGAAAATGTGTCTTTATTACTTCCTTTTTGTATCGTTTTAGAGTTTACTTCCTTTGCTATACAGTGATATCCGTGAAAGTGAATCGGATGAAGTGCTTTGCCTGTATTTGTAATTGCAATCAAGATAGAGTCCCCAACCAAGCCAGTAGGATTGGTAACCACATCTCCAACCAATTGATCCTTGCCAAGTCCATTTACGGTAAAGTAATCTGGATAATATGTATTCCAGTCCACGGTTTTTCCAGAATCGAGTTGCTTAACTTTCTCCAACTCAAATTCCTTTATATTCCAGTAATATGTTGCTTTGTTCGCATCATTTGCATCTGTAACCAGTAACATTCCTGAAGCTCCCCAATGGTTTATCTCTTTCCCATTTTCACCTGATGAATAAACATGAATTCCAGCTTTGGATGGCACCAACGAAACTTGTTTGGTGGAATTCGGATAGATCAATTCATTAATTAGATAATCCTTAATCACAAAGCTTTGAGTATCCAATGTATTGTTGAGTACACTAATAACCAAGCTGTCGCCCGTTGTTGCCAAAATCCGTTCGTTCGTTTGACGAAAAATCGTATCAGAATTGAAACAGTAATAAGGAGCCTGATTTGAATCAACTGTATAAATAATGCCCTTATTCAGCACCAAAGTCTTGTTGACCACAGTGCCATAGGATACCGAATGAAAAATAATACCGAGTATCCAAGTAAATGATATAAGTAATTTCATGTGCGTTTTTAATTAGAATTTATTGAAGAATAATTTTGCTTGTTTTTATTGTGCCATCTGCTGTTTTTACTTCAAGCAGGTAGAGTCCTTTTGAGAATTGGGAGACATTTATTTCACTTTCAAAGGATGATGAAGCATCTTCGAAAAAAACCCGTCCAGAATAATCGACCAATCGAATCGACTTCATTTCCAACCGGCTTGATATAAACAAATCTCGCACGGCAGGCTGAGGATAAATCTTTATGTAATCAAAACCAGAATGCTCCTGAATGGATGTTTTGTCATCTGTTTCACCTTTATCGGTAGAGCTTGCAAAAAACAAATAGGTGGCCGTATCCCTATAAGTAGAATCTAATAAATCAAAATATTCAATCGTAAGCCTACAATCTTTAGGGGTGTTTCCTGCCTCAATATTCAGATTACTTATTCTTATTTGCTGTCCACCATCAATGGTATCACATAATTCCTCAGGGGCAATGTATGCACGACAAGAAGGATATGAGCAATATAGAATCTGCCAATTAGCCGTGTCAATTGTATTTATTAATACACGCCATTTAATGAGCATTTTATTGCTGGTTTTGTTCATCAAGTTGATTCCGTTATCAGAATAGCCATTAATATACAGGCTATCAACGATTATGGTATCTGAAAGAGTAAATGATTGAGCATAACCGCCAAACGAAAGCGTAATCGACAGTACAAATAACATAACATGAGTAAACATTTTCATAACCTAGTATTGTATTTATTTTAAGCCTTTATTTTTTATTTATTCTGACTTATATATTTGATTTTCAATAAAATTAAAATCACTTAATGTGTTCAAAAAAGCAATTAAATATTCCTTTTCTTCTTCAGATAATTGAATATTCCGAACCTGTGGACTTAATGCGATATTTGGTTTTACTCCTAAAGAATAATGCTCTACCACCTCCTTTAAACTTTCTATAGAACCATCATGCATGTAAGGCCCAGTAAGAGCAATGTTGCGCAATGAAGGAACTTTAAATTTAGCTCGATCCGATTCTTCTTTCGTAACTCGCATTCTACCCGAGTCGGCGTATTGTAGTTGTAATCCATTGTTCTCAAATGAGTAATTCGTAAAATTGAACCCCGAATGACAGGAGGAACAATTTGCTCTATCTCCCATAAATAATTCAAACCCTTTTTTTTCCTTTTCAGAAAACTCCTCCTGCTCCTGCATAACTCGATCATATTTACTGGTTGAGCTTATAAGTGTTCTCTCAAAAGTTGCAATAGCCCTCGAAATCACGTAGGGATCAGGAATGCGGTTGTACGCATCTGCACTCATTTGATGATAAGCACTATCCCTTAACATTCTATCCGCTATATCAACAATATTGAAGTCAAATTCCAAGTGCTCTTGAATAGGTACGAGTAATTGCATTTCTAAGGTAGGAGTGCCTCCATCACGATTAAAATAGGGATGGTACGCGATGTTACTCAACGAAGGTGCATTCCTCACACCCTTCCTTTTTTCAACACCAAGGCTAAACGATAGCGTGTCCGAAAATGCATAATCAGGGAGATGACATGAACCGCAACTTATAGAACTATCTCTAGATAAAATCGGATCAAAAAACAGTTTCTTTCCCAATTTCCAACGAGCTTCAGTAAGTTCATTGTCGGATGGAAAAGGAACCTTAGGAAAATGTGAAGGCACATTTAACTCAGCTAGTTCATAAGGAGTTTTAACCAAATCCAACATGGGAACCATTGACCAAAATGCTATGAATGAAAGAAGTAAATACGACATTTCCTTGCTATCTCGAAATCACGATTTTCTTGTTCTCAATTATCTCATCGTTTTCAAAAAGTGAGACAGAATAGATTCCCAATGGCAACTCTTGAATCACAAGGTTTCCTTTTTCGATAGACTGATATTCTCGTATTTTATCTCCCTTTAGATCGAAAATGACCAAGTTATATACCTTCTGATGCATTGGATTAAAATTTAAGAGAACATTTCCTTTTGAAGGATTAGGATAAAGACTCATCCTATAATCGTGACCCGAAACTTGGCCAACGGAAGTGGTGTTCTTAATGGGATCCATAAATGGTGTGAACACACTCGTTTTGAAGTTATTTAAAAAAGTAGCCGCCTTTCCATTTTGGCTATGCAAATAAAAACCCGTAGCCATATCGACATTATTAAGTGACTGCAAGTAATCCGCATTAATTTCTATTACCATTTCGCCGCCATTATTAACCGCCCCTGCAAGCAAATTCACCTCATTGTAGTTTTTGTCCCCTAGGGCGTGCATTTCGCACGATAAATTAGTGCTAGGTCCAGAAAAACCTTCCATACAAACAAACCGATAGCCAGAAGCCCAACCCCAGTGCATTGCAGGACTTTTTAGACTCAATGCATGGTCCGATGGCCACAGAGCGGGGTCTGCATGGTTTGTAGTATTCGTTGAGGGATCGTTGGGATTCGGATTCGGCCCATTGTCTACGCCGATATGAAATCTAATTCCTTCTATATACTCAACATTATGGACGCCTAAATCGTGGGTTTGCCTTAAGGATGCATCTTCCAGAATATATACATCCTGAGCTTTTGACTCCAGCCCTTTGTCATGTATAAGTGTTATTCCGGAAATGTAGTATTGAAGTCTGGTAAATTTAAAGTTGTATCCGTCAGGAGTAACAACTACTTCACCTAATTTAAAATCTTGATTTCCAGATTTGTGCAAAATTCTGAGCTTTACATTAGTCTGCGCATAGGATACTGCCAGAATAAAAATAAGCGCATTTATCAGTAAAAATTCTTTTTTCATAGTTGTTTTCCTTTGTTCTAAATTTCTTTTAAATCCATTTTGCAAACGGGGCATTTGCCTTCGGCCTTGTACGTTTTACCTTCTTCACAATTCATAGGACATTGATATTCCGTCATCACTACCTTTTGGCCTGTTTTTCCACTATTACAACCACCAATAAAAAGAGACCCACATATAATTCCTCCACTGAGGACCAATAATTTCCAATTCATAACTTTAATTTTTTATTTGACTTAACATTTTTGAAATTTCCAATTCATCGCCTGGGTTAAATGAATTGAATGACCATATAATTTCCCGATTCGCGTTGACAATAAATAAATGAGGAGGTGCATTAATACCTAGCGACCTTTTAAAATCCGCATTTTGGTCAATGTAATGTTCAAACTCCCATCCCTTGCCGTTTACCAGTGGTGCCACTTTTGGTATATTGCGCATATCATCAACCGAAACCCCAATAATTTTTAGGTTGTACTCTTCTACCCAATCACTATAATAATCATCAGAAATACTCGACATTCCGTCCATTGCATGGTGACACCAAGTGGCCCAAACAATAATGAGCATAGGCGCATTTCCATTTTTGATTTCCGAAGTATTGATTTTTGAACCATCCAAGGTTCTAAGTTCAACATTTGGAAAGGCACCTATTGCTTCTTGAGAAAAGCACCCAAACCACAATGGAACAATTAACATTAAAATGATAATTTTCAT
Organism: Flavobacteriales bacterium; assembly: GCA_020435995.1. Taxonomy (GTDB): domain Bacteria; phylum Bacteroidota; class Bacteroidia; order Flavobacteriales_G; family Salibacteraceae; genus JAGQYO01. The sequence goes on along the minus strand of JAGQYO010000035.1, from coordinate 7,274 downwards.
AACAATCGAATAAGTAAAAAACTTGATGAGGGAAGGTAGGTAGGAGGTTCGAAGTAGGTCTAAATAATAAAAACTTGGGCCTTGATTAAAATATCTTCATTGAGCCATGGCGGGCCATTTCCTGAAATCGGATAGGTAGTAATTCCGCCTAAATCGCTCCAAACAACACTAACCGCTTGTATACTTACAAAAGCAAAATGGTAAAAACTGACCAATTCTGACGATACAATACGGCGTATATTATCCTCTCCGCTAAAAGCTAAATCTTTGTTTGTGCAGCAGGTTTTACCAACTGAAGAGCTCGAATTCTCTGCATCAACATCGCAGATTTGATCCGATTCTTCCATTCCGCACCCTTCAGCTTCTCCAACGAAAGCAAAATTGATAAGTGTATCTCCGCAATAATGAACATTTATTGACCAATTGACCGATGCAACAAGTATCACAAAGGACATGGCCAAAGCTGACATTCTTAAAAATATCTTTTTACTTTTCAATATATCGAAGCAAACTTTCAAGGGGTGTAAATTTATAAAAGAATCTCATTCGGCACTACTCCTAATTTATTCTTTGTAAAATCTTCAGGGTTCATCCACCTAATCTGAACCATTTAAGATTCAAGTAGCTGCATTTCTTCCAGCACGAACATGGCCCTCTTGCTTTTTATCGAGGGATAGTTCATAAGAACGATTAAATGAAATAATCTTTTTTTCTGAATGTTTGAACCTAAGAATTAGCGCACTTTTGCGCCAAATAAAATTTAAAATTAAAATCACATGAAAAATTTCCTTATTGTAGGTCTAACTTTATTAGCAAGTACATTGTTTGCTCAAAATGATGCAGATTATTTAGAATATTCAAGATCAGTATTAAATGCTGAGAAAAAAGGTATTATTTCAGATGCCATGAATTTGACTGAAGATCAGTCTAAAGTGTTTTGGCCTTTATATAATGAGCTCAATCAAAAATTATTTGATGTAGAAAGCAAAGTATATACAATCATCCTAGATTATGCAGCGAATATGGACCAAATGACTGACGAAAAAGCTGATGAATTATGGCTCAAGGCTTCGGCTGCGCAAACAGAAAGAAATAAGCTATTAAACTCTTATTATCCAAAATTTAAGAAAGTACTTCCCGCAGGAGTCGTTGTTAAATACTATCAAGTTGAAAACAAGATTGACATCATGGTAGATGCTGCCTTAGCTATGGAAATTCCACTTGTGGCAATAAATCCGGCAGCAGCTCCTTCAAAATAAATTATAAGTTCATAAAAAAATTAGGCCGCTTTATGCGGCCTTTTTTATGTTCTCTACTTATACTTGTGAAAATCTACATTTAATTATGAAAAAGACAAGTTTAATGCTCCTCATAAGCATAGTGATGGTGGGTGCAGCCTCCATTTCAGCACAAGCACAAAAAAATAAAAAACCGAACATCTTGGTATTATGGGGTGATGACATAGGGCAATCCAATATCAGCGCCTACACCTTTGGATTGGTAGGATACAGAACCCCTAACATTGACCGAATTGCGAAGGAGGGCATGATGTTTACCGATTATTATGCAGAGCAAAGCTGTACTGCAGGTCGTTCATCTTTTATTACCGGACAAAGCGTGTATCGAACAGGATTGAGCAAGGTGGGATTGCCGGGCGCAAAAAATGGGATGAACGAGAAAGATCCTACCATAGCTGTCCTTTTAAAACCACATGGTTATGTTACAGGCCAATTTGGAAAAAATCATTTGGGAGACCGCGATGAACATCTTCCCACAAATCACGGATTTGATGAATTTTATGGAAACCTCTATCATTTAAATGCTGAGGAAGAGCCAGAACTCCCTGACTATCCAACTGAGGAACAATTTCCTGGTTTTAGAGAAAAATATGGACCTCGAGGTGTTATTCATTCATGGGCTGGTGGTAAAGTAGAAGATACAGGGCCACTTACCAAAAAAAGAATGGAAACAGTAGATGATGAAACATCAGAGGCAGCCATTGCATTCATTAAGAAAGCAGTAGCCGACGATAAACCGTTTTTTGTGTGGTGGAATGCAACAAGAATGCACTTTAGAACTCACGTAAAGGAAGAAAATCGTGGGATTTCTGGTCAAAATGAATACGGAGACGGAATGATTGAACACGACATGCACATTGGCAAATTTCTAGAATTGTTGGATGAACTAGGAATTGCCGAAAACACGATTGTAGCTTACAGCACTGATAATGGACCACATAAGAATACTTGGCCAGATGCTGGGGTAAACCCATTTAGAGGAGAGAAAAACACCAATTGGGAAGGTGGCTGGAGAGTCCCTTCAATGGTGAGATGGCCTAATGGGATAGAAGCTGGCTCAATTTCAAATGAGATGATTTCTGGAATGGATTGGCTTCCCACATTTCTTGCAGCAGCCGGTGAAGCCGATGTAAAAGAAAAATTACTTAAAGGCCACAAAGCTATGAGCCGTGATTACAAGGTACACCTTGATGGTTATAACATGCTTCCTATGTTGACTGGTAAAGAAAAAAAATCACCGCGAAAAGAACTCTTTTATTTTTCTGACGATGGCGATTTAACTGCTTTCAGATACAACGATTGGAAGTTGGTTTTTATGGAGCAACGCGCGCAAGGCACGCTCAAAACTTGGAGCGAACCATTCACAACGCTTCGATTACCTATGATTTATAACTTGCGAAGAGATCCCTATGAATTCGCCACCATTACGTCAAACACGTATTACGACTGGTTATTAGACCACGCGTTTATGTTAGTTCCGGCACAAGATATTGTTGGTCAATTTCTAATGACATTTAAAGAGTACCCTCCCAGACAAAAAGCAGCGAGCTTCAGTCTCGAGCAGGTATTGGAGCAATTAGCTTCCCCTACAAACAATTAATTACACTTTATAAAGCGGGGCAATTGTCCCGCTTTTTTTAATTCAGGTTATGAAAATTATAGTCATTCTCACTATCTCCAGCTTCTTGATATTCAGCAGCTGTACCTCCACAAATGAAAGCACATCAATTGACGATGCTAAGAAAAAAGGTTCAGAACAACCGGTTTTAGAATCGTGGAACGAAGGCAAAGCCAAAAAGGCCATTGTGAATTTTGTTACTCGCGCTACAGATTCATCCAATTCGGGTTACATCGAACCTAAAGACAGAATTGCGGTATTTGATAATGACGGAACGCTCTGGGCTGAGCAGCCCAACTACTTTCAATTCATTTTTGCAATGGACCAGATTAAAGCTTTGGCACCAGAGCATCCCGAATGGAGGGTAGAACAGCCTTTTAAAGCCGTGCTCGAGAATGACAAAGAAACCATGAAAACCTTCCACACCAAAGATATCTTAACGCTTGTAATGGTCACTCATGGAGGGCTAACCCAGGAGGAATTTCAAAAAGAAGTAATTGCTTGGAACAACAGCTCTGAGCACCCAAAGTTTAAAAGACCATTTAAGGAATTGGTGTACAAACCGATGTTAGAATTGCTCGACTACTTACAGCAGAATAGTTTTAAAACCTATATCGTTTCCGGAGGTGGAGTTTATTTTATGCGAGCATTGGTTTCCGACGTTTACAAGATTCCTTCAGAGCAAATCATAGGCTCAACAATTACGACAAATTTTAAATTGGAAAACGGAAAGTATGTAATTGAAAGGACGCCCGAGCTGGATTTTATCAACGACAAGGAGGGTAAACCCATAAATATTAATAAAATCATCGGTAAAAAACCAGTTTTTTGTGCTGGAAACTCTGATGGCGACTTGGCTATGATGCAGTACACGGCAAGCAACTCACTGCCCTACCTTAACCTTTTTATTCATCATACAGATACTGAGCGAGAATGGGCTTACGATAGCCTTTCTCATGTTGGTCGGTTAAAGGAGGGATTGATAGCATCTGAAGCAAATAATTGGACCATTGTTAACATGAAAAATGATTGGAAAACTGTCTTTCCTTTTGAGTCAGTGAAGTAGTACATACCTCTTGTTTATTATGACGCTTATTTAGCTTTAAATACGATAATACTAAAGCAATTTTGAAAGTGAAATACCCGAGTAGATGGTTAGCATCTAAAAACTAAGAATCAACTATGCCACTTTTCTTCCGATCACTATGCACCAGCCCTATCCTACTTGCCTTTTTAATGTCTACATACCGGGGATCCTCTATCCTATCCAACTTAACTTGACTGGCCACTTCCAGACTATAAAACCCAAATTCCTCCACCACCTTGCCCGTAATTACATAAACCCCTCGACCACGAAAGGGATACATGGCAGTAACTTGAGGAAAATGAACTGTATCAATCCAATGGCCTTCCCGATCGATAAACGTTCCGAAATTCATGCGATCGCCCTTGGTGGTTTTTGTGTCCTTTACCGTAACCATATAACCCAATATTTCCATCGTTTTCCCCAGATAATTGGGCATATCTGCAGCCAATAGCTTGTTGGGGTGGTCCACCCTAAGCAGCTCGAAAGGGTTGGTGAGTGGAAATCCCAAAAGTTCTATTTGATCAAAAATCATTTCCATTCGCTCCACGAGCAAATTGGGCATTTGGTACTCCGTTCTCCTTACCTCAAACAATTCGTTTCTAAATATTTCCTTTTTGGTTTCCTTGGTCAGTTTCATGTGTGCTTCCCAAAGTAATTCGCGTTTGTTTTTGCCCGTAAAACGAAACGCATCAATGCGTATGAGAATCGAAATTTGTTCAATGCTGATGGCCATACGATCTACAAAATCGTCGAAATCTTTGAACGCACCATACACCTTTCGTTCGACCACAAGTTGCTGCGCTACTTTACTTTCAAGCTCGTGCAACATATTTAAACCCAGATAAATATCCTTCCCAAAAATGGTGCACTCATAATCTGATTTGTTTACACAAGGCGCTTCGATATTGGCTCCGTGCATTCTGGCTTCGTGTACATAAAACTGAGTTCGGTAAAACCCACCCCCATTATTAATCACTCCCACCATAAATTCTAAGGGGTAATGAGCCTTTAAAAACAAACTCTGATAGCTCTCTACCGCATAACTGGCCGAGTGACCCTTAGAGAACGCGTAACCCGCAAAACTCTCGGTTTGCCGCCATATCTCGGCCACTTCTTCTTCGGGATAACCTTTTTCGGCACAGTTGGAAAAAAATTGCTCCTTCGCTTTTTGAAATTCTTCACGAGATCGGTACTTACCCGACATACCCCTGCGCAATACATCAGCTTCGCCTAAAGTAAGACCAGCGTAGTAGTGTGCTACTTTAATTACATCTTCTTGATAAACCATCACGCCATAGGTTTCGGGCATGATGCTAAGCATAACTGGATGAGCCAACTTGCGCCGCTCGGGATTTCGATATCGCAAAATGTATTCGCGCATCATTCCACTTTTGGCCACTCCTGGTCGGATGATAGAACTAGCCGCCACCAAGCCCAAATAGTTATCGACCTTGAGTTTACGGAGCAACATGCGCATAGCGGGCGACTCTACATAAAAGCATCCGATGGCCTTCCCTTCTCTAAGCAATTCTTTAACTTTTTCGTCTTTCTTAAAACGGCGCATGTCATGGATATCCAACTGCTCATCTCGCGGATTATTGATTCTTACCAATTCCACCCCGTCCTTTATTTTACCTAGCCCCCTTTGTCCTAAAATGTCAAATTTGTATAATCCAAGATCTTCGGCCACCACCATATCAAACTGTGTAGTAGGGAATCCTTTTGGAGGCATAAATGTGGGCGTATAACACTCCAACGGCTTCTCGGAAATAAGGATTCCGCCAGCATGAATACTCAAGTGACTTGGAAAACCCTGAATAAGCATGGAGTACTTCATAACCAACTGCGACACGCCATCCAATTTCCCAATATTTCCTCTGGCCAAAGCCAAACGATCTATCTCATGCTTGGGCAACCCAAATACCTTCCCAAGTTCGCGCACCACAGCTCGGTACTGAAAAGTGCTGTAAGTAGCCAATAGAGCCGTATTTGGGAACCTTTTGAAAATATAATCGGTAACATCCTGCCTGTCGCGCCAAGAGAAATCAATATCAAAATCGGGTGGATTTTGGCGGTAGAGGTTGATAAACCGCTCGAAATACAAGTCCAAATCGATGGGATCTACATCGGTAATACGCAGCAAGTATGCAATAATGCTGTTGGCCCCGCTGCCCCGTCCCACATAGAAATAGCCCTTGCGCCGAGCGTAGTTTACAATATCCCAATTGATCAGGAAATACGAAACAAAACCCCTGTCGATAATGATTTCAAGTTCTTTTTCGATTCGCTCAACAATGGGTTTCTCTGGGTTATCGTACCGATAATTGAGTCCATCATAGGCCAGTTTTCTAATGAGTTTTTGATCTTTTTCGGCAGAACCTGAATAGGTCTTTTGATTTTTGGGAACGGCAGGCTGCCCATTTTGCCCCATATCAATATCGATGGAGCATTGCTCAAGTATTCGGTTAGCGTTTTCGATGAGATGTGGAAAATCCTTAAACGCTTCTTTAATGGCCTCAGGAGGTAAAAACAAATCCGTTGCCGGTGATACTTCTTCAGGTGGAAGTTTGCTCAGTAAACAGTTATTATCTACTGCCCGAAGGAGGCGATGTGCATTGTATTCGCGCTTGTTTCTAAAGGTAGCCGTTTGCAAGGCGACCAGCTTGTTTTCTTCGTTTTTCCACTTAGAAAACTGCAATCGAATTAAATCTTTAGACTTAATTCCAATAAATTCATTATCAAGTAATTCAATTTTATTATCTAAAGTAAAAGGATAGATAATAAATGCGTGTTTTAATACCGAACCAATACCTTTTGGAACGATGGGCAACCTTTCCTTTTTGTGCAGAATTTGAGAGAGGTAACGGTTGATTTCTTCGAAGCCTTTGTTGTTTTTGGCAATGGCAATAAATTTCTGCTGGGCACCTTTTCTAAAGTCAATTCCGAGGATTGGTTTCACCCCATACCGATGGGCAATACGCACGTGATTCAAACAAGCCGAAGTGCTATTTACATCCGTTAGGGCCAATGAGGTAATTCCCCACTCTCGCGCTTGCTCGAGGAGTTCTTCGGGCGCTATCGCTCCGAATTTGTAGGAGTAGTATGTGTGACAATTTAAATGCATTTACTAGTTGCGAGTTGCGAGTTACCAGTTGCGAGTTGCCAGTTACCAGTTACCAGTTGCCAGTTACCAGTTGCCAGTTACCAGTTGCCAGTTACCAGTGATCGGTAGAGCGCTCGTCTTAACTCCATTCACATTATATGATATCAT
>JAGQYO010000034.1 GCA_020435995.1 Flavobacteriales bacterium | reverse complement strand
CCAAGTTGAATTCTCCCGAGAATTTGGATTGTAAATGTTTTATTTCAAATCATTCAATATTCAACATTCTCAGCTCACTAATTTCAATACCGTTTTCAACTCTTATTTTGATATTGGCAGATGCTGGATTTGGAAATATTTTAATCACATCGTTCGAATAATATGGGAATTCTTCAAGTGGTAATACTGCACCAACCCAACCTATCTCTATAAGTACAGCCAGCCCAACTTCGCCAGGATCATGGTGAATCTCTGTAACATTTGTATACGGAGTCATTAGAGCATTTTTATCGCTTCCTATAAAATAATTTTCATTAAAATGACTCATACTAGATCCTTGAACCCAAGTGAATGGGCAAAATATTTCGGGGCGAGTATTATTTTTTAACTTCACTTCTGGGCCATTAAAAAATGAATTATTACTCGTTAACCAAGTAGTAGTACCTGAGCCAGTAGATGCAATCGATGTCAATTTTTTATTACTACCAAATTCTACGAATTGATCAAAAATGAAAGGAAACATTACTGAATGAGATAATACTTTGGTCACAGAATCCTCTTTTGCGGAAGACACGAATCCAAGGCCATGTGCAATTTCATGCATGGTAATGGTGACCATATCATATTTTCCTTGAACTTGAGTTTTATCCAAACTAAAGCTCCATGGTTTAAGACTATTAAAGCTCATTATTATTTCAGATTCATTTTGATTTTCATTATTGCCCGTTATTTTTTCAACTAGAGCAATAGGATAATATGTGTTAGTAAAGATCGTTGAGTTTGGATCGTTCGATGTCAAAGTATAAAGCTTCGAAGCCCTTGCATAAGCAAGTGTATTTAAAAAACTAGAATCATGCTTGACTGACAAATTCTCCCAATAGGCTTCTATTTTAATTTCGATATTTGAAACCAGCATGTTACCCCACGCTGTAGCAGCATATTGAATGGCTGCTTGCGCTCCTTGCGCTTTCGGATCAGACCAAGAGCCATACTGACTGTTCTTAAATATCACCGATACAACAGCCGCTGGCAGTGTGGACGATAGAATTAAAAAGAAGATAATAAGTGAGGATAATTTGAATAGCCTGGTTAAACTTTAGTGATCAAATATAAGAAATACCTCTTTTATGATACCCTTTTTATATGGTAACTTTTAATCCATCTTGAACCTTCCTTTGATTTTGTGAAGCATCGTCTAACAGAATCTGAAAAATTAAAAATAAAGCAACTTGCCAATAGGCTGAAATCGTTGAGAATTAAAGCAGGCTACTCTAATTATGAATACTTCGCGTATGAAAACGAGATTTCCAGAACGCAGTATGGGAGGTATGAACAAGGTGTGGATTTAAAGTTTTCTACGATTTTACGAATACTTAAACCTCTAAATATTACTCTTGAAGAATTCTTCAGCGAAGGTTTTGAAGATTAAAAACTTTAAAGATGCCAACGACTCATTCATTCCAAAATCAGAGACGAGCTTAATAAGAGAAAGTAAATTACTTTAGCCGAATGGACTTTCTATCATTAGTAAGAGGCGCATTGGGCTTGATGGTAATTATTGCCTTGGCTTGGCTATTTAGTAGCAACCGCAAAGCCATAAATTGGAAAGTAGTATTAGTTGGGCTAGGAGCTCAGTTAATTCTTGCCATTTCCATTATAAAAATCCCATTGGTTCAATCAGGTTTTGAGATACTTGGGAAGGGTTTTGTCAAAATTTTAGACTTTACCCGCGATGGCAGCACCTTTCTCTTCGGTAGTTTTATGAATATCGACTCCTTCGGATTCATATTCGCTTTTCAAGTTTTACCAACAATCATTTTCTTTTCGGCACTTACGTCGGTACTTTTCTATTTTGGCATCATTCAAAAAATTGTTTTTGGTTTAGCTTGGGTATTTACGAGACTTTTAAAAGTGAGTGGTGCTGAGAGCTTGTCTGTTGCAGGGAATATTTTTCTCGGTCAAACCGAGGCACCGTTGATGATAAAAGAGTATTTGCCTGCCATGAATCGCAGCGAAATCTTGCTTGTAATGATCGGGGGAATGGCAACTGTTGCTGGTGGAGTTTTGTCAGCCTACATATCCTTCTTAGGAGGTGACGATCCAGTTCAACGACTATTATTTGCAAAACATTTGCTAGCCGCATCAATAATGGCGGCTCCTGGGGCAATTGTTATTTCTAAAATATTAATGCCTCAAACCGAACCCATCAATTCGAATATAGAAATTAGTAGGCAGCAGGTAGGAAGCAACTTCTTGGATGCCTTATCCAATGGTACCACCGAAGGGTTAAAACTGGCAGTGAATGTAGGAGCCATGTTGCTGGTTTTCTTTGCGTTTATAGCCATGTGTAATTTCGGGCTAATTAAAATAGGCGGACTAACTGGACTCAATGGGATTATTGAAGAAGCCACAGGAGCGCGATACGACAGTCTTTCGCTACAATTCATCTTAGGTTATTTATTTGCCCCTTTGATGTGGTTGTTGGGCGTAGCATACGCAGATATCACTTTTGTAGGGCAGCTCCTGGGCGAGAAACTAATTGCTTCAGAATTTGTGGGGTACACCAGTTTGGCGAGTATGAAAGCTTCTGGAATATTTGCTGAACAAAAATCAATCATAATGGCTACATATATATTATGTGGCTTTGCCAACTTCGCTTCTATCGGAATTCAAATTGGAGGAATCGGCTCATTAGCACCTAGCCAGCGAAAATTACTTTCGGAACTCGGAATGAAGGCATTGATAGGAGGAACGCTTGCATCCCTCCTATCAGCCACCATTGTTGGAGCTATCTTTTAAGTACTCTAAATACTTGATTCTCGTTATGAGTTCGTACCCTAAGCAAGTACATTCCTTCAGATAATGCGGAAATATCTAATTCAGCTTTTTGATCGCTTATCAAAACAGTTGGAACTTCATTTACTTTGCCATCAATCGAAATAACTTCAATGTTTTCGAACTTCGTTTGACCTTCAACATGGAGTAAATGACTCGTCGGTACAGGATAGATTCTTATTCCATTTTCACTCACTATTTCTTCTATTACAACAGGATCAACGGGGGCTCCACCTTCAAGTTTGACAAGCATAGCTAGGGCATCTATTTTACCATAGCCCCATGTATTGCTTCCTGCAGCAGGTATGGTACCCGTGTGGCTATCCTTAATAGACTGCTCCTTTAGCAAGGTTTTTATTTGAGCTGGAGTTAAAGTGGGATCTTTTTCTAAAAGCAATGCTATAATGCCAACAACCATCGGTGTAGCCATACTAGTTCCTTCATAAGCTCCATAATAGTAAGCGTCCGTACCAATCATCGTAGAATCTGTAATTCTATCATCTTCATCTCCTCCAGGCGTTGATCCAATATTATATGAATTTAATGATGAGATGACATAATTTCCAGGAGCTGTAATTGAAGGTACTACCCTACCATCAACTGTAGGACCTCTTGAACTAAAATCCGCAATAGCACCATCAGCTTCCGTGGTATTGGTTACCGTTGAATTTACCAAACTTGTAAATGTAGTAGTGGATGTATAGGCACCTACTGAAATAATATTTTTAGCCGTTGCCCCTATTTCACCCATTGTACTTTCATTGTCACCTTTTACAAAACCAGTTAATGGTCCCGAGCCTACATCATCAATAAACGGGGCTCCACCTCCAGTTCCATCGTTCCAAGCATGTACAACTCCAGATGGGCTCGTCATTTCAAAGTAAACCGCATAATCCTGAGTAGTAGATTCAATAGCTATTTGAGCATGTGACTTTTGATTTAGTGAGCTCAATTCTCCGCCGTAACTAAGACTCAAATAATCTGAACCTAAATTAAACGTACTGTCCAAACTAGTATTGATAGTCGTGCTCCAATAGCCTGTTTCATATACAATTGCATCGTTAACTAAGTCATACAAAACTAGATTGAGGCTAAAATGCTTGTTCTTTTCGCCCCATATATCCACAGTGGTATTCTCCCCTTCTAACTCCGGTATGGTGCTTATGGTATCACCCGAAAATGTATGTTTAAGATGTAGTGCTTTGTCTCCTTCGTTTCCTGCCGCTCCAACTATGATTTGTCCCGACTTTGCCAAATTATCAATTGCCAAATCAAGAAGTGAACTTCCATCGTGGGGCCCTTTATGAGAGCCTAAACTCATATTTACTACCGCAGGTTTAGACACTGACCGCGCATAATTAAAAATATAAGTAAGCTCATCGGCAACACTATTCCCAGACTCAACAAAAACAATTTCTGATTGGTCCGCAACCCCTTTTAAATCTGGCTTCAAGTAAGCCGTACCCGCGGCAATACCAGCAACATGGCTACCATGAGATTCGAAATAATTAGATGCTCCTTCCGCTTGTAATTCAGCAAGTGTTGTTAATTCTGTACCATAGGTAAAACCACTAGGTGGAGTGCCAGTGTTGTTATCGGTTAGCCAAACTCTAGAAATTCGCGTGCTGCTGCCGTCGGATGTATAAAACATAGGATGAGAAAAATCTAGCCCAAAATCAATAACGCCAACTACAACCCCACTTCCATGATATGGAGAATTTAACCCAGAACCTAAATGTACCATATCTACTTTGGTATTTCTTCTGGCATTTTTTAATTTAGTATTTCCTCGAGGGCTTTCTTCAATTCGTTCTATTCCTGAGAGTTTAGATATAACTGCTAACTCAGCAACTGAAATATGCAGCGAATACACATTTCCAATTTGATTGAAGGAGGACACACCCGCCTTTTCTAGTTCAGCAGCTAGACTCTCCTTACCCTTTATCAGTACATTCAATTTAGAATCTTGTGGATGAATATCGGCAGACAATGGCCCATATTTCCAAGCATTCGATTCTGAAATATGTTCACCATAAACATGATGTGCTTTAATTAATCCTTGCAGTGCCGGAGATACAATTGAGTACTCTTGTGCGTTTGAACCAAGCCAAACGAAAACGATTAAAGTTGTTATTATTCTTTTCATGTTTATTTAGTTTTTGGGGTTACTATTTTGCATTTCCTCCTTTGGAAATATCTATGGATTCTACACCATTCACTTTGGATAATTCTCCAAATTTATCTACGGGGCACAACGCTGTCCAAACTGGGTCATTTTTAGTTTGAACTTCTACACCTTTGCTTGTTAAATCGGCCTCATCAATTTGGTCATTTACTTTAATTATGGTAGAAACAAATTGCCCACCATCCTTTTCCATAACTCCAAACTTTTGTTTGAAATCTCCTGATAACCCACTTGTACCTTGTCCGCCCAATTCCGATAACATCGATTTGGCATCAATTGAATACTTGGATAAATCAGCTTGATCGGACACCGCCGTTTTAGCTTGGTCCATCATGCCTGAGTTTTTGGCCGCTCCACATCCCATCATTACAAAAGCCGCTCCTGCAACTAATAAAACTTTTTTCATATCTCCTTTTAAAAATGTTTGAGCCGCAAATTACTATTTTTTAATCCCAGTGTGCAATAGATGTTAGTAAAACCAGATAGCTCCACCAACGAATTTGCCCTACTAATCCTTCCTTTGCAAGTCAAATTAATAGTCATGAAAGCGTATTTAAAGTTACTCGAACATATAATAGAAAACGGAACCCAAAAAGGTGACCGAACTGGAACGGGAACGCTTAGTTGCTTCGGATACCAAATGCGATTTGACCTCAACGAGGGGTTTCCGATGTTAACCACCAAAAAACTGCACTTGCGATCAATCATTCATGAATTACTATGGTTTTTGACAGGGGATACCAACATTAAATACCTCAAAGAAAACGGTGTAAGAATATGGGACGAATGGGCTGACCAAGAAGGAAATCTAGGCCCTGTATATGGTTATCAATGGAGGAGCTGGCCAACAAGTGATGGCAGAAAAGTGGATCAGATTTCAAACTTAATAGAAATGATAAAAACCAACCCAAACAGCAGAAGACTCATGGTGAGTGCATGGAATGTCGAATTTATTGATCAGATGGCCCTTCCACCATGCCATACCATGTTTCAATTTTATGTAGCCGACGGTAAGTTGAGCTGCCAACTCTATCAGCGAAGCGCCGACACCTTTTTGGGTGTGCCTTTCAACATTGCCAGTTATGCTCTTTTAACCATGATGATAGCACAGGTTTGTGATTTAAAACTAGGTGATTTTGTTCACACTTTTGGCGACGTACACTTATACAACAACCATTTGGAACAAGCCAAGCTCCAATTGACAAGAACTCCAGGTTCGCTTCCAACCCTCAAGATTAATCCCGATATTAAAAACATATTTGAATTCAAATTTGAAGATTTCGAATTGCTGGATTATCATCCCCAAGCTCATATAAAAGCAGCGGTATCGGTATGATTGTAAGTCTAATAGTGGCCAAAGCCAAAAACAATGCAATAGGTAAGAACAATAATTTGCTTTGGCACCTTCCATCGGATATGAGGTTTTTTAAAGAAACCACAACTGGCCATTGTATTATTACTGGAAGAAAAAACTACGAATCGATACCCGAAAAATACCGCCCTTTGGTCAACCGAACAAATATTATAGTAACTCGAAATGCCAATTTTAAAGTACGTGATGCCATTATTTGCCACTCATTAGAAGAGGCTATTGAAGTGGCTCGCAGTAAAGGCGAAACTGAAGTATTTATTATTGGCGGAGGTCAGATTTACAAAGAAGCTATGGCCAAATGCCTGGTGTCAAGAATGTACATAACTGAGGTTGACGCAGAATTTGAAGCAGATACTTTTTTTCCTGCCTTTGAGCAAAAATCATGGATTTCTAAGGAATTATCATCAATTGCAACCGATGAAAAAAACCAGCTGCAAGCTTCCATCAAACTTTATGAGCGCAAATAATTCAATAAAAAAAGCCGCTAAAAAGCGGCTTCTAATTTTCAATATGTAAAATCGTCTACGCGACCTTTAGATTCTGAATTGTTGAATTTTTCATCATTTCTTGAGCATACTCAAGGGTAACTTTAAATTCTTTGATTTCACCCTTCATACTTGGAAACTCGAACATAGCATCCATCATTATAGCTTCACAAATAGAACGAAGACCGCGCGCACCTAAGCCAAATTCAATGGCTTTTACCACCATGTAATCCAATACTTCTTTGTTGAACGAAAGCTGAATACCTTCCATATCAAACAACTTTACGTATTGTTTAACCAAGGCATTCTTTGGTTCCGTCAGTATTCTTCTCAAGGCATTTTCATCCAGCGGATCGAGATAAGTCAATACAGGAAAGCGCCCAATTAATTCTGGAATTAAACCATAGGATTTCAAATCTTTTGGATTTACGTATTGCAAAATATTCTCAGAGTCAATTTTCTCATTTTGTTTTACGCTTGAATAACCCAAGGAAGATGCATTCAATCTACGCCCTATGATTTTATCAATTCCAACAAATGCACCACCACATACAAACAAGATGTTTTTGGTATTGATTTGAACCAATTTCTGCTCTGGATGTTTTCGGCCACCTTTTGGTGGAACTCCAACTTCAGCACCTTCCAGTAGTTTTAATAATGCTTGTTGTACACCTTCACCCGATACATCTCTGGTGATAGAAGGATTATCGCTTTTACGCGATATTTTGTCAATTTCATCAATAAATACGATGCCCCTTTCCGCTGCGGAAACATCATAATCTGCTGATTGAAGTAACTTGGTAAGAATACTTTCTACATCCTCTCCCACATAACCAGCCTCCGTAATCACGGTGGCATCAGCTACCGCAAAAGGCACGTTGAGAATTCTAGCGATCGTCTTTGCCAAAAGCGTTTTTCCAGTACCTGTTTCACCCAATAGAATAACATTCGATTTTTCAATCTCCACATCGTTATTATCCTTCTTTTGGGTAATACGTTTATAGTGGTTGTAAACCGCCACTGAAAGTACCTTTTTAGACTGTTCTTGTCCAATTACATACTCATCGAGATGCGCTTTTATATCCTTAGGCTTTAGTAAGTTTATGGTATTGCTTATCGTGGATTCTACCCGTTGCGTAATTTCCTCTTCCACAATATGCTGGGCCTGTGAAATACACCCATCGCAAATGTGTCCAGAGATACCAGCAATGAGGATGTTGACCTCACTCTTGTTCTTACCACAAAACGAACATTTTGGTTCTGCTTTCGACATCTTTATTATTTAGAATTAATGAGAATTTCATCAACCATTCCATAGGCCTTTGCCTCCTCAGCGGTCATCCAGTGATCTCTGTCACCATCATCCCATATTCGCTGATACTCTTGGCCCGAATGATTTGCAATAATCTCGTACAATTCCTTTTTCAATTTCTGAATTTCTCGCGCTGTGATTTCGATATCACTTGCCTGACCTTGGGCACCACCCATGGGTTGGTGAATCATTACTCTTGAATGAGGCAATGCCGATCTTTTTCCTTTAGTACCTGCTGTAAGCAATACTGACCCCATTGATGCGGCCATTCCAGTGCAAATAGTTGCCACATCTGGGCCTACATATTGCATGGTATCATAAATACCTAAACCCGCATAAACGGAACCCCCTGGCGTGTTCAAATAAATTTGAATGTCTTTTTTCGCATCTGATGATGCCAAAAACAGCAGCTGTGCTTGCACAATGTTGGCCACATGATCATCAATTGCGGTTCCCAAGAAAATGATACGATCCATCATCAGTCTCGAAAAAACATCCATGGCCTGAACATTCAACTGTCTTTCTTCCAATATATAAGGAGTCATTGAGCCAGTAGGTACAATAGATGACTCAATATATTGATCCATCACCATACTGCTTATGCCTTTGTGCTTTATTGCGTATTTTCTAAATTCTTTACCGTCCATAATTACATTTTTACCAAGTTAGACAAACTTTCCAAAATTCCTTTTTTAGGTGCTTTGCCCGTGGCTAATTTAACGAAATCATCAAAACTCACCTCTTTTGTTTTTAAACCGAGTTTCTCTTTGTACAAAACCAACATCTTTTCGTCCAGTATTTGCTCATAAATCTGACGAGAATCTTCATTCTTGGCCAAATAATTTTGGGCCGCTTTTGTTAATTCCTCATCTTCAATCTCCGACCCGTAAGACGACATTTGTTGTTTGAATAAAATTTTAGTTCTTTCCAATGCGTCGGCATGAGTTACCTCTACTTTGTGGTCTTTGGCAATTTTATTTTCAATCAACTGCCACTTCATCCCCTCCACAAAGTTTGCAAAATCCTTTTCAATTTGTTCGGGCGTAGCTTCCTTATTCGACAAAATCAGCCATCGCTTTAAAAACTCTTCTGGAAGGGCAACCTTCAATTTTTCCTTTACCTTTTTTTGTAAATCACGAATCAAAAGCTTGTCTGAATCATTTTCCAACGTTTTTTCTAAATCCTCGCCGAGCCTTTTTCTAAATTCCTCAAGCGTAGTTACTTCACCCGGCCCGAAAATTTTATCAAACATCTCTTGATTTACTTCCGATGGAGTAAGCTCATGAATTTTTTTAATGGTAAACCTAAATGACTTACCCACTTTATCCACTTCAGATTTATCAACGTGCAACATAGCGGCTAGGTCAGCATCATTCTTACTGTAATCTCGGGGATCAACTACTATTTGGTCATCGATACCTTTGCCTACCAGCGCCTTTTTGGCATTTTCTTTTTCGAGATATTCAATAGAAATTGAAGAATGGCTGTGAATTCCACCTTCAAATTTTTCGCCTGAAGCATCCAATTCGTCTATCGAAACATTAACCATATCCAATGGTCCAACTTTAGTTACTTCCTTTATAGAACCATATCTACGAGCCAAATCTTTGGTGTACTTGTCCAAGAGATCATTGTCTACCTTTATTTTGAAGTATTCTAGTTTGGTTTTGTCATCTAATTCAAAATTAATTTCTGGAGATAACCCTAAATCATACTTAAAATTAAAAGACTCACCATCTTTTAAATTATCCAATTGAATTTCATCCTTGCTTGGAATTGGATTCCCAAGAATGTCTAGCTTCTCTTGAGAAATATATTCGTACAATTTATTGGACAAAATCTTGTTGATTTCCTCCGCCATAATAGCTTCACCATACATCTTTTTCACCATGCCGATAGGTACCATACCTTTTCTAAACCCTGGCAAATTGGCTTTTTTGCGGTAATCTTGAAGCACCTTATTTACGGGAGTTTGGTAATCTTCGGGAGCTACAGTAATGTGAATTACTGCATTCAAATCGTCAATTTTTTCTTTTTTAATCTCCATTTTTAGAATGAATTTATCTTCTAATCACTTAATAATCAATACTTATAACCCAACTTAAGGCTTTTCTTAAATTCGGGCTGCAAAAGTAATCGAAATAAGGGTTAAGCAACCAAGAACTAGGTCTTTAAACGTCTTTTAATAAGTATTGGTTGGAGGCCAATGTTACATCGCACTCAATACTATATTGTAAATATGCTTTGTTACCATACTTAATTCATTCCTAAAAAACCTCCATAATAAAGGCGCGCTTCAACACTCGCACCTCTTAGTTTTATTTTTTTTTGATCAAAATTCATAACTACTTATTCGTATTCCTGATGTTCCTTTGTAATGTTAAGTTTATCGTTTAATTTCGATGCCCAAGCACAGGTTATGAAAATATACTATCTCCTAATTCTATTAGCGACTCCAATTTTGGTTTTTGGCCAGTCATCAGACATTTATATAGACAACATTGAGTCGAAAATTTCGGCTTTGGATACCGTAGGTTCGGGCAAAGTTGAGTTTGTTGATTCGGCGCTTAATATTAAAGTGGTCTACCCTTTTAAGGCAAAAAAAGTTGATGGCAAAGTAGAGGGCTATTATTTAGATAACAATAAATTAGCTTTTAGTGGAAAATCGATCAAAAATTTGAAACAAGGCCTTTGGGAATACTATTCTTATGACAGTTTGGGAACCCCCACTACTTTTCAGTGGTTTAACTATGACAACGACTCACTCTCAGGGCCGTTCATGCAAATAAAAGCAAACAGGCTTATCAATGGCTCCTACCTAAACGACTCGCTTGATGGCGCCTTCAAAAGCCAACTTATTTCATCTGATGATTCTGGAAATACAATACTTGCTGTACTTGATTCTGGATTATACTCAAAAGGAAAAAGATATGGTGAATGGGTATTCTTTAAAAATGGAAAATTGTTTCAGATAGGATATTACGAAAATGGGCTCATGCACAGAAATTGGAAGGAATTTGACTTATTAGACCGCGACACCAACACGTTGATGGTGGAGACGCAATACTTTGAAGGCACAAAAACTGGTAATGAAAAAATCTACTTTCATTACGATTTCATTCCCTGTCCCGACACCGAAGACACCAATTGCATTGACACCATAAAAGTGATGGAATTTGAACAAATTCCTTGGCAAGATGGAGAAATGACGGGTAGCTACTTTAAAACCGATGAAAAAGCAAATACTTTAGAAAAAGGAACCTATAACAAAAACAAAAAAATGGGTGAATGGGTATTTACAGATCCCATTTCAAAAACTGAGGAAACCATCAACTTTTTGGATGACGTTCGAAATGGACCTTATGTATTAAAAGTAAATTCGAAAACCACCATCACGGGTACCTATGCCCAAGGCAAAAAGAGTGGTACTTGGACTTATCGCGACGAAACTGGCCACAAACTACGAGATGAAAATTACGACAAAGGGATACGTTCTGGAGATTGGTCGTATTATCAAAGTCAAGGCGCACTAGGTTTGAAAAAAGTTTTTGCCAATGACACAATGGTTGAACTCTACGAATACAACAAGGACGAAGTAGAGACTATGATTTTCGAGTTTAGGTATAAAACGAACAGCGCAGTAGTCATTAAATATCAAGAATTAAATAAAGATAGCTTGGTGTTCAAAGACTTTGTTTTTCAACCGGATAGTGGTGGGTTAAACGATGAAACTTTTATGGAATTGTTCAAAACAAGTGGTAAGGACACAAGCGTATTCATACTCGATGGAGGTTATGTGGTTAAAAAGGATGGGCAACCTGATGTAATGGGCACATATTCTATGAATGTAATGACTGGTAATTGGGATTACTATTACAACCCATCCATTTTGTGGCGGAAAGTATATGATATGGGATTTATGAAGTTTGAAATGTTTCTAGATAAAGCAACTTTAGCTCCCATAGACAAAGGTGACTATGTACTCTGGTATGGAGCAGAACGACCAAGACTTGAAATTAAGGTAAAAGAAGGCCTCCGCAACGGAAAGTCAACTTATTACAAAGTTGATGGAGAGGTGCTTAAAATAGAAAAGTACAAAGACGGCGTAATACAATAAGAGTTAGCCAACCAATTGTATAGCTACCCAGGCTAGGAGAAAGCCGGCTGCTAAAGAACCCAAAGAATAGGTGAATAGCATAAGGAAGTTTCCATCTTTTATCAGATTTATATTTTCGAGGGCAAAAGTGGAAAAAGTGGTAAAGCCTCCACAAAATCCCACGCCCAATAAAAGCCATAAAGGGTTCAGTGAGGTGAGTTGATTTTTTTCGACCCAAGCAAATAAAAACCCCAACAACAAAGAGCCAACTACATTTACTGAAAAAGTAGCCAATATAGGTGACCAATCTATCTTCGATATCATCCACTTGCCTACCCCATACCTAAGGGCACTGCCTATGCCACCACCGATAAAAACCAATGAGATATTAATTAGCCAACCACTCATCTAATCGATTCATTATTTTAATACTCGCACCTTTATTTTTTTGGATATAAGACGAGCATACTCGAGATGCTTCTTCTCGCCTCTTGATGTCTGTTGTATATTCGGAAAGCAATGTGGCGAATTCTTCATACGAGCCAAAAGAAAAAGCGCCCCCCAATTTGATAAGTTCATTCGCCTCATTAAATTTTTTATAATTCGGCCCAAAAAAAGAAGGAACCCCAAAAACAGATGGCTCCAATATATTGTGAATACCATCTATAAAACCACCTCCAATAATAGCAAGATCTGCGTAGCGATATACACGGCTAAGAAGTCCAATAGAGTCAATAACCAGCACCCTATCAGTGGCTAAGTTTTTTTCTGAATCCCACCTAGAATACCTCTTCGATGGAACTGGCAAGGAGTCCATTATTCTTTTTATCACTTTTTCATTTACCTCATGAGGCGCAATTATTACCTTCCATTGGTTTTCCAATTGATGCAAATATTTGGCTAGGTATTGTTCTTCGGTTCGCCAAGAACTCCCCAAGATTAAAAGTGGTTTTCCATTTTTAAATTCCTCTATCCGCGACAGCTCGCTTTCCGCTTCTACAATCTGAGTAACCCGATCAATTCTGGTATCTCCGGCTATGTCAACCTGAACAACCCCCTCATTTTTAAGCAGCATTTCCGACTCCATATCCTGAACAAAATACATGGTTGGAAACTTAAGTACCCGTTTATACCACCGACCATACCATTGAAAAAAAACATGTTTGCTACTGAGTTTGGCGGAAATCAACACAAATGGGATATCAGCCAACCTCAGTGTTTTGAAATAGAAATACCAAAATTCGTATTTCACAAAAACCGCGAGCTTGGGCTGAACTATTTTAATAAAAGCATTCGCATTTCTAGGGCTATCAAGTGGAAGATAGAATACCATATCGGCTTGTTCATAGTTTTTAAATTGCTCAAAACCCGAAGGCGAAAAAAAAGTAAGTAAAATTCTGAATTCGGGATATTGCTTCCGTATTAATTCTAAAATAGGCCGCCCTTGTTCAAATTCGCCAACTGAGGAAGCGTGAATCCAAACATAATTGCCCGGTTTTTTTTCAATCCCACTTCGCAACTTCCTTCGCCAGTTCTTTCTTCCCTGAATCCAAAGCCGAGCTTTAGGGTTAAAAAAAGAACTTACAGATATCGCCAGTCTGTAAAGTTTTAAGATGAGTCTATAAAGCCACTCCATTTCTAATCGTAATAGAAATCTTGAGGAACCTTTTTATATAGAGGAATTGACCAATAAAGTTTGAACGCTGTGTAGTTATCATTGCGTTTGCTTTGGTCTTTTTTGTACTCATTAAAGTTATACGCTCGAATATTCCTCATGATGCTCTGGTTAAACTCAACTCCCAGCGATAAATTCAATAACCTAGAATTACTGAATAATTGATAACCAATATACTGCGAAAAAATAACTCCTTTAGTCAAACGATCATAGCCCTGTTGGTAATCGCCTTCGATTTGCGGAACTTTTTGCTGCACATCCTCCACCCTTATTCGGTGTTGCCAATACCCCACTCCTAGCAAAAACAAAAAACCGCAATTTGGATTTGGACCCCATTTATTAAATAACCTACCTCCTTTTGCGTTGACATTAATTCCGCGCATAGAAAGTTTCATCGCCGCATAATTTCCGTCTACATCAATTACTCCGCCGCCGCTTGTTACTAAATTTGAAATGGTGTTTTCTTTAACCTGATCACCAAACTGAATTCCGGTTTCACCTCCATAAACCCAACTCTTGCGATCTTTTATATAAAAACCCAATCCAATGTTGTGAAAATACCCAAATCGCCTTACCAAATCACCGCTAGGTAGGCCAAAAGAATAATAGGCATCAATGTGCGGGATAAATATGCTAGAATCTCGAACACTTTGTTGGGAAAAAACTCCATTATTTTGACCAAGTAACAAATAAAAGAAGAGAAGTAGCCCAGCAATTTTTGATGAAAATTTTATGTCGTATTTCATTAACTTTTCAGATAGATAGGAGCCCATAGACGCTGGCAAATTTAATTATATTCGCACTCTTATTTTTTGACCATATTCTATATGAAAAATCTACAATTAGTTGATCTATCAACTCAGTATCAAAAGATTGAAAATGAGATAAATGAAGCAGTAATTAACGTCATAAAATCTACTGCTTTTATCAATGGCCCAGAGGTTAAAAATTTTCAAAATGATTTTGAAAACTACCTAAATGTTAAGCATGTCATTCCATGTGCTAATGGAACGGATGCTCTTCAAATTGCATTAATGGCTTTGGGGCTTGAACCAGGCGACGAGGTAATTACTCCCAGTTTTACTTATATCGCCACGGCCGAAGTTATTGGATTATTAAGACTCACTCCCGTTTTTGTAGATGTGGATGAGGATACATTCTGTATTGACCCAAATTCGGTTAGAGAAGCCATAAGTAACAAAACAAAAGCCATCATTCCAGTACATCTTTATGGGCATTGCGCACCAATGAAAGAAATGCTAGAAATTTCAGAAGAATTTGGAATTCCACTCATCGAAGATACTGCCCAAGGAATCGGAAGTGATTATATCTTCCCTGATGGCTCAAGTAAAAAAGCGGGAACAATGGGTGCCATTGGCTGCACTTCGTTCTTCCCATCTAAAAACTTAGGATGTTACGGTGATGGTGGTGCTATAATGACCAATGACGACAACCTAGCTAAGATCATTAGAATGGTATCTAATCATGGACAATCCAAAAGATATTACCATGATGTAATTGGTGTAAATTCTAGGCTAGACAGCATACAAGCAGCAATTTTGAGGGTAAAACTTCCCCATCTTGATTCGTATTTAAAAGCCCGACAAGATGCCGCAGCTTATTACAATTCGGCCTTTGAAAAATGTGATAAAATCATCACACCCGTTGTAAGAGATTTTACCACTCATGGGTTTCATCAATACACCATGAAACTGGTAAATACAGATAGAGAAGCTTTAATGGCAAAACTCGACGCGGAAGGCATTCCTTCAAACATTTACTACCCTCTTCCTATCCATTTGCAAAAAGCATTTGTAGGGAGTTTTAAACTGAGAGTTAGCTTAAATGTAACTGAACAATTAATGAAAAGTGTATTGTCGTTGCCTATTCATACCGAAATGGATGATGAACAATTATCTTTTATTTCAAATGGAGTACTCAACAATATATTATAAAAAATAAGAATGAAGGTAGCAGTAGTAGGAACTGGATATGTGGGATTGGTTACTGGAACATGTTTGGCCGAAACCGGAAACTCGGTAATTTGCGTAGATATTGACGAAGCAAAGGTTCAAAAAATGAAGGCTGGAATTGTGCCCATTTTTGAACCTGGTTTGGACATCCTTTTCGACAGAAACATTCAACAAGGCAGGTTGTCTTTTACAACAGATTTAAAAGAAGCCATAGATAAAAGCACATTTATTTTTTTAGCTTTACCTACACCTCCAGGAGAAGATGGATCTGCAGACCTATCTTATGTATTGGGCGTAGCAGAAGAGCTTGGAAAAATAATGACTTCTTACAAGGTTGTGATTGATAAAAGTACAGTGCCTGTTGGTACAGCGGATAAAGTTAGAGCAGCCATACAAAAAAATGCAACAGTCGATTTTGATGTTGTTTCCAATCCCGAATTTTTGCGGGAGGGTTACGCCATTGACGATTTTATGAAACCAGATCGAGTTGTTGTTGGTGTGAGTTCAGCCAAAGCAAAAGAAAAAATGGAACAACTTTACAAGCCATTTGTTCGTCAAGGAAACCCGATCGTTTTTATGGACGAAAAATCTGCTGAGCTTACAAAATACGCGGCGAATTCTTTTTTAGCCACCAAGATTACCTTCATGAATGAAATTGCCAATCTATGTGAATTGGTAGGTGCAGATGTCGATCAAGTGCGCATGGGAATAGGGTCAGATTCAAGAATTGGCAAGAGATTTCTTTTCCCTGGAATTGGCTACGGTGGCAGTTGTTTTCCAAAAGACGTGCAGGCTTTGGTTAAGTCTTCGGATGAGGTTAACTACAATTTTGATATCCTAAAATCAGTGATGAAGGTAAATCAAAGGCAAAAAACAATTTTGATTCCCAGAATGGAAAAACATTTTGGCGGGAGTTTAAAAGGTAAGAAAATTGCCGTATGGGGCCTTGCATTCAAACCAAATACAGATGACATTAGAGAAGCTCCAGCCATTTATAATATTGAATGTTTATTAGAAAAAGGTGCCGAAGTTAAAGCCTTCGATCCCGAAGCCATGAGCAATATTAAAAATTTGCTTGGTGATAGAATTCAATACGCACAAAATCAATATGACGCGATTGAGAACGCCGACGCACTTCTAATATGTACAGAATGGCAAGTATTTAGAACTCCCGATTTCGATCTGATGTTGAGTAAGATGAAATTCCCGAACATTTTTGACGGTCGAAATTTGTACGATACCAGAGAAATGAAGGAATCTGGTTTTAATTATTTTAGCATAGGTCGATGAAAAAAAGAGTGCTCATAACTGGTGCTGCTGGTTTCCTGGGGTCACATTTAAGTGACAGGTTTTTGAAAGAAGGTTTCAAAGTAATAGGGATGGATAACCTCATTACTGGCAACTTAAAAAATATTGAGCATCTAGAAGGTCATGAAGATTTTGAGTTTATTAATCACGACGTTTCAGAACACATCGAAATTGAAGGTAAGGTAGATTACATTCTTCATTTCGCTTCACCTGCCAGCCCGATTGATTACCTCAAAATCCCAATCCAGACCTTAAAAGTTGGATCACTCGGGACCCACAATTTATTGGGTTTGGCTAAAGCCAAAAACGCGAGAATAATTGTGGCCTCTACGTCAGAAGTTTATGGCGACCCTACCGTACACCCCCAAACAGAAGAATATTGGGGAAACGTTAATCCAGTTGGACCAAGGGGAGTATATGATGAGGCAAAACGATTTCAGGAAGCCATGACTATGGCCTACCATACTTTCCATGGTGTAGAAACTCGAATTGTGAGAATATTTAATACCTACGGTCCTCGGATGCGGCTCAATGATGGCCGTGTTTTGCCCGCATTTATCGGGCAAGCGCTTAGAGGTGAAGACCTCACGGTTTTTGGCGACGGATCGCAAACAAGATCATTTTGTTATGTAGATGACCTTGTGGAAGGTATTTACAAATTATTGATGAGCGACTATCACTTACCAGTAAATATCGGAAACCCCGATGAAATTTCTATTCTCGATTTTGCCGAAGAGATCATTAAATTAACGGGTACTACGCAAAAAATAATATTTAAAGATTTGCCAGTAAATGACCCAAAGCAGAGACAACCAGAAATCACTAAGGCCCGCACTATTCTAGGATGGGAGCCAAAAATTTCTCGCAGCGAAGGATTAGCAATAACCTACGATTATTTTAAATCTCTGTCGGAAGAAGATTTATATAAAAAAGAACACAACGACTTCAGCGATTATATTAAAAGATAGGATGGAATATTTCGTACACGAAACAGCGGTCATTGATGACGGATGTAAAATCCACAAGGGCGCCAAAATTTGGCATTTTTCTCACATTATGCCTAATTGTGTAATTGGTGAGGATTGTAATATTGGGCAGAATTGCGTTGTATTCCCAGAAGTTGTATTGGGCAAAAATGTAAAAGTTCAGAATAATGTTTCAATCTACACCGGGGTTACTTGTGAAGACGATGTTTTTTTAGGGCCATCTATGGTTTTTACCAATGTAATTAATCCTAGAAGTGGTGTAAATAGAAGGGGGCAATACTCTAGAACAACGGTAAAAAAAGGTGCTACCATTGGTGCGAATTCCACCATAGTATGCGGTAACGATATCGGTCGTTATGCATTTATTGGCGCTGGCTCAGTTGTGACTAAAGAAGTACCTGACTATGCCTTAGTTGTGGGAAATCCTGCCAAACAAATAGGTTATATGAGTGAATTTGGGCACAGATTGACTTTTGATGATTTAGGTGAAGCCGTTTGTCCTGAAAATGGCGACAAATACAAGTTAGACACCGAGGGTGTAATAAAAATTTAAGATTAAAATAATGGTTGAAAAGCTAGTCAAAAAGGAAGCGAAAATCGCAGTTATTGGATTAGGATACGTTGGGCTACCGATTGCATTGGCCTTCGCAAGAAAAGTAAGTGTAATCGGTTTTGATATCAACTCAGAAAGGGTTGAAATGATGAAAAAATCCATCGATCCAAGTGAAGAATTATCTGCCGAAGATTTTGATGGTTGTGATATCGAATTTACAGCCAACCCCGAAGATTTACGTTCTGCAACATTTTTTATTGTCGCGGTACCAACCCCAATTGATGAGTATAACCAACCTAATTTAAGACCCTTACTTGGCGCATCCCGAACAGTAGGTGGAGTACTTAAAAAAGGCGACTATGTTGTTTTTGAATCAACAGTCTACCCTGGTTGTACTGAGGACGACTGTGTACCAGTTTTAGAGGAATTGTCAGGGCTGAAGTTCGTCGAAGATTTTAAAGTTGGTTATTCACCCGAAAGGATTAACCCTGGAGACAAAGAACACACAATTACCAAAATTCTTAAAATTACATCGGGTTGCGACGAAGTTTCTTCCGACGTTATTGCTAGAGTTTACGAACTTATAGTTGAGCCAGGGGTGCACAGAGCTTCGAGTATAAAAGTAGCGGAAGCTGCTAAAATTATCGAAAATACTCAGCGCGATTTGAACATTGCGTTGATGAATGAATTATCGATCATCTTTAATAGAATGGGTATCAATACTTACGAAGTGCTCGAAGCAGCTGGAACCAAATGGAACTTCCTTCCATTTCGTCCTGGTTTGGTTGGTGGGCATTGTATTGGTGTTGATCCATACTACCTCACCTTCAAAGCCGAAGGCTTGGGATATCACGCTAAGGTAATTAATAGCGGTAGGTATGTGAATGACAGTATGGGCTTTTATGTAGCCAAACAAACTGTGAAAAAAATCCTCAAAACTGGTAAGAATATAACTGGAGCGCGCGTACTCGTTATGGGGGCTACTTTCAAAGAAGACGTGTCCGACGTAAGGAATTCTAAAGTTTCTGATATGGTTCGCGAACTTCAATCTTTCAGAGCCGATGTAGAAGTAGTGGATCCTCACGCAAGTTCGGATGAATTAGCGCATGAATATGGTTTTGGTTTGGTTAGTAAACCTACAGGGCTCTATGATGCCGTAATAGTAGCAGTAAACCATAAAGAATACCTAGGTTTCGACGAAGCATATTTTCAGAGTCTAATGGATAGCGATGGCTTAGTTGTAGATTTAAAAGGCATATTTAGAGGTCGATTCGAAAAATTGACTTACTGGTCCTTATAGAATGAATCACAAAAAAAATATTTTAATTACAGGTGGAGCTGGTTTCATTGGTTCTCATGTGGTTCGTAGATTCGTCACCTGCTATCCCAATTATCTTATTATCAACTTAGATTGCTTAACCTATGCTGGCAATCTTGAAAACCTCACCGACATTGAATCGTGTTCGAACTATCGATTTGTTAAGCAAGATATTTGCGAAGCGCTGTCTCTTGATCAGGTTTTTAAGGAGTTTAAAATTTCAGATGTCATTCACCTTGCCGCAGAATCACATGTTGACCGCTCCATCGAAGATCCCTTGTCTTTTGTAAATACGAATGTAATAGGAACAGTCAATTTATTGAATTCGGCGAAAAAACACTGGGGTAACGAACCGGATCATTTGTTCTATCACATTAGTACAGATGAAGTATATGGAAGCCTTGGGGAAACGGGGTTCTTTACGGAAAGCACAGCTTATGACCCTCAAAGTCCTTATAGTGCTTCTAAAGCCGCCTCAGATCATTTTGCAAGGGCTTATTATAACACTTATAAAATACCGATTGTTATCTCAAATTGTTCGAATAACTACGGTCCAAACCAATTCCCAGAAAAGCTTATTCCTCTTTGTATTAATAATATTCTCAATTCGAAACCTTTACCCATTTATGGAAAAGGCGACAATATCCGTGATTGGCTTTTTGTGGAAGACCATGCCGCAGCAATAGATACGATTTTCCACTCTGGAAAATTAGGTGCTACATATAACATTGGAGGATTAAACGAATGGACCAATTTACAATTGGTTGAGACGCTTTGTGATGTAGTAGATAAAAAAATCAACCAGCCGATAGGAACCTCACGAAGCCTGATCACGTTTGTAACAGATCGCTCTGGCCACGATCACAGATATGCTATTGATGCCTCGAAGCTACAAACGGAACTGAATTGGAATCCTTCTTTAGAGTTCGAAGAAGGACTTAGTAAAACCGTCGATTGGTACCTAGCCAACGAAGATTGGCTCAAAAGCGTAACTTCCGGCAACTATCAGGAATATTACAAGCAATTGTATAACAACAGAAAATAAAAAAGGCCCTATAAAGGGCCTTTTCTTTTATTCCATTATGTGAAAATTAAATCTAGAAATGCCAAACATCATGTTCGAAATTGAACATTTCTTCTTCAATTTTCTCAGCTTCTAACAGTGCATCAATATTCGATTTGTATTCCGAAATGGCACGGTCATAAACATTCGATACTTTAATTATTGTAGATTCAAATTGACGTTTCCAAAAAACATCCTCGTAGGTTCTTCTTTCTGCATCATTCTTTCGGTTAAACACCTCTGAATTAGCAAAAACATAGCGAGCCTCAGGAAAGTATATCCAAAACAAATCTTGAAGTGTTGGTTCTCCATCTGGCCCCTCAACCTCTGCTACAGGCTTAATTCCAATAATCCTGACATCCATTTGAGATTTTTGACGCTCGAAAAACCATTCTTCTTTAATTTCATAAAATTTAATCTTGGAACTTCTTAAAGTATCTCGAATAGTTGTTGTACCAATTGCTTCGCCATACTCATCAAACTGCTCTTGCTCCTGGGTTCTTACCAGTTTACTCAAAACATCTTCAGAAGTCATGGCCCTGGTAAACATATCATCGGGAGCTACAGGAGAACCTGGATCATAAGCCGTTAACGTACCATCTTCAAGAATTCCCTCCTTGATATAATCGAATAAATTTTTACGTCCTTGAGCTGGGTCAATTGGAAAATAAAAAACCTGATTCGACTTTTTTCTTAAATCTACTTGGCGCCATACTCTTTTAGACCACATTACATCTGCTTCTCTGAGGTTAGTATACGGAATCACCCTCCTTGAAGGCGTGTTCTCTTTCACGTAAACCCCATCCAATACCGTACTCTGTTGTGATAAACCTTCGCTTGTTAAGGCAATGACAAAAACAGAAATAAATAACGCAATCTTTTTCATGACCAATAAATTACTTCACATTAACAATAATACTCCCGTCGAGAGGCCGAGCAACAGAACCAGGCTTATCCATTACTGCCGATACATTATTAAATATAACCGTTTGGCCTGGCTTCATCTGTCGTAATATCGACTCCATTTCTCCAGACAATTGGTTCCCATTAGTTTTAATCGTTTGAGACTTACCACCTACCGAAATGAACATCTCAAACTTAGTAACCTTAAACCTGAGATCGAATAAAAAGTCCTCCAACACGGCGCTAACGAACTTTCCACTAGTTAACTGCCCCTTGGTCATTTCAACGGTTCCAGTTTCATTAAGGAACTTTGGAATAGGTTTAGGAACTGTTTTAATTCGATATGTTTGTGGTGGATAAGAAACCTTTTTTCCATCTATATCAGCAGTAACTCTAACGGCTACTTCTTTTGCTTTCAAATCGTTATTCGGAATAATCTCGTACTTTCCTCCAGCTTTATTAACGGTTCTTACTTGGCATCCATCCACACTCAAACTCAATTTTTCTGAAGCCAAACCAGATACCGAAATATCCACAGGATTTTCAAGACCCTTATAAAATACGTTCATCGCTGTAGGCGCAACTACCAAAGAAGGCTTTGCTACCATATATTTATGTTCGAACTTATAGTGCGCCCACTTGCCATTTGGTTTAAGGATTTTAATCACTCCACCCCAGTTTTGCTCACCAAGCTGATCCGCCTTAGTTCCGTATGTTGCAATTCCTCTGTTATAAGTCACTTCAGAAGTGTCTCCATCAACCACATCTGGTTGTTCACTCGTAGTATCAACTGTTCCAATGACCAATTGAGGATTTTTTGTGGTACTATAGGCTGCAACTATTACGTCTGCCCGAAAAGAGTCCCCTTGAGTAATATAGGTACCACTATGCGGTATGACCTTAACAGCCAAGGTATCAAATGAAAAGTCTTCTGCACTAATATCTTTTAATAACTCCTTAAGCGCATCAGCCTCTGAGTTTCGAACCGCAGCCTGAAATCTAGTTAGATTTGTTATAGTTGCCGCAACAGGCAAATGATAAAAATTGGCAATCTCCCATTTTTCAACAACATCGTGAACTACTTGATCTTCCAACGGAATTTTCAATTCCTTAATGGCCTCCTTATCACTGATAAACTCTTCAAGATGGGAGTTAAATGTTTCCATTTTTTGCTTCAATCCAAGTGCACTAAATTCTACTTCAGGGCCTTTTGGCTGCGTAGTTTCTTGACCAATCATGATCATTGCACCTACATCCTGATTATCTTTACTATGACAATGTTCTAAAGTCATGGTATCAGCACTTTCTTGGGGAATTTGATCTACAACGCGATAAATCTCAATTTTTATTTTCTCAATATAATCTACAATTTCGTCCGCGTTCGTTTTCAACTCCTTAGCATGCTCGTAAAATTCACCTACTTTCTTAGGATCATCTGCCATCATCCGGGCAAACCTTTCATAAGATTGGTTTATCTTACTCTCAAAGTTTTCAGTAGTTCTTTCAAGCCCCTCATTAATGATAATAAAGGAATGGAGAATTTCTTTTGATACGTTCATGGCAAGAAGACACAAGAGTACTAAGTACATCAAGTTAATCATCTTCTGCCTGGGTTCTAAATCACCTAAAGACATATATCTATAATCTTAATTTTAATTATCAAAAAGGAATAAATTCCGCTTATTATCTATTTGGATTCATAGCAGATAACATATTGCCATAAATCGTATTTAATGAACTAATATTTCTAGAGAGTTCACCCATCTGACTAGCGTAAGCTTTTGCATCTTCCACTGAACCATTTAAATTGTCCAGTAAATCATCGACACCTGTGAAATAAGCTTTTGAATTCTCTAAAGTTTCCTGCGCACTCTTCAATTGAAGCTCATAAGCGGCGTTCAAGTCACTTAGATTCTGAGACATTTGATTTAGTTGAGATCCGAAATCAGCACCTTCAGCATTGCTTTCCGCAAGGCCAGCCAGTGAATTTGCGGCACGTGTATAAATATCAGATAAGCCATCAACAGATTCAGATGCATTTCTAACTGCAGCTACATAATCATTGGTGGCAGCCGTAGCACTCGAAATATCCGTTAACTGCTCAGCCTGCATCTTCAAACCTCTCAAACCTTCACCTAAGCTCGCTATTAACTCTGGTCCGATATTGGCTTCCTCAAGCATGTTATCCAGCTTTTGTGTAACGGTTAAATTGTCTTCCTCGCCAACAGTTCCTTCTTCCTCAAGAAATTCTTCATCTTCATCTTCAGGTACATGCCTTAATTCAGGATAAACTTTTGACCAATCATCCTTCAAGTGCTGGGGTTCAATTGCACCCAAGGCAAATAACGCAGACTCTGTACACAATCCAATGATAAGCATCGCACTCGCACCAGGATAGTGCTGAATCTTAAACAGGGCACCCAAAATTACAACTGAGGCACCTAGACTCATTGATATATTAACGATTGTTTTCCCTTTTTCGGTTCCATAAAGAAAATGAGCTAAGCCTCCCTTTTTACCTGACATAATTTTTAAGTTTAAATTCTAAATTAAGGTTACTATGAATAATATTAAATTTGAGATTTTCCCATACCTAGGTAACTCATAACGTTACGGAAACCAATGTATGATTTTGCTGTATCTTGGTACTCATAAGTACGTGTGCTTGTTTGAAGGAAATACCCTATGTCCTTCCAAGAACCACCTCTAATGACTTTTCTTTTCAATACTGGTGGATCATCTTGTTTAGCCTCATATTGGTATTCCATGTTTAAATCATGGGCAAAGTCATAAGCCGATTCGTCGTAAGCAGCATTCGTCCATTCGGCAACATTTCCAGCCATACAATAAAGTCCAAAATCATTAGGCTCATAGGAAAATACAGGCACTGTATGAATTCCTCCATCATCGTAGTAATTTCCTCTTAAAGGTTTGAAGTTTGCCAAGAAGCAACCTCTTGTATTCCTAATATATGGACCTCCCCAAGGATATGACGATAAGTCTAAACCACCTCTAGATGCGTATTCCCATTCTGACTCGTTAGGCAAGCGATAATCCTGAACGAAAGCTTCTCCAACCGAATTCAAAAAATGGTTATGCTGAGTAGTTCTCCAAATACTAAAAGCTCTCGCTTGTTTCCAAGTAACTCCTACAACTGGATAATCATCATAAGCTGGATGCCAGAAGTACATATTCGTAAGAGGTTCATTGAAAGAATAGGTAAAATCATGAATCCAACAAAGCGTATCGGGGTAAACTTCAATAGCGTCTCTTTTTATGAAAACCGAACGATCTGTAAGACCACGCTCTCTCAAGGGGTCGCCATTTATACTTGGGTTTTTCCTAGCAGCATCTTTAAAGTCTATCCAATAGTATTCAAATACTAGCTTTCTAGTATCAATAACTCTCCTGCCATAAAAGCGCTCATATTCTGGAAGAAACATAACCGAAAGCGCTTCTCTGCTCTCTGGTTCATTCCAATCGATTTGCGCTTCCCAATTAATCATTGGAGGATCAATATCTTCTTCATATTCGTTCACGCTGATCAAGTAAACTTCTTCGCTCACTTCCTCACCTAGAATTTTATATGCCATTGAATCTCTAACCCAAAATACAAATTGACGATATTCATTATTTGTAATTTCTGTTTCATCCATATAAAATGGCGAAACCGATACCGTTTTAGATCGCGTTGTAAAAGAATATGGTGCGTCCTGATCATTCGGACCCATATTAAAGCTCCCCGGGGGGATATACAACATACCATATGGATCGGGTTGATACCATACCTGACGGTCTTGCACTCCTATCAATTGCCCTCCTGCATCAGAAAAACAACTTGACAGTATCATAGCCACAAGAGTATACACCAGTAACTGTTTCATGCTACCTCCTTTATTTAGTAAATGCCTTATGTGAAATTTAATTCTCATTCAATTAGCGCCAAAATTAACGCAAAAAAAGTTATTTATTATTTATCCTCTTAATTTACAGCCAACGAGGGTTCTTATGAATAGTGATTTTTGGCTTCGGAATAATTTTAAAACAATAATTAAGGAACACTTCAACCGTTCCAGAATTGTACTTGTTGAGCTTCGAAGTATTAACATCATAAGATGCTCCAATTTTAGCTACACCAAATTTTCCTCCGTTCCAACGGTAACCAACCATAGGTGCCACCGCATCTTGAAACCTGTAACTTAATCCTCCCCAAAGCATTTCTTTATACTCTCCCAAAACATTTAAATCAAATTGTGTAGTTGAAAATTCGGTCTTTACGAAAACCGAAGGAATAAGTTCCCATTCAGGAGTTAAAGGGTAGCGATACCCTCCCATAATATATAAATTCGATTCCACTTGATATTTGTTGCTTTGTGCCCCGTCCTTCTGTCCTTCTAATTGAGATTGCGTGATATGCATCATTGATACACCAGCAAAAATTTTCTCATCAGTAGACCTATAATACAGACCAAAATCCATATCAAATCCATAATCTTTAGCACTTGCTTTTGCCAATAAATTAGGGTCGTAACCAAGTGCTTCTATTCCGTCAGAAGGGACGAACTTAGTTCCATCTATGGACACCCCTTGTGTTCCAAGACCGAAACCCGCACTTATGGTTCCCACATTATTAATTACAAATCTATTCGCAATTGCCAATTTTATTTGGTTAATGCTAAATTGACCTATCACATCATTTGAAAATGAAAGACCAACGCCTAGATTCAATAATGGGATATCTAGTTTTCCCAAAATCGGAGAATGCCCAGAAAAAACAATTTGTTTAGGAGCACCATCAAATCCCAACCACTGTTGGCGCACTATTCCTGTTGCACAAATAGCTCCATTCATTCCTGCAAATCCAGGATTATTATAGAGTTTATTAGCAAAATTCTGAGTGAATTGTGGGTCTTGCTGAGCATTCACAGCTAATGCACTAACAATCAGAAGGGAAAGTAAAACTTTTCTCATATAACAGCGTCTTAAGTTGCCTTTTCGCGGCGACTAAAGTAGTTAAAATTAAAAATTATCAAAACTTTTTAACAAGTCACTTATTATTTTAATCATAACCCAATGAGAGCCAGATAGGTAATTCATTATTGAAGTTTGTGGTAGTTCCTCCACCACTTTTCGGGCACTTTGTCGTGACAAGCTTCTTGATAATCGGAATAAGAGCACGGTACCAGCTGATGGCGGCGGTATTTGGACAATTTAGATTCTGGATAAGGAACGTCCATCCACCACCTATCAGATTTTAGATTTTTGTAAAAAACAATCTCGCTAGCTTCTGTAGAAGTAGCCACGATGTACTTCAAAAGTTCTTTCTTACTTGAAGCTAGATGGTCATTTTTACGGTTATAAAAACCCTCGATAAAGTACCAAATCATCTCGGACACCAAAAAGGCTGTTTGATGATTTGTATCAAAATTCGGGTTTAATTCATAAAAACCGATTGAACTTAATTTGTCACTCAACCCTGCATACCTCGCAATGGCGCAAGCATCTTCTCCATTAAAGCCATTAGGTGTTGTGTTTTCATTTCCGGGAGCGTCGGCGAACCTAATTGCTGAGATATCAAAAGTGACCATGTCGGCATTGCGAACAATTGGCTCAACTTCCTTTATATCTCGTTTAACTTCTCCTAGTCTGTGAATGTCAAAAAATAACCGCTCCATAAGGCGCCTTTCTTCATCAGAGACAAAATAGGTTTGATAACCAATGTTTGAATAATTAAACAAATAGTTGGGTTGATGCAGAATGATTTTATTTAAAAACCCCTTTGAGTTAATGGGCTGATCCACATCTCCCAAATCGAGTTTATTGTCAACAGATACAATATTTACAACCTGCTCCAGCTGCTCATACGCCTGGTAATTGGCAAAAGTCAAATCCTGACTACCTCCCAATACTATTGGAATCTTTCCTAATTTGATGATTTGGGCAATTACCGTTTTTAAGGCGAAGTAAGTGTCTTCGATGGTTTCGCCTGGCATAATATCACCTAGGTCGGCTAACTTAACTTTGTGCCAGTTAGACTCCAGTTGATATAATTTTTCTCGTATTGCCTTAGGTGCTTGTGCGCATCCTTTATTCCCTTTGGCATTACGCTCTTCTTGTGCACCAAAAATGACTAGATCAAAGTCTGAAATTTCTGGAAAATCCGAATCCTTCCCAAAAAAGTGAGTTTTAGAGCCAATTGAATCGCCAGTATACCGGCCGTCTGTTATTTCTAAGGGTGTAAAATAAATTGATAAATCCATTTTTTCGAATTTATCCAAAATTAGCTCCGTTTTTTCCTAGAAAAGGACTTTTTGGCTGGTGCGTTTTCAGCGAGTTTTAAACAATCCTCTAGGGTAAGCTCTTCTGGCTTAACATCTTTGGGAATCTTTACATTCTGCTTTCCCACCTTAATATATGGTCCAAACCTTCCATTAAGTACCTGTACATCATCCCTGCCTTCAAAGGATTTTATTAATGCCTTAGCTGCCTTTTCAATGGCTTCATCTATTAATACTTGGGCAGTATTCATATCTATATCTAAGGGATCTAATTTACCTAAAGAAACAAATTTGCCATTATGCCTTACGTAAGGGCCAAACCTACCAACTCCAATCACCACATCTTTGCCTTTGTACTCACCTAAATTCTTTGGCAATTTAAAAAACTCCAATGCTTCTTCGAGTGTAACCGAACCTAATTTAGCCCCGCCTCTAATGGTAGCAAATGCTGGTTTGTCCTCATCTGTAGATTCTCCTATTTGTATCATTGGACCAAACCTACCTATACGAGCATATACATTTTTGCCACTTTTAGGATCTACACCCAACAAGCGCTCTCCAGTAGCTCGGCCACTTTCTTCCAGAGTGGTTAAGACATTTTCGTTGAATGGCTTATAAAACATCTGTATCATTTCATTCCATTGCTTTTTTCCTTCTGCAATTGAATCAAACTCCTTTTCTACTTCAGCGGTGAAGCCATAATCCATTACCCGCTCAAAATTTTCACTTAAAAAGTCCGTAACCACAATTCCGATGTCGGTAGGAAATAGCTTCTTGCGCTCAGCACCAGTAATTTCAGTCAAGGATTTTTCCAACACTTTATTGGATTCAATTTTCAATTCGACGTAGTTCCTTTCAACACCTTCTTTATCTGTCTTTTCTACATAGCCTCTTTTTATCACCGTGGATATTGTAGGTGCGTACGTTGAAGGACGACCAATTCCAAGTGTTTCTAGTTTTTTTACCAAACTGGCTTCAGTATACCTTGGTGGGTGATTCGTAAATCTTTCCGTTCCTTTTAATTCCGTAAGGTTTAATTGTTGACCTATATTAAGTGGTGGCAACATCCCCGATTGATCAGGTTCTCCATCATCGTCACTTCCTTCGGTGTAAACTTTAATAAATCCATCAAAGGTTAATACTTCACCTTGAGCTTTCAATTTTTCACTATTAGTAGAAATACCGATAGTAGCCACCGTCTTCTCTAATTCCGCCTGCGACATTTGTGAAGCAATAGACCGTTTCCAAATCAAATCATAAAGTTTGGCTTCGCTATTATCTCCTTTTACAGAGTGAACTGAAAAATCAGTTGGACGAATCGCTTCGTGAGCTTCCTGCGCACCTTTTGATTTCGTAGAATATCTTCTTATGTTCAGATATTTGTTGCCATAGCTAGCTATTATTTCTGCTTTAGCGCCTTCAATAGCGGTTTCAGAAAGATTGAGGGAGTCGGTTCTCATATAAGTGATCTTACCCGATTCATATAGTTTTTGAGCTACAATCATGGTCTGTTGAACTGAATAGCCCAGTTTTCTGGCAGCCTCTTGTTGCAAGGTTGAAGTAGTAAAAGGTGGTGCTGGTGACTTTTTAGAAGGACTTGTTTCTAAATTCTCAATCAAATAATTGGCTCCTATACAAGAATTCAAAAATTCATGCGCGTCTTTTTTTGTTGCAAGTTTTTTGGGTAGTTCTGATTTCAGGATACTTCCATCTTCTAGTTTAAATTCCGCAACTACTCGGTAGGCAGAACTCGCTTCAAAAACATCAATTTCCTTTTCTCGCTCCACAATTAACCTCACGGTTACACTTTGTACCCTTCCGGCAGAAAGTGATGGCTTAACTTTTTTCCAAAGCACTGGTGATAATTCAAAACCAACTAAGCGATCCAACACCCGTCTTGCCTGTTGTGCATCTACCAAATTCTTATCAATTGTTCTTGGGTTCTCAATGGCTTTTTGAATTGCAGATTTCGTAATTTCATGAAAAACGATGCGCTTGGCCTTATTTACATCGAGTTTTAGTACTTCGGCCAAATGCCAGCTAATAGCTTCTCCCTCGCGGTCCTCATCTGTGGCAAGCCATACCGCTTTCGCTTTTTTTGATAATGTCTGAAGTTCTTTAATAACCGCTTTTTTGTCTGGCATCACCACATAAGTAGGTTCAAACCCGTTTTCCTTATCAATGCCCAATTCTTTTTTTGCAAGATCACGCACATGGCCAAAGCTTGATTTTACGGTAAAATCTTTACCTAAAAATCCTTCGATTGTTTTAGCTTTTGCAGGTGACTCAACGATTACAAGATTCATTCAAATGGAGTTTAAAAAGGCGAATATTTCAATCATATTCACTTCTGTATTTGCGCGTGCAAAGTAATAGAATCTATATCACATGCATATTTTATGTGATTTTCTTCTTTTATTCCCTTCCTTTTTCAGACATTTAACGTACTGCCAAATTGACACAAGGGTGTCTTTACATACTTTTGCCGACCGAATAAAACGAGCAATTTAAATGGAGCTTGAAGAAATAAAAACAACACTCAAAAAAGCATCGGATCTAAAAGTAGGTTCCAAAAAAGTATATCTAGAAAGTTATGGCTGCGCCATGAATTTTTCAGATAGTGAAATCGTAGCATCCATTTTGGCGCAAGAAGGATACAGCACCACCAATGATGCCAACGAAGCCGATGTAGTTTTTCTCAATACCTGTTCGATTCGAGATAAGGCCGAGCAAACGGTGAGAAATAGGTTACAGCATTTTAATAGCGTAAAAAGAAAGGCTAATCCCGATATGATTGTTGGGGTTTTAGGTTGCATGGCTGAAAGGCTTAAGTCTGACTTACTAGAAGAAGAAAAGTTAGTTGATATTGTGGCGGGCCCTGATGCATATCGAAGCCTACCCGATTTGATAGGTGAGGTGGAAACTGGGCAAAAAGCAGTAAACGTGTTGCTAAGTCGAGAAGAAACTTATGGCGATATTAGCCCTGTAAAACTCGGTGAAAATGGTGTTTCTTCTTTCATTTCCATAATGCGCGGATGTGATAACATGTGTTCGTTTTGTGTTGTTCCATTTACAAGAGGACGCGAGCGAAGCAGAGATGCACAAACGATAGTAGAAGAAGCCCGCCAGCTTTATGCAATGGGCTATAGAGAAGTAACTCTTTTGGGGCAAAATGTAGATTCCTACAGATGGAACATGACCAAAAAAGGAGAAATTAAGGACCCAAACTTGCCGTCCGTAACATTTGCTATGTTGTTGGAAATGGTGGCTGAAGTAAGCCCAGAATTAAGAATCCGATTCTCTACTTCGCATCCCAAGGACATGACCGATGATGTTTTATACGCTATTGCAAAACATAAAAATATTTGTAATTATATTCATTTACCGGTGCAATCTGGTAGTTCGGCTATGCTCGAAAGGATGAACCGAGGATACACCCGTGAATGGTATATGGATCGAATTGCGGCCATAAATCGGATTATTCCAGACTGTGGTATTTCCACCGATATCATTTCAGGTTTTTGTGAAGAGACCGAAGAAGAGCATCAGCAAACATTGAGTCTTATTTCAGAAGTTCAATTTGACTTCGCTTACATGTATAAATACTCCGAGCGCCCAAAAACACTAGCTGAGAGAAAATTTGAAGATGACGTACCAGAAGAGGTGAAATCGAAGAGACTAGCTGAAATTATTGCTTTGCAGAGAGAGGGAAGTTTAATAAGAAACAAACGCTTCGTCGGGAAAACATGCGAAGTATTGGTTGAAGGCCCCAGCAAAAAAAACAAATCCGAATGGTACGGACGAATTTCTGAAAATTCGGTCGTGATTTTTCCCTATACAAACCAGCTACCTGGACAATATATTAATGTAAAAATTACAGGTTGCACTTCCGCTACACTTAAAGGAGAATTAGAATAAGCATGAACGTTCAACAAGTAAAACAACGCTTTGAAATCATCGGTGCTTCGGGTGCCCTAGATCACGCTATTGCAAAGGCAGTGCGTGTGGCTACCACCGATCTAAGTGTACTTATTACTGGAGAAAGTGGTGTAGGAAAAGAAAATTTTCCCAAAATTATCCATCAATACAGCCTACGAAAACACAACAAGTACATAGCGGTAAACTGTGGAGCAATTCCAGAGGGGACTATAGATTCCGAACTGTTTGGACACGAAAAAGGTTCATTTACAGGGGCCAACAACACACGCGAAGGTTATTTTGAAGTAGCTGATGGAGGTACCATATTTTTGGATGAAGTAGCTGAGCTTCCTCTTCAAACACAAGTGAGGTTGCTGCGAGTTTTGGAAACGGGAGAGTTTATAAAAGTGGGTTCCTCCAATGTACAGAAAACCGATGTAAGAATTGTGGCGGCCACCAACGTTAATATCCCAGAGGCCATAGAGAAAGGGAAATTTAGAGAAGACCTTTTTTACAGATTAAATACGGTTCCTATTCATTTACCAGCACTTAGAGAACGAAAGCAAGACATACATTTACTATTTAGAAAGTTTGCTTCGGATTTTGCCGAAAAATATCGCATGCCTACTGTTAGACTCACAGAGGAAGCACAAAATATTCTTTCTAACTATCCATGGAAAGGAAACATTAGGCAACTAAAAAACATTACAGAGCAGATTTCGGTGCTCGAACAAGAAAGAATAATCACACG
The DNA here is from genome assembly GCA_020435995.1 of Flavobacteriales bacterium. Classification (GTDB taxonomy): domain Bacteria; phylum Bacteroidota; class Bacteroidia; order Flavobacteriales_G; family Salibacteraceae; genus JAGQYO01. The sequence continues at coordinate 2,454 of JAGQYO010000034.1, read as the reverse complement.
AGAATCTCTTCTGACATATTTGCCTGACTTTAATGAAACCAAATTACCAGCTTTATATCGCCCAAATGCTGCGCAAGGAGAAAATATGAGCGATCGCGACCTATTATATAAGGTATTGTTTGACATGCGACGAGATGTTACTGATCTCAAAAAACTGGTATTGGACAACCTTCAGGGAGCATCGGTAAATATCGATGACTCGGAACAAATTCAAATCATCGATCGACTAAATAAGGATTTACATCCCGAAAGAAGCAATTACCATGGACTTCAAATCGAGACAAAAATTGATAGAGGCAGCAAAGTCAATGTTCCAGAAATATATACACCTAACGATCCTTTCGAGCCGCATGAAGAAATAGAAGAGTCTCTTTCGCTTGAAGAAAAAGAAAAAGAACTTATTAAAAAAGCCTTAGAGAAATACAAAGGAAAGAGGAAATATGCGGCTAAAGAATTAGGAATTTCTGAACGAACACTTTATCGCAAAATCAACGAATACGAATTGAAATGAGAATAGCTTTTTCGTTCATCATAATTGTTTTGGTCCATACAGGATGTAAAATGAATTATGGTTTTTCGGGTGCCTCTATTGATTACAATGAAGTGAAAACTTATTCGGTAAAGTTTTTTCCTAATTATGCTCCCCTGGCACAACCTACGCTGTCTCAAGAATTTACAGAGGAGTTGCGAGACGTATTTCTGAACCAAACCAAGCTGGACTTGGTAAAGGCCAATGGGGATTTGCAATTCTCGGGAAAAATCACTGATTATAATACTACGCCTGTAAGTATCACAGCCAATGAAGTTGCAGCTCAAAACAGGCTTACCATTACCGTTCAGGTCACCTTTGTAAATACAAAAGACGAGACTAAAAACTTTGAACAAACATTTAGTAAATATGCCGACTACAGCAGCACGGAAGCGCTCAGCTCTGTTGAATCTTCCTTGATTGAAGAAATTAATAAACTTCTCGTTCAAGAGATTTTTAATAAATCTGTAAGCAATTGGTAACAAGTGAATTTCCACTTTCGGAGTTACTGGATAACACTGAGCTTCTTTTAAGCAATGAAGAAGATTTATCGAAATGGATGGAGCGTTATCCCTTTGTTTCGATTTTTCAATCTCTAAAAGCCAAGGCCATGAAAGATCGTGGTGATTTGGATTATGACCTCCAACTAAAAAAAGCGGCTATTACTTCTCCGAATAGGGAAATGCTGTACGAATTCTTAATTCAACCCCACATTCAAAAACAGATCGCAGAAATTGAAAAAAAGGTTGAGGAGCCCAACGAGGAAGTGAATGTAGATAAACCCATTCTTGAATCGACTGCAACTACTTCTTCTCCAAGTTCAGAAAAAAAGCCCATTCAGATTAATGAATCCCAACGAAAAGACGATTTAAAAACCCTGGAAAGACAAATTCTTGCTGAAGCCGTGTCAGCGAGCATACATAAAGAAGCAGCATTCAATATTCAACAAATTGATATCGAACCCGAGCAAGAGGAAGTACTGGCCCCTGAAAAGAATGAACCTGCCTTTGATGACAACACCAAACTTTTAGATTGGCTAAAAGCCACTTCCACGGAAAAACCAAGTGGAATTCAGATTGAAAAATCAGATCCCGCTGAGTTGATAGATTCCTTTATTAAAAAAGATCCACAAAAAATATCGATTGAGAAGGAAGTTGCGCCGAATATGATCCAAATAGATCGACCTAAAAGAGAATTCTTTTCGCCGGAAAACATGGCTAAAATGAGTGTTGTTGACAACGAACACTTTATAACTGAGACACTTGCAGGTATTTACGCCCAACAAGGCCACATTAAAAAAGCCATCAAAGCTTATGAAATTTTAGTGTTGAAATTTCCCGAAAAAAGCGATTACTTTGCGGCCCTCATAAAAGAGCTTAACGACAAACATTAAATATCATGTTAACATTCATATTCATTCTCATTTTCATCGATTGTATTCTTCTAACTACAGTTGTTTTGGTGCAAGAATCTAAAGGTGGTGGATTGGCCAGTGGCTTTTCATCGGGTAATCAAGTAATGGGAGTACAGCGTACTGCTGACTTTTTAGAAAAAGCAACTTGGACCTTGGCCATTATCTTGCTCATTCTTTGTTTGGCTGCTGCCGCTGTTCAAGGTGGTGGCGAAACCGCTGTGCAAGACGATCAATCTGAAATTCAAGATTTTATTGAAGGTGAAACCATTTTGCCTCCAGCAGGTGTACAGCAACAACAGCAAGCTGCCCCAATGGAAGAAGGCGAATAGTATTTAAATTCTCAAATTCATTTAAAAAATGTCAGTATGTCACGCATACTGACATTTTTTTTGACCAAAACTGAAATTTTTTCCGCCAAAACAGGTAATAATCTCAATGGCATATCAAATGCTAAGGGGGATTCAAAGCAATAAAAGTTAAACTTAAAATCATATAAAAATGGCTGAAGTAA
>JAGQYO010000033.1 GCA_020435995.1 Flavobacteriales bacterium | reverse complement strand
CCATTATAATTCTCTTGGGAAATAATCTAAATGGACAAGATAGTGACCCCCGGCCAGCGCGGACGTCCTCGTCCGTGCTCCAAATCTTTGTCTATAAATCAAATCAATCCCCATTAAAGCTATGCCATTTTATAGCCTAAAATTACTGCTAAAATTTGACGAAATAATTGGGAAATCCGAAATATGGATTTATTCTCAACTTGAGGTCACATTTTGCAACTTCAAGTCTTGTTAGGTTGAAAAATAATATTGCACGGACGAAGACGTCCGCGCTTGCCCAAGATTATTACGAAGTAAGTTTCCCTAAATTTGCCTTTATGTGCGGACGTTATGTAACCATTTCAAAAGTAAAAACCATTGAAAAAAGGTTTAACGTATTTGCGCCCGAACCTGTCCAATATATTCCAAACACCAATATATCACATGGCAATATCGCGCCGGTAATAACCAACGAAAAACCTAATGAGTTGCAATTTTTTCAGTTTGGCTTTACACCAAGTTGGGCAACCAAAAACATGTACATAGTAAATGCCCGAGCCGAAGGTGACCACAACAAAGAAAATGACCCAAAATATGTGGGCGCATTGGGAATAATTTCCAAGCCCATGTTCCGCAGTTCGATCAGAAGCAAACGCTGTTTGATTCCGGCTGACGCATTTATTGAAGGTCCAGAAAAAGAAAGGTTGAATAAACCCTATTTGATTTATAAAAGAGACGGCGACCGTCCTTTTGCATTTGCAGGTATTTGGGACAATTGGGTGAATCGAGAAACGGGAGAATTTATTTCATCATTTGCTATTATTACCACGGTATCCAACAGCATAACCCATAAAATTAATCATCACCGCAGTCCAATTATACTTCCCAGAGAAGTTGAAAGCGCTTGGATAGATTCTTCCCTATCCTTATCAGAAGTAACTGAATTGCTTCAACCCTTTCCGGGTGAAGAATTGAACGCCTATCCCATTTCAATTGATATTAAAAAACCCACGAGTAATGGACTTCATCTGCTTGAACCCACAGGCGAAAGAATCATTAAAGAACATGACTATATCATATATGAGGATATTCGCTTAGAAGGAATGGGAATGACCACTGCCAGAAAAAGGAAAAACGAAGGGGAGCAAGGTTTGCTATTCTGAAGCGTGAAATTCACTTAACTCCTGAAGTAGCTTCGACATGGGGTTAAAAGGTTCTTCAATGTCATACTGCATACTTCTTCCAAGAATATTACCCGTGGTCCTTTCAATAAGGATGAAATCCAGCTTTAAAAAAAAGTTTTCGCGGTGTCCTGTTTCGAGACCAATTAGATCGTAATCATAATCAATCAAAAACGGATACTTTTTTAGATCTGAGAAGGTGCCATTTGTTAACGAATCCTTCGAAACCAAAATGCATTTAATCAGGGTCTTTTTAATTGCTTTGACTTGCTCATCCCGCAAACTCGGCACGCGATAGTCGTGGGCATATTCAGCATCGGTGCAGTACCTCAACTCATCCCTTACATGACATTTTTTGTGTACAGAATCCACGCGAGAAACCAAAAAAGAGGCATTCTGCAAATCAGGAATTACAATAAGTTCATACCAGTCTACTGCCTGACTCGAACAATGAAGTGCCGAGACGCAGAGTAGCATAGATAATATCCTTTTCATGGTATCAAAAGAACGTTTATTTCGTCAAAGTATTTATAGTGAATTTGATTGTTGTAAACATTTTTTTTGTGAAACGCTTGAAAACCAGAAGTACATTATTCAAAATCATATTGGAAAATAAAGGGTACTCTAGTGGCCCTTGAAACTACTTAAGCACCTTTATATCAGAACTATTTATGTTCTATTATGATTTTAATATTAATGAGGAAGTTTTTTCACCTCCATGATTGTGACCTGTCATGGCCGGGCCACCTGAACGATTCATCATACTGGGTTTTCCTTCTAGCTGCGCAGCGGCATCTATATTAAAAGCACCACTTACGGCAATTACTTCTCCTTTTTCAAGTCCTTCTTTTATCAAGTAATGCTCACCAAGAGATGCTCCCAAGGTGACTTCTCTCATTTGAAAATGTCCTTCTCCTGCATCTGCAATTTGAACATAAACCACAGATCTTTTTCCCGTCCATAGTACCGCCGACCTTGGAACAGAAATTCCTGAGGCGTTATTACTTTTCAGCTTGCTCGTGATTCTTCCATTTACGAACTGCTCTGGTTTGAGTTCACCAGACAAATTCTGAACTTCCACACGAGCTTGAGCCACCCGAGTTTTTGGGTCAATTACTGGATCAATGTAAGTAATGCTCCCCTTGAATGATTTCCCTGGAATGGAAGAGGACGTAAACTGAACCTCACTCCCAAGCTTCACCCACGAAAAATCTTGCTCATACACGTCGAGCATAAGCCAAACACTAGAAAGGTCAGCCACTTGAAAAAGACTTTGTCCCTTACGAATGTAATCCCCGCGTTGAACTTGTTGTTCGAGTACATAACCCGAAACATCTGCGATAATTGGGAACACCTCTTTTGCTTTTAGGGTCTTTTCTAGCTCGTTGATCTCTTGCACAGATAATTTCCATGTCAGTAATTTATTTCTCGCCGCTTGATATAAACTCGGGTTATCAGTTTTAAATTTTATGGCCTCGAAGAGCTCTTCTTGTGCCGTTACCAAATCTGGAGAATAAATTTCAGCGAGTTTTTGTCCTTGTTGTACCTGTTCTCCAATAAAATTCACGTACAACTTCTCTACTCTACCAGCTATATGAGAAGCTTGTGTTTTAACCAAACGTTCATCAACTTGTACCTTTCCCGTTAAGTCAATGACCTTTTCATTGACGCTCTTCCCTACTTCCATGGTTCGAACATCAGCCAATTTCATAGCGGTTTCGGACATTTCAACGGCCATAGAATTATCCATACTTGAGCTTGATGATTGCACCGGAATTAGATCCATTCCACAAAGCGGACATTGCCCAGGCTCATTCGAGCGAATTTGTGGATGCATAGAACAGGTGTAAGTTTCCGCTTTATCTTGAGATTCATTATGATTATGAACCTTAGATTTCGTATTTGAGTTGTTTCCAAAGAAAACCCAGCCCAAAAATATTCCAGCGACGAGCGTTGAAATAATCATCAGTATTTGTTTGCTTTTTAGTGTTTTCATCTCTCGTTATTTAGATTGTAAATAATTCAATTTAGCATTGGCAACAGCATGTTTCCTCAGCTGTGTTGCTTGGTTCATTTTGTACTTTAGAAGCTTTTGTTGAAGCCGCAACAATTCTTCAAAATCTTGACCTGAATTCGCGTATTCGCTTTGCGTAAGGCTCAATGCCTGTTGAGTTTTCTTGATTTGATTTTCGTATAATGCAAATCTTTCTTTCGAGCTGTGCACGTCATAAGCAACCAAATGGTATTCTGATTCCAAACGATTTTCTTTTTCCTGCATCTCATATTGAATAGCTTTTTGCTGATAAATGGCCTCATCTACCGCCGAATTGTATTTTTTTCGGTACAAGGGAAGAGACATGGATACCATGGGCATGATGGCATCGCGACCATTATCACTGGAAGTCATTGAACTCGACTTATCAATAAAGATGTAATCCAGACCAATCCCCATTTTTGGTGCACCCATCTTTTTCGCTGCTTTTTCTTGGTATTGAGCAGAGGCCAATTTTTGATGGAGACCTTGCATTTGAGGGTGGGTCGAAAAACCAAGGCTTTCTTGAATTGGACCGTCTTCCATGACCTGCTTCGGAAAATCAAGTGGAACAATGGTATCAAAAGGCCAATTCAAGAGGTTATTAAGTATAACCCGCTGTGGATAAAGTGATTCTTCCAGCAATTCGATTTCTGTAATCGCGTTTTCCATTTCAATATCTATTCGAATTACATCGACCATACTTGCTTTTCCATTTGAAAACGAAGTTGTAGCCAAAGCTTTAAATGATTTTAGGATATTTAAATTTTCTCTTTGAAGCGCCAGATGTTGTTCAATTTCCGCAAGCGGATAATAGCTTTGCGCTAGCTCAAAATAGAGGTAATTCTTTTTATCCACGAACTCACTGTATTTAGCTTGCGCCATACTAGTCGCTGTATTCTCCATGGCGGCTTGGGTGCCAAACCATGGAAACATTTGACTGAGTCCCAGCTTTGCTCGTTGGGGTCCTACACGAGTTTCGATTGGAATGATAAAGTCCCCAAAAGTCAGAATGGGATCTGGTAATCCCCGAACTTGTGCTGCCACTTGCATACTTGCATTAAAAGATTCGTAGGACGCCCGCACTCCTCTGTTGCTATCTGCTGCCACTTTGTACAAGTCTTCAAAAGATTGACATATACCTGAAAAACCTTGCAAAACCATTAAGACGAATGCTAAATATTTGCTGAAATTCATATCGATTCCTCCTTCTTTAAATTCAATTCGCCCTTTATGGAATACAGAACAGGCACAATAAAATAAGTGATAGCTGCCACCAACATTCCTCCAAAAGCTGGTATTGCCATTGGAATCATAATGTCTGCGCCTCTACCTGTAGATGTAAGAATAGGCAGTAGAGCAATGATCGTGGTCGCAGAAGTCATCACGGCTGGTTTAATTCTTCGCTTTCCGGCTTCTACAATCGTACTATTAAGATCGGCTGTATTTTTGGGCTTTTTGCGCTCCATGTTTTGGTCTAGATAAGTCCCCATCAGCACACCATCGTCGGTGGCAATACCAAATAGCGCAATAAATCCCACCCAAACTGCTACGCTCAAATTGATGGGTTTAATTTGAAAAAGCTCTTGAAAGTTGAGTCCAAATAGATCAAAATTTAAAAACCAAGTTTGACCGTAAAGCCAAAGCACAATGAATGCTCCGCTAAAAGCCATGGCAATTCCAGAGAAAATCATCAGTGAGGTAGAAACCGATTTAAACTGGAAATACAGAATGAGAAAAATGACTAGAAGCACCAAAGGAACGATAATGGACAAACGCTTTTCGGCTCTTACTTGATTCTCATAACTTCCGGAGAATTTATAGCTGATTCCACTCGGCACTACTAAAGTTCTATCGTCAATTTTTGACTGGATATATGCTTGTGCTTCTTCTACTACATCTACTTCAGCGTATCCATCCCTTTTATCCAACAATACATAACCCACCAAAAAGGTGTTTTCACTTTTAATAACTTGAGGGCCACGGATATATTCAATTTCAACGAGTTCGCCTAATGGGATTTGAGCGCCTACAGGTGTTGGCACTAATATATTAGCCAGGGCTTCTGGATTGTCTCTGAGTTCTCTTGGATAACGTACTCGAATAGGATAACGCTCTCGTCCTTCTACAGTAGAGGAAATCTGCATTCCTCCAATAGCTGTTTCTATGGTTTGTTGCACATTTTCAACGCTTAGCCCATACCTCGATATTTCTGCTCTTTTGATGTTCAAATGGATATAGGGTTTTCCAACAATTCTATCTGCGAAAACAGCTTCTGATTTAACCGATGGAATTTCTTTAAGTATGGATTCTAGTTGCATTCCAAAGTTTTCTATGGTGGCCAAGTCTGGGCCATAAACCTTAATGCCCATAGGCGCTCGCATGCCTGTTTGCAACATCACTAGCCGTGTTTCAATAGGCTGAAGTTTTGGAGCCGAGGTTACACCCGGAATTTTTGTTTTTGCAACAATTTCATTCCAAATATCATCCTGCGACTTTATGTGTTTTCGCCAATTTCGATAATATTTTCCTTTATGATCAGGTATGAGTAGCTCGTTGTTTATCAAGTCATTCACTGCCTCATCTTGACTTAAAACCCTACCATCGGTCAGTACAAATCGATTTTCATCATCTACCTTAAATCGTTCTCGATGTCCTTTTTTACCTACCTCATATTCAGGTTTGTAATTAATGATGTTTTCATACATAGAAATTGGTGCTGGATCTAAAGCTGATTCCACCCTTCCCATTTTCCCAACAGCCAACTCTACTTCTGGAATGCTCTTGAGCAACATATCAAGCTGCTGAACTACCTTCCTGTTTTGCTCCATTCCAGAGTGAGGCATTGAAGTAGGCATCAACAAAAAGCTTCCTTCATCGAGCGATGGCATAAATTCTTTTCCTATTCCTGGAAAGTTGGTCTGGGCTTTTTCCCAAAAGGCGGTATTTTCCACTTTCCATCCTACTTTATTTGATAGGGAAGTAAACCATCCTAAAGTGGCATTAACGCCAAGCCAAATAGTGGCCCCAAAGAAAATCACAATAATTGGGATGCTCAAAAACAAACGTTTGTTCCGCAAACACCAGTGAAGCAGTCTTTCGTAATGGTATTCCAACAAATAAAAACCGCCTAATATGAGCATTAATAAAACGAGGATAAACAGAAAGTTAATCAACTCCGATGCTCCGACTCCTAAAGGCATCCAGTAAACGGTGAGGAGATAATTCACATAGATAAAGGCAATACCAATATTCAAATTTTGAGTGACTCTATTTTGAATTGGGCTGTATTCTCGGATAAACCAAGCAATTGACAAAAAAATAAGAAGTAAGCCCGAGGATATACTTAGCGTAAAGCACAAGCTAATTCCCCCTACAAAAAGAATGAGGTTCCATAATAGCGACCACTTGTTTTTTGAAGACTTCCAGCCAAAAATCCAATTGGCAATTGTTGGAAGAATAAGTAAGGTAACAAGTAAGGCCGCAATTAGCGCAAATGTTTTTGTAAAGGCCAATGGTCTAAAGAGTTTGCCTTCGGCTGCTTCCATAGTAAATACGGGAATAAAACTGACAATGGTTGTAGAAACCGCCGTTACAATGGCTGAGCTTACTTCAGCTGCCGCATTATACACCGTAGTTTTCATACTGCTATTGGGAGACGATTCCTTAATGTGCTTTAAAATGTTTTCAGAAAGTATAATTCCCAAATCCACCATAGTACCAATGGCAATGGCAATACCAGAAAGAGCAACGATATTCGCATCAACATGGAAATATCGCATAGCAATAAAAACCATGAGAACTGATATGGGTAAAAGTCCGGAAATAAGCAACGACGCCTGAATATTCATCACCATGATGAGAATAACAATGATGGTAATTAGAATTTGAAGTGACATAGCCTCTTCGAGTGTTCCAAGTGTTTCCTCAATAAGTTGCGTTCGGTCGTAGAAAGGAATTATGGTCAACTGACTTACCCTTCCATCCGACAAAACTCGTTTTGGTAAGCCCGGAGAAATCTCAGCGATTTTCTCCTTTACATTATTGATGACTTCTAGTGGATTTGAGCCGTAACGAGCCACGACCACTCCGCCAACTACCTCTGCCCCTTCTTTATCAAGTAATCCTCTACGAGTGGCTGGACCCAAACTAACACGGGCGATATCTTTAATCCGAATAGGAACATGCTCATTAACAGCTACTACGGCTAATTCCAAATCGTTAATTGATTTGATATATCCCAGTCCCCGTACGAGATATTCTGCCTTGTTTATCTCAATGGTTTTCGCACCAGCATCTCGGTTCGAATTCTTAACAGCCTTCATCACTTCATGAAGAGAAATGTTATACGCTTTAAGGGCGTTTGGGTCAACGTCAACTTGATATTCACGCACAAAACCTCCAATTGACGCTACTTCCGATACTCCGTCAGTGGCATTCAATCCATATTTGATATAAAAATCCTGAACCGAACGGATTTCATCCAAATCCCAACCACCCGTTACATTTCCTGTAGAGTCACGACCTTCAATGGTGTACCAATACACTTGTCCCAAGGCAGTTGCATCAGGGCCTAATGAAGGATTTACCTCAGACGGAAGAAGTCCCGAAGGCAGCGAATTCAATTTCTCTAGAATTCGGGAGCGCGACCAATAAAACTCAACATCTTCATTGAAAATAATATAGATGCTGGAGAACCCAAACATCGAAGAACTTCTAATGGATTTAACACCTGGAATTCCCAACAAGGAAGTGGTGAGCGGATAAGAAATCTGATCTTCAATATCTTGAGGAGATCGTCCATTCCACTCTGTAAATACTATTTGTTGGTTTTCTCCAATGTCTGGAATGGCGTCAACCGGAACGGGGTCTGAGGGCAAACCCATAATTGCCCAACCAAAAGGCGCGGTTGACAACCCCCACACAACTAGAATGGTAAGGAGTAAAACTGTAACCAGTTTATTGTCGAGAAAATATTTTATTAATTTAATTATCATAGCAACTGAATTTGAAAAACACTATTCAATGAATTAGCCATCTAGGCTAGGAGGAAAATATATCCTCCACTATGATGATTTTATATCAGGAAGCTCTGGAAGTCGATTTGAAAGTCTGGAGTGACTTTCGGCGGTGGCAAGCCGCTATGTCCAAAGATTGGATCTAATTCAAAAATTTGGACATCAAAGTGAGCGGGTTCAGTTATTTCAATTGTTCTGTCCGGAAATTCTGCCTTTAAAACTGTTTGAAAATTGTCATCAGTATCGATAGAATATTGATGGTTATCACAGCATTTCCTTGAGATTGAAGATTCTTGATCTGACTCAAAATCACAAACCTCGATAGTCAATGACATTCCACAATCCAATTCTGAAGTTCCAAAAGCAATGGCGCTCTCCATTACCTGACCATGGCACACATGAACGGCAAAAGTAACATTCGTGCTACTTAAAAGCAGAATTATTGCAAGCACTATGGAAGTATATCGTTTCACCTAACAATACAAAGGTATTACTTTAAAAGTAACACAATTAATTCAAAAGGGAAATCTTCAATAATAGCATCCGTATTAATTGATAACTCCATTTACAGCATACACTAATGCAGACCTATTTTAGTTAAAAAAATAGAAAGGCTTAAAAAACCAAGCCCATGTTGAAGCTAAAGTTCCTTCCGTACCGAGGAATGTTGCCCCAATCTAAGTGCGCCCAATAATATTGGTCAAAGACGTTTTCGATGGCGGCGCTCAAATTGAGGTCGAGTTTTTTGTTCAATTTTACTTTTCGTCCAAAGTTGAAATTGAGTATGGCCCAAGATGGCGTTTTGTCCTCCCCCCACGTTGGGTCAATTTTAGTTTGAGCAAATGCACCTACCACTTGGGCATCGGCATACCAAAACATCTTTTCGAAAGTCAGCTTATTCCGATACGATACGGGTGGAATTTGTGGCAAATACAAGCCATTTTCTTGCTGGGCGTGGGCCATTTTCCATTGCGATTCGAGACCCCAGTTTTCTAACAAACGATAGGTAAAGGTTGTACTTGCTCCATAGTGATACACCCTCTCTAAGTTCACATACTCCTTACTTCCTCTGGCTCCAACAGTCATGGGAGGAATATTGGCCGCAAATTGTCCATAAATATAGTCCTCGATAGAATAAGCAAATAATTCGACCCTCATATCCCACTTCGATTGAAGAAAGTCGACATTTATGTTTGATTTAAAGGCCTTTTCCATTTTTAAGTAGGGATCGCCTATGTAATCATACCCATCCTCCTTGTTGAATAAATAAAACCCAAACATTTCGGATGTTCCAGGAGCCCGTGCTCCATAACTCACTCCTCCTGCTATGGTTAAAGATTTAGTCCATTTCAGGTTGTGGTTTAAACCAACTTCAAAAGGCAAGAAGGTATAAGTGCTATCTCCTTTTTTATTAAAAACAGAAATCTGCTTTTGCCCAAAAAGTGACAACATCTCCTGCGTTACCCATTCGGTTCTACCATTTATTTCAAAGGTATTGTTGTCATTTATTTTCCATTTATCCGAAGCGTAAGCCCCAATATTTCTGTTCATTATTTCGGGCCAAGTAAGCATAAACATAGGTGCCTCACCTTGTGGATACATAATCATATCAGCCTTTCTGAAATTTTGAAAATAATCGAGTTTAACCAGGTAGTGGTGCCGACTAGTACTTGAGTTTTCGAGGGTAACGTAGGTTCCGTAGGTATCGCTCCAGCCCGGCATATCCATGTGTATAGGAACATCTTCTTGAGCCCGTTTGGTATCGTCCATTACGTGGCTCACATTGTTTCCATACAGCTTCCATTTCAGTTTAGCTATTCCTTTGGCTAGGTTATACTGACTTAAGGTTAAAGAATAAATTTGAGCTCGTGCCTTGCTTACATCCATAGGCAAACTTGGGTAGCCTACATCCCATGCATCGTCGAGAATATATTGAGCGTCAATTAAGGTGTTCTGATTTATTTTGAGTTTGGAAGAGATGGAATAGTTGTTTTTATTGAATTGACTATAAGGAATATAAACGTCACCTCCGGCATAATACGAATCGTGTTTTCTCTGAGAAAAGCCAGCCCTAATTCCAAACTTTTCGCCCCTGTAACCTACGCCAGAATTAAAATTTATTCCATTAGAAACCGATTGATAACCCAAACGAGCTTCACCATACACTTTGGATTCCGACCCAAGTTTGGCATCATTCAATGCTAAATTAAGGTTTCCTCCAGTACTTGTTCCGTTGCTCGCACCTCCCGCGTGGCAATTAACATCCATCGATTTTAGATTGGCGGTTTCAACATAAGAAGTAACAGGATCCATCTTGTCCGTGCAGGCTCCAAATATGCGCATCCCGTCAATGGTAACTGTTAGTCTGTTGGAGTGAAATGCATTGATTGATGGTACAAATGCATAAGCTCCTTTTTTAACTACACTCAACTGTGGCATTGTTTCCATCACCTCATCTATGCCAGGTTGTTTGTTCAACCCATTGGTTTTTGCAATTTGTCCACCCGTTGAATCAGAGAAAGTGAACACGTCCAACTCCAATGGGATTTCGCTGAAAACGTACTTGCCCGAGTCGGGAGCTTGGGCCATGGCCCAAGCTCCCGAAATCAAACAAATCAATAAAATAAGACTGGGTCTATACACTAGAGCGTATATTCAAAATAAATTTTATCATTCATTAGTGTACCATCCTTCCGTTTGATTTTTAAATTGATTTTCCAAAGGCCCGACATGGTAAAATTCACCTTTCCAAGGTAGGTGCCGTTTGGCGAATACACTGGATTTACATTATTGGGTGACCCATGCCCCATACTTGGCATTTGTGGATCAATTTCAATTATTAAGTCCTCCATAGCCGGAAACTCCATCATATTCTTACGATAGTGAACCATAAGTGAAAGATCATTGACGCCCACAGTAGGTGTTGCCGATAATTTCCAAGTTACAAACACAGTCTGATTGGTATCGTCGGCAGCTTTAAAATTATCAATCACGCGATTCGGATTAGATTTCACATCAATAGGGAACTCAACTTCACCTTCTTTTTGGTTCTTTTGATTCATGTATTTCACCTTAACAGTCCATTTCTGGGTAGCATTTCCAGGCATGATAAAAACAACAGAAGCTTCATAAAGTCCTTTTGAATTTGGGGTTGTTCCCACAGGATTAACAAACGGCGCTGAGTGTTTCATAGTTCCCATATCCATCATGGGCTGTATCGTAACTGCTCCGTCTTTGAGCAATCCACCACTGGTTTTATCCGTGGTAACTACATACAATTTGTTGTATCCATTATACAGGGTACCTTCGGCATATAACTTTATCGTGGCCTCAGCCGCATCAATTGTTAATGAGCCTATTTCGGTTAATCCCTTTGTATTCGCCTTATCAGTTACCGTAGTTGTATCTGTAGCAGGTGGTGATGTAGGCGGTACTACCGGAGTAGTAGTTGCAGGAAGCACGCATGAACCGTCATCCTTTTTTGCTTTAGAATTATAATTGGTTGCATCTGGATTTGTGCAACCTTCTTTTTTACAAGAAGTAAATATTAGGCCAATGGCCATAATTAGTGTCGCCGCTAAGCGATATGTCAATTTTGATTTCATAATAAACTGCTTTTTAATTCTTCAATGAATGAAGAACGATAAATAAATAATAGTTACCTGCTTTGAGGCAAATTGGTTGACACTGGTATTTTATGCAGCAGTTTCTGGCGGAGGGGTGGTAATTTTAAAGAACGAATCAATAGTCAATTCATCTCTAAAAATGGTCATATTTCGTTTGTATTCAAAAAACAGCTCAAGCGAATTTTGACAAGGTGGGGAATAAACAAAAAGTAAACTTAAAATTGGAGCAGGTAATACATCTTTTTCATTCGAGGAGGAACTAGCCTCATCAAGCAATTGTTTTGATAAATGGCATTTTCCATTACACTTTATTTCAGGCTTGTCTTTGTTGATACAAAATAGCGCTATTACCTCATCTTGATGCACAAGAAAGTTTCCAACTTGAAAAACGTTGTACAACATTCCCCCTGAAAACACACTTATTAAAAAAAAAGATAAAAGCCTGCTCATTTCAAATGCAAAGGACGGCTATTCCATCCTCCATAGAAGTGACATTGGTTACTTTTTTAGAAGATTTATGTAATCTATTGCGCATGAGTTTTGATTGTTAATTAGTCGTTAAGCCAGATGTATCGGTAAGTAAGTAGTTGCTAATTTCGAAGAGTGAAAAATTCCACCATTCGGTTTATTATTCTAGTGGCTACGTTCCTCCTTGGAGGGCTTATCATTTCTCAAGTATTGTGGGTGCGTAGGGCCTATGTTTTACAAGAAACTCAAATCAATTACGACATCACCCAGTCGTTGAGAAAAGTAGCTACTGACATCTTGATTTATTATGGCGATTCTTCCTTTTTACTTGACCCTGTAACCCAAATCAACGACCAAACATTTATTGTAAAAACCAACCTGAGTCCAGATGCAGATTATGTAGAAGCCGCCCTCACCCGAGAGTTTAAAACCCGGGAGATCAACCTTGATTTTGAATATAATTTATACGACTGTTTCAACGACTCTATTATTTACACCAAGGCCGTTCAGATCAGTCATGACCAAACTACCGTGAAAGAAAAACCAAGTGTTCAGGTAATTTGGAAAAGTAACGATGGGCACTACTTCTCCATCTTTTTTCCAAACAAAAACAAAATGGTTTTTGAACGTCTCAATTTCTGGATTTTCTCCTCTTTTCTTTTGTTGGTGGTGGTCATATTTTTTGCCCTAACCATCAATATCATACTAAAACAAAAGCGGTTGAGTGAAATCAAAAACGATTTTATAAATAACATGACCCACGAATTAAAAACTCCTATTTCGACCATAGCACTTGCTTCCCAGGTTTTGCAACAAGCCGACATCATCACCAAACCAGATCGGCTTAAAAACTACGCCAATATTATCCAAAAGGAAAACCAAAGACTCCAAATTCAGGTTGAGAAAGTATTGCAAATAGCCAGTTTAGAAAAGGACAAGCTTGATTTAAAAAAGACCAATGTCAACATACACAGCCTACTCCAAGAAGTTGCCAAAACATTTGAAATGCCATTGGGCGAATTACAAGGCAAACTAGAATTCAATTTTAAGGCTTCCTCCGCCGAGGTACTAGCTGATGAGTTTCATTTGTCTAATGTATTTATGAATTTGATTGATAATGGTATAAAATATTGTCAAAGGCAACCACACATCGTCTTAAGTACAGAAATGGTCCAAAAATCGATTCGAATAACCGTAAAAGACAATGGAATTGGCATTCCTACGGAAGAGCTAAAAAATATATTCGAAAAATTTTATCGGGTGCCTACTGGAAATGTACATAACGTTAAGGGATTTGGCCTTGGCCTTCATTATGTAAAACAAATAATTGAACAATTTGGAGGAAAAATTTCTGTTGAAAGTGAAAAAGAAAAGGGTTCTTCATTTATCATAACCCTACCCATCAAATATGCTTGAACTCCACAAAAACATACTCCTTGTTGAAGATGATCCATCACTTGGGTTCATTATCAAAGACAACCTCCAAGAGGCTGGGTATGTAGTGACCTGGTGCAAAGACGGAGAACACGGATTTGAAACTTTTTATCAGGGTAAATTCGATTTGTGCGTTCTTGATGTTATGCTCCCAAAAAAAGATGGGTTTACACTAGCTGGTGATATTCGACAGCTTAATGTGCACACACCCATTATTTTCTTAACTGCCAAGTCCCTAGAAATGGACAAAATTATAGGGTTCAAAAAGGGCGGCGACGACTACCTTACCAAACCCTTTGCAATGGAAGAACTCATCGTCCGCATTGAAGCCGTTATCAAACGGTCGTATAACGGTTTTAAGGTGGGAGAAACCAATGGGAAGGACATTTTTAATTTCGGGGCGTGTGAATTTAACTTTCAAAGTCTCGAATTGAAAACGCCTATAAATGTATTCAGGCTCACTGTAAAAGAAAGTGAACTTTTACGGATGCTGTGCATGCACCAAAACGAGGTTTTGCCACGGTCATTAGCCCTGAAACTTATCTGGGGAAAAGATGATTATTTTCTAGGTCGAAGTATGGACGTTTTTATTACGCGGTTGAGGAAATATTTAAAAGACGACCCATCTGTAATGATCATGAATGAAACAGGAGTTGGTTTTTCGCTTAGAACACCTTCTGAATAAGCCCCCCCATTTTGGACTTGCTGCTTTTAGATATATATTTGGAATATGTCGGATGAGCACATGCAAGACCCCGGTTTAGGGGAAGTATACGATGACCGCACGCAGCGTATAATCAACCTCGACGGCAGTTTCAATATTCGTAGAACGGGCATTGGCAGTCAATTCAAACACATCTTCCAATGGCTCATTAATACCACATGGACCAATTTTACCTTGTTAATTCTTGGCGGGTATATCGTAATGAACGTGGCCTTCGCCTTCATCTACCTTTCCATTGGAATTGAGGAAATTTCGGGACGCGAACTCATGCATGTTAAAAGTGACTTTGTAATAGCCTTATTCTTTAGTTTTCAAACTTTTACAACGGTTGGCTATGGCCTGCTTGCACCACTAAGCCCATTAGCAAATTGGGTGGCTTCCATCGAAGCTTTATTCGGATTTATAAGTTTTTCTATCGCAACAGGTCTGCTCTATGGGCGGTTTTCAAGGCCATCCGCACTTATCATGTATAGCAAAAAAATTCTGGTCGCTCCATTTCAGGATGGTTATAGCCTCATGTTTCGTCTTGTTAATATGCGGCCCAACGTACTCATGGATTTAGAAGCTAAAGTCCTATTGACCACCACACACCAAGAAAATGGCATTTTTAGAAGAAAATATCATACCCTACATCTCGATTTAGATCACATTGATTTTTTTCCACTCAATTGGACAATTGTTCACCCAATTGATGAGGAAAGCCCATTTTATCAAAAAAGTGTAACAGAGATACTTAAATTAAATCCTGAAATTTTAGTACTCCTAAAAGCCTTTGATGATACTTTTAGCCAAACCGTTCATTCTCGCTACTCGTACGCCATGCGCGACATCGTTTTTAATGCAAAATTTCTTCCTGCATTCCATACCCATAAGGATGGTACGGTTACGATAAATGTTCACGATATTCACAAGTTTGAAAAACTCCCAGGAAAACTCGGTGATGTGAAAAAAGAATAGTTCAAACGACCAAGTTTTAACCCTATTTCGCCAAACTCAAAACATATCTTTGCGGACTAAATCAATTTGTTTGTGCGGAACGGGAAATTTGAGATTCTCATAATTACACTGTTGTTTTTCTTCCAGCTTTATGATGGAAACAACAAACTCTTTCGCCCATCTCGGGCATTTTCTGAAGCTCCGTTGGGTTCGCCTCAATCGCGGTATGAATTTGAACGGATGAAATATTGTGATCCAGCAACGGGTCAAATTCCAAACAACATCCGAGCACAAGCTTCCGCATTTTTATCTCGAATGGAGTTTTCAGAAGCAAGCCGACAAGGAAGCGGAATTTCGTGGAAACAAATAGGTCCGTACAACGTGGGTGGGCGCACGCGTGCCTTGGCTATCGATATTAAAAATGAAAATGTAATTATTGCTGGCCACGTATCAGGAGGTATCTGGCGAAGCCAAAACAAAGGCTCGTCATGGAAAAGAGTAACTGGCTCCGACATGAACCCATCAATTTCGTGTATAACCCAAGATAAAAGAGCGGGCAAGGAGAATATTTGGTATGCAGGCACAGGCGAACCACGAGGTGCGAGCCAAAGTGGAGCCGGTTTGTCGGCGAGCTTTGGAGGAAACGGATTGTATAAATCAGTAGATAATGGGGAATCATGGAGTGTTCTTCCTTCGCTCGTCAATCAATATCCGCAACAAATTGATTCTACGGATTTGATGTGGCGGGTTTTAGTTAACTACCAAAGCAGCAACGACGAAATAATTATTGCCACTTCCTCTGGTGTGTATCGCAGTGTAAATGGTGGGGTTTCTTGGAAAATTGTGCTTGGAACATCCTCCGAACGCGGACGAAACATAGATATCGCACAAACCAGTGAAGGAGTGTTTTATGCCGCTTTAAGCGCAAATGGCATAAACGACGGAGGCATATATCGCAGTACCAATGGTGAGGATTGGATTAAAATAAATTCATCATCTTTTCCTACACAATTTGGAAGGGTGGTGTTGGCTACATCCCTACAAAACCCAAAATCATTATACCTGCTCGCGGAAAGTCCTGGCATAGGGAAAATAGGCCGCGATTTTAGAGGCAACGCAGAATACCACAGCCTATATAAATACACTTATCTCGCAGGAGATGGAGCTGGAAATAATGGAATATGGACAAACTTGAGTGCTAATTTGCCAGATGGCCCATACCTTTTCGACGATTACATCTCGCAAGGTGGTTATTGTATGGATGTCGCTGTTTCACCTTTCGATTCTAATTTGATTGCCATTGGCGGTACCAACTTGTACGTTTCTACGGATGGTTTCCAAAGCAACAGCAACATTCGGTATGCGGGTGGTTATGGGCAAAAAACCAATTTACCCGATTTTCAGGTATACAAAAACCACCATCCTGACATTCAAAACTTGGTGTTTTCACCTTTTAATAAAAAGGAATTGTATTGTGCTTCTGACGGTGGAATTCACATGACCACCGATGTATATGATACTTCCGTGGTTTGGCTTTCATTGAATAACGGCTACTACTCTACCCAATTTTATACGCTAGCCGTGGATCCAAGAAATGGATCAACTAGGGTAATGGGAGGGACCCAAGACAACGGAACCCTGTTGACCAACTCTTTATCCAATACGGTACCTTGGACCTTACCCTGGAGCTACGATGGCGCATTTTGTAGTTTTTCGGAGATAGATTCCAATATCTACGCAGCCAAACAATTGGCAGGGATTATGAAAATCAGAACCGATGGAAAGGGAGAAAGACAATCATACATTCGTATAGATCCGCTAAATGCCGACACCAGCAATTATCTTTTTATAAATCCATACATGCTAGACCCTACTAACCACAACCGCATGTATCTTTTAAACGGAAATAAAATTTGGGTAAACGAATCATTACATCTATTCACACCCGATAATTCTTACAACAAACAAACTACTGGCTGGAAATCACACAACCTAGGTCAATTTGGTTCAGGTTCATGTTTGGATGTTTCGGTGAATCCCAAGGAGGTTGTTTATGTTGGGACTACATCTGCTGGAATACTAAAAATAACCAATTCAGCCAGCGCCTCCCCCACCATTGAAGCTAAAACCACGGGGATAAGAGCCTCTGGTTATGTTTCGGATATTACCATTGACCCTCGAAATTCAGATAGGGTTATTGCGGTATTCTCTAATTACAATTCGTACAGCGTTTTTTTTACTGAAAATGGAGGTGACAATTGGACAAACATTTCGGGAAACATAGAAGGGAAACGACCGCCTGGGGTTCCAGCATCTGCGGCATTTGTCAATGACGGTCCTTCTTGTCGATCTGCATTGATTATTCCAATGGGTGCCGATTCGAGCCTATATTTACTGGGTACAAGTGTTGGCTTGTTTTATACCTCGGCGCTAGATGGTGAAACAACTCATTGGACGGCCATGGACCCAAGTACGATTAGTACGCTAGGTAATGTTATTGTTGAAGACATCCAATACCGCGCATCGGATAAGTTTATCGCAATAGCCACACACGGAGCAGGTATTTTCACAGGAAGTCTGAGCGATTTTAGTTCCAACCCATACGTTTCAGTGAATAACATTAAAACTGACGATAAAAGTAAACTCACCCTTTTTCCTAACCCATCCACCCGTGGCGTAGTTCATATTACCAATACCAGCGGAGGCCTTTCACCAAAAAGTGTCATACAAATCATCAATTTAAATGGAAAAGTAGTACAACAACACATCATAAATGATAGTGAAGTAAATCATGGTATTGTAAAACTTGATATTCGTTCTCTTTCTAAAGGATTATATTTCGTTTCTTTGGCGCAAGACAGTGAAAAAATCACTGGTCGTTTAGTCGTTTATTGATTGAAAAACTTTTTTCTTATACTTTTTACTGTTACAATACTGTCCTCATGCTCAGGCTTGAAGGATTCCCCTTCACAGGCATACGCCAACATATCAGCAAAAGCTGATGACCTCGTCATTAGCGGGCTGCTAGTAACCATTGAAAACAAAAAAGTAAAATATGATCATCCTTGCAACAGCTACAATTGCTATGGATACATGAAAGTAACTTCTATTGACCAACGTGGTAAATATTTTCAAAGCGAGTTCGATCCAGGCGATACCATCAAAGTATTTTTTCCAATTACTATGGAAAAGAACAGCAAGAACTTATTTCCAGAACAATCAGAAAACTACCCAGGGTTAAAAATTAATGAGTCGTTCAAGGCTATTGCAGAAAAGAAGCATGATGAAGACGGAAAAGAATTTTATTGGATTTATAGGTATGAAAAGTAAAATCAGCGTAGTTTTAATTGCCTTAATTGGGATAACGGGCTACTTTATAACCCAAAAACCCCAAGCTCCAGAATCATTTACTAAGGATGAAATATCTAAGCAAAGAGCTGAATGGTGGAAGAAAAAACTGGCTGATCCAGCCACGGGAGAAATACCGCAAGATATTATTTCAAAGGAGGCCATATTTGCCCAAACATTGCCAAAAGACAGCGATTTCGGATCAAGAGGCGAAGATTCACTGATTTATGAGCCAAGAGGACCATACAACACCGGCGGTAGAATTCGATCACTTGGGATAGACAAGGCAAACACCAACATTTTGATTTCGGGGGGCGTTTCGGGTGGAATTTACCGAAGCACCAACGCAGGTCAATCGTGGGAAAAGGTGAGCTTGCAAAATCAATCGCATAATATTTCATATATCGTTCAAGACAAAAGAGCTGGTAAAACCAATATTTGGTATGCCGGTACTGGCGAAGGATCTGGATACTCCGGAACAAAAACCCACACCAATGGAAATGGAATTTACAAATCTACCGATAATGGTCTCACTTGGAATGTTTTGGATTCAACGGTTACCAATAGCCCGAGTGGGAGAAACGTTTGGAGCTCAATTTGGAACTTGGCAGTTGACAATTCCAACACGGCCCAAGATGAAGTTTATGCCGCTGCAAATGGAGGTATCATGAAGAGTACGGATGGTGGTTTGAATTGGAAACAAGTTTTGGGACAGGGAGATTTCCAGCAAAACTATACGTGGGTGGGTGTAAATTCGAGTGGCGTAGTGTATGCCGCCATTGGTAAAACAGGAGTTTTAAATCCTGGAATGTGGAGATCAGTTGATGGCGATAACTGGACCAACATCACCCCTACCTCTATGCCTTCTAACTTTGAAAGAATTGTATTTGATATTTCAGTTTCAAATCCCAATGTGGTTTATTTCCTTGCCAATACGCCAGGCGCTGGACAATTAGCTGGTAATACCTCCTCACGTGCAAATGAAGGAAACTCATTGTTTAAATACACCTACTTATCTGGAAACGGAAGTGGCACTGGAGCCCAATGGCAGAATTTATCTAGTAATTTACCTAGAAACGATAATTGGAACGCCTATACATTCGACACCCAGGGTGGATATGACATGGTTTGTAGAGTAGCACCTTATAGCGAAAGTGTTGTTTTTGTAGGAGGAACGAATTTGTTTAGAAATACCAATGGCTTCCTCAATTCGAATAGCACTACACAAATTGGAGGCTATAATCCAAGTACAGGTGGATCTTTTGACGAATACAGATATCCCAATCAGCACCCAGATCAACATGATATTATTTTCCCAACCAATACTGGCACAGATGCCTACACTGTAACGGACGGAGGTGTAAGTTATACATCCAATGCGGGAGCAGCTCAAGTCCAATACACTTGGAAAAACTATGGGCTGGTGAGCACCCAATTTTATACCGTTGCCTTGGATCACGCCACCGAAAATGGTGTATTAGTCGGTGGAACACAAGATAATGGCACTCAGTTTACCTATTCCTTTTCCCCCACCACAGACTATTCGGACCCAGCTAAAGGCGACGGTTCTTACTGTGCCGTTTCTAAAGGCACCTCTGGCAACGGTTCAGGTATGTATTACTTCTCTTCACAAAATGGCACCACCTACAAAACCCAAATGGGAGCCAATGGAGTCCGAGATCGATTTGAGCAAATGAATCCCGTTGGAACAAGTTTAAACTACTCATTTATCAATCCGTTTACCTTAGATTATAATGACAATGGAGTGATGTACATGGCCTATCAAGATGGTATAACCAACATGGTTAAAAGAAATATGATTCTTAATTCTATACAACTAACGAATGGACGAGGACCCTCAAACTATGGCTGGACTAACCTAACCACGGCCATTGGCGGTGTGATTTCAAGCCTAAAAACATCACGAAGCAATCCTGCTCACAGGTTGTATGTAGGGTGTGAAAATGGCAAACTTTATCGAATTGAAAATGCAAACTCTACCAGTGCAACACTTAAAGACATCTCCATCACAGGGCCTTATATTGTAGGAAAATTTGTTGCAGATATTGCTGTCCATCCAAGCGATGCCAATAAAGTCATGGTTGTGTTTTCAAACTATAGCGCTTACAGCGTTTATTATAGCGAAGATGGTGGAAATAGTTGGGATGGTGTAGCCGGTAATTTGGAAGAACCTCTAAGAGATGGAATGCCTGCCAATGCCCTGGGTTACGGTAATGGTCCTAGCATTAGCACTTGTGCTATTGTAGAAAAAGAAGATGGAGTTGCCTATTTTTTAGGTACCAGTGTGGGGCTATTTGGAACCAATTTGCTCAAAGGTCACAATACCCTTTGGGTGCAGCAGGGCTACTACGAAATTGGAAACGTTATTGTTCATAAACTAGACGTGAGGGACTCGGATGGCTATCTTGCTATCGCAACATACGGCGCCGGACTCTACGGTGCAAAAATCACATCTGCCGAGGCCGTGAATTCTGTAAATGAAACATCAATTCAGAAAACGCAAGCAAAAATTTATCCGAACCCCATTCGACAAAACGCCACTATCGAATTTGAACTAAATTCAAATGGTTTGGTCGAAATCGAAGTTTACGATCAACTGGGAAGGCTCGACAAACTACTTTTTCAAGGAGAATTGGTAGCCGGCAAACAATCCTTACCATTGAATTTTGAAGGAATTGCAAGCGGTATTCATTATTGCAAGGTCAAAAAAGAAGGAAAATTTCAAACAATTAAAGTTTTGGTAGACTAAAAGAAATTCTTTCGCGGCATCTTCTCCATTCATGTTTCACGCTCTTTCTAAAATTTTATTTTTTGCCACCACTCCAGTAATGTGGATTGCTGCGTGTTTGGTGCTAGCCCTTTTCTGGAAAAACAAAGCCACGGCCCGAAAATTCCTTATAGGTGGTGTGGTTCTCTTTTTTGTGTTTACCAATGCGTTTTTACAAGATGAACTTATCCGGTTGTGGGAACCCGAAATGAGCCGATTAGAAAATGACCAAAACTTTAACTACGCCATTGTGCTTGGAGGATATAGCGTGCATGCTCCTAAGGCCGACCAGCTCAATCTATATGAAAGTGGCGATCGAATTTGGCAAGCCTTGGAGCTGTACCATACAAAAAAAATAAACGGAATTTTACTTAGCGGTGGCCAAGGCCAACTCTTAGGAGACTTGGAAGGCGAAGCGGCCTATACAGCGAGACATATTGTAAACATGGGGGTTAAAAAAAAGGATCTTTTGGTTGAGCCAAACTCCAAAAACACAAGAGAAAACGCCATTGAAACAAAAAAAATACTTGATAGCCTCGGTATAAAACCGCCTTATTTGCTTATTACCAGCGCCATGCACATGCCCCGTTCTCAAGCTTGTTTCACAAAAATCGGCCTTGAAGTGGTTCCATATAATGTTGACGGGTTGGTAGGAGAGCGAAAGTTCTATTTCGACCACATGTTTTTGCCGCAGGCTGACACACTATTTCGCTGGAATATCGTTATTCATGAGTGGGTAGGCTACTTCGTTTATAAACTGATGGGATACGTGTAATGAAATACAAATTACTCATTGGTATTGTGGTTTTAATATGTACTTTGTCTGGCAGGGCACAAGAAGATGTTACCATCGGAACAGATGAAGTAACCACACCTAAGAAAAATCAATTCCAAGAAGTGAAGCCAGAACGCGGTGCGCCAGATGGCGAATTTGCACCACCACCGCCACCTTCAGGGCCTTCGATAAACAAGAAAGTGAAAGAAGAAAAAAACACTTCAAAAAAAACGAAGAAAAAAAAGCCTTCAGGACCCAAACTCGTAGCCGAACATAAAAAAAGAAAGCAACTTATTGAATTCAGCGAAGGTGAGTTTGTGAAATTCAAAACCAATACGGATGATAAAATTCAAAAGGGAATTTTGATAAAAATAGATAGACAATACGTGACCATAGACAGCAACAAGATTCAGGTGAATAAACTCGAAATGGTGGGGAAAAATTTTACCAAAACAATGGGATGGCGATCTGCTGGCGTAGCTAATTTCGCTATCGGAACAGGCCTTACAGCGGCTGGCGTGGCATTGTGCGTGGTAAGTGCAGAGCTCATCGACCCCAATAGCACAGATGTAATTTGGGGAACGCTTGGCGTAGTAGCAGGCACAGGTACAGGTTTGGTTGGTATTCATTTGATGGTAAAGGGCGGAAAAGGAGTTTTCCAAAGCTCCAAACTCAAGACTGAAAAAGGATGGTCTTTTTCAGTGAAATAAGTCCCTACTTATTCCTCCTAAATTTTAACTTATTCAAATGATTGAACCATGGTCAAGGCCCTATTTCATGAAATAAAAAATTAGCTTTGAAAAAATGGCAAATTCAGAAATACAAGTCATATTAGTAGATGAAAAAGACCAACAAATTGGGCTGTTAGAAAAAATGAAGGCCCACGAATTGGGAGTGCTCCATCGCGCATTTTCTATTTTTTTATTTAATGATGAGGGCCAAATGCTCATTCACAGGCGAGCGGATGACAAATACCACAGTGGTGGGCTATGGACAAATGCATGTTGTAGCCATCCATTTGAAAATGAAAAAATTGAAAACGCTGCTCATAGAAGGCTTAAAGAAGAACTTGGGATTGAAAGTGAATTAACCAAGGCTTTTGACTTTATCTATAAAGCAAAGCTAGAAAACGGACTTGAGGAGCATGAGTACGATCATGTCCTCCTAGGGAATCACAATGGCCCAGTGTACCCCGATTTGTCGGAAGTTGCGGAATGGAAATTTGCTGACCTAGCATGGATCGATCAGAGGACGACACAATCTCCCCATGAATTTACACCGTGGTTCATTATTGCCCTTCCCAAAGTGCTCTCTTTTTTAAAATCTAAACAACTACAACAATGAAAGCTCGAGTAAAACGTAAAGGACACTTCAATGCTGCTCACCGCTTGCACAGACCAGATTGGTCGAATGAAAAAAATGAAGCCATTTTTGGGCTTTGTAGCAACCCCTTATATCACGGACACAATTACAACCTTACAGTAGAAGTTGGGGGCGAAATTGATCCAGAAACAGGGTTTGTAATGGATCTTAAACTGTTGAAGAATTTGATCGAAAATGAAATTTGTAAATACCTAGATCACAAAAATTTAAACGAACAAATTCCAGAATTCAAAGAATTGAATCCTACTGCGGAGAATATTTCCGTCATCATCTGGAACAAACTGAGGCCAAAGATCCCACAGCACCTTAGCCTCGAAGTTGAACTCTTCGAAACCGAACGAAATAGTGTAGTTTATAAAGGTGACTAATTGAATAGTTATGGCGGCCTTTGCTGCCTACATGCATTTTTTGGATAAGATTAAAGTGCTAATCATTTGGATACAACTTCTACAAAGTCACATTCAACAGCTTTAAATACCTAGTCCAAAAAATTGAATGAACTCCGCATTAAATCACTGAGTAGCGCATCCTCCTTCACAAAAGGAACAACCTTGCGGTATTTTGCGATAAAATCTTCAATCTTCGCCGACGATTTTAGTGGCCTTCTAAACTCAATCGCTTGGGCGGCATTCATCAATTCAATGCCTAGCACCTTTTGTACATTTTGAATAACACGATAGCACTTAGTAGCCCCGTTGGCCCCCATACTCACATGGTCTTCTTGCCCATTGCTGCTATCAATCGTATCTACCGACGCAGGAAAACACAAACCTTTGTTTTGACTTACAATGCTTGCAGCGGTATATTGAGGAATCATAAAGCCGCTATTCAAGCCAGGTTGAGCTACTAAATAAGGGGGTAACCCTCGGTTTCCAGAGATTAGTTTGTAAGTTCTTCTTTCGGAGATCGATGCCAATTCGGCACAAGCAATCGCCAGATGGTCTAATACCAACGCAAGTGGCTGCCCGTGAAAATTTCCACCTGAAATTATTTTATCTCTTTCAGGAAAAATTGTAGGGTTATCCGTTACGGCATTCACCTCATTCTCTATCACTTTCTCTATGTACTTGAGCGCATCCTTGGTGGCTCCGTGTACTTGCGGTATGCATCGAAATGAGTAGGGATCTTGCACATGTTTCTTAGGTTGGATGGCAATTTCACTTCCCTCCAAATTCTTTCGAACATTTTGTGCCGTTTTTATTTGTCCAGTGTGGTTTCTTAGCATGTGCAGGTCTTCATCAAATGGTTCCAACCGTCCGTCATAAGCATCCAATGACATGCTCGCAATTAAATCAGCATTGTCGCTTAATTTTTTTGCTTTAAGAAAACTCCAAACGGCATAAGCACCCATAAACTGAGTGCCATTAAGTAAAGCCAACCCTTCTTTGCTCTGGAGTTCAATGGGTTGCCACCCAAATTCCTCCATCATTTCTTCACTTGACATTCTTGTATCTTGGCAATAAACTTCACCTAGCCCCAACAGTGGTAAACTTAAGTGGGCCAATGGTGCCAAATCACCCGATGCACCCAATGATCCTTGTTGGTAAACCACGGGGATAATATCGTTATTGTAAAAATCAATGAGACGAAGTACGGTAGCCAATTGCACACCTGAATGACCATAACTCAAACCTTGAATTTTGAGTAACAGCATGAGCTTAACTATCTCTGGCGCTACTTCTTCTCCAATTCCACAGGCATGAGAAAGCACTAGGTTTCTTTGAAGTTTACCAAGGTCTTGGTTAGATATCTCCCTGTCATAAAGTGAGCCAAAGCCGGTATTAATTCCGTAAATTGGTTCCTTGCTGGTGGCCATTTTTTTATCGAGATAGGCCCTACAAAAGTTTATTCTGTCAATTGAGCCTTGGCTTAATTCCAAATAGGCATTAGATGAAACAATTTCATCAATTTGCTCCAACGATAAATGATATCCCGAAATATTATGCAATTCCATTTTTTTAAAGTTTTTGAAGGAAATCCGAAATCGAAATAGATTCCTGGTTTCCTGTATTCATGTTTTTTATTGTCAGTTTTTGATCCTGAATTTCTCGTTCACCTATAAGGGCCACCCACGGAATGGATTTATCATCGGCATATTTCATTTGCTTTTTGAGTTTGGCACTGTCTGGATATACCTCTACCCTTTTTCCCGCCCTTCGCAATTGAGCAGCCCACAAGATACATTGCTTCGCTTCTGTATCACCAAAATTGATAAATAATACCTGAGTCGAATTTGAAATTTGCTGTGGAAAAAGATCCTTCTGCTCCAACAAATCGTAAATTCTGTCTGCCCCAAATGATACACCCACACCCGATAAATTCTTTAATCCAAAAATGCCCGTAAGGTCATCGTATCTTCCACCACCGCAAATACTTGATGGAAAATCTGGGTGAACCACCTCGAAAATAGCGCCAGTGTAATAGTTTAAGCCTCGCGCTAGCGTAGGGTCAAATGCGATGGATTGAATTCCCAATTCATTACATCGCGAAAACAAAAATTCAATTTCCTCAATACCCTTCATTCCAATTTCGCTGGTAGCCACAAAATTTCGGATGGACGTTAAGCCTGGATTCTCAAAGAGGTATCCCAATTTTTGAATAGCCTCGTTTGAAACGCCTCTTGCAAGCAATTCCTCCTCAACTTTTTCGCGACCTATTTTATCCAGCTTGTCCAAAGCCACGGTTATATCCACCATTCGATCTGGTTCGTTCACCACTTCAGCAATTCCTTGAAGGATTTTTCTGTTGTTGATTTTAACAACGATTTCGGGAAGTTTGAGTTTTTCAAAAACTTCGCTTACAATTTGAACCAGCTCAACCTCATTCAACAACGAATCAGAACCAATTGTATCCACATCACACTGAAAAAACTCACGATACCGTCCTTTTTGTGGTCTATCGGCGCGCCAAACAGGCTGAATCTGGTACCTTTTAAATGGAAACGAAAGCTCATTCTGATGCTGCACTACAAATCGCGCAAAGGGCACTGTAAGGTCATAGCGGAGGGCTTCCTCTGCCATCGAAGTTTCTTTTCCCGACTCTAAGGCACTTTTAAGTTTTTCGCCCCTGGCAAGAATTTTAAAAATCAACCTATCACCCTCTTCACCATATTTTCCCATAAGGGTTTCGGTAAGTTCCATAGCGGGCGTTTCAATGGGCACAAACCCATACAAGTCAAATACATGTTTTACAGTATCAAAAATGTAATTCCGTTTTTTTACCTGATCGGGAAGAAAATCACGTGTGCCTTTGGGTGTATTTAATTTGTTCAAAATACCTGTATTTGTCCAGCAAAAATGCGCGATTCAGGTCGTGAATCAAAGAACTATAATCACAAACCTTAAAAAAGACAGAATAAAACGTAAAGAATCCTTTATTTTGCCCATTAAAAATATTTCGTATGCGTAAGACAGTATTATTTCTCTCCATCTTTTCTTTTCTGACTTTCAATGGGTATTCTCAAGGTCTTATTGGAAAATTTGGGGCATCCCAAGTCGTTAACAATGAATTGCAGGAAGGCTCTTTGGCAATATTTGAACCCGATAACCCAACTTTTAAAGATCTTGTTTTAATCGAATTAATGGTAGGTAGTTCTGAAGTGTTGGCAGGTCCAAACGCCATCGAACGAGAAAAGCTACAAGAAATTATCGATGCCTTTGAAAAAATGAAAAGGGTAATGAAAGCCCCCGAAAAGCTTCCTGCTATGCAAGAAATAGGAAGAGTAGGAACTAAAATGGCTTTTAAGGTAAAAAGCGATGGCGAGTACTTTCTAGATTCTTCTCAAGATTTGATTGTAATGATTAAATGGGACAAGGATGCACAAGCCAAAATGGTAATCGTTATTGGAAAATTAGAAGCCGACAAAAACCCTTCAATGACTCGTGATGTACCCAATTTGTTTTTGACGGATATAAATGTTCACGATATGAAATACGAATTGAGTGAAAGAAAAATTCAAGAATACAAAACCCACAAAGGTGCAACTCTGGCTCCTGGGGTATCAGATATGTTGGGCAATCCTGGGAAATAATTACCAGCACAATATGTAAAAAGAAAAGCCTGATTGAATATTCAATCAGGCTTTTCTTTTTTCGAATAACAACTTTGGCTATGCCCTTACCAGCTTTTTATACTTGAGTCGTTTGGGTGCTACATCTCCCAATCTCTTTCGCTTGTTTTCTTCATAATCACTAAACGATCCTTCGTAATATTTCACTTGGCTATCTCCTTCAAACGCAAGTATATGTGTGCATACCCGGTCCAAAAACCATCTATCGTGAGAAATAACAACTGCACAGCCAGCGAAATTTTCTAAAGCTTCTTCTAAGGCTCGAAGCGTATTAATATCAATATCGTTAGTAGGCTCATCCAACAACAGTACATTCGCCTCCATCTTTAGCGTGATGGCCAAATGAAGCCTGTTGCGCTCTCCACCTGAAAGTACAGCTACTTTTTTCTGCTGGTCGGCGCCAGCAAAATTGAATCTCGTACAATAAGCCCGAGCATTGATTTTATTTTTTCCAATTTCAATCCAATCGGCTCCGCCCGAAAGCACTTCATAAACTGTTTTGTTTGGATCGATATCGGCATGGCTTTGATCAACATAGGCCACTTTTACAGTAGAACCTACCTTAAACTCGCCAGAGTTGGGC
Source organism: Flavobacteriales bacterium (assembly GCA_020435995.1). Lineage (GTDB taxonomy): Bacteria > Bacteroidota > Bacteroidia > Flavobacteriales_G > Salibacteraceae > JAGQYO01. Next base: position 9,596 of record JAGQYO010000033.1, on the reverse strand, counting down.
TTTTCGAGTCCCATTATCATTCTAAACAAGGTTGTCTTACCAGCGCCATTAGGGCCAATAATACCTACTATTCCATTTGGTGGAAGCTTGAAATTTAGATTCTCATAGAGCAACCGATCTTCAAAACCTTTGGATACATCAATGCTTTCGATAACATCATTTCCCAAACGAGGGCCTGGTGGGATATAAATCTCCAAATTGTCGATTTTTTCTTTTCCCTCATCGGCAAGCATTTTCTCATAATTAGAAATACGCGCTTTGCTTTTAGATTGACGCGCTTTGGGAGCCATTCTAACCCATTCGAGTTCTCTTTCTAATATTTTTCTTTTCTTACTCGCTTCCTTTTCCTCACCTGCCAATCGCGATGATTTTTGATCCAACCAGCTCGAATAATTTCCTTTCCAAGGTATACCTTCTCCTCTATCGAGTTCCAAAATCCAACCCGCCACATTATCCAAGAAATACCTGTCGTGCGTTATGGCTATCACCGTTCCCTTGTACTGCTGAAGATGTTGCTCCAACCAAAAAACAGATTCGGCATCTAAGTGGTTGGTAGGTTCATCCAAAAGCAAAATTTCTGGTTCTTTAAGCAAAAGCCTACACAGTGCCACACGACGTTTTTCTCCACCTGAGAGGTTTTTGACCAAAGCCTCAGGCTCAGGACATCGCAATGCATCCATGGCAATATCGAGTTTGGTATCTAATTCCCATGCGTTGTGCTGGTCGATTAAATCGCTCAATTGCCCCTGACGTTCAATGAGTTTCTCCATTTTGTCGGGGTCTTCCATCACAGCAGGATCCATAAAGCTGTTGTTTACTTCTTCGTATTCCTTTAGGATATCTACCACCTCTTGAACCCCTTCTTTTACAATTTCTATCACCGTTTTGGTGTCATCCATTTTGGGCTCTTGTTCGAGATACCCAATGTTATAGCCCGGTGAAAAAGTGATATCTCCAATAAACGATTTTTCTACTCCAGCAATAATTCTCATTAATGTGGATTTTCCAGACCCATTTAGACCAATAATTCCAATCTTGGCCCCGTAGAAAAAAGAGAGGTGTATATTTTTAAGTATTTGACGCTGCGGAGGAATCACTTTAGAGATTCCGATCATGCTGAATATTACCTTTTTATCGTCTGACATATTAATTGAATTTGATGTTTGCGAAGTTGTATAATTTATCAGAACCTTCAAAAAGTTTAACCTTTTGTTTGAAAGATATTTAATTTCGAATCGGTTTTTAGTCAATCCGATTGAAATGGCTCGTAAGTTACTTTTTACATATAAACGAAGATGTTTTCAGTTATTTATTCTTTTGAAGTAAAACAAGGACTCAATGAAGAACTTATCTTCACATGGACCGAACTCACTAAACTCATTTATAAATATGAAGGTAGTTTGGGTTCTCGACTTCATCATGCATCCGAGAACAAATACATAGCGTATGCACAATGGCCTTCTAGAGATAAGTGGGAAAACTTTGGAAGTAAATTGCCGCCAGAAGCAGAAGCCTTTAGCAAAAGAATGAAGGCATGTTGCAAACATATCAATACCTTTTACGAGCTCACCACTGTCGTAGACTTGCTTCGCGATAAACCACAATTATAGCCCTATGAAACACACCATCTTTCTAACTTTACTCCTTTCACTGGTTTCATGTAAAAAGGAAATCAACAATACAGACCTTGTTCATTCTAATACATACCTCATAGGCACTTGGTCGGGTACTGGGGCGCTCTTAAAGGTTGATCTCAACGAGGAAATAGGGGAATTAGAATTGAGTGTAACCATCGACTCAGTTGGCAACATATCGGGGAAAATAGGTGATGCTCAGTTTACAGGAGCTGAGTTGATCAAAAAAGATTTTGGCTTTGTAGTGCAGGCCCCTCTAATAGGAAAAATTAAAAACAATCACCCTTTTGAGAAAGCATATATCAATGTACTATTTGAACTACCGGAGTTTAATAGAGACGGCATCACCTTAACGGAAGGTAATTTTCATTTAAAAAGCAACCTTATTTTCGATTTCAACATGAAGGTAGGTGGGATTATTCTGCATAAGAATTGAGTCGAGAAAGGTATCTAAAGACTACATTTGGTACCCTAAAACGCAATTATCGATAACCTTAAAATTATGCTTCGCACCTTATTATTTACCGTCCTTCTGATGAATTCCTTTTGGATTCAAGCTCAATTCACTGAAATATTTCGGACTAAAATCACTCATGAATTTACCTCTTCGAAGTGGTATAAAAATGACCGAGTTTTAATGGGTCAAAATCACGAAGTGCATTTAGCTATCAATAAAAATGACGTTAGCAGTATAAATAATGTAGGCTTATCTGTTGGTGGGGCTATTTATATAAAGAAAGATGGAAACGGCTCTACTTTATTTCAAAGGGAATTTATTAATGCCTCTGGACCATTTGATATAGTTATTACTGACCAAAACGAAACCTATCTAACCCTAAATTATTGGGTGGCTATTGTACTTGATGGTGATACTATCCTTAAAGATTCATCACAATTCGCAGGGAATTCGATGGCACTGATTAAATTAAAAGAAAATGGTGATCTAATATTTGCTAAAACATTAATTAGTAGTGTGAATTCAGGATCCCCTGAATATTCCTTCGCCAGAAACAGAAGAATGCTATTGAACTCGAAGAATGAATTACTGATAACAACAAGAGATTTTCAAGGCGTGAGTTTCCCCGATACTTCGATTACCTGTAACGGAAGTAACATTGGCCGTTACCCCATTGTTTTTTATGATACAAACGGGAATAGATTGCGATTTACCATTTTGGGCGATTGCGGTTCCCTTATAGACTTAGGTTCAATTTCTGACATAATATATACAGACAATAGTGAAGTGGTAATTGCCTTTTCGGGCTATCTAGATAGTGCCCGAATTCAGAACAATTCTTTCGGGCCAGTCGGAGGGGTACGAATTGTTAAAATAGATGCCTCGGGTAACTACGTTTGGGGCAAAACAATAGGTGCAACACCTTCAGGAGTGGGTCAACCCATTCATTTTAATCTTACCCTTTGGAACAACCAAGTTGTGGCATCTGGAACCTCCTATCGCGAATTAACTTTAAATGGACAAACCATAGCGAATCCAGATAGAAAAGCGATAGGTTTTATTGAATCTCTTGATTTAAATAACGGCAACTCCAACTGGACATGGGTTGACTCCAGAACGAAAAAACTTTTAAGCCTTTACGGCGCATCGATCGTCAACGATTCTCTGATAGTTAGAGGAGCATTCAATGGCACTATTCCTTTTAAAAATCAAATATTATCTACGCCTTATGAATCCCGCAATGATTTTTGGTCAGGTTTTGAAATGGCATTAGACAAATCGGGCGATGTGGTATACATGAAATCCTTAAATAAATTACATCATGAAAACATCGTATCGGCAACTTACAAAGATGGGCGATGGCTCAATGAAAGTACAGTTAGAAATTCCTCGGGATCAACAGAAGTTTCGATGTCGTGGGAAAATGATACTATGAATTCCAAAGGAAGTTTAGAGTTTTATTCAGTCTCTGAAACTTCGTGGCCGACAGAGGAAGAAGTAACCTACCCGCCTTTGTCTGTAAATAATGAAAATGGCGAGCAATTTCTTACTTATCCAAACCCATGTAAATCCATTATTTATCTCGAAAATCCGCATATTACGAACTATACTGTTTATCAAATAGATGGCAAAATGGTATTGGAAGGAGAATTGTCCAATCAACAAATTAAAGTACACGACCTCAATCCAGGAACCTACATTCTTGAATTAAGCAAAACAGATCAATTTAATCATAGACAAATAATTATTAAAGAATGAGAACCTTATACATCATACTATTAGCAGTTGTCATTTTTTCATGTAAGAAAAAAGACGAAGAGATTGATCCTATTGCAACTCCTCCTGCAGTTATACCTCCCAGTACATCCATTTCAAAAGAATTACATCACCTCAACTTTGGGCCAAAAACGATGGCCGTAATAGGGTATTATGCATCTCCAAATGCCTCTACCAATGCAGGAGTCTTACTTGTAGACTTAGATAATAAAATCGACACAATACGATTTTACAATGCTTCTAGTCAAGAGATAATTACAGACTTCAGTAAGGAAAAAATATACCTTAATCCTTTTGATCATGAGTTCATGCGCCTTGAAGGAATGCAGGAAGGGCTTGTTGAAAGAGCCACGGGTAGGCTGTTTTTTGTAAAAAAAGAAGATCTTCCAACCTCTAATTTCCACCCCGAAAAAAGGGTAGGATACAGATTAGATGGCGGTGTGTTGTCCTTGATAGATTACAGTAACCCTTCAAGCCCGAGCAAAACTGAGAAGTCAATTTCAGGTGATAGAGTGTCTAGCTATGTATCTGACAAAAATGGCAATATCTGCTACCTCGGAAAAGACGTAAGTGGAAAGGATCAAATTAGATATATTAAAAATGGTGCAGGACTCTTAACCCTCCCAGTGAACGATATTACTAGGACAACTATCTTTAAGTACCCCGAAAACGACACTATTTTCATCTCTTCTACCGAGGGGTTTTGGAAGGTTGATCCAGTTACTTATGAAGTAATTAGCCTCAATCCTACCTCTTATCCAGCTCATATAAAATACCAAGCCCATGTAAGTGAAAGAAAAGTTTGGGTTGGTTCCAACACGAAATATGGTTCGAACAATGGAAAGGTTTTTTCAACTTTCCGCTACGTGCAGAAACAACAATCAGAGTTTCAAGTTGGAGCGTTTGGCGTGTCGGAGATCAATAGTCTGTATGCAAGCAAGTATTACGCCTATCTAGTAGCAGATAATAATTCTGGGCAAAATGCTGTGATTCGAGTAAATCCTTTGAGCAATACTTATCGTGTTGTTACCATCGATGACTATGACCTTACAGCATTCGGTGTAAGCGAATGGGATTATGGTATTTTCCATGCAATGGACAACAACACCCTTAAATTTGGATTTTATCACTTCGATAATGCAGGTACCATTACCAAAATTCAAGAGGTGCCTACCCACGGGGTTAGCCATATCACTTTTGTGAAGTAGAATAATTTTCTTTGCTCGATAGGGTTATCGGATTTGCTGTTGGGGCGGATAAGATGTTAAGCAAAGTTTCGCGGACCAGCCGAAGTTGAAGTTCCGAAAAGCAGAAGTAGGAGCAATTACGCATAGTTTCGCAAAGGAGGCGCAAAGTGGCGCGGAGTGTTTTACATTTAAGCTCCCGCAGATTTCGCAGATTAAGCGCAGACTAACAGAAAGTGAAGCTCCCTGTCATAAAAGGACAAGAAGGAAAGCTGCCCGTTCCAAATATGTTTCAATTAGATATTCGAATATAAAAGAATATTAAGTATCTAATTTTCCATTATACTGGAAATATTAATACTTTTGAGGCATGTTAGAAAGATCACTAGAAACACGACTTCAAAAATGGTTAGGAAAAGGAAAGACCATTGTACTCACAGGAGCCCGACAAGTGGGCAAAACAACGATTCTAAAAAAGGTATTTGCCAATGCTGAGAATGGTCTTTGGCTCAATGCTGATGAACCTCAAACACGCGACTCCCTTGAAATTAATAATCTAGAAGATTTAAAACTCATTGTAGGTAACAAAAAATTACTTGTTATTGATGAAATTCAACGGGTAAAAAACGCTGGATTGCTGTTAAAATTACTGACCGATAATTTCAAAGACTTACAAGTGGTTGCAACAGGTTCTTCTGCATTAGAAATTTCAGATTCGATCTTTGAACCTTTAACAGGCAGGCATTTTTTATTTCACCTCTATCCTCTTACTACAAAAGAATTATATGCAAGCTCTTCACCTTTCGAAATCCAACAGCAGCTTTCTTTTCATTTAGTTTATGGATATTATCCCGAAATAAGTATTCAAAGAGCCATTGCTGAAGAACTGCTTAAAAACATAGCAGGACAATACTTATACAAGGATGTGTTGATTTGGAAAGACCTTCGTAAACCACAACTTTTAGATCAATTGCTTAAGCTCTTGGCTTATCAAATTGGTAGCGAAGTTTCAATCCATGAATTGGCCAAAACGCTTCGTGTAAAATCAGAAACCATAGAAAGTTACATCGATTTGCTGGAAAAATCATTTGTGATTTTTAGATTGAAAGCCCTTAGCAATAACCCACGAAAAGAAATAAGCAAAATGAGCAAAATCTATTTTTGGGATTGCGGAATCAGAAATGCCGTTATTGGAGATTTTAGAGAACTTAAAATTAGGACTGACCAAGGAGCACTCTTTGAAAACTTAGTGGTTGCCGATAGAATGAAATACAAAGTTCATCACGGCATTTCAAATTCTTCCTACTTCTGGCGCAATATGAACGGCAGCGAGGTTGATTACATTGAAGTGGAGCACGAAACCATTAACGCCTATGAAATAAAATATAATATGCTCAAAAACCATAAAGTGACCCGTGCCTTTACCAATTCCTACCCCACGGCCAATCCATTCGTCATCACACCCAAAAATGCAGGGCTATTTCAGCTATCCTATAAATTCATGGAATAACTCTTTTTGATTAAAGATTTAATGGAGATATAGACCCAAACCTACTAGACAAACGACTTGTTTTTGAAGAATTTGTAGGCAATTGGATAGAAAGGTTTTAAATCGCACTGACGAGGACATCAGCGCTGGCGGGGGGGGGCGGAGTGTTTTTCATTTTGAATTTTACATTTTACTGTTTTACATTTAAGCTCCCGCAGATTTCGCAGATTAACGCTGATTAAATTTTGGTGTAGGTCCTTAATTGATTAAGTAAGAGCTATTACGCGAAGTTTCGCAATGGAGGCGTAGTGGTACGCGGAGTGTTTTACATTTAAGCTCCCGTAGATTTCGCAGATTAGCGCAGATGGGTTGTAACGCAAAGTTTCGCGAAGAAGGTGCAAACAAGCGGAAGGTGAAGTTCCGCAAAGCGGAAGGAACGCGGAGAAAAGAATAACTCAGTATAGTCTCTCGCAAAGACGCTAAGACACAAAGAAAAATGACCGTAGCTCAAGCGGATTAGCGCAGATGAACTTTGCATGAAAAAAAAATAATTGCAATTCCGTAGTTTGCGGAACGTAACTTAAGAAGCGACCAAAACCTATTAGAGTTGGAATACAAGACCCACTCGGTAAGCGATTTTTTTTTGGAGTAGTGGTTGGTAAATGGATATATAGATTTTAAATCGCACTGACGAGGACGTCAGCGCTGGCGTGGGAATCTTTCAGTTCAATCAATTGTAAAACATTCATCAATACGGAAATTTGAAACTCGTATTTCCTCTCCCCTGTTGGCGCAGATTTGCCCCAGCCCGCGCGAACGTACTCGTTCGTGCTTATCTTTTAACCAACGCCAACCCCAACCCTATACTATCACTTTCGCCTTAAACTCCCCTTTGCTTTTTCGGATATCAACACTCACTACTTTATACTCAGGGCACATCGCTTCAGAGTCGCTTACATTACCCGTAAGGTTATTGAGCATAATCTCTGGGAAGTGGAAGGTAGAGCTCAATATTCCGGGCTTTACATCAGTGCTTACTTTGGCACGAACATCGGCTTTGCCACGCTCAGAACTAATACAAACCATGTCGCCATGTTTGATGCCTTTTGCTTCGGCGTCCACCGGGTTTATCACCAAATAATCTTCTCCAAGTATGTCCACATTACCCGTTCTGCGGGTCATTGCACCGCAATTGTAATGTTCGAGCTCGCGCACCGTGGTAAGTATAAATGGAAACTGTTTTCCATGATCTGAAATCTCGGTAGACTCTCGCCAGTCGAAGGCTTTAAATCGGCCTTTGCCAATTTTAAAATCTTCTGTGTGCAAGATTTTGGTATCCGTTCCGTCCTCCTTCACAGGCCATTGTTTTCCGCTATCGCCAAGTTCGTCCCACTTTACACCTCTAAAGAAAGGTACAATTTGAGAGATTTCTTCCAACATGGTTTTGGCATCGTAATCCGCTTGTTTGTAGCCCATTCGGTTCATTACATCAATAATGATTTGCCCATCAATTTTGGCATTTCCTACTGGAGGTACAACTTGTTGCACCCGCTGAATTCTTCGTTCGCCATTGGTGAATGTTCCATCTTTTTCTAAGAAACTGGCTCCAGGCAGAATAACATCAGCCAACAAGGCTGTTTCGGTCATAAAGAGTTCCTGAACTACCAGTATATCAAGGCTCTTCAATGCTTTTACTACGTGTTTGGTATTAGGATCTGTTTGGGCTACATCTTCGCCTACAATCCAAGCACCTTTAAGTTTGCCAGCAATGGCCGCATCAAACATTTCAGGAATTTTTAATCCTTCTCCCAAGGGTACGCTAACGCCGTAAAATTTAGAATACTGATCAACTACTTCTGGCTTGTTTATATCCATGTAACCAGCACCTTGGTGTGGTTGAACTCCCATATCGGCAGAACCTTGTACGTTGTTTTGTCCACGTAGCGGATTTACTCCAACTCCTGGGCGACCTATGTTTCCTGTAATCATGGCCAGCTGCGCAATGAGCATTACAGTGAACGTACCTTGAGAATGCTCTGTGACTCCCAAACCGTGGAACGACATGGCATTAGGCGCATCAGCGTAAGCCAAAGCCGCTGCACGAGCCAAGTTGCGATCTACACCAGAAACTTCTTCTAACTTATCGATATTTAGCTTGTGAATGTCTTTTACAAAATCCTCGTATCCAGTAGTTCGACCTTGAATAAAGGAGTTGTCGGCTTTGCCTTCCATTACAATGTAATACAACATCATATTAAGCACGGCTACATTAGTACCAGGTCGCAATTGCAAGTGGTAATCCGCGTATTTGGCAATTTCTGTTCTGTAAGGATCAATCACAATGAGCTTGGTACCTTTCATGGCAGCCTGCTTCATTTTTGCTCCTGTTACAGGATGAGCTTTTGTCGGATTCGCCCCGATAATCATCATGAGATCGGTATGCTTGATATCCTCAATTGAATTGGTAGCCGCTCCTGTTCCATAGGTGCGCTGCATACCCAATGCCGTAGGTGAATGACAAACTCGGGCACAACCATCAATATTGTTGGTACCGATTACCGCTCTGATAAACTTCTGCATCAGGTAGTTTTCCTCATTTGTACAACGAGAAGATGAAATACCAGCAATGGCATCTGGGCCATTTTCGGCTTTAATTTTTTCGAATTTGGAAACAATAAAATCGTAAGCTTCTTCCCAAGTAGCTACTTCAAATTTTCCATTTCGTTTGATTAACGGATCTCGTAGTCTTTCTGGGTGGTCGTAAAACTTAAAGGCATATCGACCTTTCAAACAAGTATGCCCTTGGTTTACTTCCGCATTGAAAGGGGCTTGAATACTCAATATTTGTCCACTTTTACTCGAAACGTCTAAATTACAACCCACACCACAATAGGTACAAACTGTTCGGGTAACTTGGGTTGCGTTAATTGCCTTTGATTCAAACACGTCGGATATTGCTGAAGTAGGACAAGCTTGAGCGCATGCACCACAACTCACACAATCCGAATCCTTGAAAGATTCGTCCGCACCTTTTACAATTCTGTTGTCGAAACCAC
>JAGQYO010000032.1 GCA_020435995.1 Flavobacteriales bacterium | reverse complement strand
CCCAATGCCTTTACCCCCAACCGAGATGGAAAGAACGAAACATGGCGAGTTTACAAAGAGAACATCTATGATTTTCACCTACAAGTATTCAACCGCTGGAACGAAGTCGTGTTTGAAACATACACCATAACCGATGAGTGGAATGGACTGTTGCATAACACGGAATCAAAATGCCCGGTGGGAACATACCTCTATAAAGTAACCTATAGAGAAAATGCTAACAAGCAGCTCCAACAAGAGCTAGGTGAAGTTCACATAGTTAAGTAACCCTTGGATTTAGGCATGAAAACCAAGCAGATATCAGAAACTCTTAGTACTTGTTATGTGCTAAAATTCTTGTAGCGTGTGAAAAATAATATTACCTACCTTTGATAATGCATTATTAATTAACTCGTTGTACCAAAATAAAATACCATACAAATTCTTGTTTTCTTCCTTTACTTGGATGAGTCTCTTTGTTTTGTTTTTGTCGCTCAACCTAGCTGCTCAAAAAGAATATGATTGGTGGTATTTTGGAAGAGGAGCTAACATGCATTTCGACAAAGACACGCTGGTATCCGATAGCGTAGTAAGTGGCATGAACATGATGGAAGGAGTGGCTTCCATTTCACATCCGCTTACGGGAGAATTGCAACTATATACAGATGGTGCCACCATATTTTCTAGAGATCATGGTCCAATGCCCAATGGGATTGGGTTAAGTGGACATCCCAGTGCATCTCAAGCGGCTTTAATTATACCTATCCCAAATGATAAATACCGATATTATGTTTTTACGATCGATGATGGATTTTTAAATAAAGGGATTAATGGGCTACGTTATTCGATTGTTGATTTAAGACTTAATGGTGGAAAAGGAGATGTGCTTCCATTTTACCGAGAGAAACTTATAAGGCAACCTACCGCCGAACGTTTGGTAGCAACAAGACATGCCAATAAAAATGCGTTTTGGCTTGTAGTGCAAGGATACCGGAGTAACGAGTATTACTCCTATTTAGTGGATGCCAAAGGAATATCGCCACCAGTTATATCGAGAGCGGGCCCTATAAATTCGTCAACCACGGCCGTCAACGGCGTCGATATTGGTATCATGAAAATCAGTGTGCAAGGGGATCAGTTGGCTTACTGCCTTACCGGTGCGAATAAGGTTGTGCTAATGGACTTTGACAATAAAACGGGAAGGGTGAAAAATGCAAAGGTTAAATCCATGCTCATTCCCTATGGTCTAGAGTTTTCGCCAGATGGAAAGCTGTTGTATGTGAGCGCATTAAGATCAATTTATCAGAGTTATACGGGGTCTAGGTTTAATGGATCTTCTCATTTGGTTCACGCAGATACCCTTTTTGTCTATACGGCCTTGCAGTTAGGAAAAGACCAACGGATTTATATTGCTCCCTTGTTCAAACCATTTATCAGTGCCATAAGAAACCCGAATGTGCCTGGTGCTGGTTGCAATTTCGATAATGTGGCGCACACCTTACCAAGTGGAATGGATGCGCGCGCTGGGCTACCGAATGTTGTTAATTCATTGATTTACAAGAATAAATTTGAATTTGAGAATACCTGCGTAAACCAATATGCCAAAATAGCACTACACAACCATATTTATTACGACTCGGTGTGGTTTGACTACGGAGATCCTGCTTCGGGTACCAAAAATTATTCAACCAATATGTTGGATTCGCATTTTTATAAAACACCGGGCATGTATAAAATTAAGGCCTTGGTATTTGCGCGAATCAATGGCCAAGTATTTATTGACACACTGGTTGACAGCATTAAAATTCAAGACTTGCCGCGCGTAAATTTGGGTAACGACACCTCTTTGTGCCGCCAACCTTACTTTTTTTTGAATGCTGGATTTCAAGGCGATGATTTTCGCTGGCATGATGGCGGAACTTCAAGAACTAGGTTTGTTTTTAATTCAGGTTTATATTATGTGGATGTTTCTAATAAATGCGGCGCCACTAGAGATAGTATTTATGTGTTTATGGCGGATACAATTAAAAACGCATTGGGTCCAGACACTACCGTTTGTGTAAGTGATACCTTCTTGGTTGCAGCCAAGCCTGCCCAAGCTATTTATACATGGAACACTGGCGATACAACAAGAACTATCCGAATAACTCAGAGTGGTAAATATTGGGTAACTGTTCAAAATGCTTGTAACACCGCCGTCGATACAATTAATATCACTACCCTACAGTTTCCAATTAATTATTTTAAAAAGGATACTTTGCTTTGCAAGGGTGACACTGCCGTTTTGGGCAATTCGTCCCATGCCACATCATTTAAGTGGAATACAGGTGATACTACAGCCCACCTTCAAATTTGGAGATCTGGACTTTATTATGTGAAAGCAACCAATGAGTGTGGCGAAGACATTGACTCCATATTTGCTTATTTTGATGAGCTTCCATTTTACCCCATAAAGGATACATTATTGTGTACAGGAGACACTATTCATCAAAAAATAGATATCCCGTATTCTACGCAATTTCTTTGGAGCACGGGGTCAACAGATGATGAGCTGCACATCACTCAAGGTGGTGAATATACCTTAACCATTACCAATGTGTGTGGCACAGGAGAGGAGTCATTTCAGGTTTATGAACAAACTAAACCGGATTTTGACTTAGATGAAAACATGTGGTTTTGTGAGGGCAAAAAATTGATCATAACGCCTGATTTAACTAGCCAAATGTTAGAATATACCACAGTTTTTTGGCAGGGTAGGGAAAAGGTAAATCAATATCACGCGAAGAAAGAAGGGAAGTATTGGGTTTATGCCAAAAATGATTGTGGGGAAATTCGCGATACCGTTTTTGTAAAGTTGGCCGAGCCAAGCAAAATAGATCTACTTTTTGAATACGAAGCTTGTGAAGAGCCAGTGGTGATGGATTTTTCAATTTACCCTTGGAAAATCTTGTGGAACGATGGTGACACCAATTTACGCAAAGAGTTTATTGATCAAGGAACTTATTCGTTCGTGTTGACCAATGAAAACGGATGTGCTTCTAAAGAAGATTTTGAAGTGGTTTTATGCGACAAACCCTTTTATATTCCCAGTGCATTTTCACCAAATAATGACTTGTTGAATGATGTGTTTTTGGTAAACAAGGAAGGTGTTAGGGATTTTAAAATGATGATACTCAACCAGTGGAATGAGGTTTTATATGAATCTACCGACATTTCCGAAGGATGGAACGGAAACCGGTTCAACACAGGTGAAGCATCACCTATAGGGACGTATTTGTACAAAATTGAATATGTAGAAACCAATAGTCCCGCGCAAAAAGTGATAGTCGGCGAGGTACAACTTATAAGATGAGTTTGCACAAAAGATTGAGTGATGTTCGCTATTTAAAGGTGTTCTTAGCGCCTAGTAAAACAATGAGTAAGTTATTCAGCAAATCATTCCACTCAACATTGTTGAGTTATGGCATTTCGCCGTTGATGTTGGCTACTTTGTTATTTTTTAGTTTAAATTCTAAAGCCCAAAACGAAGACAATTGGTGGTATTTTGGCGACAAGGTTGCTATCGATTTTAATTCCCCTAACCCGATTATTTCAACAAAAGGAACTATGAATCAGTTCGAAGGTTCCGCTTCTATTTCTCATCCGAAAACGGGCCAATTACTTTTTTATACAGATGGAATTTCAGTATGGGATAAAAACCACAACAGAATGCCAAACGGATATGGCTTATTAGGTCATACATCGTCTTCTCATTCGGCTAGTATAGTTCCACATCCACAAGATACACAGCGGTATTATATTTTTACTATTCCATTTCCCGAGTCTGTTGGTTTCCATGTGTCGGAGGTAGATATGAGTCTTAATGGTGGTTTGGGCGATATCGACACCGCGTTTTATCCAATTAGGAAACCGGATTATCCAAATCCATTTGCTCGAAAAAATAGGAAGTTGCACGAGGATGTAGGTGATAAAGTTGCGTCAACCGTAAAGGCGGGCGGAAGCTCCTATTGGGTCGCATCAGTTTTTACGCCCACTTGGGAGTTGATGCTCACGACTGTAGGGGCAGGGTTTGTGGAGAATTCAAAAGCTAAAATTCTTATCGACAAACCCAAGGGAATGGTCAATTTTCCGCACTATGGATGTATGAAGTTCTCACCCGATGGAACTATGTTGGCCATTGCTTTAGGTGTTGGAAGGCAAGTGTTGTTGTTTGATTTCGACAAGGGCGGGGGGAAATTCTCGAACCAAAGGTCCATCACTTACCCACCACAAGGTTCCGATTTTTTACCTTATGGGATTGAGTTTTCTCCAAATAACAAATACTTGTATGTTACTTCCTATGGCTTGATACAGTTTAATTTACAACTTGATTCCGCTGATTTGATAAGCGCATCGGGAGTTATGTTGCACCCCAAATCGAGTGATTACGAAAATGGCCAAATTCAATTAGCACCCAATGGAAAGATTTACTACACCAGGATCAACAAAAACTACTTAAGTGCGGTAGAATTTCCGAATAAAGGTGGACTCAGCTCACAATTTACAGAGGTGGCACTTCGTGCAATTGCTGGGTCAAGCATAAGATTAGGACTACCGACGTTTTCGTCACATTTATTTGAAGAGCTTGGAATAAAAGCTAAAGATGGCTGCGTGGGTGATACGGTGGCCATTTCGATAAGTCAAAGCACAGGAATTGATTCTGTAAAGTTTAACTTCGGTGACCCTTCAAGCGGCTTGCGAAACACGAGTACACTTATTAAAACATACCATATTTACAATTCGGCTGGTAAGTATGGGATTCAAGCCATCATTTTTAGGCACAACTCGCAAGGCGCTTTGTTGAAAGACACTTTAGTAGATTCTATATTGATAGGACTGCCGCCTCAAGTAATATTTGGAGCCGATACTTCGATGTGCTGGAAGGACACTCTTTTTCCCAAAATAACATCCACTTGGGAGCCGATTTGTATTTGGGATGATTCGAGCAGATATAAATACCGCGAAGTTGGCCGAGCCGGTACATTTAGCTTAAAGGCAACCAATAAATGTGGATCGGATTCGAGTCAAGTAAAAGTGCTAAAACTGTACAATGAGGGACTGAATTTAGGCTCAGACACTGCTATTTGTAAGGGAAACAGCATTACTTGGGATATTAGCGACACAGGCTCTATTTATTATTGGGATAACGGCTCCACCTCTCCAGTTAGAAGCATATCCGCAGCAGGAACCTATTGGGCACGAAGCTCTAATTTTTGTGGCGTTTATCAAGATTCGGTTATAGTTGAGGTGTACGATGTTCCTCATCTGGCACTTGGGCGCGATACCGCTGTGTGTGACACTACGGGTTTTGTTTTATCCGCTAATACACCGGGCGGAAGTTATGTATGGAGTACAGGTGATTCGCTAGATATTATCCAGCCTTTTATAACCGACACCTACTGGGCACAAGTGAGCAATATATGTGGGGTAGATTCGGATACCATTCGGGTACAAGTAGATTCCAAGATTTGGTTTAGCCTCGGGCCAGATGGCACACTTTGTCCTTTTGATACAATTAAGGCAGTGCCAATACCCAGTCCTCCTAACTATACATGGAGTACGGGGTTAACCGATAGCTTTGCTATAATTGGCCCACCAGGAACCTATTGGTTGTATTCTTCAAACAGCTGCAACGAGTTTTCCGACTCTGTTAACATAAGCCGCTATTCTCCCGTGTATCCCGTCATAAAAAATGCTTCAGGATTTTTGCACACTACCCGAGGCTTGGCCTACTACATCTGGACTTTTAATGGTAAAGTAGTAGTTGGGGAATATGCCAGCAGATTCGCCACCACTACACCAGGCGATTACCAAGTAACCACAGTGGATATAAATGGATGTGAGGAAAGCTCACCAATTTATACCTTATTTGAGGTGGGGGTGCCCTCGTTAGTTGAAGTTGAAAATGATCATTACCGCCTTTTTCCTAATCCAGTAGAAGACATAATAAACTTGCGAATTTCTGGAGGACACACGAAGGAATTCGATTTGTTTATTTACAATTCAAATTCTTCCTTGGTTTTTGAAAAACAATCTATAGTCAAATTGAATGAGACTGAGTTATTTGAATTTTCATTAGCCGGATTACCTACTGGTTATTATCTCATTAAGCTTGCAAGTTCAGACAGATCAGTGTATTTCAATATTTTAAAATTGGAGTAATCGCAAAGCTGCTTTCCCGAATTGGTTAATTTGGTCCAAACTATTCAAAATGCCGTTAGTTACCTTAGAGTCTTTCGGCTGATATTAGACAAGGAAGGATATTCTTTATAGACCTCATTATGAGTCGGTTAAAAAGTATTTGTTTATTTATCGCGATGAGTTCGTGGTTATTGGTCATTTCCCAATCCACCTTACAAGATTCTATTGCAGTAGAACTGGAGAACCGCAAGCAAAGCCAGCTTCTACAAAAACAAGAATTAGAGCTTAAATCAATTGAAGCTACTGAAAAATTCGATAAAAAGAGGAAAATACTGGACACATACTCTTCACAATTGGGAGTAGCAGCCCTATTGCTTGTGGTGGCCATTGGTATCTACTTTTATCGACGAAAAAACAAATAACGCCTACTTTTATCACTTCTATGGCAAGCATCGCGCCTACATACCACACTTTAGTTAAATTAGTAATTCTAAAATAGATTTTATGCATTTTGATGTTTGTGTAATAGGTGCAGGCCCCTCGGGAATAGCGGCTGCGATGCGTTCAATTGATTTGGGTCATAAGGTGCTGCTAATTGAAAAGGGAAAAGTGGGTGGTGCAGGTGTATTTAATGGTGCGCTGGCCTCGAAAACACTCTGGGAAATTTCGGAGAATTACAAAACGGTTAGATCCACTAATTATGGATACTATGTATTTGACAGTGACTTAGACTACCGTGCGGTAATGGGTGAAATGCACAAGGCTGAGAATGAAAAGCACAGCCAAATTATGGAGCAGATACAAGCGCTGGAAAAAGAGGGCTGCATGAGATTCATAAAGGGAAGGGCAAGGCTAAAAACGAGTACCACTGTTGAAGTAACTGGGCTGGATGGTATAATTCAGGATTTCGCGGCTGACAATTTTATACTGGCTGTGGGTAGCCGACCTAGGTTGTTAGATTCCATTCCTATTGATGAGGAAATAATTTTAACTTCTGATGGAATTACCCATTTAAAAGATTTTCCCAAAAGCATAGTTATCGTAGGAGCAGGGGTTATAGGCTGTGAATTTGCTACTATTTTTTCCAATTTTGGCAAAACCAAAGTTTATTTGATAGACAAAGCTGATCGCATTTTACCTTTTGAAGATGATGATATTGCCCAAATAGTTGCTCAAAATTTGAGCGAGAGTGGTGTTACGGTTCACAGCACTTGCGGCCTCAAAAAGATGGAAATTGTAAATGGTCAAGTTGAATATACCCTAGAATATCCTGACGGACGAGAAGAAATTCATACCGTAGAAAGAGCGCTGCTTTCGGTTGGAAGAATTCCTAATGTAGAAAACATCGGCTTAAAGGAAGTGGGAATGAAGCTCAGCTCAAGGGGCTATGCCTTGGATGATGAAACCCAGACTTCTATACCTAATATTTACGCCGTAGGGGATTTAACTGCAGACATTGCATTGGTGAATATTGCGGAAATGGAAGGGCGCTATGCCGCTGAAAGAATTGCAGGAAAAGTGGACTGCGAGATGAGTTATAACAACATTTCGACCATCATGTTTTTGAATCCCGAGGTGGCAGGTGTGGGAATGAACGAAATACAATGTAGAAAAGAAAGAATACCCTACAAAATGGCTTTGATGGATTACAGATTTGTAAATCGCGCTATTGCCAAGAGGAAGTGCCAAGGTTTTTTTAAATTGATTGTAACCGACGACGCTGAAATGAAAATACTTGGGATGCGAGCTGTGGGAGATCAAGCATCATCAACCATTGAATCGGTTGCTTTGCTAATTTCAATGGGAAAATCGGTTCATGAGTTGGCCAATTTAATTTTTCCGCATCCCGCAATTACTGAAGGTTTACAAGAATGTGCGAGAATGTTATTGGGCAAATCAATTGTGAAGCCTCGGGTGTTTAATCGACAATTAAAATGCTACCGATTTAGAGATGGCAGGGTAGAGGATTTATTTGGGTTGATGACCAATTCTGGTGCTTAAGTCAGTGCTTTTTTTAGTACATCTCTAAATTCTTTAAAATTGGGCAAATCTCCGTGGGTTCCCCCTTTGATGGTGGTGAGGTGAATGTGATCTCCTAATTTTTCCAACATAAGGCTCGATTCGTAAGGAACCAATTCGTCATCAGTGCCATGTATTAAATACACAGGACACTTTAATAGAGGTAGGTATTCATTGGTTTTAAACTTATACTTCAGCAATGCCCTCACTGGAATAAACGAATACATAGATTTTACCTGCTGGGTGAAATTAAAGTAGGGCGTGGTCAATATTAAAGATTCAGGTTCGTGGATAGTTGCCAATTTGGCCGCAATACCCGTACCCAAAGACCGCCCATAGAAAACCACACGCTTTCCTGTGTACAGCCCAATAACTTCTTTGTACACCACCAAGGCATCGCGATGTATTTGGGCCTCATTCGAAATTTTTCCTGTACTCTTACCATAACTTCTGTAATCATACATAAGCACATCAAATTCGTATTTCTGAAACAAGGTCGCCCATTGGCCCCAAGAGGCCAGAGAGCCTGCGTTTCCGTGAAAATAGAAGACAATTCCCTTAGAATTTTTGTTCTTGAAATGTAATGCGTGTAGATGTACATTTCCCTCCGATTTGAAGGTGAGTTCGTCATAAGTTCCAGGAAAATTGAATACAAAATGCTTGGGCAATTTCTCTGCCTGGAAAATCATTTTCTCCTGCCTGAAATAAAGAAAGAACCAAACGAGTCCAAAAAAGACTACGAAAAACACCAATATGACAACCAAAAATTGCACGGCTCCAATTTAGTTATTCTAAATCATTTTGAGGAGATTCTTTTTTAGTGACGTGAAGAATTTCAATTCTTCTTTCGTTCATGGCATCGGGGCTATAGATGGAGTTTACTTTATCGTTTAAATCATCGCTGGTAATGGGGCTGGCTTTTGATTCGCCGTAAGGTATTTTTTCAAATGTAATGGCAGCTATTGGCTTGTCGGCATGGGGTAAATATGGTTTTAAAATCCCGCCATTGTAATGGTCCATATAATTGATCAAACTTTCGATGCGCCGCTCTGTTAAATGAAGGTTGTATTTTGTGCCTGCCAATGTAGATGAATATCCTTTAATGGTAATGGTGGCCGAATCTCCCTTTTCCAATTGCCTTAATAGCAGCTCACAAAATAGATCAAAATCGGTCATTCCTTTTTCAACTTTTTTTAAGTAAAAATTAGTGATTCGCTGATGAGCCGTATCGCGTTCCGCATCTTTTTTGTGTTTGGTATATTCGTTTAGATATTCTCCCCGTCTCAACAGATATTCATGAAAACAGTCATAATATGATTTGGTAGTAGTGGAGGCCAAAGATTTTGGATTGGGTTGGTCATTGTCGAAGTAGAGCACAGGTAAATAATTGTTTAATTCCTCAATTTCTACAAGTACTGGAACTAAAGGTGTAGTATCTGGCACTATGGTATCTATAATGGGGGCAATTGGAGATTTTATTTTGTAATAATAGATATCGTTACAGCATGTTTGCCCTTCCATTTTCATACCGCCTTCTCTATTTGAAGTAAAAATTGCCATACTATCTTTTGGAAACTCAGCGAAGTACAAATCATTTGCGCTTGTATTAATTCCATAACCCATATTAGCAGGTGGCCTCATCGAAGCCAGGCTATTCGATTTGGATTCGAAAATATCGAACCCGCCAAATCCTTCATGCCAATCACTACTAAAAAACAACAAGTTGCTGTCGCTGTTCCAAAAAGGAGTGATCTCATTTCCTTTGGTATTTACGTTTCTGCCCATGTTTCTAGGGAAGGCAAAGGTCTTGTGGCGTTCTTTATAAATTGAATACCAAATGTCCATTCCACCTTTTCCTTGGGGCCGGTTTGATGAAAAAAATAAGGTGGGGGCTCCATCGATAGTTGCCACAAAAGGCTGGGTGGTATTGAATCCTTCTAAATTGATATTGTCTGGAAATTCCTCTGGCTCTTCAAATGAAGCACCATTCCATTTTGAATAATAAATCTTACAATTACCGTAGCTTGGACATTGACTAAAGACCAGCCACTTGTTGGGTTCATAATAACTCGCGTTGGCAATATGCCTATCTTTTTTGTAAAACATGGAATCTAAAAGTGCAATGGAAATCCACGTTGAATCACGTTTTACCGCCTTCATAATTTTAAGCCGCTCGCCAAATTCAGATTTATGCAACACCATGCTGCTGTCTTTTTTTAAATACCTCAGGGAAGTAAAAATCAGTGTGGTATCGTTGAGTAGGGCTCCGCCAAAATCGGCATAATTCGAATTTGAGTTGACCCCGATGTTTTTTACCTCAACATCTACTGTATCTGCAATATGCTGTATCGCCCATTGGCAACTTTTTCTTTGTTGAATGGCATCCGCTTTTGAAAAGGAACCTGATTCACTGTAGTAGTTGGCGTAGCTTGTAAAGTTTACCTCGGCCTCTTCATACATACCTAGGTGTTGCTGCATTTTGGCCTGCCAATACAGCGACACATCCAAATCGGAAGTACGCAGGGGATGTTCAAAAACATAGCGATATACTGCTTCTGCATTTTGGTAGTCGTTGGTAATTCTCAATGCATCGCCGTATTCGAGCCATACGCTTAAATTGGCACTATCGGCTTGTGCCGCCTTCTTGTAATAAAATGCGGTGGCAAACAAATCTCCTTGTTCGGCGGATTCTCTGGCAAAACGACTCCATTGCTGCGGCGATTGCGCCCAAACCAAGTTCGTTGCGAATACCAACGGAAGAAGGGCCATAAGCACCTTTTTAACCCACATAACGATTAAATGTAGTTTGGACAATGTTTGAAATTTGCACGCTTTGGAAGCAATTCGCGCAAGATATAAATTATGGAAACTTCCCAGCCTCCACGGTTATTGGTGGCTACATTAAGCGCAGAATAATTGATGTCATAATTAATACCGAAGCGCCATGAATTGTAATACATTCCTAAGTCAAATATGGCTGCATCCTTCCCACGATTCCAACCACCAATAAAAAAGGCTCTGTATCTGTATGGGGCCGGGCTTGTCACATAATTCACTTCTCCACCGAACATAACTTCCTTGTATTCACCCTGAGTCATATACAATAGCCCGGGAGTTATAAAAAACGACAAACCAATGGGTACAGTTGCTCCAGCATGCATGGTGTACCTTCTGTTAAGAGAAATATCCTCACCCATTAAATAGGCTTCTGATGGTTCAAAAATGTTGTGTACGGCAGTTCCCAAAGTTCCTCTGATTCCATTTTTTAGTTCAAGGTTGTAAGCAAGCCCAGCTGCCAAGTCCAGGTAGTTTTGCCTATTTACTTGAAACGATTCGTTGGTGGTGCTATTGGGGTCGTAGCGTGTGCCGTTATACTGATCATCGAAATTTAATTGAGAAAAATCAATTCCTTGATGATTGAAGCTCGGGGTAAGGCCCGGTATAAGAGAATGAACACTGTCCTTGGATAAATTTATTCTGTACGAAACTGGAATGCCAAATTGAATGGTTCGGTAACGTGAAGAGCCTGCAACATCGTAATAAAACAATGCCCCTAGTCCAAGGTTTTTTACATTCAGAAAATCCCGAGCATCGCCCGAAATTGAAGTTGTTTGAAAAGGTCGAGAAACAGCTCTCCATTGGTTTCTGTAGTTGAATGCCACCCGATACCTCCCGTCGAAATTTCCAGTCATGGCAGGGTTCAGATTGAGAGGTGAGTAGAGAAACTGGCTAAAATGCAAATCCTGACCCTGGCTTTGCCACGTACATCCAAATATAAATAGAGCCAAAAACCGTATGTAAATATTGAGCTTCAATTTTTATCGAATGACAGTAATGTCTCCTTTTTTCTCAAAAACTTGATCATCTATACACTGCACATATAGATAATATGAAAAAACATCAGGGTTAACCAATGCGCCTTTAAATGTGCCATCCCAGCCTAAATTTTGATCGGTAGTTTCAAATACTTTTTCTCCCCATCGGTTATAGATAATAAGCTTCACTTCCTTGATGTACTTACCCCTAATAAAAAGCTCTTCGTTTCTTCCATCGCCATTTGGTGTGAATGAATTGGGTAGAAATACATACGGCTCATCGCAATATATTTCTTCTACATATACTCGTTTGGTAGCGGTTTGCTTACACTCTGGATATTTGGGGTCATATACCGTTACGAAGTAATCGGTAGTTTGAAACGGGCTTGCAATAGGGTCAAGTATGGTGGCGTTGCTCAGCGATTCGGAAGGTGTCCATGCATAAGCAAACCCCGGAGGATAAGCTGTGAGGCGAGTGTCCCATATTTTTACAATGGTATCTAAGGATGCAGTAATGCTGGCACTGTCGCTATCAAAAGTAGAAACCGTCACCTGAATGGAATCCTTTTTTTGACAACCTAAATAATTGAGCACATCAACGTAATAAGACCTTGTAGTTGTGGGTGTAACTAACACGTGCGTGGTGTCATTGGGGGTTATCATGTCCTTATATGGTGTCCATATAGCCGTTAGTTTATCATCGGGTAGATCACTGAAAACAAATAACTGAACCGTGTCGTGCATACATTTAGCCGTGTCCTCACTCACCCCAATTCCCAAATCGGATATATAAATCGTGCTTGAATCTATTTGGGTGCAACCTCTTGTTGAAGTTGTTTTTATATAATACCTATTTCTAAATTGAGGTGGATCAATGGTAACGGTACTGTCGTTTTTAGAACTGGGAATTAAATCGCTAAAATTTTTGAAATTACTCCAATGAAAATTGCTAGCCAATCCGAAGCTGTTGGCAGTGAGGTCTGTAATTTTATTAAACGAACAGACATCTACTCGGTCTTTTGCGTCTACCGAAATGGTGTCTTTAAATATTTTTTGGTAAGCGGTGTCTACACAAACTCCTTTACTGATATGCAACCAATAAGTGGTGTCGGTAGCTGGTCTGGCCAATGTCCTAGAAGATGTGCTATCGCCCAGCTTGTAGGACGTGTTCCAGAAATAGGTATAACTTGGGTTATTTGGAATGCCGATTACACGAGCCACATTGTTACAAATTAATTGAGGTGTAAGTGTAAATGAGGTGTCTGATTTTCCCTCAATATACTTGGTTGATTTGGATGTGAGATTACAGGTGGAAGTATCCGTTAAACTAATTTCTACCTTAAAAACGCCTTTAGAATTTATACTAAGTGTTGGATTGAAGTCTGCCGTATTTCCCAAGCCGCTCAAATCCCATGTATAGGTTGTACCTTGGTAAATGGTACTTTGGTTCGATAATTTTACGGTATCTGGTACACAAACTGAATCTGGAATAAGAAATTCTGCTCTAAGCACTGAATCCACCTCAACAAAGAGTCGCCAAGTATCGGTGCACACTTCCTTAATTTGAAATAATTCGTAATCCGTATCGGACCATGGGAAGGCACTTGGCTGAATGTCATTTTTGTTATCCAATGAAGAATCAGGTGACCAGATGTAGGTGTATTTACTGGGTTGCGAAGTACCAATTTTTATGGTGTCACCAAGGCAAATCGAAGTGTCGGGTAAATAGTAAGTTGAATCTTTTAAGGCAACTATAATTTTCACCAAACTATCTTCTTTGTTACAGGATAAGCTGTCTTTTATGGAGAACACTATGCGATAGGTTCCTTTTTTGGTGATGGAGATCGATGGCTCAAGGGCAGAGGAAGTATCGAGCTTACCCATGTTCCATTCATAGACTGAGCTTTTTAGGATAATGCTGTTGTTCACTACTTTTACGAGCGCCGGAATACAAACCGAATCGTCAACCAAATAATCGGCATTTACAAGAGAATCAACATGAATGAATTTCTTAAAAGTATCGGCGCAAATCCCATTAAATAAAAGTTGTAAATATTCCGTAGGTGCCATTGGCGAGGCAACCGGTCGATGTATGGTGCTATCGTTTAATGAAGCCCCGGGACTCCATACTGAATTAAACCAAGGTGGGTTAAAATAACCGATTTGAATGGTGTCTCCTTGGCAAATGGTATCATTGGGGTATCGGCTAGAGTTGGGCGCCACTACATTTACAAACTTGGAAAGTGTATCGGTTGAATTACAAGAAGCCGTATCCGAAATAACCAGTTTTATTTCATAAACACCTACGCTGTCAAAAGCATATTTAAGTGGGTTTTTAATTGTGTCTGACTTACCATTCCCAAAATCCCATAAATAATGGGTGGAGGTGAGTTCCTTACTCAAGTTTTCTAGGTCGAAGGAATCATTCACACAAACAGTAATTGGAGCTTTAAAATCTGCCAATATTACAGGGAGTAAGAAGTCAATTTTGAAAACGGCATTATTACAATTAACGGCAAATGGTTTCAGGCTGGCATGCGCATTTGGCGTTACTGGAAAGGGCGGATTGAATGTCACGTTTGGTGTACAATTGCCGCAAACGGATTGATATACTTGGCCTTTCTTATCAAAGCGCGAAGTTCCTCCATCAACGTGTTCTGCAGCGCTCCCTCCAAAGTAAGTCCCATATCTTACTCTGCTGGCCACATCGTCCATCACCATAAGGTAAAAATCCGAACCATCGGTCGTTTTTTGAAATCCATCGGAAGTGGTATCCATCCTGTTCATCAGTTGCGAATTGTTTTTACTTCCTACATTGGCATTTCCACCCCATCCCGATATATAAATGGATTCACATAAATCAACCAAGAATGCTGTTGGCGATAAACTCGGACGGGCTATCCCTGAGCTCACTGGTGTTCCGAATCGTGTAGACCATACAATCGAACTTAAACTCGGATTGAGTTTTGAAACAAACTGACCCGCACTTGGGGTTCTAAATGTTGCGTTAAGAATCAGTTTTTGGGTTGAGTCTTCGGTTTGCCCCAACAAATATTTGTTTCCTTTTTTATCTAGTTCTACAAAGTACACTTGATCATAAAAGCCTGTGCCGAAATAAGTTGTGTTCACAATGGCCGATCCATCCGATTTGATAATGGTAACAAAACCATCGGTTCTTCCTCCTTGAATTGAACTAAAAGCCGAGCCAGGACGACCGAAATAACCAGGAGAATTGGTTCCACCAACTACTACGATGTTTTGGTTTTTTTCAATGGCGAGTGAATAGGCTGCATCTACATTTTGCCCTCCCAAGTAGGTACTCCAAGTAATGGTGTTGAGAAATGGACTCATTTTAAAAACAACGCCGTCTTGGCCGCCTCCAAAGGTTTTTTGAAAGGTGCTTCCCACCATCGGGAAATTATTGGAAAGGGTAGAGGAAGCAATAATGACATTACCAAACTTATCCAATTCAATTTCGCCTCTATTCTCGTCAGCGTAGTTATAATTTGTGATAAAAGTGGTTGTAATAATAGGTGCGGGGTTGTTCAATCCATCACTTCTGGCTCCACCAACATAAGTACTGGCAATAAGCCCAGTGCCTGTGTTATTGAACCGTGTAACAACCATATCGCTACCACGGGGATATATAATTCCGTTTACATTAACGGCATCCGTGGTTGAGCTTCCTGAATGCATAGCTCGAGCAAACGCGCCAAGTGTGGTTGGGTAATCGTTGAGTGAACCTGAAACCCCAAACACAAATAATTCTCCGTTTTCATTTACAATCATCGATTGGGGTTGCTCTGGCCCCGAACCGCCCAAATAAGTCGAATAAATCATTGAGGAACCTGTGGTATCGTATTTACTAATCGCCATATCACAAGCTCCTCCACTGTAGGTTCTCTGAAATGCTCCAAGTGTGGTGTCGTAACCTTGTCCAAAAACAATTCCTCCGGCATATAAAAACCCGTAATCATCATAGGTAGCTGTAGACCCCCAGTTGTCGGCACGTGAGCCCGAAAATGTCGAAAACACCAAGGTGGGATCAATGACTAAGGCATGCTTAGGATTGTATTCTGGACCCATATCAAATTGGAGCATGTTGCCGTCAATTTTATATGCACAACTTACCTCAATTTTTTCTCCATTGACAACTTGGTAGCAATAGGGTTTCGATTCATACACATCCCCTACAAGGAGTTTAATCCAAAGCTCATCTCCTTTTTTTCGAAGTTTATCAATGCCTTCATATCGCAATTTAATTTGGTTGGGGTTTACATTTGGAGCTACTTCAAATTCATATTTAAGTTGGCCATGTACTGATAAAATCTTGAGATCAATGCCGGTATAGAGTTCCCTGTAGGCCAGTTCCTCAAAAAGCGGAACCCCACCTGCCCATTTGGTAGAATCGCTACCCAGAAAATAGTTGTGGTATTGCTTGATTTTAGAAAAAGATTGAAGATTTGAAAGAGGAGATGCCCCGTCAAAATACACATGGTAATTGTGTTTTTTAACCAGTTCTTTTTCCAAATCAATTTTTTCACTATTGGCATGGAGTCGAGAAACCAAAGATTTATCCCAAAGGTTGTAGACTATTCGGTTGTTTTCGAAATACATGTTGCCCGCGCTTACCTCAGTTTTGTATTGCACCTGGGCAGGCCATTGCCCTTTGTTGAGAATAAATAGATGAGGTGGATCGTGATCGTGCGCATACCCTTTTCCTCCCATAAAAAAACAGGTAAAAAGAATAATAAAAATGGGTAAGTATAGAAAAGCCCTTTTCTTGCTGTTCATCTTCAATTGTAATACTTGTAAATCCTCAATTCGTTGCCTTTCTGATGCCAGATTTGTAAATCTACGCCAAATTTAGCCGAACTAATAAGTTTTTTATTTCTTTACCCTCTCGATTTACGAATTATGGAAGAACCTTTAATTACTAATGACGCCACGGTTTTGGGGATACTTTTGTGTCTTCTGGCCTTTATTTTTTACACATCTAGCAAGAAGAATGGTGCTTGGCATTCATTTTATAAGGTTATACCAGCTTTATTGCTCTGTTATTTCTTGCCATCAGTGCTCAACTCGCTCGGCATTATCTCTGGTGAGTCTTCCAATTTGTATTTTGTGGCATCTCGTTATTTACTGCCTACCAGTTTGGTTTTATTATGCTTGAGCATTGACATTGATGGGATTCTCAAATTGGGCCCCAAAGCCATCATTATGTTCTTGGCGGGTACAGTCGGAATTATCATTGGAGGGCCGGTCGCTATTTTGGCGGTGTCCGCTTTTGCTCCTGATATTGTAGGAGGTTCTGGTCCAGATGAAGTTTGGCGGGGATTGGCCACAGTTGCAGGTAGTTGGATTGGTGGGGGAGCCAACCAAACAGCCATGAAGGAAATTTACGGTGCAAGTGACAAACTGTTTTCTGCAATGATTACGGTGGATGTCATTGTAGCCAATATTTGGATGGCTTTTCTTTTAGTCGGTGCTGGAATGTCCGAAAAAGTGGATAAAGTATTTAAAGCCGACGCCTCGGCCATTGAGGAAGTGAAGGAGAAGATGTACACTTTTAGTTTGGGTGTGGCCAAAATTCCAAACCTTACGGATATCATGGTGATTTGTGCTATTGGATTCGGAGGGACGGCCTTGGCGCATTTAGGGGCGGATTTTATCACCCCGATAATGGAAACCAAAAAAGAATGGTTAACAGAATATCGTTTAACTTCTTTAGCAAGTGGATTCTTTTGGATAGTTGTTATTGCCACCCTCACGGGATTGGGTTTATCATTTACGAGGTTCAAAAAATATGAAGGAGCTGGAGCATCAAAATTTGGAAGTGCATTTCTTTACATTCTTGTGGCTACTATTGGGATGAAAATGGACATTACGGCCATCTTCAATAATTTGGGTTTGTTTCTGGTAGGAATAATTTGGATGATTGTTCACGTGATTATTTTACTCGGTGTAGCCAAACTGATTAAAGCGCCCTTTTTCTTCGTTGCTGTGGGAAGCCAGGCCAACGTAGGTGGTGCGGCATCAGCTCCAATTGTAGCTTCCGCTTTTAGCCCATCTCTAGCGCCTGTGGGTGTTTTGTTAGCAGTGTTTGGTTATGCCGTAGGTACTTTTGGCGCTATCATTTGTGCCCAACTCATGCAAATATTATCTACTTAATATGTTAACATGAATTTCGCCGCACGCACAGCAATAAGCACTTTTGCCATTATGGTGGCCGAATACCTGCTTTCGGGTGTTCACATCGATCATTGGCTCACAGCGGTTATTCTAGCATTGGTACTTTCTTTTCTCAATGCATTTGTGAAGCCCATCCTTATTGTCTTAACCATCCCCGCTACGATACTCACCCTAGGACTTTTTTTAGTTGTAGTTAATGCTTTGATTATTCTTTTGGCCGATTGGGCCGTTACGGGATTCGAAGTTGATAGCTTTTGGTGGGCCGTTGGTTTTGGCTTGGTGATTTCGATTGTGAACTCACTTTTGGCTCCAGATAAAAAAAATAAAAAGCAGTTTCGAGAACTCGATTAAGGCGCTTAAATCCACGTTGTGATTTCTTTTGATAAAATCTCGAAATACAATTTATACGAAACCTTCCTAAATTGTAATTTCACGACGTAAAAAGGTTACGGTTTGCACCTTTTTATTTGCCATCATAAACTTTTAAAATTCTACTTGAATGTCACAAGAAGCAAAACTCAAAGCTTTAAAGCTTACACTCGATAAACTAGATAAAACTTACGGAAAGGGTTCCGTGATGAAATTAGGCGATAACGCCATCGAGAAAATGGAAACCATTAGTACTGGATCTGTTACCCTCGACTCGGCCTTAGGTGTTGGAGGCCTTCCCAAAGGAAGGGTTATCGAAATTTATGGCCCCGAATCGTCTGGAAAAACTACGCTGGCTATACATGCCATTGCTGAATGTCAAAAGAAAGGTGGAATTGCCGCTTTTATTGATGCAGAGCACGCATTCGACCGTTTCTATGCCGAAAACCTTGGTGTTGATACCGAAAATTTATTGATTTCGCAGCCTGATAATGGAGAGCAAGCACTAGAAATTACCGACAATTTAATTCGCTCAGGCGCTATTGATTTAATAATAATTGACTCTGTGGCTGCACTCACACCTCGCGCAGAAATTGAAGGTGAAATGGGTGACTCTGTGATGGGCTTGCAGGCAAGGTTAATGTCACAGGCCTTGAGAAAACTTACAGGAACAATTCACAAAACGAACTGTTGCTGCATTTTTATTAATCAACTTAGAGAGAAGATTGGGGTAATGTTTGGAAATCCCGAAACCACTACAGGTGGTAACGCATTGAAGTTCTATGCCTCTGTTCGTTTGGATATTCGCAGAATTGGTCAAATTAAAAACGGTGAGAATGTAGTAGGTAACCGCACACGAGTGAAAGTGGTGAAAAACAAAGTAGCTCCACCATTCCAAAAAGCTGAATTTGATATTATGTACGGAACAGGCATTTCTAAATCAGGTGAGATATTGGACCTTGCTGTTGAAAATGGAATTGTACAAAAGAGCGGTTCGTGGTTTAGCTACGGCGATACCAAATTGGGACAAGGAAGAGATTCTGTGAAAGAACTAATTTCGGATAATCCAGAGCTTTCTGATGAAATTGAGGCTAAAGTGAGAGCCAAACTTATTACCACTGGCTCATCTGGCGAATAATTATAACAATACTCATATAAATTTGAAGCCCCGACTAAATCGGGGCTTTTTAGTTATGAAAATGAAGATTTATCTCCTTATCACATCCTTTATATTAATCCCCTTCCTTTTTAGTTGTGGTTCAAATGACCAAAAAACGGAAATAATTACACCTATGGATAGCCTCAATACGGTGATTAAAGGTGACCCGAATAACCCTGCCCTATACGCACTTAGAGGTGATTGGCGAGCTATGGAAGGTGATAATGACCCCGCATTGGCCGATTTTAATCGAGCTATTGAATTGGATAGTTTGAATGATGAATGGTACCTGAAAAAAGCCCGTCTGCTCATCGATATGAAGGAAATAGGTCGAGCTAAGAGTATGCTGGATAAGGCAATATATATTGTTCCTAGCTCGGTTGGTATGATGCTTTTAATAAGTGAAATTTACTTTTGGGCAGGCGACTATCAGAAATGTATCAATTGGTCGAATGCCGCTTTGGGTTTTGATAAATACTTGGCCCAAGCGTATTACTTAAAAGGACTCGCCCACAAAGGATCGGGCGACACTTCAATGGCGGTTTCCAATTTTCGTACGGCGGTAGAACAAGATCCCGATCATTTCAATTCATTTATTCAACTCGGGCAGTTGTTTGAGATTGCGCAGCATCCTTTAGCTTCAGATTATTATGCCAATGCGGTGAGGGTTCAACCGGAGAACGTAGAGGCTATCTATGCCTATGGATTATCACTTCAAACAAAAGGAGAAATTGAAAAGGCGAAAAATCAATATTTTACCATCTTAGGATTGGAGCCAAACAACTTCAAAGCGATTTATAACTTGGGTTATGTAAATCTGATTTTGGAAGAAAATGTAGATTCAGGGTTTTATTATTTTGAAAAGGTGGTGCAAATAAAACCGAATTATGACAATGCTTTATACAACTTGGGCTATTGCTATGAGTTAAAAGGTGACAAGGAAAAGGCCTTAAACCATTACCGAAAAGTATTGTCATTTTCTGCCTCTCATACCTTAGCCGCTCAAGGAGTAAACCGGCTCACCAATGGGTAATTTCGATTTGGTAATGCTTGTCACAATGGATAGGAATATTCTGGTCTACTTTTGCTTGCCTGTTGAAGAACTTTATTCCCATACTCAGTTGGCTACCCAACTACCAAAAGGCTTGGTTTAAAAATGACTTAGCTGCCGGACTTACGGTTGGTGTAATGCTCATTCCACAAGGAATGGCTTACGCGATGCTTGCAGGACTGCCACCTATTTACGGGCTGTATGCAGCCACCATTCCGCTGCTTGCTTATGCCGTGTTTGGGACTTCAAGACAACTTGCCGTAGGCCCCGTAGCCATGGATTCTATTTTGGTAATGGCTGGTGTAAGTGCTTTTGCGCAGGCAGGCTCCGAAAACTTTATTTCAATTGCTATTTTTTTGGCCCTGATGGAGGGTTTAATCTTAGTTGCACTGGGGTTGGCAAGATTGGGCTTTTTGGTTAATTTCCTATCTCAACCTGTTATTTCTGGATTTACCAGTGCTGCCGCCCTCATCATTGGATTGAGTCAATTAAAATACCTTCTAGGAGTTCCCATAGAGTCTTCCAAATACTTGCACACCATAGTGATTCAGGCGGTGGAGCAATTTGATGAATGGTCTTGGATTACCCTTACTGTTGGGCTTGGAGGCATTGTATTGATAAAGCTGGTTAAGAAATATACACCACAACTCCCAGGCGCATTAATCGCAGTGATTCTCGGTATACTCGTTGAATTTGTTTTTATATTTTCTCTAAAGGGATTGGACATAGTGAGAGAGGTACCAATAGGACTCCCTTCTTTTTCCATACCCAACATTCATTGGGAACTCATCAGCGAACTGTTTCCACTTGCCCTCACTTTGGCCTTAGTTGCTTTTATGGAAGCTGTTTCGGTTGCCAAGGCTATTCAAGCCAAACACAAGGATTATGAAGTAAAACCAAATCAAGAACTTATAGCCATCGGACTTTCCAACGTGTTTGGTTCATTTTTTCAGTCATTTTCTGTTACAGGAGGATTTTCAAGAACCGCCGTAAACGATCAAGCGGGCGCAAAAACTGGAATGGCCAGTATTATTAGTGCGCTTTTGGTTGGGTTAACCTTGTTGTTTCTTACCCCTCTTTTCTATTTTTTGCCCAAGGCTATTCTAGCTTCCGTGATTATGGTTGCGGTATTTGGGTTAATCGACCTAAAGGAACCTATACGGCTTTGGAATCTAGAAAAGAAGGATTTTGCTATGCTCGTAGCCACTTTCATTGCGACCCTTACACTGGGCATTGCCAACGGAATAGGAGTTGGTGTTCTTATTAGCATTGTGATGGTAGTTTATCGCTCTACCTACCCGCATGTGGCAGTTCTCGGAAGAATAAAAGGAACCAACTACTATCGCAATATTCTCAGGTTTAAGGAATCAGAATCTGTGCCCGAGATGATGATATTACGATTTGATGCGCAATTATTTTTTGCGAATGCCAGCTTTTTTCAAGAGTGTATTTTAAAAGATATCCGAAATGAGCCTAGAAGAAAGGTGGTTTTGGTTGATGCACAACCTATCAACAACATAGATTCGAGCGCATTGTTGATGCTCGATGATCTACACCAAAGTCTCAGGGAAATGAAGATATGCCTACAGTTTGCTGGGGTAAAGGGGCCAGTTCGTGATAAGATACATTTGAGTGGTTTAGAAGAAAAGATTGGCAAAGAAAATTTCTTTATGAATGTTCATGAGGGGGTGCAAGTGTTTGAAAAGAAAATGAACTTACCACCACAAGAAATTGTACTTCAATCGAGCGACTTTAAACAGAAAAAGCCTCCAAATTCATAAAGAATTGGAGGCTTTCAACAATAGTTTTTACCTATTTCCTGAGGAAACTAAGGCTTCTTCTTTTTCTTATTTGCTTTTCTCGCCTTCTTGGCGGCAATGTCATTAGCCCATTTTCCATCAATAGATTCACCTAAAATCGTAACCTGCTTGGTGCGAGTATACTCTTCTACCGCTTGGTGCATGAGTTCTTCAGTGTCTCTTACGATCTTAATTCCTGAGCTCGCACCTTTGTTTCGTACTTCTATATAATAACCGTCTTTTAGTTTTTTCGGTTTTGTAGGGGGTCTTCCCATAGTTTTCTTATTGTTGCGCAATACCCTAATCGTTCATTATTAGGAACTTGCTATATTTATAATTGTGATGCCAAAGTAGTATAAATTCTCAATTTCACAAGGAATCTGTTAAAAATCTTCTTAAATTGTTCATATTCTACAATTTTTTAAGCTTTTCGAGGAGCTTTAGGGTGTTTCTAGCCTTGGCTTTCTCTGCATTGCTTCCTCTTAGTTTTATATCTTCTAGTATCAATATAAGTTCTGGGATGATATCTGGTTCAGCATGGGCAAAACGATAAATGGTTTCAATACTGTGAACTCGAACCGCTGCCGGCATTTCCGGATTGCTCGCCCATTTAAACGCAATGTCCAAGAGAGGGCCACCTAGTTTTTCAATTTGAGCCGATTTAGAAATTATTTTCATGAAGTTCCGTTTGTTTCCGCTAGGCGATAAATTTTCTAGTAGAGGCAATACTTGCGAAATGATGGGTTCCAATAACTTCGGTCGTTGTTGAGAAACAATGTCCAGTACCCAACTGGCCCTCATGCCCAAATTAGTTTTTTGAGAAATTGCTATTTCGAATAATTTTTGGATGAGTTCCGGCGAATCGATTACGAGGAGCGCGATGTCATCAAAATGTTTTCGGTTTTGTCGGTTTTGTAAAAGATCAAGGAGTTGGTCTGATACAGCAACCGAATTTTTCATGGAGGAGGAGTGATATCATTGGTAGTGCATGGTATTGGCCCTTCATAAAAGCATCTTTTGTTCACCCTAAAAACTTGATCTCCAGTTTCAGAAGTTACTTCTAATTTATGGTCACTCTCGGCCAAATACTTTGCAAGGCATTCTTCATCAAAATTCCAGTTGTTCTTTTTGTATTCTTCTATTTTAGCTTGACTTCGCTTGCCTTGCGAGAATATCAAGTAATTACCGAGTGGCAGGGAAAGCTCGACATCGCCATTTTCGTCGGTTTGAAATTCATATTCTTTTTGTGATTCTACATGAATGAAAATCACGTTTTCCGCTGAATAGTTCGACCCCTTTCTCCTCAATTCCTCCATTTCTTCAGAAGGAGCTGCACCTCCACAATAGGGGCTATATAAATGAAAATGCGCCTTGAAATCAACAAGGCCTTTGGCTTTCGCTTTTTGAGCAGGAGCCGTTTTTATTTCCTCGGCAGCGGCTGGCACTTCCTTATTTCCTTTGCAGGCTACTAGAAAAACACAGAACAGAATTGTAGTACATCGAATCATGCATCAAATGTAAAATTATAGCTCTTTTTAGCTTCTAAATGTGCCGAAAATAAGGTGAACGTTATTAACAATTCGACCCTTTTTGCTCGTGAATATTCCGCAAGACCTAGCGCATTACGGCCTTGAGTTGAAGCTATTTTTGAAGAAATACGCACGACTAAAAGGCAATTGGAAAATAAAGTCATTTGTTTCTTAAAACTTTCAAGCGAAGAGATGATTTCTTCGGTGAACCGAAATTTGGAAATTGCCATTGAAAAATCTCGTTTTCTAAAGTCGTTTGAAGCCTCGTTTGAGCATGTAAGTTATACTGGCTTGGAGGTGATGAACGAAATGTCTTCAGAGATTATATCTACCGTGCGAAAACGAAGGATGTTCAGTCCGGTTGTTATTCTTACCGATACAGTTGATGTGCAGACAGCCGTGAAATGGATGAAACTGGGAGTTGACGACGTGCTTGATATTTCTCGTTATGATGAATTAGAAAGTGTTGTTCGTGAATTAATTCCTAATTATCAAGATAAAATTGAATCAAAGGCAAGTGGCCATTATTTGCACATGCTTGCCGAGTATTTAGATGAAATCATATTTGAATTTGATTATTCACCTACACAACATCAAAAATGGAAGCTTAACTATTTGAGCCCAAGTTTTGAAAAAATACTGGGGTATAAAACGAATCATTTTCTTGAAAATCAAGTGCTTTGGGGAAGTATCATTCATCCCGATGATATTTATGAAATGACAGAAAAAACGAGGCTTGTTATCCGGTCACAGAAGAGCGGGTATAGGAGATATCGTATGCGTCATCATTTGTCGGGAGAATACGTGTGGATAGAAGATCATATCAGCACGGTAACCAATGAAGCTGGGGCTGTTTCTCAATTAGTAGGTATTGCGAGAGATGTGGATGCAGAACACAAAGCCACCAAGGAATTGGAAACAAAGCAACTGTTGCTCGCTGAGGCTGAACGCTTGGCCAATATGGGAAGTTGGAAATATGACATAGAAAAAAGTCATCTCGAAATATCGGATTCGCTAAAACGTATTTTGGGAATTGAAGAAGAGCAAATGTTGGATTCTCCTCAATTTTTGGAGCATTTTGTACCCATAGAAGAACGTTCCGAAATACGTAGGTTTCTCGATGTAGTGTCACTCAATGGGCAAGCCAAGGAACATGACCACTCTGTGATTTCAAACCGTGGCGATCGCATTCAAGTGCAAACTACATTAAGGGCCCTTCGAAACCAAAATGGCGAGTTAAAAGGGTTTTTGGGCACGACCCAGAACATAACTGATAGAAAGGAAAGCGAGCAAAAAATCAATGAATCTAAAAAGTTTATTGAAAGTATTATTGAAACTTCGCCCAGTATTATTTACGTGATAGATTACAACACCAAGCTTATGACTCACGGGATGAAACGATTTGCTGAGTATTTTGGATATTCACCCGAAGAGGTAGAAGTGATGCCAAATGGAGTTGATGATTTGGTTCATCCCGATGACATTGAAGCCGTTCAAAAACAAGAACTTCTCCTAGCTAGTTCGGAGAAGGGAACTGTTGTTCCTACAGAGTTTAGGCTACAACATCGCGAGGGCCATTGGGTTTGGGTAGCTATACACAGTAAAATATTTGAGTGGGACAAAAATGGAAGGCCCAGCAAAGGAATTGGGTCCGTTGTAGACATCAACAAAAGAAAAGAAAGCGATAAGAAGTTTGAGGCGGTAGCTGAAAATGCCATCGCAGGTATTTTTATCATGCAAAATGACCGACTTACTTACGCCAACCCTGCCATTGCAGAAATCACAGGATATTCCATTCCGGAATTAACCGAAATTCATTTTCTAGAATTTCTGCATCCTTCTATTCGCAAGGAAGCTGCTAATTTTCCTCTAAAACTATTAAAAAGGCGCTCGCGAAGATTTAGAAACGAGCAAATTGTAGTGAGGAAGGATAAAACAGAGCGTTATGCTGAGATAACAACTTCTATTATCAATTTTGAAGGAAACCCGGCATTATTAGGAGTAGTATTTGACATTAGCGATCGCAAAAGATCTGAAATAGAAAGAAATGAATTGATTGATCGCTTGACTACCCAAAACAAAAACCTAGAAGACTTTTCCTATATCATATCCCATAAGCTCAGGAGTCCAGTAGCTTCTATTCTTGGATTAATTGAATTGATGGACCCATCAGAATTCTCTTCTCAAAATGAAGAAATGATGGGGCATCTTTTAAGCTCCACCCAAAACTTGGACGAGGTAATTCAAGATTTAGCCAAAACCATGAGCATCAAGAAAATCAGCTTCGATCAAATGGAAAAGGTGGAAACAAACCAAGCTCTTCGTTCGGTGAAACAAGCTCTTGCCGATCGGATAGAAAAGAGTAAGGCGATGGTGGTGGTTGACATTCCAGAGGGGCAATCATTTGTGACCAACCGCAGCTTCCTGAAGAATATCCTTTACAATTTGCTTTCTAATGCTATAAAATTTAGGAACCCTGACCGCAATTTGGTCATAAAGGTGCAAAGTTCAATTATTGGTAACCATGTAGAGATAACGGTTAAGGACAACGGAATGGGGATAGATATGGAGGTGAACCGAGACCGAGTGTTTAAACTCTACGAAAGGTTTCATCCAGAAATCAATGGGCGAGGAATAGGGCTTCACTTGGTAAAAACTCAAGTTGAAACCTTAGGCGGCTCGCTATCTGTTGAAAGCGAAATAGATAAGGGTAGTACTTTTAAAATACTCCTACCTAAACCTAAAATGTAAGAATGAAATTGGGAATAATAAATACCGTGGTCATTCTGTTTTTAGGCCATTTGTGCTTTGGCCAATTGAAAAAGGCCTACCTCCAAAATGAAAGTTATACTTACGACGAGGCAATTTCGGCCTTTGAGACAATGAGTAAAACATTTTCTTGTGCAAAAATGGTGGAGTGGGGCAAGACTGATGTGGGAAGGCCACTTCACGTTTGTATTTTTAATGATGCGGAAGAATTTGATTCAGGGGCAATTTCCGCTTCAGACAAAACGGTGATTCTTATTAACAACGCTATTCATCCAGGAGAAAGTTGTGGAGTTGACGCCTCCATTTTACTTATGGAAGAGCTCACCTTAAGAAGAAAAGAATTTCAGAATGTGATTGTTATTGTGATTCCTGTGTACAACATTGGTGGAATGCTGAATAGATCGCCTTATAACAGAACAGGGCAACCAGGGCCAGTTGAATGTGGTTTTCGAGGTAGCTATCAAAACCTAGATCTCAACCGCGATTTTATCAAATGTGATTCAAAAAATGCTTTTTCATTTATTGAAATATTTCACGCTTATGACCCCGACGTATTTATCGACACACATACCACCAACGGCTCAGACCACCAATATACGCTTACGGTAATTACGAGTCAGATAAGTAAAATGAATCCTGTATTGAAGCAGTATGTTTTAGGTGCTTTGGAGCCGACCATCTACACCAACATGAAGGCCAGAAATAAGGAAGTAATACCTTACGTAAACACCGTAAAAGGCACACCCGACAAAGGCATTGCAGACTTTATGGAAACACCTCGTTTTTCTTCAGGTTACGCAACGCTGTTCGACTGTATGGCATTTATTACAGAGGCACACAAGTACAAGTCGTTTGAAGATAGGGTATTGCACACCCATGCATTTTTGGAAGAGATGGTTCGTTTTGGAAATGAAAACGCGAAGGACATCAAAGGAGTTAGAGCTGAGGCAAGGAAGGCGAGTTTGATGCAGTCGACCTTCGCGGGTGCTTGGGAGTTAGACACCACTGAGGCTCAAAAACTTTTCTTTAAGGGCTATAAAACGGTGACCAAAACGAGTGAAGTGACCAAATGCGAATTCACAACCTACGACCCATCGCAGAAACTCGATGTGGAGATTCCTTATTACCGAAATTACAAAGCTAAAATCACTGTGAATGCCCCAGAGTATTATGTTATTCCGCAATGTTATCCCGATGCTATTGAGAGGCTGCGAGCCAATAAGGTGGAGCTTAAAATCCTCGATAAAGATTCGCTGATATATGGAACATACTATTATGTGGAGGATTATAAAACGGTTAACACTCCTTATGAAAACCATTTTTTGCATTCAGCCGTACAGGTGCGCCAAGTAAAGGGAATGATTCAATTTTACAAGGGCGATTATTTAGTTTCAACAACGCAAAGAAGCAGGCGGTACATAGTTGAGGTGCTTGAACCTCAATTTGAGGACTCCTACTTCAATTGGAACTTTTTTGATAATGTGCTTCAACAAAAAGAGTGGTTTTCTCCTTTTGCATTCGAATCAATTGCCAATACATGGTTAGAACAAGATTTGGAAATGAAAAAGGAGTTTGAAAAAAAGAGGGCGCAGGATAGTATCTTTGCGGCCAATCACAATGCACAGTTGTATTGGATTTACAAACAAACACCTTATTATGAAAAATCACACAACAGGTATCCAATAGTGCGAATAGATTAAAATAAACACCTTGCAAAAACAAATATTCCTTTCTTTTTTTGTGTTGATAAGCCTTTGCTCAATCAAGCCTGTTCAAGCCCAATACGGTCATGTAGATCATTGGGAAACTGCCATTTATGCAAGTGAAGTTTGGAAATACCATGTGGGTTTAACGCCACCAGATTCTAACTGGAATGGGAGATTTTTTGTGGACACTGCTTGGGCATCAGGAAAAGGTGGTATAGGTTACGGGGATGGCGATGATTCAACTGTAATTCCCAAGACCACTTCGCTTTACATGCGAAAGGTATTCACCGTATTGGATACAGCAACGATTCATGCTGCAGTAGTTTCCGCAGATTATGATGATGCATTAGTTGTTTATTTAAATGGTTTTGAAATTACACGAGAAGGTATTGGAAAGCCATGGCATGAGCCTAAATATACGGATACGGCAGATTATGAGCGAGAGGCACAATTATATCAGCATGGTAAATACGATGATTTTGTTATTCATCCGAACGCCATAACTAATTTTTTACGGAATGGAGATAATGTTCTTGCCGTACAAGTGCATAATATAGACTCCAATTCATCCGATATGAGCGCATGGATTAATTTACATTTTGGAATGAAGGATAAAACTCAACAGTTTTCTCCTGCTCCTAAATGGTTTATTAGGCCACCATTGTTTTCGCCTACAACCATTTTGCCTATCGTAAAACTGTATTGTGATACGACAATTAATGACAGTGTTAAAATTCCAGGAACAATGCAGGTTATTTTTTATGGAAAAAATAAAATTCACGATTTTGGAGCATCTCCAAATCATTATGATGGGCGAATTTCAATTAAGTATAGGGGAAATAGCACCTTACAATTCCCAAAAAAATCATTTCGATTAGAAACACAAACTTCTTTAGGCGAGAATCTAAATGTGCCGCTTCTTGGCCTTCCTACAGAGAATGATTGGGTATTGAATGGGCCCTACATGGATAAAAGCCTTATTCGGAATCAGCTTTCTTATAAAATAGCCTACAAAACCGATGCTTATGGTGTACTCACACAACCTTGTGAAGTTTTTTTTAACGACTATTACATTGGGGTGTATTATTTAATGGAGAAAATAAAAAGAGACGACCACCGAGTAGATATAAAAAAGTTAAATCCGCAAGATACCACAGGGAAGGAATTGACAGGTGGCTACATAATCAAAAGAGATTGGACCTTTGGATTAAAAAAAGATGAATTTTTCATGATCCAACACCAAAAACCCTATCATGATTATGTCCAGAATGAGTTCATTTATTATGAGCCATCTGCAGATGCAATTCAACCTCAACAAAAAGAATACATTTCTAGTTTTTTTAAAGAATTTGAAGAAATGCTTCTTTCAGATCATTTTGATGATCCATTGATTGGCTATAATAAATACATTGATATTTCCACGTTTGCTGATTACATGTTTACTCGAGAGTTAGCTAAAGAACTGGACAGTTATAGATATAGCGTTTATATGTACAAGGATCACATTGATGATGGTGGAAAATTGAATATGGGACCTACTTGGGATTTTAATATCGGTTATGGAAATATCAATTATGGAAGTGAAAGATCAGAATTGCCCCGAGGCTGGATGTTTAACCAAGGGGGTAGCCGTATGTTTTGGTTCGAACGATTGATGGATGACCCTAAATTTGCAAACATCACACAGTGTCGTTGGGAATACCATAGGGCCCATATTATGTCGGATGAGAGCATAAATAGAATTATAGACAATAGTGTTGCGGAGTTGGGTGAAGCTGTCACTCGAAGCCATTATTTGTGGAAGACATTAGGAAGATATGTGTGGCCGAATTATTTTGTTGGGGATACATATCAGGAAGAAATTGACTATTTAAGAAACTGGGTTCTTGAACGTGTGCACTGGATGGACATCAACATGCCTGGCGATTGCGATATGGAAGATTTGTCCGCTTACGAAATTGAAAAGCAAGGCATTCCTGAATTACTTATGTATCCAAATCCTAGTAGTGGAGAGGTAACTTTTGAAACCAAGCGCAACATTGTATCGATTGATGTAATGAGTATTGATGGACGAATGCTTCAATCTAATTCCCAATTATGGACTGGAACATATTCCATAAACTGTACGAATTTTCAACCAGGGATGTATTTAGTTAATTTGAGAACCGACCTAGGTGAAGTTATTTCTCGAAGGTTGGTTATACAATAGACTTACAGATTCAAAATGTAGGTCATACCCAATATATAATCACTTTGGGGGTATTCTACATTAAATTGGTTTTGGTAGCGATAGTAAATATCGAGAAAGTGAATTTTATAGATCCGAACCCTAGTACCTACAGTATATCGTTGTTGGTCCCAGTGGTTGTACCTATAGTAGCTGGTATAGAAGTACTCCGCCTTGCCATAAACCCTCAGTTTTTTACTGAATTTGTGCGTGTACCCCAATCGAAACCGAAGCCGATCTTTACTTAATGATGACTCAGTTAAAAAACGATGCTGGTACCTAATTCTAAGGTCGATTTTATCATTAAACCGCTCGTAAGCAAAGTTGTTGTCAAAATCAATTCTGTGTGCGGCTACTATTCCAAAATCGGAGAGGCGATACTTTAAACCCGTAGCGTAATATTTTTTAACGGCATATTGAAAACCAATTTCGGCGAGGTATTTTTCGCTAAAACTTGCGTTTTGGCCTAACCTACTTTGAATTCGGCCTCCAACATCGAGGTTTTTAATAACCTCCTTGCTGGCTTCGGCACCTAGCCAAAGTTTGAAGTCGTTGTTTTGACCATAAAGATGGCTAGCGCCGCATAGGCAAACAATTGAAACCGATATGTAAGTGGAAATTTTAATCGTTGATTTCTTTTGATTTGAAATAGATTCTCAAACGAGCCGCATCCTTCAAATAGTCGGCTTCAATTACTTCATAGCGAAGAATATCTAGGCCCGTTCTCTCTTTTAAATCAGCAATTAATACTTGCTCCTTGCCCACTTTAATGTTTTCAATGTTTTCGTAAATAATGTTTTGAGTTTGAACATTATTGGTAAATAAATAGCGCTCCATTAAATACAAAAGCACCATGATAAAAAAGTTGGTAAACAACAATTCGGCATAACTGATTTTCTTAGTAGAAATTGCGTTGATGACGGCTACCCCAATTATCACAAACATGTAGGTCATTTCTTTCACAGGAATGGTGGTGGTTCTATATCTCAAAATAGAGAACACAGCAAACAATCCAAAAGCGAATCCAATGCTCAATTTGGTAGAAGCAAAAAGGTGGCATATAAAAAAGAGCATGGGGCTGAATACCAAATAAGTGAATATGTATTCCGAATCTTTTTTGGTGGATTTGAAAATACCCAGAATAATGGTGTAAGAAACACCAATATTTAGCGCAAGCCTGAGTAGCAATTCTATGAGGTCTTCATCATAAAACTTAATACCAAAAAGTTTGGCCGCCAAAGGCATCTGAAGCAAAAGGTCATTATATAATTCCATGTTCTATTTTTTCTAATTTTCTAAGAATGGGTTTAAATCTATTTTTCTTTATTTCTTGGTTGATTTTCATTACAGCCCCGCAATATTTTGAAAACGAATGGGGATAAATTCTCAAAGCCTTTAAGTTTTTTACAAAAACACTTCGGTTGCTAAATTTCTCTTGTTTTACTTCGGCAATTACTAAGTTGTGGAAGGGGAGAGGCTCTCCATTCAATTTAGTTTCTAACCCAATATCAAGTGTGAATTTTTCTGTCATGGCCCTGTTGGCAAAAGTCATTCGAGAATAGTTAACGACCACTTGCTTGGGAAGCTCATTAAACCCAAAACCTAGTTCCGATTGAAGAAAAGCCTCTGTTTCAGGCGACACAGCACGGTCAAAGTTGGGTAGAGAAAGCCTTTTCTTAACAGTAAGCCCTTTATTGGTTTTCCGCTTTACTTCAAATACAAAGGGACCATTAATATTATACGCTCTCGCTCTTAATTTTAACCGAGTAGCTCTACCAGCTTGGTGGTAACCAAAGTATTTGAATTCGGCTGTATCGAAGTAAATATTGCGATATGGAAACAAACGCTTACCAGCTACCTCAAGAATAACGGCATCCTGCTTTATGGAATGTAGAAATGCTGGAAGTTGATCCTGATGAAAGATAAATTTGGTGTCAATTCGCCCATCAAAATCTACTTTGGTCAATTGTTGCAAATCAATCGACGAAAAAGTGTTAGCTATTTCAACTTGGTTCTGCAAGCTTACCTAGCGTTTTTTAAGTACTACCACAGAAAGGATTCCTGCTTGAACACTCTCAGCTTCTTGTTTTACCGAAACTTTGATCACCTTAGCTTCTTTTCCAGCATTGCACACTATACATTCAGAATAGGCGTATATCTGAAAATCGCCTATGGGCATTTCTACAAACCTAAATGTACCATCAGCGCTCGAACGCACATCTTCAAAGTGAGTTAGCTCATTGGCCCGTGAAATAAAAACACGTTCGTTAGCTAGGGTTTCTGTTGCAATTGTGTCGTAGTTGTTTTCATCAATGTAAATCACCTGAAGCGTACCAGTTATAGAAGCAAAGCCTTTTAGTTTATCTGCCGGACAAGCCCTGTTCGAATAATCATCAATTGAAAGTTGAGTAGCCTCTAATTCACGATCTTTTTTACCGATTTCTACCGTTGTTGAAACCACATTGCTTCCTTTTGGGCAAGTTCTACATTCCGAAAAAGTACTGATGGTGTACGTTCCAGGATTTAGAAATTTGAAGGTGTAAGATCCGTCGCTCGCAGTTCGAGTATCGTCGTCAAAGCTTGTATTAGAACCATAGGTCAAATAAACCCTCTGTTCTCCTGGATTTGAAGTTTCTAAGAGTGTGTTGTTGTCGTCGCAATAATAGTTTGCCACAACTACTCCTGAAATGCTTGCCTTGCCGCCTTTACCAGCTTCTTTTTTGCAAGAGAAGAGGGTGAGAACTGCAACTAATGATATAAACAGTCTATACATGGTTTAGTGCATTTTTATAATTCGATATTCATTTTTTCCAATCACCAGGTTGTATTTTCCATTAGGAAGGCTCGTGATGTTTATTTCGCCTTTTCCGTCAATATTACCCTTCAGAAATATTTTGTCTTCCTTGTCCATTACCCGGTAGGCTAATTTGCCACCATCGTCAATTGATACATTAAATTTATCCTTTGAGGGATCGATAGCTAAACTCATTTTTTCACCTTTTTTAGAACGGTCTTTTCCGAGCACCTTAGATTTAACGTTGGCTTTGTTAGGCGTAGGGTTCATGTAATTCCATTCGGAACCTCCATTCGGGATTCTTCCAAAGGCAATGTCATCATATTGTCTTTTCAAATTGATTTCATCCAATTTGTCCATACTGGCATTGCTCAGAATAATTCGCTCTCCCTTAGAGTTTAATTTGAAATTACAATGGATTCCTTCTTGATCCATTTCACCATCAATCCAAACAAGCAAATAGCCGTTTGCGCTTATCATCGTTCCAGTTGGAATCATACACTTAAACAAGGAGTCTTTGTCGTCAGTAATAAAGTACTTTCCGATGTTGACCGCTGCGTTTGTTGGGTTGTATAACTCCACATAGTCATCAAAGTCGCCAATTGGATCGCGGATCACCTTGTCGTTAGAAGAAAGTATTTCATTAATCATAACGGTTTGGCCAATGGCCGCAAATGCTATGAATTGAATTAAAAAAGCAAAAAGTAACTTCATTCGAAAAAATTTATTAGGCGGTAAAATTAACGTAATGTTGAAAGGGAACTCGGAGGCATAAAGAATTGTTCAACTAATTCGATGTAAATAACTGCGTCTTCGGTCTAAAAAACCATTATTGAGCGATAACCTTAAAAATCTCTGAAGTAGTACCTGATTCAATTCTGATGATTCGCATACCTGTAGAAAAGTGATCATTCCAATTCAATTCTTCAGTAGGATTCAAAGTTGTGCTCAATAGTACCGTACCGCCAAGCGAGTAAATAGTAACGCTAATTACTTCATTTAGGGGATTATGAATATTTAATTCCTTGGAATATGGATTTGGATAAAAATGCCAATCTGCACTGCTAGATTCGTCAATTCCATTTGGTTTTTCAATAATGATGTTGGTGGAATTGGGGGTAGGCACTTCAAAGGTTATCCAAGTAGAGGCTCCATCGCTTGACCTGCCATAAGAGTAGTCGGTTACTTGCACACCGAATTCAACCAAGTCGTGGAGAATTGCAGAGGTTCCGTCTTTTTTGTACAGTCCAAGAGATTCACCACTTTTCGAGAGTTTGAAATTGGCATAAGAACTACC
Organism: Flavobacteriales bacterium; assembly: GCA_020435995.1. GTDB lineage: Bacteria > Bacteroidota > Bacteroidia > Flavobacteriales_G > Salibacteraceae > JAGQYO01. The sequence continues at coordinate 4,610 of JAGQYO010000032.1, read as the reverse complement.
TGGCACCGAATCATCGGCGGCCCAAATCATTTTAAAACCTTTGGCAGCGATAGTCTCATTGGGCAATTGCCACATCATTGGCTTTTTTGAATCATCGGATAAATAATAATCACTTAATTGTACGGCCGCGTCCGTAGGGTTATAGATTTCAATCCAATCTTCGTAATTTCTATTTGGTGCCGCAACGGTAGTTTTATTCGATGCCTGAAGTTCATTAATCACTAATCCTCCAGAAATATTAATGGTATGATACTCATGCTCAGCTCTAGCTGGAGAAAATTTTCCCATGGTGTTGTTCTCAGCGTAAATATAGTATTGGGTAGAAATGCTGGATAGAATAACCTGTGCCCCATAAACTTGGTCGTTTGCCGCACCATCACCGTGTAGGCCGTCATCATACATTTCTACTCTGGAAAAGGGCAAATTAGCTGCAGAACGATAACCCATGTACACTTTGTTTTCATCGGCAATGGTAGCCACCACAAAAACGGTGTCTTTAAGCGAAGGCGCTGAATTAGAAAGCGCAATATTTGATATGCTAGGCTCGGTTTGAGAAAAATCAGATAAGGCCAGTAAATAGGTGCTTCTAGCATTCATTAAATTGGCGATGCCAGGTGTAGTTCCACCACCAGGTCCACCACCAACAGAAACATCTGTGCTCAAATTAGAGGTAAAGTTCGCGTAAGAAAAAAACTTGTTCTGATCGGCCTGTACATCACCATCTATGGTTGCTTGAAGTGCTTGCCCCTGGGTAAAAAAAGCGCCATTTGCGAAATTTTCCTGAACCATGGTTTTGCAATGAGCCAAATACATTCTCTTAAACATTGGAATGGCGAGCAGCTGCTTGATTAATGGGTATGTTGCGTCATTGGCATGTAGCAAATGTGTTAATTGAGCTTTGGCAGTAGTGCTATTCAAATTTGAGGTTCCCGTCATCGAAAACCGCCCAAAAGATTCATTCAAGTCCCAAACTACAGGAACAAATCTTCTGTTGTCGTCTCTATATAGGTAGTAATTTTGGGCAAAAGCCCCACTATAACTATCCAAATTGACCAATACATTATTGAACGCCAACATCCATAATGCACGATCTACATCTAAGATTTTCTCGATGTTGTTGGTCGAATTAGAAAGCGTGTCGCACAAATGAATCAACTCCTTCCAGCCATAATCCGAATTCAATTCGTAAGCAGCGTAATACTTGCTACTGTCAGTTCCCAAGTAAACCAAGTTGGGGTAATCGCTCGAGCCAGGTCCTGCACCTGCCGGAGGGTTACATTTTATGAAGGTATTTTTCTTTGAGCCAAATCGATCTTTTACAAATTTCTTTGATACTGATTCAGAATTAGAGTACAAACCGATGAGGTTTCCATTGATATACACATTGGCATAATTCGAAAGTGGCGCATGCATATATTGCCTAAGTATTTGATATGACAGTACTTCGCGCACAAACGATGGGTCGTTGGCTACGTTACTTAACTTTATATCAGTATAAGCCTCGTACATCTGATCCTTATAAGTATCGAGTTCAATGTGCAATGGGTTTTTGGTCTGGTTAGCTTTATAAGTGCTATTGCCCTTATATTTTACACCCACACTGTCAAAAGTTTGTCCGTTAATGGTAACGCTTTTGGCCATTATGTAGTTTTCGGTAGTGGCTTTTTCATTATCCAAGAGTTGATCCCAGTTGGATTGTGTAAATACAATTTCGATTTTCTGAACAGTGTTCATGTCGTAAAACGCCTGAGAAAAGACAGTAACACCAGAAAATAAGGAGGCAAAAAGAAGGGTATATTTCATTTTGATAAAAATAATATTCGTGAATTTTGAGTTTTAGACGTCATTATTTTAATAATCCTTTGCTCGTTTAATTATTTATTTTGAAAATGTAGCATAACCTAGATTTGCACCTATATGATTTCTGATCAAATCCTTGAATTTCTGTTGAATCTAAAAGAGCCGCGAGTCACTGATTCGAAAGTGGAAGTCCTAAATCCTTTTCTAAACCCAGAAACAAAAAGGGTAGTCGCTGCTTTTTACAATAAATACTATTCCGACGAGAATAAGAGGTTGGCCTTTATAGGCATAAATCCGGGTAGGTATGGGTCCGGACTTACAGGAATTGGATTTACGGACCCCGTTAACCTTGCAGTTAAATGCCAAATTGAAAATGCCCTTGACCAAAAAAGCGAATTATCCTCTCGATTTGTATATGAAGTTATTGATGCATTTGGGGGATTAGAGGCATTCTACAACCATATTTACATCACATCCGTGGTACCGCTCGGGTTCACACGAAATGGAATCAATCTCAACTATTATGATGACAAAGAATTAGAGAATAAACTTAGACCATATATCAAAGCTCAGATTAAAAAACAGTTACCGTTTCTGAGAAGAGATGTCGCATTTTGTATAGGTAAAGGAAAAAATCAGAAGTTTTTGGAAAAGCTAAATAGGGAAGAGAGATATTTTAAAAAGCTTGAAGTGTTGCCCCATCCGAGGTGGGTAATGCAGTATAAGTTGAAGCAAAAAGAGTCTTTTATTCAAGAATTTATTTCCGAATTAAGCAAGCCTCTCCTTTAGGTCATTCTTATAACTCTATTCATCCAAAACCTTTATCAATCTTGTTTTGGTTTCAAAAAAATCGGAAACCACTCTGTATTGATTGGTCTTAAGTTGATCGTTTCCTTCAAAATGAAAGTATAAATAGTCAAAATCTTTTGAAATCCTATCACGGGTTACAGGATGCAACCAAGTCAGGTTGTTGCGTTTTCGATAATAGTTAATACTCGGCTCAAAGTACCAATCCACTCCCAGTCGCACCATTTGTTGTGGTTCGGCATTCTGCTTCCTATCTGTATTGAGTGCCTCTAACATCAAAGGAGTGTGCATATCGTACTTCCATTCTTGATGATATTTGAAAGATAGTTGGCTTGAGAAGTTTAGTAAGCCGAAACACGCCACACCAACAAAAATTAGCGAAAGTCCTTTGAAGGTTTTCCTATCCTTATAAGATTGAAGGAGAAAGAATATTTGCAAAACAAAAAGTGGAAACAGGAATAGTGCGAAGCGTCCAATAGGGTAGTCTGTGCCTAATATTTTGTGTTGAGCGATGATTGCCAGCATCATGGTAAGCAGTAGCGAAGTTGATATTGTCAGTTCATCTATTGGCTGTTTGAGTTGATTCCTAATTATTTGATAAGATGAAATAGCAAGAATCGATATGACCAGCACGCTCGTTGCAACTTGTGGGTCAAATCCAATATTGGTTCCATGAAAAAATGGACTAAAGAAACTTGGAAGTGTGGTATTAAAAAAGGATTCTTTTCCACCGAAATCGAAAGATTGACCTTTAACACGCCTGATGGGTTCGTATAAAAAGACAAAACTGATTATCAGTGGGATGAAGTGGGCCTTCATTGCCCCCAAGAGGTCAATTTTGGTGATCTTTTGGTCGTTTTTTAATACTTGAAACAGCACCGAAAGAGGTAAAGAACTTGAATAAAAAATTAGGACGGTGAAGTTGCTAAGTACGCCCAGTAGTGCCAATATGTGGTAGGCATAAAGGAATTTTTTTTTGGATTCAGTTAAGTATTGAAGCATAAAATAAAAACTCCCAACCATAAAGGCTATTGATAATCCATAGCCCCTTGCCAATGTGAAGATGTCGAATAAGGGTATGCAGCAACCGGTTATAATCAAGAGGCTCATGGAGGTAATGGTTGAAGATTTTTGCGCCATTTTATATAGAAAGAATAGAAATAGGCCGAATGCCAGAATATTCGGACTTCTTAAGGCAATTTCGGAGTTTCCGAAAATGGTTTCGGTGTATTTTATCAGTAGGGTATTAAGCAAATGGTTGTTGGTAAAACTGTCCTTTAGTGAGATGACATCTATAAAACTATTGTGAGTAAAATTGAGGTAGGTATAACTTTCATCATGGGTAAATGGGGCTGTTGCCGCTTTTTTGATTGCTAACACCAACAGCAGAAGGGAGGTTAATCCCATTGCTATGCCTTTGTATTGTGTGCTATTCCACCAATTGAGGGTTAATTTCATCTTCCCTGTAAATGTAAAATCATGTTATTTGTTCGCGAGCAATTTCTTTGATTTCGCCAGGTTTTAGAGTTCCAAGTTCTAGCTTCTTTATTGCCGTTCTCACTAACCTCAAACAAGGAAAACCGACTGCCGCACACATTTTTCTAACCTGGCGGTTTTTTCCTTCAATGAGTTTGATTTCAACCCAACTGGTAGGTACGTTTAATCGGAATCGAACTGGAGGATCTCTTTCTGGTAAAATGGGTTCTTTGATGACCTGAGCTTCTGCAGGTAAAGTGTGGTAGTTGGTCTTGCCTAATTTAATATCTACTCCTTTTTCTAACTGTTCAATCGCTTCTTGGGTAATCTCTCTATCGACTTGAACGGCGTAAGTTCTTTGATGTTCAAATCTTGGGTTTAGTAATTTGTTATTCAGTATTTTATCGTTCGTTAGTATAAGTAAACCTTCGCTATCTTTGTCTAGTCTTCCCACTGGGTAAATATCCTTTTCGACGTTTAGTATTTGCCCTAACCCAGGATTATTATCCTCATCGGAAAACTGACTT
>JAGQYO010000031.1 GCA_020435995.1 Flavobacteriales bacterium | reverse complement strand
AAAAAATAGGCTCTTTTGGTTTTGCGAAGCGTCAGCTTGTGTTTCGGGCAAAACCAAATGTGCCTATTTGCGCGTTGGCTTTTTTAAATGGGGCACAACAGCCGAATATATGTAATGTTACATATATCCGCCATATATCCTTTACAAATATATTTCATCCAAAGGGCTTTTTATCTTTTTGGAACCAAGGATTAAAATCCAGTGGTTCGAGCCTCCAGAGCCTAGATTGGCCTGCATGGATGTTGCTGTGGGAAAAAACATAAAGCTTCTATCAATTTTCTTTGTTGTCCTTTACTCAATTATACTTGCATCTTATTAGCAACAAAGAGGATGACTATGAAAAAAGTACTAGTAACTGGAATTTCGGGATATGTGGGTCAGCATTGCGCTGCAGAATTGCTGAAAAGTGGCTACGCCGTGAGGGGTTCCGTTAGGAATTTATCCAAAACCCAAGAGGTAACGCAAGGCATTGAATCGGTAGTTGATCCCAATGGAAACTTGGAATATTGTCAACTTAATCTTTCAAAAGACGAAGGATGGGATGAGGCCATGAAAGGTTGTGATTTTGTGCTGCACGTGGCGTCGCCATACGTAACCAAGGAGCCCCGAGACGAAAACGAATTAATAAAACCCGCCGTAGATGGCACCCAGCGCGCGCTCAAAGCCGCCAAGAAGGCTGGTGTGAAAAGGGTAGTCCTTACCTCGTCGATGGTAGCCATGTTGGGCAATGCCAATGGGTCGGTAAGTATCAACCAGGATAGTTGGACTGATGTAAATGCGAAGCACGCCACGGCTTATTTAAAAAGCAAAACCTTGGCTGAAAGAAGCGCATGGGATTTTGTTGACTCCCAGGTAGGGGATTCCCCGCTCGAATTGGTGGTGGTAAACCCAGGTCCCGTTTATGGTCCAACTTTATCAGGGAATTTGAATGGCGAATCGATGACCATGTTTAAAAACTTGCTCACAGGAAAAATGCCTATGGTGCCCAAAGCGGCCCTCAATATGTCGGATGTGAGAGACATTGCCAAAATTCATGTGCTTGCACTAGAAAACGAAAAAGCTAACGGCAAAAGGTTTATTGTAACCACCGAAGAGGTGCACTCTTTTTTGGAAATAGCACAAATTCTAAAATCGAAGGGTTATGATAAAGTAAACACCAAAGAAGCTCCTAATTTCTTATTAAAATTCATGTCGAATTTTAGTGCCGATTTAAAGGGGCTCAGACCATTTATCGGCAACACATTTACAGCCGACGTAAGCGAAACAATGAAAACCTTCAATTGGAAACCCATTCCCTTAGAAAAAACGGTACTGGACACCGCTGAATCTGTGACAAAGGCAATGGCCCGTTAAGACCTACTTAAACCGAATTTTATTTATAAAATAGACCTTTCTTTTGCGTTTGGTTTCTCCGTCTTTGTTTTTGATTTTTTGGTTGCCGTAGGCGATAAAATAATTGCCATACCAATAATCAATATTTGAAAAAGAAAACTTGGTTTTATCGTTCATATATGTTGATTGAATTTCTTCAGACTGGTTGTCTACGATAACCTTACCGTCATAATCGAATGATTTTACAGTTATTTTATTATGACTTGCAAACACAAGTTTTATTGAGCTAGGGTTTCTTTCGGCAACGGAAATGAATCGCTTCACAAAAAATGGTTTGTACGAAGGCCACATTTCAAATATTTGGTCCCACACCAAATTACCTTGTGTGTCAAACTTGCTCAGCACAGCATGGGTATATTGATATCCGTCAAACACTTGCCTCGTATGCGTTGTTGTAATGGTACCCCCATTTGCCGATGTTGTGGTAGTGGTGTATGTTTCGGTTCTATACGTGGGATAGAAGGCTTCTCCCAAAAACAAATAGCCATCGGCAAGTTGAATTACCTCGTGCGTGGCCATCCTGTAGTTGATGATAAGTTCCTTGTCATTTGCTTCTTTTCGCTGCTTTTTCTTTTCGAGTTTGTTTTGCTTTCTTTCTGGGAGGTAGCTAAGGAAGTTTTCCAACTTGGTGAAGTTGTAGAATTTAATAAAGTCGACCTTACCTTTTTCTGATTGACAGAAAAATAGGCCCTCCGATAAATCGGTGGATTTGGTAGAGTAGGTTCCAGTGAAAATGTATTTGCCATTATCCAATTTTGAAGCTGAGATATCTACAATATTCTGCTCAATATCTTTTGTGAGTTTAAAGAAATCTTTTTTCTTCCCTTTATCGTCGAGGCGAACGACGTACATCTCACTGTTTTTTTTGTCGATTTGAGCCTTGGCATAAACAATTATCTCCTTGGCGTCCTCTAAAATTTGAAGATCCTTAAAAGTTGTTTTTTTAGGGCTAATATCACTTATCGAAATTGGGATTAGGTTTTTTTGACCTGTTTTCCAATTTACTGAAAACAAAAAAGGTGCTTTTTTAACTGTGGCATTTAAGAAGGCGTAGTCTCCCAAAACAGTTATCCCCTTGGTACTTGACTTTTTGGGCAACTCACCATCCACCTTGGTGATTTTTAAGCTGGACGCATCAACTGAAACGATTGAAAAATTGCCGTTTTTATCCTTATACAACGTATGTGTTCTCTCGTTGTCTGTATAGGTTTCGTCAGAATATAGTTTTTTGTCCAGCGATACCGTTTTTGTGTCTACTAGTTTGAGATCGGTGTTGTAATGTTCGTATTTCCATTTATTTTCTCCACCAGCCGATTGCTCCTCTCTTGAAACCATAATAAAGCCCAGTTCCCCAAATTCAACAATTTCTTCATTGTCATATCCGTCTTTTAATTCAAACTCAATTCTTTTATCATAGGTGATTTGTGAGGTAAGTAATAAGGTTGTGTTCAGTAGGAGTAAAAGTGCAAGTGTTTTTTTCATAATTCTGATTTTTACAAGATTCCCCCTTTGCATATAGGAGACTCTCGGGGTTTAATAAGTTAAATATTGAGTACTTCAGCCAGTTGGATCAATTGATTACAGTTGATCAAAATGGAGCGCACTAAGCTAAATTATCTCTTTAAATGGCTGCGTAAAGTGATGGTTTTTTTGTGCGGGAATAGAATTTTACAATTTATTATTTGTCACTCTTTTAATGGTGGAACTAACCCAGACCTAGGCTGTTGGCAGAATGAGTAGGCTACAAATAAGGCCTTAAAACCCTTGAATTTGACTTGTTTTTTATTTGGTTTGCTCCTCGCTTTCAAAGCAAAATGGAGTATTTAAATCGCATTGAATACTTTTGGCGGCTCAAGACGAAAAATAAAACACACAAAAATGGAAGGAACTATAGCAGTTTATGATGACCACGACCGCGCTATTAGAGCAATTAAAAAATTAAAGGCAGAAGGAATTGATCAAAAAGAAATCTCCATCATTGGTCATGGAGAAATGGTTGAAGACAAATTGCATATATCGTCAGTAAAGGGCTTAAAAAAAGCGCCTGTTCCCATAGGTGTTGTGGCTGGCGGAGTATTGGGCGTTTTGGCTGGGGCTGGTATGTTAGCGGTCCCCGGATTAGGCTTTGTATTCCTGGCTGGTAAGTTTATTGGGCTTTTGGGTGGTGCTACATTGGGCATGGTTACAGGAGGGCTTACCTCCATATTTGTGTCTTTGGGCTTCAGAGAAGACCAAATTGTTAGATACAAGCGACATCTTGAAAATGGACACTACATGGTGGTGGTAAATGGCTCAGAGGAAGACATCAAGCTTGCTCACAAAGTGCTAAATACGCATCAAGAGCACATCGAGCTGGCGTAATCCACCACATTTCATTACTTTATTTTTGATTTGGTTCAATAGCTAAATGTAGATTTGTTGGTATACGAATCTTTGCTTTTTTGAATTTTAAATTACGTAAGGAGCATTACGCCTTAGGGTTGATCCTACTTTTAGGATTCATCCTTAGGATGTATGGGCTCAATTTTCAAAGCTTGTGGTATGATGAGTTGCATACCATGGTTCAGGCAGATCCCGGTCGCAGTCTCCAAGAGTTTTTTCGATATTCTATTTGCTGTGACCAACATCCACCACTTCATTATTTGCTTTCTAGGTACTCGTTTGAATGGCTAGGTTACAATGCTTTTGTTGCGCGACTCATTTCGGTGGTTGCTGGCACATTGGGGATTTATGTGGTTTTTTTGCTGGGTAAGGAACTCAAAAACAGCCAAGTTGGACTTATTGCCTCAGCACTAACTTGTGTCAATTATTTTCACCTGTATTATTCTCAAGAAGCTAGAAGTTATGCCATGCTTTTTTTGTTTTCAGCAATGGCGTTTTTGTACACGACATACCTGATCAAAACCCCAAATTTTCGTCATGGTGTAAAATGGGGCATTGTCAATGCAGTCCTGCTTTATACACATTATTATGGCTTGTTTGTATTTGGCTCACAATTGCTGGTGTTAGGGATGTACTGGGCATATTCAAATCATGGTTACAAGAAAATGCTTTTGAAATCAACTGCCCTTGGACTAGTCTTATCAATTGTTTTGTTTTTACCCTGGATACAGCAAGTGGTGGGAATGGTTGAATTAAAATCCTATTGGATTCCAGAAATTCAAATTCGTTTTCTATACGATTATTTCTTCATGTACTTTGGTTATTCTTCACCAATTTTATATGCTATTGTTATGCTTTTGGTCGTTTATTTAAGTTCCAAAATCAATTCGATTAAAGCATTTGAAATTCATCTAAAGAACAGAGATCCAGAATTTTTGGCTTTATTGATATTCGTATCTATTGGAATTTCTGTTTACATCATTCCTTATATCTATTCCAGCATAAGGGTTCCCATTTTATATTCGAGGTACACCATTGGAGCCTTACCTTTTATTTTGCTAGCGGCGGCTTTCGCTATTTATTCGATCCAACACAAGCGGATAAGGTATTTATTGTTTTTGGGTTTGCTGGGGTACTCGCTAATAGATGTTGTTGTGCTAAAAAAATACTACTTCACACCCACCAAAACCGACTACAGGGGCGTGGTGGCATACCTCAATCAAGCCAATGAAAATCGTGTTCCAGTTATAAATGAAGTGACTACAAATGAGGTTGACTATTACGAACGAAAGTTTGGGATGACGGGTATCGTAACTTATGGATCGAGGGCTTCGGTATTATCATTTGGGGCACAGCCTTCGTCATTCTGGTTGGTAAAACGACAATTTGAAAGGGAGCAAGATTTGCTTCCAGAGCAAAAAATAGCTGAGGTTTATCGGGCTGTCTTCAAAAAAGATTTTATAAGCCTGTCGCTTGTTTTCTATAAACAAAAGGAAGAATCCAACGGCCCTTCTACCCAATTGGAGGCAGTTGTGGATAAGGAAGGAGTGATTCAATAAGCAAGGTAATTCCACTTCGGCTCATCAAGCTTAGGGTAATTACAATGGTACTCAACACCAAGGCGACGCCGATGTTGTTTTTTTTAATTTCCTCAAATTCATCCAAGGGTGTGAGGTTGATGTAAATGGTAACCCCAAGCACCGACACGGTAATGGAAACAGCAAACGAAATAGCCACATAAAAACCTCCATATACGGCAAACATTCCTACGGTTTCCATCATATCCTTCGATTGGTCGTCGAAGAGGCGAAATGCGGAAACAAGAGGATCAATTACCGAACTTACCGAAAATCCAACCGAAAAAAGCATACTCGCTAGAAAGATTGAATACGCTAAATTGTTTTCGGCACGCATGCCAAACGAACGCTGGCCAAAATATTGAAAGCCACGGTAAGTAATCCAAAGAATGGCAATTCCAGTAAAAACGGCGCTAACCAATTCCACCAAGGCCAACATAGCAATATTAGTATTCATAAGATAGAGCGACATTCCAATAGTTTTTATTTGAATAAGGGGGAGGGAGCATTCCAAGCTGCCAGCCCGACATAGTAGTTTCCCAAAAGTAAAACCTTTTGCCTCGATGCATGATGAAATCACCATCAGAAATAAGGTTTATGGCAATCATAGCATGATGGTATTGATTGCTTGTAACAATGATGGGTTCGAAGTTGAGCTGTCGCAAAATGCAATATAATAGAAGCGCTTTTGAGTCACAGTCACCAAAGGCTGTGTACGCGGTTTCTAGGGGCGAAAGAAGACCGTATTTTATGCCCGATACACAAGGTTTTTCTGCATATTTTTCTTCATCACAACTTCTTCTTTCGTCTAAAATATACCAGTAGGGCAAATCTTGAATGAATGACACCACGAGTTTTGCTAATTGCTCGGGACTATAAAACTCCTTGGTGGCAATCTTACTCAGGGAGTCCACAATGTGTGCAATTCCTTCGGGGTTGTTTCGGTACAAATTCCCGTAGATTTCTTCCCAATAATCGAGATCGCGTTTGGAGTCATATTGAACGTTCAAGTTCTGGGTTTTATATTTCGATTCTTTGGTGGTTTCCAAGAGGTTCATGGAGTATTCCAAGCATACCTCATCTGAGTTGTCCGGTTTTTCCCAACAGCGGTTATGCGTTACATGCTCAAATTGTGAGGGGACTTGTCCCGTTGACATCAGAAGCGCTTCTATTTCTAAGTTGGTAATTTTGGAGTCAGGGGTGCTAGGCTTTGGTGCGGGTTTGAGTAGAAAAATGATAAGATAGACCAACAAATAGAATAGAAAGGCAGTTCTACCCATTTTAAATGCAAGCACAAAAAACCTTTTTAGCTTTTTCATCGCGTCAAATCTAGTACAGATTGTGCCTTGTTAAAGCTTGGGTGGTTGGCCTCACCAGCGTGTATTAAATTAGGGTATTTAATGCAAAATGTACGACACTTAATAGCATTCGAAAAATCGCTTACATGAGCGGTATGATGCGTTAGTGGTGTGTTTAGTGGAATTATTAACAGAATTGTATGGCAAACAACTTGGGCAAACGGCATTTTAAAGAATTAATTGTCGGAATAAGTGCTAATTTTGTCGGGATACAAAAATCTGAAACTATGAAAAAATTATCTTTCCTATTATTAATCGCTTTTGTGGGTTTAAACCTACACGCTCAAAGATTTACAGTTGACCGTCACAACATTAGCGACACACTTTGGAAGAAGGGATATGTAGACCACGAAATCTTTTTGGACAATAAGGCCGCTGCTCCACTTGTTATGAAGTTGAGGGTGATTACCAACACCATTGACACCAACAACTGGGGAGTTACATTTTGTACCTACCCATTGTGTGTAGAAGGCATTCCTTATGAAGTTCAATGTGATACAATTTACCAAGGAGAAACAGGCATGATGATCAACAGTTTGTCGATAGATCCTAAAGACACGCCTAAAGACTGTGAATTTAGCTTCGAGATGTTTGACGTTCTCGACTCAACACAAAGGGATACAATCAAATATACGTTCGTTGGTGTTGATCGTGAAAAGTATCTAGGTGTACAACAAATTTCTCATTCTAATAGCTTGTCTATTTATCCAAACCCTGCAAAAGGAAAACTTTATGTAGAGAACTCTGATTTGAATTCGAATATCAAGGTAATTGACTTAACAGGTAAGGTAACCTTAGAATTGAGTCCTAAAACGCCAGAATCAAAATCGATGCTCGACCTTTCGAATATTGAAAAAGGAATGTATTTTATTCAAATAACCAATAAAATGGGACTTGTTGAGTCTCGAAGAATCCTCGTAGAATAATTAATTCTTCTCAACTAAGATTTTAAGAGCTCCTTTTTAGGGGCTCTTTTTTTTGCCTATAATGTATAGCACTTCGGTATTATGATGTTTTCAGCAATTGGAAAACTCAATCACGCAACCTTAAATTTCACTATTGAAAGATGGGAATTCCCTCGCCCAAAAACCAGCGGGTTTGCCGCGTAAATCCTGTTCTCATCATGTGAACAACGCTAAAATTCATCTTGTTAATCTTAGGCTGGTCATCTACCAACACAATTCCAGATTGAGATAAATATAATTCTGTATTGAGAAAATAAGAACCTAAGGTACTGTCTGCTGTTGACGCTGGATTTGGTGTAGATGATAAATCATATTGCGCATTCGATCCTATAAAGAGAATATTGCGATGTGGTTCAACTCCGGGGGTAGGTAAAATTTCGATGTTCAATCCAGTTTCATTAAATGTTTTTAGGATAGATCTACCTAATAGGCCATTGTCACCCTCGATATAACCTATAAAATTCATTACGATAATTCCATTCTCATTCAATAGGTTTTTCGCCTTGTTAAAACACTCAAGCGTGAGTACATGTTCGGGTTGAAACTCTCCCTTAAACAAATCGAATACGATCAGGTCATATTTGTTCTCCGAGGTTTCTATAAAATGCCTTGCATCGTCAATGATAACGTTAACATCAGGTGCTAAGCGAAAATAGGTTTTGGCTACTTGGTAAATCCTTTCATCGAGTTCAACGGCGTCCAAATCAAAGCGTTCGGACAATTCATTAGCCATTATTCCACCTCCAAGACCCAACAACAAAGCCTTTGATTTTTTGGGAAGAAACTCGGAAATGCCTTTGGTATAAAGCACATAATCCGTTGGAAATTCTAAGGCGGTATCAATTTTAGTTTGAAAGGTGCGATTCACAAACATGGTGCGTTCATAAATAGGTTTTCCATTTCTCTGGTTGGGGTATTCCATAACCATAAGCTGCCCAAAAAGTCCCTCTGAATATTCCAGAACTTTAACTCGTTCCGAAGAATTGACTTGAACTATCTGACTAAAGGAGAAGATGACAATGCCAATAAAAACAAAACCACTGTATTCCATTCGTTTGAGAAAATACATGGCAGGAAATAATCCCAGTACCAATCCCAATAAAATAGAGGGGTAGGTAAGGCCTAACTCCGGAATCACCCAAAACCCAAGCAAAGTCAAGGACAAAATACCGGAGAGTGAGCTCAGCGAAAAAACGAAGCCAGTAGATTTACCCGCCAAGGTGTTATGGGTAGTCAAAAAGCGAATCAGAAAGGTGGGAATCATTCCCAAACACACCAAAGGCGGCATGAGTAAAATGAGGCTGACTATGACCAACGAAATTGATAGATCTAAACTTAGCGTGGTGAAAATAGAAAGTCTTGCCATAAAATGCATGGTTGCCACTAAACTTGCGGCCACCAAAAGCACCAGGTAAAAAGTGGCGCGCTTCGGGCTACGATCTGCCAATTTACCACCTGCGAAATATCCAATGGCGAGACTCAAAAGTGTAATTCCAATAACCACTACCCACACATGAAAAGAAGAGCCATAAATAGGAGCTAACATTCTAGCACCCATGAGTTCAATTGCCATAACACATGCGCCCTCTAATGCCGCAAAAAAGAAAATTGAATTAGAGGAGATGCTCTCCTTTTGGTTTAATTCAACTGGATTTAGGTTTTCTTTAAGTTGTTCGGAATGCTGAGATGGGCTGGTATGTCCTCGAGCCACAAAGCTCAATAGGAAAACTACGAAGAGAGCCACACCCACCGCTTTGGCAGATAACATCATCCCATACTCTGGAATAAAGTATAGCCCGAATATAAAAGTTGCTACTATGCCGCAACTTGTAGATATCAAATAGGTGAGACCTACCGCATGCCCCACCTTGGACAAACGATCCGAAATGGAGCTCACCGCTAAGGGGCCAACAAGTCCGAATAAAAATATAATGGGAAACAAAATGAGAAGAGATGCTAGAATGATCCCTGGAATTAAATTCAAATGATGGCTCCATTGAATGACCCATGAAACAGATTCAGGCATAAAAAACGAAAGTATTCCCGCAAGTCCAACTATATAAGAAATCCATTTTTGAGATTGGGAAACTTGAGAAAGCTTTCCGCCCACAAAGTAGCCAAGGCTCAACCCCAATACCGTGATGGTCAATACTGCAGTCCACACATACAAAGAGTTACCATAAAAGGGAGCAAAAAAACGCGCACCTATGAGTTCCACCGCCATTAAGGAAGCTCCTTCTACAATAAGTACTACAAATACATACCAGTTCCTAATGAGCGTATTCAAAAAATCAATTATTGAAATAAAGGTCAAATATATGGCTATCTGTGGCGGGTTTGGGCTCTATCTAAAGCAGGAGTTGTAGGAACAAGAGGTCAAGCCATCTATCAAATTTATATCCTACTTCCTTTATGCGACCCACTTCAACAAATCCGAGTTGCTTATGCAAATGGATGCTAGCATGGTTTTCCGCGTCAATTCCTCCAATTAGTACATGCTTTTTTAGTTTTTTGGCTTCAGCGATAAGTTGAAGCAAAAGATCTTTTCCTATTCCTTGTTTTCTAAATCGGCTATTCACATGCAAACTATGTTCTACTGAATGAACATAGCCTGGCCAATTCCGAAATGTGTCGAAGGTTGCAAATCCAGCTACTTCTCCATTTTTTTCTGCTATGAGTACGGGAAAGCCTTTTTCAGTTTTAGAGTTTATCCAGCTTGTCAACCAGGGCATATCCACTACATCATAGGTGTAAACAGATGTCGTGTGAATAATCGAATGATTGTATATTTCTAGGATAGCTTCAAAATCCTTTTCATCAGCAAGCCGAATCAACATCATCTTATCATATTTTTAGCTTTCGATATTGGCCTATCAGCCGTGTCAAAAATCAAGAATAAAAATGAAATTGTGCTACCTTCTTTAAATTCACTAGTTTGTGTGCGGTTCTGTCGCGTTCGATCAATTCTATTAAACGATCGTTATTGGGGGGGGGTAAAGTATTGAGGTATAACATGCTACATCCGTTGAGCATCGGATCGTGTACGAGCAAGTAGAGGTAGTTTCATAAGGGCAAAAGCCTAATTCCTACACGCACATTTTTCACCATTCGGAGCAAGAGCGTTGTACTCATAAGTACTAAATCCTTTGCTGTCGCAGCACTGGATGCAAGCACTATTAGAATTTGATGAATTACAAACGGTCTCGTTTTTCTCTTTGTTGCACGATAAAGTAAAAAGCCCGGCAACGAGAGTCAGCAAAATCAAAGGTCTATTTTTCATAATGATCCAATTAATTTATTATTTACTTGTTAAGTCTTTTACGTGAAGCATATAGGTCGCAATTGCATTTAAATCTTCATCAGTCACTTTTTGCAAAAAGCCATTAATATTGTCTTGCATAATAGCTACTTGGCTTGCTGTGGTGTCCACTATGGGTTTAGATTTCCCTCTCAAAAACAGTTCTATGCTGGCATTTTTTTCTTTGTACACGTGCATAATGTCAATTACCGATGGCCCTTTTTTTTCAAGATGCACATCGTGACATGTAATACAGGTTTTTTCGGAAAACAACCTATTGCCCAGAAAAATTTTTGAGTCCAGACTGAGCTCTCCTCGCTTGGTAACTCCTTCTTCTTTAGCACTATCTGTTTTTAAATCCTCACCACAACTACTGTGTATTATACCGAAGACAAGCAATAGGAACAAACGCATATATCTAGTTATTAATTCTCAATTTTTCAATGATATACACCTATAGAAATCCTACCCAAGACATCTTGGAGACCTTCAAATTGTATTCATTGTAACTAGGAGGAAGTCGTTTGCTCCTCAAATCTAAAAAAAAAGGAATAGCTGCAACTGACTTTAGAAGAATTATCTTGAAAATGATTTTCTCATGATAAAACCAAGGATTGAACGAGATGCAATGGCATACTATCGCGGACAAGTGGGGTACATTTTAAGTCAATTTGGAGGAAGAAAGGGCAGTTGTCACGAAATGACAAATGAATTGAATGGTTGTATGTTTATTTGCACTTCATTATTGAATAATTATGAATTGGAATGACGTGATATTAATGGTGAACCGTGGGTGTCCTGCACCAACTAGAAAGATAGTTAAATCTGACGATGAGTGGCAATCGTTGCTAACGCCAGAGCAATTTCGCATTACCCGAAAAAAAGGTACTGAACCCGCAGGCTCAGGTGAATTTTGCCATGCGCACGAATCAGGAATATATCATTGTGTCTGTTGCGACAATCCTTTGTTTAAATCCGACATTAAATTTGATTCTAAATCAGGTTGGCCTAGTTTTACAGAACCACTTGCCGATAATGCGGTTAAGTACAACAAGGATGATAGCTATGGAATGGTAAGGGTAGAGGTGGTGTGTAATTCCTGCGATGCACATTTGGGCCATGTTTTTCCTGATGGGCCGCCACCTACTGGATTGAGATATTGTATCAATTCAGAGTCGATGAAGATCTCAAAACTTGAATAATAAAAATCCAAAGAATGACCAGAATCTGGAATTGTAGCAAATAATAACACGATAATTGAAAACTAAATCTTTATACATTTAATTTTGAGCGCATGAAATATATCCTAGGAGTATTGCTGATTTCAGGCCTTTTTGTGGGTACATCGGCATTTGTAAATTCACCCAATCATGCAGCGCAGCCTGAAGAGTTAAAATGGTATTCGAACATTGAAGAGGCTCATGCGATGTCGCTCAAAACCAATCGTCCTATTTTCGGCTTTTTTACTGGAAGCGATTGGTGTGGTTGGTGTCACAGACTGCAAGCTACGGTATTTAATAAACCTACTTTTAAGGAATGGGCCAGTAAAAATGTAATTCTTCTTGAGTTGGATTTTCCAAGAAGGAAGCAACTACCGGCATTGCAAGCACAACAAAACAATGAACTTAAAAATTTCTTTGGTGTTCAGGGCTTTCCTACCGTATGGATATTCGATATGAAATTGGACGCGGCTTCAAAGCAATACCAGATTAACGCTATGGGAAGTTTGGGCTACCCTAGAAGCGAAGAAGGGAAGGAAGACCAAGCTTTTATAGCCACTGCTAACCAAATACTCGCACAAAAAGGCCAGAAGTAACCCAATTTCATGTGGGGAGCAAGCGATTAAAATCGGCTTCTTTAAATTGAAATACCTTAGTTGGCAATGTAGGATAAAGGCCTCGTTTATCGTAATATTGCAATGAAATGGTTTTTGGAGTTTCACAAACAAATTTATATTCCGAAGAGAAGTGTAGGCTGGCCTTGCTAAAAGTGCTGACAACTATTTCAATCAAACTTAACCTACAACGCCATTTTATGTCGTTTTTTTTTCTTTAGATTGTATCCCTGAAATTAAATAAGAGAGCTAAATCTAATACATTAATTTATGGAAGAGGAAGAGATGAACAGCTTTATTAAAATGATGACCACGAGTGCCGCCATTGCTTCTATCCCTTTGCACCGCCGAAGGATTTTACAAAAGGTTATTGATTTTATCCAATCCAAAAGGAACGAAAATAAGCCCGTAAAACTTAATTTTATTTGTACCCACAACTCCAGAAGGAGTCAGCTAGCGCAAGTATGGGCTTTGCTGGCTTCTCATTACTTCAGCATTGAGGCAGAATGTTATTCTGGTGGAGTAGAGGTCACCGCATTTAATGATAGGGCGGTATTAGCACTTGAAACTGATGGTGTACGTTTTTCTGTGGAACAGAATGGCCAAAACCCTATTTACAAGCTGAATTTACAAGGGCAAGGTGTCTCTTTTTTTTCTAAGGATTATACGCATAAAAGCAATCCTACTCATGGTTTTGCAGCAATAATGACGTGCTCTCATGCAGATGAAAACTGTCCATTTATTCCAGGTGCTGAGCTAAGAATCTCGTTAACCTACAACGATCCCAAAGACTTTGATGGCAGCGAAATGGAAAAGGCGAAATACCTTGAAAGGTCACGAGAAATAGCTAAAGAGTTGGTTTATATATTTTCAAAAGTGAAATAACAAAATGAAGGGAATTGGATTTTTCGAAAAATATTTAACCCTTTGGGTTTTACTCTGTATTGGGCTTGGAATTGGACTTGGTGCTGTTGGAGGAGACAAGATTGCTGTGATTTCTTCGTGGGAACTTGCCCACGTCAATATCCCAGTTGCCATTTTGATATGGTTAATGGTTTATCCCATGATGCTACAAATTGATTTTTCTTCCATTAAAAACATCAAAGAAAACGGCAAAGGTCTTGGGTTAACGGTTGTAATAAATTGGCTAGTTAAGCCTTTTACTATGGCTTTTTTCGCATGGATTTTTTTCGATCATATTTATGCAGCTTGGATTACGCCCGAACAAGCCGATGAATACTTGGCTGGTGCCATTCTTTTAGGGGCAGCACCATGCACAGCAATGGTTTTTGTATGGTCTTATTTAAGCAAGGGGGATGCTAATTATACATTGGTTCAAGTTTCTGTAAACGATTTAATTCTTTTGGTCCTTTTTGTACCAATAGTTCAACTCCTTTTAGGCATAACAGATTTTCAAGTGCCCTACGATGTTTTAATCACTTCAGTAGTTGCTTTTGTTGTTATTCCTCTCTTAGCTGGGTATTTTACGAGTACTTGGGCTATCAAAACAAAGGGAAAAGAATGGTTCAGCAATCAGTTTTTACCGAAACTAAAGCCGTTTTCCATGCTCGCACTTCTGTCTACCTTGGTGTTGCTGTTTGCTTTTCAAGGCGAACAAATTCTTGCTCAACCTCAGAATATTTTGTTGATTGCCATTCCTCTTACGCTTCAGACCTACTTCATTTTCTTTCTTTCTTGGTTTGTTGGTAAATACATCAAGCTGAAGTATACGATTTGTGCTCCTGCTGCTATGATAGGGGCGAGCAACTTCTTTGAATTGGCAGTTGCGGTTGCCATCGCCTTGTTTGGTTTGAATTCTGGTGCGGCGTTAACAACTGTGGTCGGAGTTTTGATCGAAGTGCCCATCATGTTGTCATTGGTTTATTTGGCCAAAAGATGGGAATATTAGGCTCCAGCGGAATTTACAAGGTCAACGAAATTGAAAAAAAAAGCAGGTAGAATTATTATCTACCTGCTTTTTATGTTTTAGGTTAATCGTGAATCAATTTACGATCATTCTTTTAATAATGGTCTCATCGTTTATGACCAACTTTAACAGATAGGTACCGGGTTGAGCGTCGCCAAAGTCAATGTAAGCAGGCTCTAATGAGGAACTAACGAACGTATCTTTTACCAAAATTTGACCTTTCATGTTGATGATTTCAACCAAAACAGGACCTTCAACACCGCCCAACTCTAAATAAAACTGGCCATTATTTGGGTTCGGATAAAGTCCAATGGCATACTTAGCATTTACTTCGTTTACACTCAAACAATTTCCAATATAACTAACCACTGCTGAATCAACAGTAATGCAGCCATTATGACCAGTTACGGTTACGGTATATATTTTTGATGAAGGGGTACCCGATGTCTCACCCTTGATGTTAAGTTTGGCAGTAGTATCACCAACACTCCATTTGTAGGACTTACCAGAATTGGAAACATCCAGTACCACATCTTTTCCGGTGCAATATTCTACGCCTTCAAGATTCACAACTGGAATCTCCAATACTTGAATTCCAGAAGTATCGGAATTTGAACAGTTATTTGTATCGGTAAAAGAATAAGTTATAATAGTTCGACCAACCACCGTAGGAGAAAACGTATTTCCGCTTACGTCATTTCCAGTGTAAGTTCCACCGGCAGGAGTACCTGCTGGAATAGTTACAGGGCCATTATTTAAGCACACAGGAGACAGGGTGCGCAGGTTAACCACAGGCACACTGTTCACGATTAAAGGTTTGCTAGCTTTCGCAGAGCAGCCTTTTACATCGGTATAAGTGTAAGTTATTGTAAACGTGCCTTTACCAGAAGTAGCAGGATTGAAAGCACCTGCTGTTACGTGATTTCCTGTAAATGTTCCGCCAGATGGATTCCCACCAGTAAGTGTAATCAAACCAGAATTCACACAAGCTTTTGCAAATGCCGTTAAGGTAACGGTAGGAATTGCGTTCACTGTAATTGTTTGAGTGCTGCTGTCAGTACAACCTCTAAGGTTAGTAAATGCATAAGTTAAGGTATGTGTTCCAACGCCAGCTACAGAGGCAAAAAACGCGCTGCCACCTGCTACTCCCGTTCCAGTATAATTGCCTGTACCGTTGCTATTTGGTGTGCCTTGAGTAAGAGCAAATGCCGCTCTATCTGAGCAAACATCTGGTACTGAGCCAAAGCCAACCGAAGGAACTGAATCTACTCTAATGAGGGAAGAGGCCGTGTTAACACAACCGTTTGTGTCTGTTACCGAATACATAATAGTATCCACACCAACTGGAGATGCGCTAGGATCATAACTTGAACCAGAAATTAGTCCATAAGAAGCACTTAAAGTACCGTTACTTGGGTTCAATCCGGTAATGACTCTACTCGGTGAATTTTGACAAATAGAAGCCTGTGCTCCAATTGAAACACTAGGCAGGGCAAGTACTTGAACGTTTCTGAAAGTAGAATCTGTGCAATTTAAACCGTTTGTAAAAGCGTATTTAAGTTGTTTGCTGCCAACTCCAGCTACCGCAGGGTTGAAGAAGCCAGCGCTAACGCCAGGTCCGCTATATACTCCTCCAGCAGGTGATCCAGTGCTTAAGGCAAAAGCAGAGGCATTACTGCACGAATTGGCAAGCACCCCGAACGTTACGGCTGTGGAAGTATCTACTGTGATAGAACCAGTAGCTGTATTGGCGCAATTGTTTGCATCAGTAAAGCGATATGAAATAACATGACTACCCGAATTAGCCAATGCAGGATTAAATTTCCCTAAACTTACGCCCGTTCCAGAGTAAACACCACCAGCAGGTGCCCCACCAGAAAGTGTAAGCAAAGGCGCATTTTTACACACATTTGAGAAACTAGCAAGCGTCACGTTTGGAAGGGAATTGATAGCTAATCGAACACTGTCTGTGACACTCACACAACCATTCGTAGTATTGGTTACGTAGTATTTATAATTACCTGTTGCAGAAATGGCGGGAGTAAAAGAAGCGCCTGTTGCCAATGGGGTTCCTAAAGCCGCAGTGGCGTACCAATTAATTGTTCCACTGCCAATTGCTGTTATTGGTCTTATGGTATCGCCAGTGCAATAGCCGATGATAGAAGCTGTTACCGCAGGTTTGGCAGGCCTGGGGTTAACTACTACCGTTACCGTACTCGCCACACTTTTACAACCAGTATCACTCACTAAAGCGTAGTAAGTATATGTACCTGGAGAAGTAATCGAAGGGCTGAAACTAGTCCCTCTGTAAACTGAGTCTGATGGAGCCAACAATGGGCCGTTGTACCAAGAAGCATAAGCACTAGAAGAAGAGCCAGAACCAATGCTTGCTGTTAAATTGCCTACAGATTGACCTTGACAATAGGTTGTAGTGCCGGAAATAATTGGAGCTGCTGGAGCACTTGGCGCAACAATGAATCTCGGTGTAGTATCTAGACGCTGGCAACCTGAGCTATCTTTTACTCCAAGCAGATAAGAACCACTTGAAAGACCAGAAAAAGTACCACTGTTGCTCACGAAATTAGTGCCGCCATTCATAGTGAAGGTATAAGGGTTGCTTCCGCCAGAAGGTGTAATTACAAAAGAACCATCGTTTGTATTGCATCCTGATACTTGAGTAGTAACCACACTATATGCGATAGAACTTGAGGGTGTGGTTATGACAAAGCTTGCAGAATCTTTTGCGCCATCTGCATCCGTTACTGTAACTCCATGCGTACCTGCTACCAATCCACTTACAGAATTTGAAGTACCAGCAACGCTCCATTTATATGTAAATGGTGCAGTGCCACCCGTGTGGTTCACGGTCGCGGTTCCATTACCCGCACCAAAACAGCTTGGGCTAGTAGTGCTTACGCTTTGGATTTTAAGCAGATTGACGTGAACGTATGCCGTGTCAGTATATACACCACATGAGTTATTATACCGAGCTACATATTCCCTAATGCCAGAAAATGAGTAGGGCCCAACTTGTGTACGAACGTTAGTATCGATGGTAGTTCCTAAAAAGGACCAAGAAAATCCCGTTAACGAGCCAGGTACAGGAACCGAAGTGCCAGAATTAAGATTATTAGGGTCTTGAGGCGATACCGATGAGTTTATCCATGTACTGCCTGTATTGTTATCGGGGCCAGATAATCTAATTCCTGAACTTGAAGAAATAGTAGTGGTTCCGCTCCAATGTGCAGAAGTAACTCCAGAAGCAACAGGGAAGGCAATGGCACCATACATTACGGCGTCAATAATGTTGTTAGAAGGATCCTTAATTATATAACCCATAGCCACGGTAGAACCATGTGTTGCAGTATTGCCTATGTGATAGTATTTACTAGCAGGAACTGCCACACTAGATCCTAATTGTCCAGTGGCAAGAATCATGGTTCCGTTTGAGCCGAAAGTGATGCCAGAAGGGAAGGTAGTAGAATATTGAATTCCACTTGCATTCCACTCTTCGTATTTATAGCCATCCAAGTCTGAGTTTGGCACTCCCGTTAATTCTATATAATCATCTGCCAACAAGTAGGTTGGCCACCCTGCTGTAGGAGCCCCAGTGGCAACTTTGTAGTGGGCAATTTCTGAAATATAAACATTACCTCCAGGAAATAGGGGTGAGGTAGCCCCTAATTTAGCCGTGTCTTTAGCATTTGTGATGTAGATGTTTTTGGGTGTTACCCTTAACAATGAATCCACTTTAATGGTAAATGCATCAGTAATGGTATCATTTAATGTAGAGCCATTCCACGGAGCTGACACGATATATGCATTTAGCGTATAGTTTCCCGGCTTTGAAAAATTAACACCTGTGGAAGTGAAAGTTGCAAAAGATCCATTGGTTAGGGTACCATTTTTAATCACCATGGTTCCGCTGCTGGCTACTGGTCCATTTACATACCAGTTCATTACTAGTGAGTCGTTTGCAAAATTCAAGGTAGGACCGACAGAACGTCTTACCGTTAATTTTACTGTATCCGAAAGGGTGTAGCAGATACTGCTTCTTGCCAAAGAACCCGTGGATAGTGATAAATCGCTTGTTACGCCTACAAATTCATACGCTCCAGGGTCAGGTGTTGAAGCAGACCTAGTTCTATTAATAATGTCTTTTGTGACACCTACTGGGGTACCAATATTGTCGCAAGAAACACTAATTGGAGTTAAGTCCCCATTAATCAAACTTGTGAAAATCGGGTCGCTATCTACAGAATTGGCGTCTTGCGAACTAGCAGTCTGCCAGTTACTTAAGGAAGTTCTATTAGCCGTCCAATATCCTATGCTGTTGGTGCCTCCAGAACTGTTTATGTAATAAACATTTCGGTCCATAGTAAGGTTAGTGTTGGTAGCAGAAGTTACGTAAACACAATACTTCACTCCAGTAGCAGCTCCAGAGATGCTAATGATGTTGTTACGGATATCCACATTGGTCATGGCTACACTCAAAAACATTCCTCTCAAAGCTCCCGTTCCAGTGGCCGATGCATGCTGAATGGTGTTGTGATAAATTTTCACTCCATTTAAAGCGGTTGTCACGCTATAGAGGCCGTAAAATGTACCCGTTGTATTAATGTTATAAATCTGGTTGTTCGAAAACTCTGTTTCGTAACCCACTGTATTTACACTATTAGCGATGTAAATGGGGTAAGCTGTGTAAGTTCCGACACCCCCATCATGGATGCTGTTTTTTCTAACTTTTATGTTCCTCGAAAGATTCATATAAACGCCATAAAAGGTAGATAATGTGCCTCTAGTTGCTCGGTTCATATCGTTTCCTTCAATTTGTATAGTATCGCCATGGATCATGTAAAGCCCATATAAATAGTAATCTGAGATTTTATTGTTGGTCACCTTATGCCCCGTATTGTTCATGTAAGAAATATTCCCAATTAAGGTCATTCCATAGTATCCCCCGATAATTTCATTGCTGTCAATGATGAGGTTTTGGGCATTGTTTCCCACAGTAGTAGCAGAGGTAGTTGAACCACTAACTATAATTCCTCCTGTAAGTGTAGAGGTGCTTGTGGTACCTACGTTAATTGTATTTTTTATAAGTGAAATGTTTTTTGATGCTCCACTAAGATGAACTCCAAATCCTACGAATGAGCTAGAGCCAATTATGTTACAATTTCGTACTGTAATAAACGAAGAGCCAGAAAACGACATAATTGGCGATGTGGAGGATTCGATTGCATTGCCATTTCCATTTATGGTAATAGTTTTAGTAGCACTCACCCCTGAAATTGCACCAAAGGAAACGGGACCAGAATAAGGACCTGTATTCGCCACAATATTGGCCGTAACCGATGCTGAAATTCCTGAGCAATTCAATAGCGTAATAAAGTCCGCAATGCTGCTGAAATTTCGACCACCTGTGGCCATTGTTGAATTAATTGTATAAACACCTGATAACGGAGCAGAGGCCGTTCCGATGTAGTATGCAGCAGTTGTATCCTTTAGTGTAGTGGAATCACAAGTGGCAATAGCCCTAAACCAAGTGGCGGTTCCGGGCGTAAAACTCAAAGTGGGGAAAGTGTCGGATACTGGCGAATTCCATGGGCCAGTAGCTGAAGATGTGCTTCTTTGCCATTGATATGATACACCTGATCCACTTGGTAATGAAGAGATGCTCAATTGGATTGGTTTGCCAGCGCATACAACGCCAGAATTGGCTATTACGGAGCCAAGAGTTGGTTTGCCTGTGCAAGAAGAACTGAACAATTCGGTGTTGTAAGTTGTTGTGATTTCCGACGCAGTTAACGCTCTATTATAGAGCCTAAATTCGTCCATTTTAGCTCCAGTTGCAATGCCCGTATTGCTAGCATATCCGCCTATTTGAAAGCCTGTACCACTTGTGATGGACATTCCGCTAGTTTGGCTTACACTGGTTACCAAAACCCCATCTTTATAACCTCTTATTACGTTCGCTGTTGCATCGTGTACAAAATGAATCATGTGTGATCCAGTATCAGCACCATTTGTAATGGTCACATCGGTCATTCCAGTGGCGCGTAGCAACCAGTTGTTGGCACCCGCGGCGCCATTGGTAAAACAACGAAAGCTTCCAGCTCCGGCATCTCCAAATATGTAAAATAGAGTTGAGCTTGGCTGATAGTTAGAGCTCCAAAAAGCAAGTGTCCAACTTCCTGTTAAACTGGTGTTCCAGCCCGTATTGATTACACCGCTTGTAGAAGTAGTGCTACTACCCAGGAGTGCCGTACCAGAAAGTCCGGTTCCGCCCACGGAAAGCCCCGTGCCTGTTATTGTGGCTGTTGTGAAAACCCTTGTAGCGGCAGGGCTTTGATTGGTTTGTGTCCCCGAAGAATTAAACTTCAAGTAAATCATTTCAGGGATTTGGGCTTG
This sequence comes from Flavobacteriales bacterium, assembly GCA_020435995.1. Taxonomy (GTDB): domain Bacteria; phylum Bacteroidota; class Bacteroidia; order Flavobacteriales_G; family Salibacteraceae; genus JAGQYO01. The sequence goes on along the minus strand of JAGQYO010000031.1, from coordinate 18,745 downwards.
AACCATGATGTGGAAACTCAAGGCCAAAAAGAGTAGGGATTTTTTCATTTTTTGCAAGGATTTAAATTCGATGCAAAGAGAATATCGGAATTGGTATTTTGATTCTTGAGAGTTACCCAGAGAGAGTAAGTTTTAGTATATTTTAAGCCTGAATTAGCAAATATTCACACATATAAAAAAAATTTGACTATAACGAGCTATTAGTGCCTAAGGACTTCAATTAGAAGTCTTTGGATTGAATTTCCATAAAACCCCTTTTTTACTTGGGTAATGGGGGTGTCAATTCTTTGTTTTTGCCAAGTGTGGCCCTAAGCAGAGTTAAATACAATTAATCATTCAGCCAGATCTTCACAGAAGTAGCCCTTGCTGGCCATTAATTGCTGTACATCACTTTCGCTGAGGGTAGGGGATGCTTCTATTCTAAGCACTTTGTCAACATCGTCTAAATCAATGGACCAACTTGAAATGCTCTCGTGCTTGTCAAACACTATGGCCAGTGTTTTTGCCCGCTGTTTTGACTCAATATTTGTTTTTAAAATTAGGACTCGATTCATTTACTTTCAGTGTTGTTGTTGTCTTCGTTTTTATGCCTCGATTTTTCTAATTCCTCTACAAAATCGGTATAGGCCTTTTCGCCTTTTTCTTCCCAAAACTTGTCGTAATGCGCCCACTTAGAGAAATCCCTGTTTTTCATTTGGTTTTCGCCATAGGCTTCATCCTTGCAATTCGACTTTTTCCCCTTTGAGCCGCCGCCACCGCTGCTTCCAAATCCGAATAAAAATTTTGCCAAAATAAATAGTCCAACGGCTTGCCAATAGCTAATTACTGGTAGGTCGAATAATTCTGGCATAAGCCAATTCCACAGCGACATGATGATATAGCCAAATAATATGGCCATGGCCGTTACCGCAAATATTCCGAATATTACATAACCAACTATAACTATGGGACTTCGCCCTTTCAATTTGTGTTTAAAGTACTTTTCCATAATGCTTGTTTTAATTTTCCTTGTTTTTTATTTCAATTAGTAACTTGTTCAATTTACCCAAAGCCCTGTGTCGCCTCGACATAAGTGTGCCTTCTGGTTTTCCTGTTTCCTCCGAGATTTCTTTATATGAATAGCCTTCAAAATCTACTGCCATAAGTATGTCGTGGTCGGCGGGGTTTAAGCCCAGCATAGCTTCTTTTAGTGAACTCACCATCTTTTCACTATAAGCGGAAGTTTCATTTCCGTAAAATAATTCTGCGAACTCCATCCACTGATCGGGATCGTCGCTTGATGGTAAGCGTTCTTCGGATAAGCGACCACCTTTGCGCATCGTGTCAATTATTTTATTTTTTATGGAGCGATAAACAAATGCTGCTACGTTACTGATGGGGCCGTAGCCATCGGCGCTGGCAAATAAATTATAGGCTACATCTTGTATAATATCTTCTGGATCCCTCGACGCGCTTGCTTTTAAACGAGAACCTACATAGCCCTTTAGGGTGTTGTATTCTTCCTTAAAAAAAGATTCTAGTTTTTGTTTATTTCCAGTTTCGGGCGTCATCTACTATTTCCGCATTGAGCAGTTCACTTTTAAAGACGCAAGTTTGGATTTTCATTGCATCAAATCGAAGGAAATAACCCTGTTTGATGGTACAAAATGGTAGAAGGTAATATCTTGAGTTAAATGGTAAATAGGAGGTATTGTATTGAGGTCGATTATGGGTTTAATGTTGGTTTTTACTTGCTCATACTAATGAGAATAAGCGCGATCTAATTCATTTTTTTTAATTCAAACAGTGGATATGCGCAGGGTATACAACCTTATTGAAAAGTGTCGTAGGTAGGATTATTCTCCTTTCTAAAACTTAAATGCCAAATCAAGTCGGGGTCTTACGTAGGCATCTAATTCAGAAAAACTGTAACTTTTATTATTTCGGTATGATAGGAAATATCGCCTCATTCCAACATCCAATCCGATTGAAAATGAAAAATAACTAACTGGTGAGACAACTATTGCGTTTCTTAAATCGGCACCTATGTAGTTGATAGACTCTTCAACACGGGAGCTGAGATAAGTATTGGGTTGGGTTGAACTTAAATAGCTTATGTATCTATAAGCAAAAACCTGCCCCATACTAGGGCCAATTGCAACTTCATACATGATTTTTCTTTGCCCTGTAGGAATTACATGAAACAAAACATTGCCTGACCATTTTAGATATTTACTGTTTGAGTTAAAAATATACGCTTCTTCCAAATTGTAAACTCCATTGGTAGAAAACCCCATAGTGCCTTCAGCAAAAATGTGCTTGTAACCTAAGTCGATCTGGCTATACAATAGTGGAAGTGGATTAAAGTATATGGCGTTTCTTTTAAATAAGCTGTCGGGAAGTATTCCCTTGGATTTTTCCCTACTTGTATTAAATGTATCAAACTTTCCATTAGCATATTCAATGAGCAACAATTTGGACATTTCCATGGAATATGTTGGTCCGTCGGGGTTATCCTTCTTTTTATATTTGATTTCAGCAATACCTACCTCAAGCACTTTTCCCTCAATTTTAGCCCCATCGGTGGTGAAAATTTTATCTTGTGCAAGTGCGAAATTGAAAGTTAAAAGGGCGCTAAACAGGATGATATAATTAAAAGGTTTCATAGCTGTAATTTGAAAACGTGAAGGTATAAAAAACGGACATATCGAAGCATATATTGTTATCGAGTTAGTTTCTTTCGAAACTGTCCTTCAATCTATGCTCGTAAGTTTTCTACGGAATGATTTGTAGAATTATATCCCTAGAGCTTAACCCCATCACGAGGTTCTTGGTTGTGCTAAAAACAAAAAGCCCCGTTCCAAATGGAACGAGGCCGTCTGATCACTTTGGATATGAATCACATCAAGTGAGAACAGCGATCATTACTTTAGAATGATTTTTTGCACAGAGTCCATTCCCTCAGAATCTTTTAAATAAAGGAAATAGACCCCCTTGGGATGATTGTTCAGATTGATTTGTATAGGATCGTTTTGCGAAACTTCTAATTCTATGCTACTTCCAGTAATATTCACAAGACTGAACTCATCAATTTTATTTACACCGCTTATCCAAATGATGCCCTCGGTTGGGTTAGGGTAGACCGATAGATTTGAAGAACCTTCTATGGAAGCCACACCACTTGGTTCTATAGGCATTGTAAAACTTACTTCAGGAGATTCGCCAGGACACAGAACCCTAGTGTTGGTAACAGCTACCGAGTATTGTCCGTCTTCGGTTGGTGTGTAGGTCTGAGAAGTAGCACCCGGAATATTCACTCCTGATTTTCTCCATTGATATAAACCAAAAGACTGTGTTTCGAGCGTTGAACCGTTTATGGTAACTGTAGGGGCTGGTACTGGCTCTTTGGTTAGCACTATGGCTCCACTAGAATCTATGTCACCACAAGAGTTGCTTACAATGTATTTGTAAGAGCCACTTTCACTTACAGTAAGATTTTTGCTGGTTTCAGCTGAAAGCATAACCCCATCTTTGTACCATTGATAGGTACGCCCTTTTGTAGAAGCAGTTAATAAAACATTGGTATCTCCACAGAAAACTGTATCACCTGCCAATGTTAGGGTTGCATTTGAAACGGTACTACAAAAAGTGTTGACCTTGATTTTGCTTCCCGTTCTGGTTTGATAAGCAACAAAAAGCTGTCTATCGCTAGTATATAAGGTAGCCACCTCACCAGTGATTCCTTCATCAGTAAACAATCCATTTCCTAACTTAGACCAACTCAAATTGATGTTTGCACTATAAATTCTTCCTGAATCACTGGGGTCGATATAAGCCAAATATGCTGTAGAATCAATGTTATTGGAACTTACATCATAAGAGTAATTTAATATTTGTTCTGGAGTGGTTCCCCCTTTATACCACAAACTACCCTGTGGAATGTACATGTCGCATGTAAATTTATTATCCGATGATTTTTTGTTTGTGGTCATCACTCTGCCCAGAACAGGAATAATTTTCGGGCAGCTCGAAACCCCTGAATTATAAGCTGCGCCCAAGGTAGACCACAGGTTGCCAGCGCTTGGGTTGGTAGCCCCTGTAAATCTTACCATACTCTTACCACTGTTTTCTCTGTAAGCCACATAAAGGTTGTTGTCAATAACTTCCAAGTCGAGTCCGCTAGGGAATCCAGTAGAAGCTAATCCGTTGTTGCCCACAAAGCTCCATTGACCTTGAAATGCGTCCCAATACCACACTTTGATTTGGTTGTACTGCTGATAGGCAGCAAAAATGGTATTGCCTTTAATAGCGAGCCCGATATCTCCAGCGCTAGTTAATCCTGAAAATCCACGATTACCAATGGTGTCCCAAGTAGTTCCGTTATATTTCATCACAGTAAGCTGAAAATTTGATCCCACGTCTTGAAATGCCACAACAGGCTTATTATCCGCACCTACGGCTAATCGAATTTGGGAAATAATTCCAGGAGAGAAAACAGAATCTCCCACCCATGTCCAGGTCTTATTACTGTATTGCTTAACGTTGGCTTTACCCGTTTGATAGTCCCGAAAGGCCATATAGACTGTTCCATCCGGGCTTTCTTTCATTTGTGGGCGTTCTCCCGTCCCATCACTGGTGAAGGTGTTTTTCCAAGTTTGCGCTGCCGCGCTTCCCATTATACTAGTTAAACAAAGGGAAAATAGTAGTGTATTTAATTTTTTCATAACTCATATCCATTTTAAAGTTCTGGACAAAAGTCACGTGAGTTTGGATTCTAATATTGGGTTAACCCATGAAATGAAGCTTAGAACCCATGAATGGTAGTCGGTTTATCCAAGCAAGGCAATTACTTCGTCTTTTTTATCTCTGCTAATGCTGGCCATTTCGCCATTGCTTAGGAGTAAATAGCCGCCGTCACTACGCACGTATTCTACCACGTGATGGAGGTTAACTACAAATGAGCGATGTGTTCTACAGAAATAGGGTAGAAGGGAGACAAATTCAAGCTCGCCAAGTTTTCGGCTAATTAGCATTTTTTGATCATTTTGCAGCCAGACATGCGTGTAGCTACCTTCTGATTTGAGCAAGACAATCTCTTGAGGGGGCACAAAGCGAAGCCCGTTGGAAGTGGGGAAGGAGACTTTTTTGATTTCCCGTTTTTCCATATTTTCTCGCAAATGTTGAATCTTCCAAACCTCAAGTTTTTTATCCAATTCACTCGCTCTGTCTACAGCCTGCACTAATTGTTCGGCTTGTATGGGTTTAAGCAAGTAATCCACGGCTGATACCCGAAATGCGTTAATCGCGTATTGCTCGTACGCAGTGGTGAAAATGGTTCTGAAGGTTGGGTTAGGCATCCATTTAAATAACGCAAAGCCATTTTCATGAGGCATTTCAATATCCAAAAAAACCAAGTCGGGCTGATGCCGATTAATTTCGCCAACCGCTGCGGCCACGCTGCCAACTGAGGCTACTACCGATACGCGTGGGCAATAGGCATCTAGGAGGTTCTCCAACGACCGTTGAGCGCGTAATTCATCATCCACTATTAGAACCCTCATGAGTGGCGCAAATTAGGTAATTGAATTCTAATTAAGGTTCCTATGGTATGCTGGGAGGGGCTAATAATTTCTAAATTTAGTTTACCACTGTAGAGGTTGTTTAACAAATCTATTCTCGATCGATTGGCTTGTAAAGCAAAGGAGTTATGTTCCTTGTTTTTGTCTTTTTGCGACAGCGAGGCCTTGATTCCTATGCCGTTGTCCTCAATTTCAATACAAAGCAAATCATGTGATTCAGAAACCCTTATCCAAAGTGACTTTGATCCCTCAAGGTGTAGCAAACCATGTTTTAGGGCATTTTCTACGAAGGGTTGGATGAGTAATGGAGGTACGCGATAGTAGCTTAAATCCAATCCATTGGCAATTTCTATTTTCCATGCGAGTTGGTCATTAAATCTCAATGCTTCCAATTCGAGGTAATTCTCTAACGCGTTTATCTCGTCTTGGAGCGAGATCAGCTCACTGGATGATAGCGTGAGTGTATTCCTGATTAAATCGGCAAACTTGCCAAGGTAGCGGTTAGCTGCTCCTTTATCGTTTTGAAGTATGAAATCTTGAATACTGTTGAGCGCATTAAACAAAAAGTGAGGATTCATTTGAGAGCGCAGCGCAGTGAGCTGAGAGAGTTGTCGGGCTTGTTCGGCCTTACTAATCCTCAGTTCCTGTAGAGATCTTATTTTTTGCTGTTTGATTCTATGGGAATAATAAAATGCGACAAGGAGCAAGGGAATCAAACCTACCAACACCCTGAACCACCAAGTAGCATAATAAGGTGGCGAGATTCTAAAAGCCTGTGAAAACCAAATGTGAGCGTCGCTTGGCTCATTTCCTAGTGACATCTGTAGTACATGATGACCAGGTAGCGGTGTGTTTATTGTGATTTGAGTGGGAAATAGGGGATGATCTTTCCACGGACCTTCATCAAGGCGGTAAAATAATTTGTAATTGTTGGAGCTGTAATTCCAAAAGTCATAACCAAGAGTCAACTCATTTTCATCGTAGTCATACTTGTTTTTGAGATCAGTGCTCATCGAAATCCGATCAAGGTTATGGGATTCTAAATGATTTTCAATTTTGTTTAAATTGCAATATATCAATCCATTGCGTAAGGCTATCAAAAGTAAAGAATCGTTTAAATCGAAGTAGGGAACAGCTCCTTGTGGCAGGCCTAATTGCTGGCTAATGTTCGTTATATTCAATTGGCCATTTTGAATGGAATACAGTCCTTTTGTTGTGGATATATACAGCCTACCTCTATGGTATTTCATGTGAATACCTCGTCCGATATCCTTACTTGCAGATTGAGCCGAAACCCTTCCATTAATGTAAGTAAGAAGCCCTTGATTGAGGGTAGCGATCCATACGGTGTCTCTGTATCCAATCAACGCAGAGCAAACAATACTACCTTGTTCGCTTGAAACCGCTCTCCAATTGCTATTCGGGGTTTTTACCATTAGCGAATCGTCATAGCCGATAAACTGTGTACCATTTTGTACCAGAATGGCCCGTCCACGACGGAATCTATGAATAGTCTTTTGATTTGATTGAATATCGTAATGACCACATTCATCACCTGAGGTAAAAAGGTAGTTGTTTGCTTCTAATTTTGTTAGTCCTTTTGAGGCGTTAATGGCGTGATTTATCATTTCAAATTTCGCATTTAGAAAGTAAATTGAGTGTCCCACAAATGCCCATACTGGTTGATTTTTCATGCCAAGTGTATCAGGATTGAGAAACAATATTTGTTTAATTGGCTCCTTAAATTTAGAGTCAAAAACAAGGTTGGTCTTGCCTTCGGTAGTCGATAAGTACACTTTACCGTCATTGGTCCCTACAAAAAAGCTATTGTTGTCCTTCCATTGCACACATGTTACGTGGCGATTTTGAAGAATTTGTTCATTGCCGGTAAACCAATAAACTTCTCGTTTTGGGATGCGATAAATTCCATTGTTCAAGGTGCTCACCCAATAGTTGCCATCGTTATCGGATAACATATCCGTCACAAATTCGCCTGAAAACCATGTTCGATACTTCCCTTTTCTTAGGTTAGATAGGCCATCTCTGGTGCAAAGCCACACCGATTCTGTCGATTCGAAATAGGTGTGGTTGATAATGGTTTTACGTTGGTCTTTAAATATGCTCATCGAATCGTTTATGCCAAGGTAGAAATAAGCCGAGTTCGCATAGTTGAATTGAAGCAATTGGTTTTCAAAAAAGCCAGTAGCCCTTGTCTTGAAAGGGTTTGGGTAAATCTTTTGATCGCCAAGGTCAACAATGTGTTTTTCTGAAAAAAACAAGGTGTCGTTCACTACAAAATGTAACCAACGCACCGGAGCTCCCGCAACTTTTTGATCCCAAATCACGCTCGCAGAGTCCGTTACAGGATTTGGGGTTGTATAAATCACGGAGTCTTTTAAAAAATAGAACTGACCATTAGTAGACCTTGTAAATTCCTTAAAATCTTGAATTATTCCATTTTTTGTTTTGAGTTGCAATGGTTTGGTTTTTCCATTTGACAATACAAATACTTGGCTGGAGAAATTTCGGAAAAGGATTTCTCCACTAGGAGCTTCTACAATTCCGCTTACAGCGGTAGATCTAGCGTGTGGGAGGCTAATGCCATGAAATTCAAAACCGTCATACCAGTAGATTCCTTCTTCGGTGCCAAGCCACAATTTACCTTTTTGGTCGAGAAACAAGTCATACACAAGCATGGAAGGTAAACCATGTACCTCTGTTAGTTGATTTGAGATGGGCTGTTGGGCAAATGAAGTCATTCTTGAGACCAAGTAAATACACAAGATAATAGACCGTATTTTCATGGTTCAAATCTATAATTGAAGATTGAGAACATACTAGGGTGGCTTAAAAAATAGATGAGCGAATATTTCTATAATAAATTGTCATTTTGCTGAGCGAATAGTTGATTGCTGTCTTGATAGCTAATTGAAATTTCATGGCTGGCCAGTTTTGGTAATAAGGGTGTGTGTTTGGCTTAAAATGAACTTATGATAAGTATCATTTATATCTTAGGAGAATAAAAGACCTTTGCATTTTAATTCGCTTTATGCTCAATTCACAAATTATCAATCCGCAATCTCTTGTTGTAATAGGGGGCTCCAACGATATTAAGAAGCCAGGTGGAAAGCTATTAAAAAACATTATCGATGGGAGGTATCCCCATCCACTTTACGTTGTGAATCCAAAGGAATCTGTAGTTCAGGGGTTACCTTGCTTAACATCAATAGATCACTTACCCGAAGTAGAGTTGGCCATTCTCGTTATACCTGCGCAGTATTGCTTGAAGGCCGTGCAAGATCTCATAAAATTCAAAAACACCAAGGCGTTTATTATTATTTCAGCGGGATTTGGAGAAGCTGATTTAATAGGAAAAAAACTTGAATCGGACATTGTAAATGAAGTAGACAAGGCGGGCGCCTGTCTTATTGGCCCCAATTGTATTGGGGTACTCAATGCAAATTATCACGGTGTTTTTACCACGCCAATTCCCGAATTGCACGACAATGGTTGTGATTTGATTTCAGCATCTGGAGCTACAGCAGTTTTTATTATGGAAGCGGGAATTCCTTTGGGAATTAAGTTTTCCAATGTTTTTTCTGTGGGCAATGCCGCCCAAACGAGTGTTGAAGATGTACTCGAGTATATGGACTTACATTTTCAACCTGAACGTGATTCCACTACCAAACTTTTGTATTTGGAGTCTATTTCGAATCCTCAAAAACTATTAAAACATGCTTCTTCCCTCATTCGTAAAGGCGCAAAAATAGCCGCCATTAAAGCTGGTAGTTCTGACGCAGGAACTAGGGCCGCCGCTTCCCACACTGGGGCAATGGCTAGCTCAGATGTTACTGTTAGGGCTTTGTTTCGAAAAGCTGGCATTGTTTATTGTAGCAGCCGCGAAGAACTGCTCACAGTTGCTTCTATTTTTTATTACAAACCACTTACAGGAAAAAACATAGCCATAATTACACATGCTGGTGGATCGGCTGTGATGCTTACCGATGCGCTTAGTAGCCGAGGTCTTGAAGTACCTGTTTTAGAAGGCCCTCATACAGATCAGCTACTAAAACACTTGTATCCTGGTTCATCGGTGCGGAATCCGATTGATTTTTTGGCAACTGGTACGGCGGAGCAACTAGGCACTATCATAGACTTCTGCGAGAACAAGTTCGACATGATTGATGCCATGGTGGTTGTGTTTGGTAGCCCCGGATTGTTTGATGTGGAGAATGTTTACAACGTACTGAGTGTTAAGCTAGAAGAGTGTAGCAAACCCATTTATCCAGTTTTGCCGTCAGTGGTCAATGCGCAAAAGGAGATTCAAACATTTTTGAGCAAGGGCAATGTTAATTTTCCCGATGAAGTGGTTTTAGGTAGGGCACTTTCGGAAGTGTATAAAACTAGAAAACCAAGTGATTTTGAACCGGATTATGCAGATATAGATGTGCAAGTGATTCGAGAGGTGATCGATCGAAATTCGGATGGGTTTTTACCGTCAAAGGAGGTGGGGATTCTGTTGGATGCAGCTGGAATAGGTCGGGTGCCTGAAATTAGCGGAAGCAACTATGAGGTGTTAAAAACGCAAGCTGCAAAACTCGCTTTTCCACTTGTAATGAAGGTAATGGGGCCGGTTCACAAGACTGATGTAGGGGGCGTAGTTTTAAACGTGTCAACGGAAGCGGGCTTTGAACATCATTTCAACAAATTGATGCAAATACAAGGGGCAACGGGTGTTTTGGTTCAGCCTATGATGAAAGGCATTGAGTTGTTTATCGGAGCCAAACACGATGAGGGATTTGGACACCTGGTGCTATGTGGCTTGGGCGGTATTTTTATCGAAGTAATGAAAGATGTAAGCTCTGGGTTAGCTCCAATGGCTCCCGACGAGTGTAAGCGCATGATTAAAGGTTTGAACGGATATAAGATTCTCGAAGGCGTGAGGGGAAAAGAAGGGGTGGATGTAGAGTTGTTTGCAAAGCTCGTGAGCAAGGTGTCGCTTTTGGTAAGCGTAGCACCAGAAATATCTGAAATGGACATCAACCCCTTACTGGGAAATTTGACATCAATTACAGCCGTAGATACTCGAATTTTGCTTAAACATTAATACAGCCTCACAAGCAAATCCATTTCTACTTCATTTTATAAAAAACGCAGCCAAATCCCTAACTGAAGTTTTTTTTCTGCTAATCCAAGTACGTTGGACGTAGTGATTTCGGTCATTGCAAGATAATTTCGACTATCAACACTGTGTCGTGGTTTAAATGCATTGAGGCGGGCCTTTACTTTTGTAGGAGCAAATACTTTTGCTTGGTGAAGTTACTTTTATATTTACTGCCTTATCTAATGATTTTAGGCCTATCTGCCCAAAGTCCTGGTGGGGTTAGCACCAACCTTAAGCTATGGCTAAAGGGAGATGTAGGTGTACAAAAAACAGGGCCAGCCGCCGCCGCAATAGGCGATAATGTATTGAATTGGCTCGATCAGAGTGGCAACGGAAACCATTTTACCAATGATTTGGGGGGCGCACCAGTTTATGCTTACACAGCGGGTAGAACTACACTAAACTTTTCGGGTGGTTCGAAATACCTGAGAGCATCTTCGGTTATGTCGGGTACTGGAGCGCGAACCATGATATTGGTATTGAAACCAGATACCTTATTGGCTAGCTCTAGCAATTGTGCATTTCAATTGGCGCCAAACCAATCAGCGGGTAGAGGATACTCCTTGTTTACTGAATTGCCTGGTACATCTTCAGGCCTAGCGTGTAGGGTACAGGGAAATAGGGTAATGAATCACACCACCAGCACAACTTATCCTTCTATTATTTCTGTACAAAACGGCTCAGGTGAAAATGTAACCGCCACGGAATTTTATGTCAATGGAACTGCTATAACCACCCAAATATCTGCCACATCTGCCACGCTAAATACAAGTTCATTGGGTTGTGTAATTGGCGGTTTTTCTAGTGGAGCCGATAACATACCGGAGTCTAATTACGATTTTAGTGGGGATGTTGCAGAAGTGATTGTTTATGGCCAAGAATTATCCAATACGGACCGTCGTTCGGTTGAGTCGTATTTAAATATTAGGTATGGCATTACCATTCCCGTGGCAAGTCATGATTATTACACCCATAGCTCCTTTGCCAACGACATTGCGGGAATTGGACGAAACGTAAGTACCCAAGGTTTTACAAAAGATAGTGCTTGGAGTATTAATGCGGGAACCATATTATCGATGTATAACCCTTCTAGTTTAGCTGACGGGGATTACTTGGTTTGGGGAAACGATGGCGGGTCTAATACTTATGTTACTACTGGTATTCCTGGTACAGTAGATTTTAGGTTGGAGAGAATATGGCGAGTTACCGAAACCAACGAGGTTGGGACTGTTACTTTGAAGTTTTACTTGCCAGGGCTTAATCAATGCGGAACACCATTGGCGGCAGCAAGCATTAAACTGTTAATTGACAACATAGATACCGATTTTAGTGATGCCACAATAGTATCAGGAACAACTTATAGCAACGATACGGTTTATTTTACGGGAGTTAATTTATCAAACAATGACCATTTTACAGTAGCCGTTTCTGGATTAAATAGACCAGGAGATGTCGGCTCAAACCTCACGCTATGGCTAAAAGGAGATTGTGGCGTAGAAAAAGCCGCTTCGGTTGCGGCCTCCATTGGAGATAATATACTCAATTGGCTCGACCAGAGTGGAAGCGGTAAAACAGTAACAAATAGCGCTGGAATAGCTCCTGTTTATAGCAACATAAGCGGTGATTCGGCCATTAACTTTTCAGGAGGGTCAGCCTATTTGATAGGACCTTCGGTTTTTTCTGGTACAGGGGCACGTACCATGATTATAGTGGCGCGGCCCACTTCTATTTCTAATTCCGTGTCGAATAGTCCATTTACACTTTGCCCAAACAACACCTCTGGAACGGGGTACTCCCTTTTTATAGAAGCACCGGGCGGGACTAGTGGACTTGCATGTCGTGTGGCGGGCAACCGCGTTATGAACTATACCACTTCGATCACAAATCCATCGATGTTTGTGGTACAAAATGGCGCGTCAGAAACTGTAGGTCAGACAGATTTTTTTGTAAACGGACAATTTCTTACCCAAGAGCAATACCTCAATGATGCCACCCTAAATTCATCCAACGTAGGCACCATTGTGGGTGGTTTTTCTACGGGAAATGATTTAATACCTGAATCGGCTTACGATTTCAATGGCTATGTGTATGAAATTATTGTGTATTCAAAAGAGTTGACTTGCACCGAGCGACGCCAAATAGAGTTGTATTTGGCCAACAAATACAACATAACAATTGATTTGTTTGACGAAACAAGCACAGGCTCTAATGGAATTGAAAATGATGTTTCGGGCATCATAAAAGGTTACGGTAGCTATGCCGACCTAACCTCTTCAAGTTCTGGTGGGCTTACGGTAAGCAATTCGAGCTATTTGAGTGGTACAGGAGATGCCCTTTTTGTGGGCCACAATGGTTCAACAGGAAATACCACCTCGGATATTCCGGGCGGAATTGATCGAAGAGAAAGTAGGATTTGGTTTGCTGATTACAGCTCTTGTAATAGTAATACGGGCAATGTTGTATTAAATTTTGATTTGGGCACTTTGGTTACCTGTGGCTCAGCAAATACGCTAAGTACGGCTTCTAATTACCGCTTGTTAACTTCTGCGACTTCTGCATTTTCGGGAGCCACACTTACTTCTGGGGCTACAATTGTTGGTAACGCACTCCAGTTTACGGTGGATGTATCTGTGATAAATGACAAGTTTTTTACAGTAGGTACAACAGATGAAACTGCGAGCCCTTTATGGACAGGAATTAGCGGTCCAGCTGGACTTACCAGTGGACTAAAGCTATGGCTTAAAGGAGATTGTGGAGTTGAAAAATCCGCTGGTGTAGCAGCGGCAAATGGCGATAATGTTGCCTATTGGAGAGATATGAGCGGCAATGGTAAGGATGTTTCAAATGATTATGGTTCAGCGCCTAGCTATAGTATTTCTGGTGGAATTAGTAGTTTGGATTTTAGTGGAGGATCAAAGTATTTAAGAGGGGCTTCAGTAATCTCTGGAACAGAGGCAAGGACGGTTTTTGTGGTGACCCAAGCCAATAGTTTGGCCGCAACAAGCGGAAATGCGGTGCTTTCGTTAGCACCCAACAATGGGGCAGGTACAGGATATGGAATCGCCTTGGAAACCCCAGGAGCAACTTATGGAATGGCGGTAAGGGTGAGCGGAAACAAGGTGATGAATTATACTTATCCAACAGGTAGCAGAGCCATGATTTCCACACAAGCCGGAGCAAATGAAAATGTAACAGATGTTGAGTTTTTTGTCAATGGAGAATCGGCCATTGTGGTGCAATCTTCAACAGCTGCGGCACTCAACACCAACACACAAGGCATTACGTTAGGCGGGTGGTCGACTGATGGTGATTTTGTGCCAGATGCGTCCTGGGATTATGACGGTTCTGTTCATGAAGTAATAGTTTATAACCGAGAATTGAGTTGTGCAGAACGCGGACAAATTGAAGCTTATTTGGCGGCTAAATACAATATCACTTTGTATTACAATGAGACCGAGAGCATTGGTGACAATGGTATTTCAAGTGATCCTGCCATTATTCGAGAAGGCAGCACCTCGGCCACTTCTTCGGCCTTAACAATGAGCAACTCAAGCTTTGTAACCGATTGCAAAGACACGCTTTGGGTGGCGCATAACAATTTGAGTGGCATTACAGCAAAAGCGAGCGAGGCCGATATGAGCGCATTGGCAGGAACAGATGTAAAACGCTGGACGCGATTCTGGTATGGCCTATTTGTAAGCAACGAAACCAATTCGGGAAATGTAACACTCACCTTCGACTTGGACAATTATCCAGCTTCGGCACCATTTACCGTAGCGGGCTCCGATTATAGATTAATTACCAGCGCCTCGCCGTGGTCTTATGCAACAACTATCTCTGGCCCCACCATCAATGTGGGTAGCAACACGGTCGCATTTGTAGTGGATGCCGATATTATTCAAAAGAAGAAGTTTACGTTGGCTACCATTAACAACGCCAACAGCCCATTACCAGTAGAGTTAAGTTTCTTTACAGCTAATTTGCTAGACAACAAGGTCCTTTTGTCTTGGGAAACGTCTAGCGAAACAAACAGCGACTACTTTCTCATCCAACGTTCTGGGGATGGTAAAATTTGGGGTGATTTACAAACCGCAAAGGCACAAGGAAATTCAAATGAAGCAGTGCAATATACTTTGATGGACAAGGCGCCACTGGCAAACACTTCTTATTATCGATTGCTTCAATTCGATCTCGATGGCAGATCAGTGATTTACCCAGTTCAGAAGGTAAATTATTTTATAGGAGAGTCAAACAATGGGCGCATTTATCCGAACCCAACAAAAGAGTTGTTGATTTTAGAATCAGATCGTATAGACCTCTCCAATGCCCATTTTGTGAATACAATGGGGCAGAGGTGGGATGCCCGCAACATGGTGCTTCAATCAACTGAATCTCAAGTGAGTTTCGATGTTACAAAACTTCCACAAGGGCAGTATGTACTTAAAATTGGGCAGGATACCTATCGGTTTGTTGTTGGTCGATAAAATAAAGCTTCTTAACGCTTTGTAAAAACTCCCCGAAAAACAATAATTTCATGCCCTTCAATAAAAAAACAGATTTTATGTCAAAATACGCTGCTGCAATTCAAGAAAACAAACAACGATATTTAGATGAACTATTTGACTTACTGAGAATTCCATCGGTAAGCGCCGATCCTGCCTTTAAAGCTGACGTGATCCGAACGGCTGCCGAAGTAGCCAAAAGATTGAAAGAAGCAGGCGCCGAAAACGTAGAAATATGCGAAACACCGGGTTATCCTGTGGTTTATGGCGATAAAATAATAGACCCTAAAAAACCAACAGTACTGGTTTACGGCCATTACGATGTGCAGCCAGCCGATCCATTAGAATTGTGGACTTCAGGACCTTTTGAACCTGTCATTAAAAAAACAGAAAGACATCCCGAAGGAGCCATTTTTGCCCGTGGTGCTTGCGACGACAAAGGTCAAATGTACATGCACGTAAAAGCCTTCGAACTCATGATGCAAATGGGCACCTTGCCTTGTAACGTTAAGTTTATGATAGAAGGGGAAGAGGAAGTGGGTTCCAAGAACCTAGAATGGTATGTAAAACGCAACCACGCCAAATTAGCGAATGATGTAATCCTTATTTCAGATACAGGCATGTTGGACAACGACATTCCTTCCATCACTACTGGCCTTCGAGGATTGGCTTATATGGAAGTAGAAGTAACTGGACCTAACCGCGACCTACATTCAGGATTGTACGGTGGGGCAGTGGCCAACCCGATAAACATTCTTACCAAAATGATTGCCTCTTTGCAAGATGAGGACAACCGTATTACCATCCCAGGTTTTTATGACAAAGTAGAAGAGCTTAGCGCTGCAGAACGTGCTGAAATGGCCAAAGCGCCATTTAGTTTGGATAAATACAAAGCAGCTCTCGATATAGCCGATGTACACGGAGAGACGGGTTATACAACTATGGAAAGAAATTCTATCAGACCTACCCTTGATGTAAATGGAATTTGGGGCGGATATATGGGAGAAGGAGCAAAAACGGTGATCGCCTCAAAGGCTTACGCCAAAATCTCAATGCGTTTGGTTCCCAACCAAACACCAGACGAGATTTCTGAGCTTTTTGAAAAGCATTTTAAAGCCATTGCACCCAAAAGTGTAAAAGTGAAAGTAACAGCACATCACGGAGGGCATGGATATGTAACGCATACTGATAACCCAGCTTACCAAGCGGCAAGCAAAGCCTATGAAACCACGTTTGGCAAAAAGCCAATTCCGGTAAGGTCGGGTGGAAGTATTCCTATTGTAGCCCTGTTCGAACAAGAATTAAAGTCAAAATCTATTCTCATGGGATTTGGATTGGACAGCGACGCGATTCATTCGCCAAACGAACATTACGGCGTTTTTAATTACCTCAAAGGAATTGAGACCATTCCTTATTTCTACGAGTTTTATGCAGCTGGGGAGTAAAAGAAACCTTTTATGGATATAATTCTCCAAGCCGCTGGATGGATAGGCGCGGCTGCTCTCCTGATCGCCTTTTATTTAAACTCTTCTGGGAAGTTAACAGCAGATAATAAAATGTACCAACTCACCAATTTAGGAGCAGCAGTTTTGCTGACTATCAATGCTATTTACATCAACTCCTTACCCTTTATCATCATCAATGTGTTTTGGGCTGGTGTGGCTTTGTTGAGTTTGGTGAGGTTGGTAAGGTTGGTAAGGTTGAATAGGTAGGCAAGAGGGGCTGTTAGAAAAAGATGAGCTAGACACTTTTATTTGAGCACAATTCGAATAAACCATATTCTGATTATAACTTATTTTGGTAGCCTTAAACCAAACATTGGTAAATGGCATTATTTCAAAAGTCGGTTCTCAACAACTACCTGGCCCAACAGGATAAAGAAACTGTTTCAAAAGCCTACAAAAAGTACATTAAGTTCTTTCATAATCTAGAAGTTCAAAAGAACATTCTAGAAATTAAAGAAGAGGGATTTCAGCAGAAGTTTCTAATGGAACTGTTTGTTAATGTGTTTGGATATGTAATGAATCCAGACCCAAAGTATAACCTGACCACTGAATTCAAAAACCAAACAGGCGCAAACAAAGCCGATGGGGCTATTCTAAAAAATGGAAATGCTATTGGTGTGATCGAACTTAAAGGGACCAACACCAAGGACTTAGAAAATGTAAGAAAACAAGCCTTTGATTACAAAGCCAACCAGCCCAAGTGTGTTTACGTGATTACCTCCAATTTCGAAAAACTGCGGTTTTATATTGAAAACGCCGTAGATTTTGAAGAATTCGATTTGTTTCAGTTGACCCAAGAGCAATTCGCTTTGATGTATTTGTGTCTAAATGCATCGAACCTACTGAATGATGTACCTCTTAAATTAAAAAAGGCTTCTGTTGTAAAAGAAGAATCTATTACCAAAGAGTTTTATAACGACTATTCGAAGTTCAAAAGAGAACTCTACCGCGATTTGGTCAAAAACAACGTGAATAGCGCCGTTTTTAGATCTGAATTGCAAAAAGAGGATGAAACCAGAGCCATAAAAAACATAAAGCTTACGCTTTTCAAAAAATCACAAAAACTCATCGATCGTTTTCTCTTCATTTTCTTCGCCGAGAATAGGGGATTGTTGCCTCCAAACTCTACCGTAAAAATCCTTAAACAATGGAATAAACTCAAAGAACTGGACGAGTACGTTCCGCTGTACAACCGCTATGTGAAGTACTTCAACTATTTAGATACTGGACGAAAAGGAACTGATAAATCGGCTGAGATATTTGCCTACAACGGTGGTTTGTTCAAACCCGATGGCGTGCTGGACAGCTTGGTAATTGACGACGATTTACTTTTTAGGCATACCAAACAATTGTCGAGTTACGATTTTGTGAGTGAGGTTGATGTAAATATTCTTGGACACATTTTCGAAAACTCGCTCAACGAAATTGAAAGCATAAATGCCGAAATAGAAGGTGGCGAATTTGACAAACAAAAAACCAAACGAAAAAAAGATGGCGTTTTCTACACACCTAAGTACATTACCAAATACATAGTTGACAATACGGTAGGCAAACTATGCGAAGAGAAGAAAAGAGAATTTAAACTTGATGAAGCTGAATACCAAAAAGCCCGAAAAGGCCGAACGATGGATAAGCTTAGAGAGCTTCAAGCTATTCTGGACAAATACCGTTCGTGGCTATTGAATATTACTATTTGCGACCCAGCCTGTGGTTCTGGGGCTTTTTTGAACCAAGCACTCGATTTTCTGATAAAAGAACATGAATACCTCGATGAACTGCAAGCGAGTTTGACCGGCGGCACACTCATTTTTCCAGACATTGAAAACACCATACTCGAAAAAAATATTTACGGAGTTGACATCAACGAAGAATCGGTTGAAATAGCCAAACTCTCGCTTTGGTTGCGCACCGCACAGCCTCGTAGAAAACTCAACGACCTCAACAACAACATTAAATGTGGAAACTCGCTCATAGACAGCAAGGCGGTGGCTGGCGACAAAGCTTTCAAATGGGAGA
>JAGQYO010000030.1:25874-40245 GCA_020435995.1 Flavobacteriales bacterium | reverse complement strand
TGGTAATCACTCCTACTTCCTGATTCAGGTAGATATTGAAAATATCTGGGATATTCTTTTCCAACAAGGAACCACATGAGTTGTTTTGCTATCGCTTGACCGCCATGCGTACTGTCTAGTGCAATACTATCTAAAAACAATGTATCTGCGATTAGAGAAGGCAAACTATCATCTGAACTATATGTGTCATGTATTTTTTGGTAGAGAGGCGCCAATTCACTATTCGTTTCGTTGGATGAAATGGAGTTAATAAGAGATTGCGCTGCCGTATAATTTTCCTTTTGCCAATATAATCCTATCAGCATTTCTTGTGATTCCTCACTATTCCAATCTTCAAGATAATAAATCATTGAATCAATAGGATTTGGAGGAACAGTATCGTAAAGAAACAGACGTAAGATATCGCTCAAAGCCAATTCAGCTTGTTGTTCGTGCCACCTTATTTCATGTTCTTTGTCGTCACGTGCGGATAATCCCCCTTGTATTGATATTAGATCATTTATTTGTGTACTTGTGAGTATGTTGTTCAACTGAGGAATGTAATTGGCAAGTGGAATACTCAAAGGAGAATTGTCTAGGAGTATTTTGTACAAATCGATGTCATCAAGTTCAGGATCGCGGTTGATACAAGCCCAAATAACTTCATCACTTAAATACGGTTTAAACTGGTCTAACTCAGATTTTATTTGAGAACTGCTGTTTAGGCTATTATTTATAAAATTTAGGCGATTGCTTGTTGAGCCACCATCCAATTCGTTCGATTCGAAGTAGTTTTTCTTCGTATTGAATTCGTCTTTTTCTTGAAAGTAATTTGAAACGGCAACCTGTATTTTGTCATTAAAATCATAAACCGAACCTTGTGAAACGTATTGAGTTGGGCAGCTACTTGCGGTATTGTAAGAAGTTTGACATTGAACGAGGTCTATTTCTAAACTAGTGTAATCAACGGGCTTAAAATAACCCGTACTTGGTTGATAATGATGATTATATTCTATTTTTCCTGGATATCCGTTCCAAACATCAAAGTCACTCAAACTACCTCCAGCTAAACTGAACTCATTGCCTGCGGGAATGCTAGATGCAAATTGATGACTAGGATTGCAGTCCCCCTGTTTTTTATCTACTACACCATTTTTTACTTGCAAACCATGGGAAACCGTGTTGGGCTCTAGCGTGTTACATTTATATGAGAGGCCTTGGCTAGATGTGGGAGTTGAACCAGTGGTTACAATTCCATAACTCTGACTTTCAAAATCATTGTTATAAATTTGGTTTGAATAGCCTCTGAGGTTTATGGTATGTATGCCGGAGTACCCATTTTTATACAAGTTATCAGTCGTTTTAAAAGCCTTA
The DNA here is from genome assembly GCA_020435995.1 of Flavobacteriales bacterium. Classification (GTDB taxonomy): domain Bacteria; phylum Bacteroidota; class Bacteroidia; order Flavobacteriales_G; family Salibacteraceae; genus JAGQYO01. The sequence continues at coordinate 38,892 of JAGQYO010000030.1, read as the reverse complement.
GAATTATCGAGTACTGTGGCCGTGCCGCAAGCATCAAAAGTGTTCTTTTGAATAACCGCTAGGTGCTGACCCACAGATTCAATACCCATCTTGCAGTTAGTAAAAGTGTTTTCTTCTAGTTTTTGTGCATGAATAGACACCAGTCCAGAAGACACACCTTTCCACAAATTAGTAAATTCACAACTCTTCACCTTGTAACCTGCGTCTTCACTGTATATTCCTGTACCTCTCCAACTAAAAGTTGAAAAACTACCCGGATCTTTGTTAATAAATTCCGAATTAATGATTTGCACGCCATCCACTCCCCAAGCCGATATGCCAAATGCAGGCTTTACATAAAAATCTATCCAGTTATTAGTCCATTCGAATGTGCAGTCTTCTATTCTGCTTCGATTTGGAAGGACTTTCCCAATTGCGGGGTAATAGTTTTTGTATGACATAAAAGAAATTCCTCCCTTACAATTTCTGATTGTAGCATCTTTGGCTACCACAAACCCTCCCACACTTCCATAATGCCCTGGTTTCCATAGATTAACAGCATTCCATGCATTTTCAATTACCGCCCCATTTTTTAATTCAACTACTCCTTGATAAAGATAACCCAATCCGTCAACTTCAAATTGGCTCTTCTTCGGATTACCCCAAACTTCTATACCACTCCACCATGAGCCACAACTAGGATTGTTAGTAATCTTACCTCCATCAACAATAAGTTTTGCTCCTGGCATTACGTATATCTTGGTCCAAGGTGGCATTTGTAAAGTGCATTTAACCACTAATGTAATTCTAGGATCCAAAATAATATCACCATGTACAGTTAATGGATAATCCAGTACATAAGTAAAATCTCCAGTTTGTGGATTTATATGTGTTAAGGTGACAATGTTGTCATTGAGACAAGGGTTAGTTGTTGATTTTGTTATTTCAACAACCGCTGTGTCACTTCCTTGGGCTGGTGTGTTATATCCATTTGAGTAGTATACCATTTTTCTTAATTGGCAATACGTAAAAGATCTATATAATGATTGTCCTGGGCCTTTTGCCATAAAATTATTAGGCGCTTGTCCATTGGCAAAATCGAACGAACAATTACATAATTCATAATCACAGTTGGTCGTATCATCAGATGCTTCGGTTGAGTTAACCTGATTATGCGACAGCCCTAGATTATGTCCCAATTCATGTATAAAATTATCGTTTACTTTTTCGTTTAACAAATTGCCCTTATTGCATGGGTTATCCATATAGCAATCATATTCGGCATATCTACCTTGGAATCTAATAGACTGCTTTGAAGGTATTCCAGAAGCTGCTCCACCAAAACTATTTCCACCATAGTAAAAACAATGGAGAATATTTTCTTTTTCAAATGTTGTAAATGAATTAGAGTTACCGACAAAATGATTATACATGTCAGGGGCCCAATACTGAAGGCCAGTAGCATCTGATTTGCCATCATAGTAATCGGCATCGACGTAATGGTAAACTCCATATTTTTCAATGCGGATATTGGCATCATTAGCTTTTCGTCCCCAGTGTGTGTAATTAGGTGCTACTGGATTTTCTAATAACGCATTTATTTGAGGTATGCGAACATCCCACCAAGAATTTCCCGCTGAATCGTTAGGTACATTAGTATGGTCACTAATGTTATTTTGATGGATAATATGAAAGGCAACTCTAACGGTTCGTTTGGGATGTAATTCAGGAATGATTTGGCTTACAGTTGGAGTTCCGCAGGACTGTCCAAAAACACTAGAGATTCCTGCAAAGCAAAGGAAGCAAATTAATGTTAGATTAAAAGAAAGGTGCTTCGCTAATTTAGTTTTAAACGCTGAGGTGCTGAGGTGCTGAGGTGCTGAGGTGCTGAGGTGCTGAGGTGCTGAGGTGCTGAGGTGCTGAGGTGCTGAGGTGCTTTCATGAGATAAAGTTTTTAAATTTACCTCAAAATTGGCCAATCAAATGTTAAATGGGGTTGGCAGATGTTACACATATTTGTTAAACTACCATGGACTGGGGAATCAAGCTTAAAGAATTAAGGGAGTCAAGGAACATGAGCCAATCAGATTTGGCCTTGTTATGCGGGATCGAGTGCCCTGAAATCAGCAAATTAGAGAGTGGTCAACGATCCATTACCCTCGCTGTATTGGGTAAATTGGCTGAATCTTTTAAAATGTCTAGGGTATCACTGTTGGTATATTTAGAAAATCTGCCAGAACAGCAATCTGGAGATGCGCTTAATTCAATTCTCAATAGGTTTATTGTGTTGAGCTATTATGCAAAGGAGGTGCTTACACTTAGCAAACAATTGAACGAGGGAAAGCAAAAGGAACTTGAACATTTCAAAACCAGCTCTGGTGAAAATATTTTTACCTTGCTTTCTTCCCTATCAAAACCCAACTTTCAAAAACCTGACAAATCTCTTTGAAAAGTAGGTGCGCTTAGGTCTAGTTTTGTTGCCGAACATACATTCGCAACATCATGACTTTTAATATCAAATACCAATCAGCTGAGGAGGCTGTTTCAGTAATTAAATCTGGCCACAGGGTTTTTATTCATACTGCTGCGGCAACTCCACGTTTGCTGGTAAATGCTATGACTAATCGCGCGCCAGAACTAGAAAATGTTGAACTGGTGAGCATCCACACCGAATGGGATGCGCCCTATAAGGACGACAAATACAAAGGCATATTTAACATCAGAACATTCTTTGTGGGAGGAAATATAAGAGATGCTGTAAACCGTGGTCGGGCCAGTTACATTCCCATGTTTTTGAGTGAAATTCCATTGTTTTTCAGACGTGGAGGGATGACTTTGGACGTAGCGCTTATTCAAGTGTCCCCGCCCGACAAACATGGCTACTGCTCTTTGGGGGTTTCGGTGGATGTAACTGATGCGGCTACCGATATGTCCAAATATGTGATCGCTCAAGTGAACCCCAACATGCCACGAACTCATGGAGATGGGTTGATTCACGCTTCTGAAATTGATGCATTTGTAGCATGCGATGAACCCCTTTTCGAAGTACCGTTTAAAGAACCCACCGAAACCGAAATGGCGATTGGAAATCATATTGCCGGTATAGTAGAAGATGGCGCCACATTGCAAACAGGTATTGGCGGAATCCCTAATGCCGCATTAAGAGCTTTGGTCAACCACAAACATTTGGGAATGCATACCGAAATGTTTTCAGATGGAATTATCGATTTAGTGGAAAAAGGTGCCTTAACGGGATTCTACAAGCAATCGCATCAAGAAAAAATCATCAGTGGGTTTTGTATAGGAAGCCGTAAATTATATGACTTTATCGATGACAATCCGTTGATTCAAATGTGTGACGTAGGTTGGGTAAATTCCACCAAGGTGATTCAGAAAAACCCTAAAGTAACTGCGATTAACTCAGCAATTGAAGTGGATTTATTTGGTCAAGTTTGTGCGGACTCCATTGGAAGCCGGCAATTTTCGGGAGTAGGCGGACAAATGGATTTTATTCGCGGTGCCGCACTCAGTGAAGGTGGAAAACCCATTATTGCACTGCCTAGTACCACCAAAAACGGGCAATCCAAAATCGTTTGCCAGTTACAAAGAGGGGCAAGCGTAGTTACCACCAGAGCTCACGTACACTATGTGATTACTGAGTTTGGGGTTGCCTATTTATATGGTAAAAGTCTTCGCGAACGCACCCAAGCTTTGATCAATATCGCACATCCTAACCACCGCGAAGAACTTATGAAACAAGCAAGAGAAATATTACACGTGCAACTTTAATAGGGAGTGGGTATTCTTGAGTGGCGAGTTTAGAAAGGAAAAAGTTAATGATCTGATTTTTTCTTTGCGTTACTCTGCGACTTCTTTGCGAAACTTTGCGTTACAACCACTTAGACCTATTTACCATGAGCCAGTTTCAATCCCCTATCCAATGCTTCGATGAGCACATCAGACCCTTCTGCACCAACGCTCAAGCGGATCAGACCATTTGTAATCCCCCTCAAAACCCTTTCTTCTTCAGGCACCACACTATGAGTCATACTTGCTGGGTGTTCGATATAAGAAATAACCGAACCCAAACTCACCGCAAGTTCCATAGGTGTATCCACCCTAGCGAAAAAATTCATCAGTTTTATACCTTCTTCATAGCCGCCCTTTAATTCGAACGAAATAACGCCACCGCCCATCCTCATCTGTTTTTTAGCCATTTCATACTGTGGGTGATTTTTCAGAAAGGGATAATAAACATGATCTATGAGTGGGTTCTCGTGTAGAAACTGAGCAATCTTGTGGGCGCTTTCACTCTGCGTTTTCACACGTAACCCTATATCTTGGATACTTGTAGAATTGAGCCACGAATCGAAGGGGGACGGGGTGGGCCCTAAATCTTTGTACACATGAAAGAGCTCGTTACTAAAATATTCGTATGGCCCGAGGGCAATTCCACCAATAGAGGTGCTGTGTCCATTGATGTACTTTGTCATGCTATGAACTACTATATCCGCTCCCATTCTAAAGGGTTGTTGTAAAAAAGGCGTGGCAAACGTGTTGTCTACCATGAGCAAGGCTTCATTTGCTTCTGTAAGCTCAGAAATGGCCTGAATATCCGAAATTTCGAGGGTAGGATTAGCAGGAGTTTCGAGCAATACGGCTACAATGTTATGGTGTTCGTCAAAACACTCTTTTACTTTTTGGGTATCAGTTGTATCCACGAAAAACACTTCTATGCCAAATCTATTTTCAAGAAATCGAACAAATGAATCCGTGCTTCCATATACGTTGCCTACAATCAAAGCATCTCCGGGTTTTATAAAGCCAAGAATGGTGGTTGAAATAGCGGCCATTCCCGATGAAAAAGCGAATACCCCAATAGTCGGCAGGGACTCATCGGCTTTCAATGCATTTTGAATAATGTGATCACATTCAAGTTTGAACATTACTTTCTCAAGGTACTCGGTTGTAGGGTTTCCCAGCCGTGTATATACCCTCGCAAAAGGTTTTTCCCCTGAAGGTGACATTCCTAAAAAACGATTGGCTCCGTCGGCCGCATTCTCAAATTTGAAGGTAGATTGTTGGTATATAAGCGGAAGGCCAGTACCTACGGCAGCAGCGTTGAACCGCCCTTCATTCATTTGAAGTTCTGTTGTTCTAGCGTATTTGGACTTTTTTTCCATCCAACCTTGCCACCACTCAAATCTGTTTTTCATCTTTTTAGTCTAAGATTTATAAAAATTCATTTCGTCTACATACTTAAATACTGGCTCGGTTAGCAAATATCTAACATCCTTTTGTTCTTTGATGGCTCTGCGAATAAAACTAGCCGATACCTTCATTACGGGTGCATCGATCATATTTACACTCGGGTGATTATATACCTCAGGTTTGATGGGAGGCTGGATGGCTTCGCTTTTTTCTTGTTCGGTGAGCACACGCGGGTAAACAACTACACTGTGATTTTTGAGAATGTATTCGAAGTTTTTCCACTTGTGTAGGGTCCTCAAGTTGTCTTCACCCATAATTAGGGAGAATTCATGAGCTGGGTATTTTTCTTGAAGATGAGCCAGGGTGGACGCTGTGTATGATGGCTTTTCTAATTGAAATTCGATGTCGCTCACTTTCAGGTTCCAATTTCCTTCAATAGCACGTTTTACCAGTTCGAGGCGATGATAATCTTCCAGCAAACTATCCTTTTGTTTGAGTGGATTTCGAGGTGTAACAACCATCCACACTTGATCCAGATCTGTATAATTTGCCATGTGGTTGGCTATGATGAGGTGTCCCACATGCACAGGGTTATATGTTCCAAAGTAAAGACCGACTTTCATTTTTTGGTGATGAATTGTTTCACTTTTTGTTCTGCAATTTCAAAGGCAGAAAACAAATGATGATTTACAAGGATAAAATCGAATTCGTCGGATCGCTCTAGTTCTGATGTTGCTTTAGCCAGTCGGGTTTGGATTTTTTCTTCGGTTTCGGTGCCGCGTCCTCTGAGTCGAGATTCCAAGGTTTCGAGATCGGGAGGTTGCACAAAAATACCAAGTGCTGCATCTCCAAAGAACCGTTTTAAATTAAGCCCACCTACCACGTCCACATCAAAAATCACGTGTCGTCCTGAGGCCCAAATTCGCTCAATTTCTGATTTGAGTGTTCCATACATTTGATCGGGATAAACCTCTTCCCACTCAATAAAATCACCATTGGCCACCTTGGTTCTGAAATCTGATGCAGAAAGGAAATAATAGTCTTTTCCGTCTACCTCAGCGCCTCGTTTGGGCCTACTGGTTGCTGATATAGAAAAAGCCAGGTTGAGTTTATTTTGTTTGAGCAGATGATGAACAATGGTAGTTTTGCCGGCCCCCGAAGGAGCGGAAAAAATGACAGCCTTACCCTTGTTTTTGTTTTCCATTATGCCTTACAGAACGTTTAAAACTTGTTCTTTTATTTTTTCAAGGTCGTCCTTCATTAATACTACGGTTTGTTGCATTTCGGCGTGGTTGGCTTTTGAGCCAATGGTATTTATTTCTCGCCCCATTTCTTGTGTGATAAAACCCAATTTTTTACCCTGTGAGTCAGGAGACTTTAGGTTAATGCGGAAATAATCTATATGCGATTGTAAACGAACACGCTCTTCGGTAATGTCAAATTTTTCGAGGTAGTAAATAAGCTCTTGTTCAAACCTATTTTGATCGAAAGTGTTGTTTTCATTTTTGATATCTGCAAATTTAGCGTTGAGTTTCTCGCGTTTTTCCTCGATGCGTTGAGGGGCTATTTCAAAAACTTTTTCTAAATATTCTTCGATGTTGGCAAGGCGAAGCAAGAGGTCTTTTTCGAGTTCGGCACCTTCATCTTGTCTAAATTGGTTGATTTCTTCAAAGGCGGTGTCAATTAATTTTTCTACGGCAGCCCATTCAGCCTCATCAACTTCAAATTTTTCCTGATCCACCACGTTTGGCATACGCATCACCAAGGCCAATAGGTCGAGCGGTTTTTCATTAATATGTTGTGAGAGTTGCACAAGTTGCTTGTAATAATCTGCGGCGAGCTCCTGGTTTATTTTGGGAGCTTGTATACCACCCACTTGTTCTATCATTACGCCAAATTCGATTTTTCCTCTTCCTAATTTTGCTGCTAATTGCGATCTAATTTCTAATTCTTTGTCGCGATATGCGTGCGGAAGACGAATTTTCGTGTCTGGAATTTTAGAATTTAAAGACTTGATTTCAACTGTGATTTTCTTGCCTTCAAATTCTCCTGCGGCTTTCCCAAAACCTGTCATTGATACTACCATACGAGCCTATTTGCCAGCAAAAGTAACATTCCACCTAGGAGAACTTGCGACTTACCAGAAATACCCCCGAAAAAATGAGAATTGCTGATATGATTTTAATGACATCGAGTTCATCCTTTCCCATTGAGATAGCAAATAGTGAAGCCAAAACTGGTTGTGTATATATGTAAGTGCTCACCGTAGTTGGCTGTAGTTTTTTGAGACCGATTGTATTGAGCAAGTACGCAAAAAACGTAGTACACACGACTACAAATGCGGTTTTAAGGGCAATGTTGAGCGTGAAAGTGTGCCATTCTATGGCATGAAACTGATTCCAACCAAAAGGCAACACGAATACAAAGCCGAAGGTAAACACCCATTTAATGACCGTAATAGGTGAGTATTTGTGCATGAGAGATTTTACCAAAACGAGGTAAACACCATAAGACATAGCGTTGATAAACACCAACAAATCGCCCATCCATGTGGAGGTGTCAAGTTGAAAATTTCCCCGAAAAAGGATAATCATACAAGCACCAAATATTCCTAAACTGATTCCGACTATTTTTTGGATGGTAATGCGGTTTTTTAAAATGAGCGAACCAGCAATAAGAACAAGAACTGGGTTGGAAGTCATGATGATGGCTGCATTGATTGGGCTTGTAATATTGAGGCCAGAGAAAAAAGTGAGTTGATTAAGTGCAACACCAAAAAGACCACAGAGGGCCAAGCGAGGAATGTCTTCACGTTCGATTGACTCACGAAAGAAAATTTGCTGAACCAGCCAAAAGAGAGAAAGCGCCCCCAAACAGCGCAGAAGAATAAATCCAAATGGCTGGATGTAGTCGGGCATTACATCCTTGGCAACGGAGTAGTTTACCGCATAAATTGCGTTTGCCCCAAAAAGGGCCAAATGAGGAATGAGGTTCTTAAAATTCAAGAGAGGCAAATTAACAGGTATTTACGCTTGAGCATATCAAAACGTAGGGATGAACTTTATCTTTGTGCAATGCAAATGATAAAAATTATAGGAGTTTTGTTGGGCTTCATTGTTACAATTCAGCTTCAAGCACAGGATAAGCCAAGTAAATACACCACAGATTCTATGAAAGTGGAAGGTATATGCGAAATGTGTAAAACGCGTATAGAGGAAACAGTAAACCTGAGCAAAGGAGTGAAAACGAGCTCGTGGGATAAAGCATCTGGAATGCTCATAGTGACCTACAAAACAAAAAAAACCAATATGGACCAAATTGCTACGAACCTAAACAAGGTGGGGCATGACACCGAGCGAAGCAAGGCTAGCCAAAAAGAGTATGATGGCTTGCATAGCTGTTGTCGGTATCGCGAAGATGCGGTTCATTAGTTTATTGTCCAATTACAATTCCGCTCTTGACGGATTCTCCCGTTTTTACTTCATAAATAAATAACCCTCTTCTTCCGGTCATATCTATTTCCAAAAATTGCTTTTCTTTTTCAAAAGCTTCAAATTGATGGGTGCGAATTAACTCTCCTTGAATGGAAAAAATGCGTACCTCTGTTTTGGACAGGCTCGAGAGTTCTAGAGGAATTGAAAAACGATCTACAAAAGGATTTGGAAAGGCTTTAGTTACCGAATCTGGAATAGTCACAGTTATTGGAAAGTAAATTCCCTTTTCGTTGTAGACATAAATTCCCAAGCGAGACAAGAAATATAAATTGCCTCTGTAGTCAATTTCTAGGTCGCGGATATAATCATCATAATTTAGAAGGGGAGTATTCCCAAACGGAATTGATTTCATTTGGCCGGCTTCAAAATGGTACAAGTGATTAAATATTTCAATCCAAAATTCGCCAGGCGAATTGCCTTGCGTTATTTGTGCTCCATTTAAAAATGGATAAATCGAGTCTATTTTAAAAGAGTCTAATTTTCCATTTTCTAGGTGGTAAAAATAAATGGAGCGCTCAAGCAAATACCAGATACTACCTATTTTATCTTCAACTAAATTTGATACGGTTACAGTTTTTTCCTTGGTGCTTGATACAACAATGGAATCGACCAATCCATCTTTATTAAAGGATTGAATGGTGTTTCCCAGAAGCCAATACTTTCCATCAAGACCATCAACTACTTTATAGTACCACGATGGATTTTTTTTCCAATCTCCTGTTGCGTTAGTCGACATGTTAACGTCGAATCCCCAATTTCGATAAGTGGGTACTTCTGTGAAATAATTGCCTGAGTTATCCACCTTTAAGAATCGGAGCCAGGGCTCTGTTTCATGGGGATACTTACTGGTTTCTATTATTTTTTGAGGTCCCGTGATAGTGCTTGTGGTACGAATGTGAATGCTGTCATTTTGATCGAAACAAAATGCCAAAACACGCTCTTCTTGGTTGGATTTGAATTTTTCAGTTATTCCGCCATCTTCAAAAGAGTAAATCCAACTGTGTTTGGCTGATCGTGCATTGTTCCAGTTATCTATATTGAAGAAAACCGTTCCTTCATTGGTTTTGCCCAAAAGCCCCAAAGTTGAGTTCGGAAGCATCTTAGTTGAAAGGTCTATTTTGGCCCAATTCCCATTTCTTTTTACAAGGATATTTCCCAACCGGTCTACAACCCATAGCTGGCCTTTGTAATCCTCGTGAACCAAAGAGAAATCCGAGGTTTCGGTACCGTTAAAGGGCTCTCTGGTCAATGATTGAGTACTTGGATTCCAAATGTAGATACCACCCTCTATGTGATGCTCATCCCACGATTGCACGGCGAACCAAACTTTTTCATTATTGATCGGACAAAAACCTGAAACCTGTCCTGTTTTAAAAGCTTTATTATCCTCGAAGTTATGCAGCTTGAAGGAGTCGTTTTGTAATTGATAGATACCTGGATAATGAGAAAGAATCCACGGGTTATTCTCCCTATCCAGTTTAATTGTAGAGGAGATTGAATAGTATTTATCAAAATGAAAGCTTTTAAGAAGTCCGTTATTACTTCGATAATAGAGGGTGTCTTTATGTAGAATGATGGAGGTGTCTCCGTAATTAGTAATAGTGGTATAGCGATATGGCAGCGACCGCTTTATACTATAATTCTCTCTAGATATAAATTGGAGAGAATCCCACGTAGCATAAATTAAGGTGTTTTCATCCCATACCCCCAAGCCGATTGAGCTTTTTGGTTTGTGACCTAGTTTTTTTCGAACAGATAATGGATACCATCTCCCATATCTTTTGATAGAGAAGCCATAACGGTGCATGAGGTAGGCCTCGTCATCAGACAACTGCAAGAAAGACTTGCAGTTTGATGAGGCCAAATCATGGTCTACCATATTGATATGCCCTATACTTAAGTCATTTTTGTTAATGGTAATTACGCCACCATCGGTAAATGCCCATATTTCATTATCAACTTCTTGAAGAGAGTTAATCTGAGTTTGAAAAGGATAATATTTCCACCGCTCTTGAGAATAACTATGAGCAGATAGGCATATCAGAAAGAAAACAAGTTGGGCTAGTTTCATTGTTAATTAGGAGTTGAGTAACTTGTAAACAGCGTTTATTTCCTTTTTGCCAGAACCCACCGAAATAAAATCATCTATTATGATCACAGGCCTTTTTAAGAAGGTATACTCGCTCAAAATCAGGTTTTTGTAATCGGATTCGCTCAGTTTTTTTTCGGCCAAGCCCATACTTTTGTACTTCGTGGCTCTACGAGAAAATAAAGATTCATAATTACCACTCATTTCGGCCATTTGCTCCAATTGTTCGGGGCTAATTTTATTAGTTTTGATATCCTGAAAAACGAAGTTTTGTTCATTAAGATTTAGCTCTTTAATCACCCGATTGCAAGTTGAGCATGTGGAGAGAAAGTAGATTTTTTTCATTTTAAATTAAAAGTAGTTTCATTGACCAAATTAGCAGGAAAAAACAGAAGAAAAACAAGTCCAGTTCGGCAATTATTAAGTCCGAGCCGTGTTTTTATTCCTGTAGTTATAGGATTAGCGGTAGCCGCTTGGATGTTATGGAAGGAATTTGATCTTGAAAAATTCCGAATGCTCGATTGGGGTTGGCAAGCCATATTCTGGCTTGGGTGCGCTATTCTGATGGTGGTGGTGCGTGATTTGGGCTACATGTATCGAATACGCGTACTTACCGACAAGGAAATTTCGTGGCGAAATAGTTTTGACGTTATCATGTTATGGGAGTTTTCTTCAGCAATTTCTCCATCTGTAGTCGGTGGATCTGCGGTTGCTCTTTTTATTGTGAATCGAGAAGGCATTAACCTCGGCCGCAGTACGGCGGTGGTAATGGTCACAGCTTTTTTGGATGAGCTGTTTTATATTTTAATGGTACCATTGGTACTGCTTTCTGTGGGCATGTCCGATCTTTTTCCAGCCGAATTACGCAAAGAAATATTTGGATATACGCTTGGTTCTAGACATATTTTTTATGTGGGTTACTCCTTTATTCTGTTTTTAACCACCATGATTTTATTGGCCATTTTCGTAGCTCCACATACTACCAAAAGGTTGCTGGTAAGTTTCACCTACTTGGGTTTTCTAAAAAAGTGGAGGGCTAGTGCAATTCAAAACGGAAATGATATCATCACTACTAGTTTGGAGCTTAAAAACAAACCATTTAGCTTTTGGGGACAAGCGTTTGGAGCTACCTTATTTAGCTGGACGGCTCGCTTTTGGGTCGTTAATTTCCTCATTTTGGCCATAGGCTCGCTCACTTTTAACGAACACATGATGATTTACGCTAGGCAATTGGTTATGTGGGTCATTATGCTCATCAGCCCCACGCCGGGAGGAACAGGAGTGGCGGAGTATATGTTTGGGCAATTTCTTGGAGATTACATAGTAGATGGATTTCCTGGAGTAGTGGCTCTTATGTGGCGTCTCTTTACTTATTATCCTTATTTGTTTATTGGGGTTATTGTTCTTCCAGGTTGGATTCGCAGGGTTTACTTAAAAAGAAAGCTCATTACTTTCAAGAAATAATGAGCTTTCAATTGTGTTTTAAAGACAAAACTTACTTCGCCAAAAATTCTAATGCTTCTTCGTAACTTACTCGTTTACCATCCGCAATTCCAACAAGGAATGCTGTTTCAATTCCTGCCCCTTTAATTTTGCTTAAATGCTTTTCAGCGGCGTTTTTATCGGTAAATTCACCCGAATAATAGCGAATCGGAGCTCCTTGAATGGCGTGAACTTCTGCTCCAATGGTGTTTTCGTATTTGGCTATTTCGTAAATTGGGTCGGCGTTAGAGACGTTTGCTCCCACCTGAACAGATAAAAATACGGCAGATTTCTTTTTAATTTTTGGAGCCTTCGCCTTTGCTGCTGGAATTTCTGCTGCTATGGGTGCAGGAGCCGCGCCTCCAGCTTGCAGTTTACGTGCTTCGCCTACCGAAATCTTGTTTCCGTCCGCGTAGGCAACAATAAACGCATCCGTTACGCCTTTGGCAAAAACGCTATTCTTTGTATTAATCGCTTCATTAAGGTCTCTAAATTTTCCGATTCGGTGCTTGAAAAGGCCATCCTCCATTACGATATAAACAGTTTCTGCTACCTTCTCTCCACGAACAGCACTTTCATCCCTCCCAAGTGCACCTATTTGAACCGCGTAATAAATGCCATCAACTTTAACAGGGGGTGCAACGGGCTTCGTAATTACCGGAGCCACCACAGGTGCTGGCACTGGTGGGGGTACTACTACAGGCTCAGGCTCTGGGGTTGGCTCAGGCTCTGGGATGGGTTCTGGTTCTGGTTCTGGGGTTGG
>JAGQYO010000030.1:0-25775 GCA_020435995.1 Flavobacteriales bacterium | reverse complement strand
CTGGTTCTGGTTCTGGGGTTGGCTCAGGGGCTGGGGTTGGCTCAGGTTCTTCAATTACGGCTGCTGCAACTGCTACTCCAGCAACTACGCCAACGGCTGCGGCAGGAGCTACGACTGAGGGCTCAGGGATTGGCTCTACAACAGACTCTGGGATTGGCTCGGGTTCTGGGGTTGGTTCAGGCTCTGGTTCAGTCTCTGGTATTGCTTCGGCAATGGGTTCTGCTGGTACTGTGTCCTTCACTTCTGCTACGGGCTCAACCGCTGGCTCTGGAGCTGGTGCATCGCCAGAACAAGGTTTTGTCAAATACGATTGAATTTCTATTGCCTTATTATTTGCCGTGGAAGAATTTGTTTCAAGCGCTTCATATTGATCTTTTTTGTGCTTTTCTAAATCAACACCTTCGGCTCTTTTGATAAAGTATTTTACTTCAATTATTTTTTTGTTCAATAGGTCAAAATTAAAACCTTCACAAGCGCATTCTTTATGCAATTCAATTTGGCTCAGGGTATGCCCAGCAATGTCTGCCTGCTTTTTTGCCTTCTCCAAAAGACGCATAATTTTAGCGTTATTCGTTTCGCTTTTCTCCTTTGCTGCATTAGGTGTTAAACCATTGATTTCTTCCATGGTTTTAGCCAAGTCGTTGCCCTGTTTTCTTAGTATTGATAGCTCACTTTGAAAGAGGTCACAATCAGCAAAAGAGAACATAGATTGCAGCACAATAGATAGAATTATTCCGAGTCGTAACATAGTTTTAGTTGTTCAAATTGACCCAAATGTAATGAAAGGGTAGTAAATGTGAATAAAGCTCACAAGTACTTATTATAATTTAGTTGGAGTGGCATGTCATTTTACGACAACAAAAAACAGTGTTTAAAAGAGGTTTAGAAGATTTCTTTGATGAGATATTCAATTCCGTGAAAAGAAACTTTTTCTCCTACTGTGAATCCGGCCATATTTTTATAAAGAGGTGCTTTGGTACTCAGTCCGAAATAAGGTATGCCATCAACCTCAAATTCTTCAATTCCGGTTGAAACAAATAAATTGCGTTTGTCGGTTAACACCACAGCGCCAAAATCCACAAAATTTTTTACTGAACGTGGGTCAATTAGTTGAAGTGTTCGCTCTTCTTGCCTTGCAAATTCGAGTTGCCCATAGAGATTATCCAGCATTTCTAAGTCAGAATCTCTTCTCGATTCGGTCTGACTCGCTGACTCTGCTGTTTGATCAGTTAGAGTTACAGCTTTTAGTTCGGTAATGCGTTCCTCAAAATCGTTGATCACGTTTTTTATTTTCGTCATTCCCGCTGCCACTATTTTCGATTTCAACTCACTATTAGTCATCTCCTTAATGCTTTTAAAAGGGCAATATTACATCCATCAAGTTGATTGGATTATGATCACCATCAACATTGTGCAATTGAAAACTAAGAATAGGATGACAATAGACGGCTATTTAGCCAGTTTACTTTAGCCGCAAATTCGACAACATGCGTACGGTTATCTTAATATTCTTAGTTTTATTATCGTCTCAAATGATAAACGCCCAATGCTACGACAAATACAGAAAGGCATTTAACGAGCGCGAATCGTTTGACGTAACCGACAGCGTTTATGAAGACGTCATCATCAGCATAAGAGAAGGGACTTCCAACGACTGCTTTTTAGGCAAAGTGTCCGTAAAGGGAGGTAAGGTGTTGTTGGACAATTTTTATGTGAAGTTAGAAGATGGAACCTACGAAAACATTGCGATTCGCTTCAAAACATTTCAACCAGTTGAAATAAAAAATGGGATTTCGCAAATCATTTTGGACAAGCGCGATAATTTGTACAACGTGATTTTTTTAGATCATTTAAAACCACCTAAAAAGGGCTATATGAAGGCTCCAGATTTCGATTTAAATTAGGCAGGTTTAATCCTCTTTGTAAATTGCATCGAGAATCCCTTGGTCTGTTTCGGTTTTTTCTAGCTCCTTAAATTTGGTGTCGATAAAATCCAGAATAAAGGTCACCTTATCCAATCGCTTTGCAATTATATTTTGAGCTTGACCATTGCCGGTTTGTTGTAATTTTTGCTCTTCTAAATTTGCCTTTTCGGTAAGGTAGAGGTCTTCAATTTCTACAAGAGCATCAATGGCAGCCCGTCTCACCCAAATAAATGGAGATTCGCTTTGAATTTTCGTAAGAAGTAAAATCCCATCAGTACTCACTTGGTCATCCTTTAACCGAAGCACGAAGTTTTTGTAGGGATAAATAAGCCTTACTTTAGCGTATCCACCGACTTCCATTTCGAGTTTTGAAAAGTAGCCCGCCTGGCTTTTTTTTCCGTATTTGGAATAAATTGTAGCAATGGTAAATTTCAATTCGTCATTTTCTAGTCCTTCAAGTTGTGAGGCAAAAACTACGGCAGACACACTATCGTATTTTGCGAGCAAATCCAATGCGCTCGATATTACATAATAGGAAGTATCAGAAAGTGACGATTGTACGAATTGCCTCACTTCCTTGGGGTGAAAGCTATGAACCAAAAGCCGCAAGGCTTTTGCTCTTATTTTAGAGTTTTCGTCGGTTTTCCACATAGAAGTCAGCTTAGCTTCAAAGTCAGAGGAATTTAATTTTTCGATTTCGTGGCTTGCGTTTAATGCCAGGTTGCGAATAGAGAAATGAGGGTCAGAAAGTGCCTTGAAAAGGGTTTTTCTTCCAGCAGCCGAAATAGACGTATTTCTACCAATGGCCTCAATAGCTTCATACCGTGCTAAATATTGTGTGATGTTTTCATATTGATAGATCCATTCCCTTTCAGTTTTGGTTTCTGTTTTCTCACACAAAATATATTTTTCGGCATCGAAGTCAACCAGAATCGGCTTTTCACCAAGTGTAAAAACATATTCATTTATTTCATTTTTTAGCCATAGCTCGTATCTATTGATCCCAGTTTTTCCGTGTATTTCGAGGCTAAATGGAATTTGATAAAGGGGAAATTTAACCAAGTCTTGATTTTGTTTGACAACCAGTTTTAAATTTCCCGAAATTGAATCGTAGGAATGGTTAATATTTAATACAGGATGGCCGCTTCGATAGGCCCACTGATCGAAAAACCAGTTATAGTCTTGCCCTGTTACTTCTTCAAATAACAACCTTAATTGGTGCATTTCGGCGCTTCCATGAGCATATCGTGTGAGGTATAAGTTGAGCGTTTGAAAAAAGGCTGAATCTCCAGAATAAGTGCGTAGCATGTGCAAAATACGCGCACCCTTTGAATAAGTGTGACCATCAAACATATCGTCCTTGCTTTGGTAGTCAAACCTGACCCACTCTTCGCGTTTTACTTTGGATTCGCGCAGGTAGCCTTCAAGTTTGTTTTTAAGCTGATAGGCAGCTTCGTCTTCCCCGTATTTATATTCTTGCCAAAGGAACTCACCATAGGTTGCAAAGGCTTCATTAAGAGGAAGGTTCGCCCAACTTTCACAAGAAACCAAATCGCCAAACCACTGATGAAACAACTCATGTGCTATGGTCGCCTCTGGGTTATAGTCGATGAGTTCGCGCTTGTGTCGTTGTACAAATTCACCATGAAGTGTGGCAGAGGTGTTTTCCATGGCCCCAGAAACAAAATTTCGTACAACAACTTGGCTGTACTTAGCCCATGGATATTCTACTCCTAGTAGGTTCGAGTAGAATTCCATCATTTCATGGGTATTTTTAAAAATAAAGGGCGCGTCCTCTTTGTATTTTTCTTCTACGTAATAGTTTACTTTTTTACCTCGCCAATCTGGCCCTTCCACCACAGCAAACTTACCTATGGCGAGCATAGCCAAGTATGGCGAATGAGCTTTCGACTGCGACCAATAATCGGTTCTGGTTCCATTTGGGTTTTCCGTAGAAAACTCTAAAATCCCATTTGAAAGGGAAACGTATTCTTCGGGCACAGTTACCGCAATTTCTTGTGTTGTTTTTTGATTCGGCTCGTCCAAAGTGGGAAACCAGCACGAAGAATACTCCGTTTCCCCTTGTGTCCAAATCTGTGTAGGCATATTTGATTCTTTGCCCCTTGGGTTAATAAAATATAACCCTTGCGCACCTGTAATGGCCTTGCCGCCTTCATCTTTTATTTCAGTTGGTTTGGCGGTGTATTTTATTTTTAATTTGAGGGTATCAGTCTTCAAATAGTACTTACCAAGGTCCTTTATCTCTAATTTTTTTCCGTTGTAGTCATAGGTAAGTTTTCGTGCAGATGAGTCCGGTTCGATTAGTAGAATTGATTGAAAATCAAATGATTTGGCATCAAGTGTAAGGCTGTTCTGCCTGTAAAAATAGGGCCGTAATGTAAGCACAGCCATGCCATTTACTTCTTCTTTTTGGTAGTTAAAAGAGAGCTCTAGTTGTGTGTGAATTAATTTCCAAATTTTGGGTGGTGTTTGGTTATATAAGGGCTGAATTTTAAGTGAGGGAGTTGAAATTGTATCTACGCTGATGGCATTCTGGGCGTTTAATACCACGTCTTTTTTGTTGCTACAGGCCCATAACAGAAGTATGCTCAAAAAGAAAGTTACCCATTTTCTCATAATACAAAAGTAGAATTCTTGGCCTTGCTTTTCTTCGTTTAAGTGGCTTGTCTACATTTGTGCGCTAATATCAATTGATTATGATAAAAATAATAGGGGCAGAAAGAGAATTTGAGTTTCAAGAAAGTGGTGATTCCATTGTTTTAGGAGGGAAATCAGTTGATTATAAAATTGTAAACAGAGGAGAGGGAAGTTTTGAGCTGACCAATGGGATGGAAACTTACGCTATGGATGTAGTTCGAGCAGATTACTCCAAAAAGGAATTTGAAATTCGACTGAATGGTACCCTTTATTCTTTTAAGGTTAAAGATCGATTTGATGCCATGCTCAAGGCACTTGGGATTGAGATTAAGGCAGAAGATATTGCTGAGGATATAAAAGCCCCTATGCCCGGTTTGGTTTTAAGTATAAATGTAAAAGAAGGTACTACAGTAAAGAAGGGAGAAACTGTGTTGGTACTGGAGGCTATGAAAATGGAAAACTCCATCAAATCTACATTTGATGGAGTTGTAAAGTCAGTATTGGTAAAAACTGGGCAAGCCGTGGAAAAAAACCAAGTCTTGATAGTTTTTGAATCCTAAGAACTACTTAACCAATAATTTAAATCCCTTTCCGTGAACGTTTACTATTTCTAGTTTTTCGTCACCACGAAGGTACTTTCTCAATTTCGTGATATACACATCCATACTTCTCGAATTGAAGTAAGAATCATCGCCCCAAATTCGGTTTAAGGCATAACTTCTATCCAGCACATCGTTTAAGTGTAGGGAGAGCAAGCGCAACAAATCATTCTCTTTGGAAGTTAATTTCTGAATACTTCCATTTAGCGTTAACTCTTGGAGTTTGGAATCGAACGTAAAATCTCCGATTTCAAATTGCTCCTGCTTTTGAACATCTCTTTCTTTTTTTGTCCGTCTCAAAATTGCTTGAAGCCTTAACAAAAGCTCTTCCATGGAAAAAGGCTTGGTTAGGTAGTCGTCAGCGCCCAGCTTAAAACCTTCAATCTTGTCTTCTTTCATGGCTTTGGCTGTGAGGAATACAATAGGAACCTCTGGGTTTATTTTTCTAACATCCTTAGCTAATGTAAACCCATCCTTTTCTGGCATCATCACATCAAACACACAAAGATCAAAATGTTCGCCTCTAAAAGCCTCAAGCGCCTGCTTACCATTCCTTGTTAAATTCGTTTCAAATCCTTTGGCTTGCAAATATTCATTTAGCAAATCACCTAAATTGTGATCGTCTTCAGCGACTAAGAGTTTTATTGCTTCTTTTTCCATAATTTTTATTGTAATTGTTTAAGTGGCAAAGCCACGGTAAAAATACTTCCTTTATTCAACTTGCTGGATACAGTTACACGGCCACCATGCCTTTCAGCGATAGACTTAACGTAATTTAACCCCAGCCCAAAGCCTTTTACGTCGTGAACATTACCTGTGGGAACGCGGTACAGTTTCTCAAAAACCCTCTTCTGGTTTTCCTTGCTAATCCCTATTCCGTTATCTTCTACATCAATCAACACGTGGTCTTTTTCCGTATATGTTCTCACCAAAATTTCAGGGGCGTCTTTAGAGTATTTAATGGCATTGTCAATCAGATTTTTGATGACATTAAAAAGATGTTCTTTATCCACCATCATAGTGGCATCTTCGGCATCACATTGTACCTCAATTTTCCCCTTCCTATCTCGGAGCTGCATTTCAAACTTTGAAACAGCGGCTACAGCGATGTCGTTGATGTCAGTCAATTCTTTGTTCAACCTAAAAGCTTTGTTGTCCCAAATTGCACTTCGAAGCACATTTTCAACTTGGTTTCCTAGTCGTTTGTTCTCATCCCTAATAATTCCAATATATCTTGTCATGAGGCTAGGTGTTGCGCTCACATCGGGGTCAGTTAACGCTTCGCAAGCTAAGGAAATGGTGCTGATCGGTGTCTTTAATTCATGGGTCATATTATTAATGAAATCATTTTTTATTTCGGAGAGCTTTTTTTGGCGCAATATGGTTCGAATACTATAGTAGAAGGCCATAAAAATGGTGATAATAATAAGTATCGAGGCCAACAGCAACCATGAGATTGAAGAGAAAATGTATTGAATTTGACCAGGAAAGTACAACCTTAACGTGCTTTTATGATTAATCACATCGTTGGGAAATAGATGAACGGTATAGCCATGATTTGGAAGAATGCTCGGGTCATTGGTGTTGCCTGTGCGAAGGTTGTCATCCTGATCGAAAACGGCAAAATAGAAATCAGCATCAACGCCTTGTTCCTTAAGATGGTATTTTAACAGCGATTGTACATAAACGGGATCAATTCGGTCTTCAATTTTTTCCGAAAGGTCAACTTCAATTAAGCTTTTGACAATATCGCTTACCAAAATGGTTTTGTTAACCAATTGGTTTTTTACAGCGGTATCTAAATTTACTTTAAGGTTTGAACTATAATATCCTCCCTTCGAATTGTCTAGTTGATAATCTAACTCCTCATTAGAGGTTGGATCTGGAATGGCGTGCTGTCCTATGGTTATTAAGTCGGTTACTTTTCTTTTACCCCCTTGCTCCTCAACAATTTTTACCTCAATACCTTCATCTTTTTTTTCTAGCTCTTTATAAATCAAATAGGCATGGCTGCTGTCGCGAGGTGTTAACGAGTTGATTTCGCTACTGTCGTCCATGGCAAACAAAAACCGCCCTTGTTGATGGCTTTTAATCTTCTTTAAGGCCTCATCTTTTTCTAAAATGGACACTGTTCTTCCAAGCGCATCTCTTACGTTGATATCAAATTCATCTTTTTTTAATCGGATGGCATTACTTACCCAAAAAAGCTGAATACTCACTAAGGCGACTAGTGAAATGGAGATACCTAAAATAAGCCAACTTATAAGTTTGTTGTTCAAAACGGATTTTTTGTGTGCGCAAAAGTATGTTCTAAGTAATGGATAATCAGAGCTTCACAGTATTTAACAGGCGTTAGTTTACCTTAACAATGCAGGGCCCACCGTCCATCTATGTTTGCAGAGCAATTGTGATACCTGACTACAAAATGATTGCGATTTTATGAAGCGAAGGAAAAGAGAAGCCGCCCGGCTTCTCTTTTCTTTTTAACCACTAAGTAAACGACTTTCCAACTCTTTTGGATGATATACCCAAAGTGCAT
This sequence comes from Flavobacteriales bacterium, assembly GCA_020435995.1. Taxonomy (GTDB): domain Bacteria; phylum Bacteroidota; class Bacteroidia; order Flavobacteriales_G; family Salibacteraceae; genus JAGQYO01. The sequence continues at coordinate 18,054 of JAGQYO010000030.1, read as the reverse complement.
AGTTTTGGGGCATTCTTATATTTTAATCAAATTTTATGAAGCAGTCATTGAATAAGGCCTTTAAACCACTGGCTTTTAGTCTTGTAGCACTAGTGGCGTTACTTTTTTCGAACGTTACCTATGGCCAAACTATGGTAGCTGCAGTTACAGCAGATTCGCTTTGTGTAGGTGATACGGTAAAATTATATGCGAGCTCCGCGAGAATAGGAGGGGTTACATTTAGTTGGTCCGATACTTCTGGGGCATCAACTATTTCTCCCAATACAGGAGATACAGTTAGTGTGTACCCAAGCGTTTCTACAAATTATCGTGTTGTTGGTGACTCAGCTGGAGTAAAGGACACAACTTACTTTTTAGTAAAAGTGAATGCACTCCCAGTTGTTGTAGGTTCTGCTTCTAAAAATTTAGTATGTCCAGGGGATTCGGTAACCTTAACTGGTGCAGGAGCATTGTCTTATTCATGGGATAATGGAGTTACTGATGGTGTAAAAAAGGCGGTTTTAGTAAGTACTACTTTTAATGTAACGGGTACCGATAGCAAGGGTTGTAAAGCCACGGATACGGCAGTTGTAAATGTGAGAAACAGACCAACGGTAAAAATTAGTGCGAGTAAAACCGAAGTATGTACCAATGATACTGTTTGGCTTACAGGCTCAGGTGCAAAAACCTATGCTTGGTCTACCAGTCAGTCGGGATTAAATAAAACTGGCAACCCTGTGTGGTATACAGTTAATGTAGCACGTAGCTATTATGTTAGAGGAACAGACTCCTTGGGTTGTGTTGGTCTAGACACCGTACAAGTTGGTCACAAAACCTTACCACGAGAATCATGGAACACGTGGAATGGGCCGTTTAAGGCAGAAAACAGGGCGTGTATGAATGAGCCAATTGAAATGAAAGCAGATTTGGGTACCAATACTTATACTTGGTCACCTGCTAATGTGGTTTCTTCCACCTCAGGTGCAGTGGTGAGTGCAACGCTTGGAGCAAACACTAATATTACTTGTAAAGTGGACAGCTCTAATGGGTGCTCGCGGGTAGTGAGTAAGTTGATTTTCCCTTTATCCTCTTCAATAGGACTATCGGTAAATTTTGTAGGAACCAATAAAATGTGTGCGGGTGGCACAAAAGAAATTTCCGCTTCAGGAGGTGCAAAATATTTTTGGTCGCCAGCAACGGGACTTGACAATGTAAATTCTTCTACCGTATTTGCCACTTTAAATACCAGTCAGACTTATAAAGTGCAGGTATATAAGGACGGTTGTGTGAGAGATTCTTCTGTTTCAGTACTTGTAGATCCTATTCCAGATATTACTTTGTCCAGAACGGATGGTGGTAAAGTTTTATGCAGAAACGAATCGACTGAAGTGACGATAACTTCTAGTACTGGAGTTCGTTTCCATTGGGGTTTTGGTGTGTATTCAACAGCCAAAGTAAAGAGTGTTGCACCAGGCAAAACAACAACCCTAAAAGTTACTGCTTACACAGCGGGCGGATGTGCTAATACCGCCCAGATGTTAATTCAGGTAGATTCTACATGTGGTGACGCTTTAGGCGCTCGCGATTTGGCCTCTAAAGAGTTGATGTCAATAAAAGCAGGAAAGGAAAAGTCTTTAAACCTTGAATTTTCTGGAATGTCAGGTAAGAAAGTTGCCTTAAATGTATTTGATATTACAGGTAAATCTGTGGCATCGAAATCAGTTGAAATATCGTCGGAGTTGGAATTAGTTGAAGTTTCGCTTCTAAATTCAGTTGAAGGAATTCATATTGTTCAACTCTTGTCGGAGGGCGAATCTGTAACAAAGAAGATATTTATCCATTAAAAATTGAGGTCGGGTTTCCGACCTTTTTTTATTCCTAAAAAGTATGATTAACCTAATAGAGGCATTCCCTAGTCATGTGGACGAAGCAATTGCTATTGCGGAAGCCACTCTGGTAAAAAAACCGAATCATTCTGTTGAGAATGTGGTTATTTCTGGTCTAGGAGGATCGGGAATAGGCGGTACTATTGTTTCTCAATTATTAGCTTCTCATCTCAAGGTACCGGTCATCATTAACAAAGATTACGGCATTCCTTCTTTTGTTTCGAAAAACACCCTTTTTATCGCTAGTTCCTATTCGGGCAATACGGAAGAAACATTGGAGGCTTTGAGCCAAGCGGAAGCAAAAGGAGCTGAAATTTGTGTAGTTACAAGTGGAGGCCAGCTAAAAGCTATGGCTGAATCTAAAGAATTCAACCGGTTTGTAATTCCCAGTGGATTTCCACCACGTGCAGCATTTGGGTATTCATCTATCCAATTATTCTATGCTTTGGCTGGCTATGGAATGGTTCAAGGAGATTTTAAATCTGAATTGAAAAGGGTGAGCACACTTTTAAAATCAGAACACGACCATATTGTAAGCGAAGCTAAATCTATTGCCGCCAAATTGTATAAAACGATACCTATTATTTATTCTGAAGCGGGATTTGAGGGAGTTGGAGTAAGGTTCAGACAACAAATCAACGAAAACGCTAAAATGTTATGTTGGCACCATGTTTTGCCTGAAATGAACCACAATGAACTTGTTGGTTGGGCTGATTCATATCCTCAATCATGCGTGGTGGTATTTAGAAACCAGGGCGATTACTATAGGACCCAAGAAAGGATGAAGTATAGCTATGGTCTTATTGGCGAGAACACGAAGGAGATTATTGAAATTTGGTCGAAAGGGACTTCGAGAATTGAACAAGCTTATTACGCCATCCATTTGGGTGACTTTGTTTCGGTTTTTTTAGCAGATTTAAAACAAATTGATCCTGTACAGGTAGATGTGATCACTGGATTGAAAGATCATCTTTCTAAAATCTAAGGCTTTGAATGCAGTATTGATAGAGGATTTAGGGCTTATTGATTATAAGGCCTGTTGGGACTATCAAGAAGGAATTAACCAAAAGATAGTTGCGGTTAAATCCGAATTGCGAAAACACCCAGAGTCCGGAATCGAAATACCCGCCCATCGGCTTCTGTTTTGTGAGCATCCCTTGGTATTTACACTGGGCAAAAGTGGCAATGAATCGAACCTACTCTTGAATGACGCTGAGCTTGAAGAGGGCAATTTTTCTTATTATAAAATAAATAGGGGTGGCGATATCACACATCATGGCCCAGGCCAGCTGGTTATGTATCCCATTTTTGATCTCGAACAATTTTTTACAGACATTCATAAATTCCTGCGGTTTTTAGAAGAAGCGGTTATTCTTACCTTGGCTGAATTTGGGATTATTGCGGGAAGATTTCCGTCTTATACAGGAGTTTGGATTGATGCGGAACATCCCACCAAAGCACGTAAGATTTGTGCAATGGGAATTCGATGTTCGAGATGGGTTACAATGCATGGTATTGCTCTAAATGTAAACAACGACTTAAGCCCTTTTGATCACATTATTCCATGTGGAATTGACGATAAATCAGTAACTTCGATGGCGAGAGAATTGGGAGAAGATGTACCCATTGAACTAGTTAAAAGTCGATTATCTCATCAAATGGAGCATATATTCCAATTTAAGGCAATAGAAGGGGGTAAATAATGGACAAGCGACTTCGTAAGGCTTTGGTAGTACTTTTTTGTTTTGCAAGTATTCATGTAATAGTTGTAAGTACAGGACATCGCTACCTTTATACAACACTACAAAACACGATTTTTAAGGGACGACTAGGGCCTGATATTGATGAATATCAAATATTTCCATCTAGGGTGGTTGAAGCGGACACTTTTCACGACTTACCTTTTCATGCTTCATTTGGCACCTTCAAACTAACCGATGCAGAACAGAACTCGGTTGATGAGCTTCAGCCAGTGGCCTTACTCATTTTAAAAAAAGATTCAATTCTTTTTGAAAGATATTGGGAAAACTATTCAAGTGATAGCAAGAGCAATTCCTTTTCCGCCGCAAAATCAATTGTAAATATTGCCATTGGTGTGGCTATTAGAGAGGGAAAGATTGATGGCCTTGACCAAAAAGTCGGAGATTTTTTACCAGAATTTGCTTCAGGTGCAAATGCCGAGTTAAGCATAAAACATCTTTTAATGATGAGCTCGGGAATTGATTTCGACGAGGATTATCTAAACCCATTTGCTTTTCCCGCCCGTGCGAATTATGGTACTGATCTCAAAGGCTTGGTAAAAAAATATACTGTGACTGAAACGCCCGCGCAACGATTTGAGTACCGAAGCGGGAATACACAACTACTTGCTTTCATTATTGAAAAGGCTACAGGAATGACACTTTCAGAATATTTTTCTAAGAGAGTGTGGTCTAGGATTGGATCTAAAAATGAAGCGTTGTGGTCTTTGGACACTGAAAATGGAAGCGAGAAAGCGTTTTGTTGCTTTAATAGCAACGCTAGAGACTTTTCGCGTATTGGTCTGTTGTATTTACATAGTGGCGAATTGAATGGGGTTAGAATTGTCGATTCTTCGTTTGTAAAAGCGAGTGTTTCACCTCAAAATATTGTTGAAAATGACGGTAGTGAATGTGTTCGATATGGTTTGCACTGGTGGCTTCACGACTTTAATGGTGAGCGAATATTTTATGCTCGAGGCATCTTGGGTCAATACATTATCGTTATTCCTTCCATGGATATTGTAATTGTGAGATTAGGACATAAACGAATAAAACCCGAAGGCACCGATGCGCCTGGAGACTTGGCTCTCTACTTGAATATCGCGAATCGGATGAACTCCGAACTATAATGAAGCGGGGCTTAATTTCTGAATGTTGATGATCTCAACAGCCTTGAGTAAGGTTTGGTCAATTTCTTGAATGACCGGGTAATAGGCCTCATTTCCAAAAATATTTCGACCAATGCCAGCCCTAATTCGTGTGTGAATTACGTTTTTTGAACGTGTATAACCTGCTTCATCGAACGGCACTCCCAGATCCAAGGCAAACTTGAGGAAGTCCTCCTCCATTTTTAAATCTATTTTGAAATTGGCGATATAATCTTTGGGATTTGCAAATTTCATGAGGCGATTTCTGTTCTTATCTGAGTACTCGAAACAGTATTGGTAGAACACGTTTCCGTAATAAAGATGACTGAGGTAATAACTTCCTCCCACGGTATCTATCGGAACATAAATGTCTGGAGTAATACCACCGCCGCCATAAACTACTTTGCCTCCTTCGGTATAATATTTCAAGCTGTCGGTTTTTACTATACTATCTTCACCAGTAATTTCACCGTTTTCATAGCGATCATAAAAATCTTCATTGTATTTTTTTATACCATGGTCATAGGGCCGTTGTATACACCTGCCAGTAGGCGTGTAATACCGAGCAATGGTTAGCCGCGTAGCACTCCCGTCAGGCCAATTGGACTGTTCTTGCACCAGTCCTTTGCCAAACGATCTTCTGCCTACAATAATACCTTTATCGTTATCCTGAAGGGCCCCGGCTACAATTTCGCTTGCCGACGCAGAACCTTCATCGATTAATACCACGACCTCTATGGCTTCTAAGTCTCCGTTTTTTGTTGCAAAATATTCTTGAGTTGGTCGAGCGCGGCCCTGGGTATACACTATGAGCTTGCCTTTTGGCAAAAACTCATCCGCCATTTTTATCGCAGCATCCATGTAGCCACCGCCATTTCCCCTTAAATCTAAAATGAGCTTTTTCATACCCAATTCCATCAGTTGCTTCGATACTTCAGTAAATTCCTCGTAGGTTGTTTTAGCGAATCTACTCACCTTAATGTAGCCAAGGCCATCATCAATGAGATAGCCCACATCTACACTTTGTATGGGAATATCACCACGGGTAATGCTATAATCTATTAAATCGGGCTTTTTCCCTCTTCTTATTCCAACATTAACTACAGTTCCAGAAGGTCCTTTCAGTAGTTTCATTACCTTACTATTTGTAATCCCGTTACCCGCTACTAGAAGGGAATCTATGGTTACAATTCGGTCGCCACTAGAGATGCCAAGTTTCTCAGAAGGTCCTCCTTCTACAGGACTTACCACTACTATTGTGTCTTTTTGGATGCTGAATTGAACCCCTATTCCTTCAAAACTCCCTTCTAAGGGTTCATTCATTAGTTTTAGTTCGGCGGCAGAAATGTAATATGAATGTGGGTCAAGCTTTTGAAGTAGGTACTGTATGGTTTCGTCAACCAATGACTCTCGATCAGTTGTATCCACATATTCCTGATCAATATAATCGAGGATTAGATTGATTTTGCTCCCAGTTGAACTTGACGAGGAGAACCCCGACTGCGTTGCTCGGTCAGAGTTGAAATTACCTAAGTAAAAACCTCCAACAAATACCATTGCTAACACAAGTGGCCAAATGGAACTTTTATAAATGGGATTTTTCAATATTCAGTTTGAATAATTCGCGAAAGTATTAATTAAAGATTTGTATTGATTGTAAAAAGTATTAATCACTTCAATCCTTGATAATTGTACGTTCGGGAGGGATATTTTACGGTATAAAATCTTATGAGAGTGTATTGGGCTTAATTTATACTTTTGCAGCCAATTTAAAAAGCGTCTACCTTATGGGAATGAAGTTGTCAGAATTCAAGTTTGAATTGCCAGAAAATCTAATTGCTCAGCATCCAACTCCAAATCGAGATGAATCTCGATTAATGGTTGTTCACCGAAAGACCGGAAAAATTGAACATCGCATATTCAAAGATTTTTTGGAATATTTTAATGAAGGCGACACCATGGTATTGAATAATACACGTGTATTTCCAGCCAGACTTTATGGTAATAAGGAAAAAACTGGCGCAGTGATCGAAGTATTCTTGCTTAGAGAGCTAAACCGCGAAAGTAGACTATGGGACGTTTTGGTTGATCCAGCTAGAAAAATCCGAATAGGAAACAAATTGTATTTCGGAGAAAATGATGAGCTAGTTGCTGAAGTAATTGATAACACCACCTCGAGAGGAAGAACGCTAAGATTTTTGTACGACGGACCATTCGAAGATTTTAAGAAGACCTTGTTTAGCCTAGGTGAGACACCACTTCCAAAATATATTACAAGAGAAGTAGAGCCAGAGGATGAGGAAAGGTTTCAAACGATTTTCGCCACGCAAGAAGGGGCAGTTGCTGTACCTACATCAGGATTACATTTTAGCAAGAACCTTCTTAAGAGATTGGAAATTAAGGGCGTTGATTTTGCGGAACTAACCTTACACGTGGGCTTAGGTACTTTTAGAACTGTGGATGTTGAGGATCTTACGAAGCATAAAATGGACTCTGAAGAGATGTACATTTCTCAAGAGTGTGTAGACAAAGTAAATAATACCAAGGACAGAAAAAATAGAATTTGCGCTGTGGGAACCACTGCACTGCGAGCTATCGAAACTTCAGTTACCACCACGGGCTATCTAAAACCTTTTGAAGGTTGGTCAAACAAGTTTATTTTCCCGCCATTCAACTTCTTGATAGCGGATTCGTTGGTTACTAATTTACACGAACCAGAATCCACCCTCTTTATGCAAGTATGTGCGTTTGGAGGTTATGATTTAATCATGGAAGCCTATAAAACGGCGATCAAAGAGAAGTATAGATTTTTGGCGTATGGCGATGCCATGCTGATCATTTAATTCTTCTGAATATCAAATTGAATAAAAAGGAGAACTTTGTTTCTCCTTTTTTTGTTTGTCACACGGGGCTTAAATGAGATATGCAGTTATAGTAGGCGGAGGAACAGGGACTAGAATGGCGACCGAGATTCCGAAACAATTCCTTAAAATAGGAAGGAAACCCATTATTTTGAGAACGATTGAACGGTTTTATGAATTCGACTCGAATATGAATGTAATTCTGGTTTTACCTTCTCAGCACATTACTTTATGGGAGCATATTAAAATTGAATTTGGGTTTTCAAAACACGTTACTGTGGTTGAAGGAGGTAAAACGAGATACGATTCAGTTAAAGCTGGTTTGAGTGTTATTCATCAAGTGGGTGTTGTTGGAGTGCATGATGGAGTACGTCCATTTGTATCAGTAGATTGCCTAAAAAGATGCTATGAAGAAGCTGAGGTTAATGGAAATGCGGTACCCGTAATGCCTATTGAAGAAACGATCAGAGAGGTTTCGGAATCCTCCAACACGTGGGTTGATAGAGCGAATTATCGCATTGTTCAAACGCCCCAGTGCTTCGAATTACTGCAAATGAAAAAAGGGTACTTGGGGCCAGTTCAACCAGAATTTACTGATGACGCGAGCGTGATGGAGAAAGCCGGTTGTAAAATAAACTTAGTGCAGGGAAATAAGGAGAATATCAAAATAACTACGCCCGAAGACATGGCTCTTGCTGAGTATTTGACTTTAAAACAATGAGTAATCGGATAGATATAAGAACCTTGAGTTTGGTTGAAATATCGAAAGAAATTTCGGACTTGGGAGAAAAGCCATTTAGAGCCAAGCAGATTTACGAATGGCTTTGGAAGAAAAATGCCAAGAATTTTGAAGAAATGACCAATTTATCGGCCACGTTGAGAAAGCGGTTAGCTGAAAAATTTTCCATTTTCCCAATTATAGTAAGTGAAGAGCAACAAAGCTCTGATGGCACTATTAAGTCGGCTTTCGAAACACACGACAAAAAAACGGTAGAAGGGGTTCTTATACCCACCGAAAAAAGACTTACAGCTTGTATTTCATCTCAGGTGGGATGTAGTTTGTCTTGTGCCTTTTGTGCCACTGGTCGACTTAAAAGGCTGCGAAACCTTACTAGTGCCGAAATTGTAGATCAAGTGGTGAATATTAATAAACAAGCGTTGGATTCATTTGCCAAACCCCTGTCCAACATTGTATTTATGGGCATGGGAGAGCCTTTGTTGAATTACAAAGAAGTGCTCAGTGCGATTGATAAAATCACTGGCGAGGATGGTTTGGGTATGTCACCCAAACGAATTACGGTTTCTACAGCAGGTATTGCCAAAATGATAAGAAAGCTTGGAGATGATGAAGTGAAGTTCAATTTGGCACTTTCTCTTCATGCTGCCAACGATATCAAACGAAATAAAATAATGGCCATCAACGAGCAAAACAACCTCGATGAGCTCGCGGATGCACTCAATTATTTTTATTCCAAGACAAAAAATACCATCACATTTGAGTACATTATTTTCCGTGATTTTAATGATGAGTTATCTGATGCTAGAGACTTGGTGAAGTTTTGCAAGTGTGTGCCTAGTAAGGTAAATATTATTGAGTATAACCCCATAGATGACGGCGAATACAGTCAAGCCGACCCCGAAAAAGTAGACGCCTTTGTAAACGTGTTGATTAATAATGGAATAATTGCAAAAGTTAGAAGAAGTCGAGGAAAAGACATAGATGCTGCATGCGGTCAGTTGGCAAATAAAAACAGTGTCACAAAAAACGTTGTCTTCAAGGAGGAGAAGGCATAAGTCTTCTAAATTTGAAGCGTTCACAAATAAAGAGATTGACGGTTACTGAAGATATAAAACGGCCCATTGCCAAGGAAATGATTGAATTCGAAAGCAAATTTCGGGACTCAATGAAAAGCTCTGTGCCGTTATTAGATAAAATCACGCACTATATTATCAAACGGAAAGGCAAGCAAATGCGGCCCATGTTTGTTTTCCTGTCGGCGAAAATTATTGGTGATATCAAAGAATCAACATTCCGCGCTGCAAGCCTAATTGAATTGTTGCATACGGCTACCTTGGTTCATGATGATGTAGTTGATGATGCTAGTCTACGACGAGGTTTTTTTTCTTTAAATGCACTGTGGAAGAATAAGATAGCTGTTCTTGTTGGGGATTATTTATTATCTCAGGGGCTACTCTTGGCTACCCAACACAAAGAGTTTAAACTACTCGAAATCGTTTCAGGAGCGGTAAAGCAAATGAGCGAGGGTGAATTGCTTCAAATTGAAAAAACCCGTGCCTTGAACATGAGTGAGGACGTTTACTTTGAAATTATAAAGGCGAAAACGGCAACACTTATCTCGGCATGTTGTGCCGCGGGAGCTTCCTCGGCTGGCGCGAGCGATGAGGTTATTGAAAAAATGAGTGCGTTTGGCGAAAAAGTAGGAATCGCTTTTCAGATTAAAGATGATTTATTCGACTATGGATTTGGCGAAAACATAGGAAAGCCCACGGGTATCGATATAAAGGAAAAGAAGACGACGCTTCCTCTAATTTACGCTCTCAATCAAGTGGGTTATCTCAAGAAGCGACATATCGTTAATCTGGTTAAAAACCACAACGAAGACAAAAAGAAGGTTGAAGAAGTTATTGAGTTTGTAAAGGGAAGCGGCGGCATAGCCTACGCCCATAATAGGATGTTAGAAATCACCCAAGAGGCCAAAGAACTCCTAAACCAGCTCCCAGATAATGAAGCCCGCCAATCACTTCATAAGCTGGTGGACTACACCATTCAAAGAAAAAAATAAGTTTATTTAAACGCTGGGATCCCCGTAATATCAGCACCTGTAATCAACAAATGGATATCGTGAGTTCCCTCATAAGTAATTACTGACTCCAAGTTTGCCATGTGTCTCATGATAGAGTATTCATTAGTAATTCCCATTGCTCCATGAATCTGACGTGCCTCTCTGGCAACGTGTAGAGCCATGTCTACGTTGTTTCTTTTGGCCATCGAAATTTGAGCCGTAGTGGCCCTTCCTTCGTTTCGGAGCTGCCCCAATCTAAATGTAAGTAATTGGGCCTTCGTAATTTCGGTAATCATTTCGGCTAGTTTCTTTTGAGTGAGTTGAAACGCGCCAATAGGTTTATCAAATTGAATTCTCTCCTTAGAATACCTCAAAGCACTGTCATAGCAGTCCAAGGCGGCACCAATTGCGCCCCAAGCTATACCGAAACGGGCCGAGTCTAAGCAACCCAAAGGAGCTCCCAAACCTGATTTGTTGGGCAGCAAATTTTCTTTTGGTACTTTCACGTTGCTAAAGATCAACTCTCCTGTGGATGAAGCCCTCAAGGAATGCTTTCCGTGCATTTCAGGAGTTGAAAAACCCTCCATGCCTCGTTCTACAATTAATCCATGAATCCTTCCCGTTTCATCTTTTGCCCACACTACAGCTATCTGGGCAAACGGAGCATTAGAGATCCACATTTTGGCACCATTGAGCAAATAATGATCGCCCATATCTTTAAAGTTGGTAACCATGCCACCTGGATTAGATCCATAATCTGGCTCCGTTAATCCAAAGCAGCCAATCCATTCGCCACTTGCTAATTTTGGAAGGTACTTTTTACGTTGATCTTCATTTCCATATTTATAAATGGGGTACATTACCAAAGAGCTTTGTACTGATGCAGTGGACCGAACGCCTGAATCTACCCGCTCTAATTCTTGCATGAGTAAACCGTATGAAATTTGGTCAAGGCCTGCACCGCCATATTCTTCTGGAATGTACGGTCCAAAGGCTCCAATTGAGGCCAAACCAGGCAAGATTTGATTTGGGAATTCCGCTTTTTCGTAGTAGTCTTCAATGATTGGGGACACTTCGGCCTTCAACCAATCTCTTGCCGATTGGCGAATAAGTTTTTGTTCGTCAGTTAACAATTCGTCGATTAAGTAATAATCGTGCCCGCTGTATCTATCTTCTGCCATTTTTATAATTACATTTAGGCCGGCAAAAGTAATCATAACTCGAGCAATGAAAACAAACAAAACAACACTTAAGACCCTGCTATTCCTATGTCTTATTGCATCGATAGGGGCATGCAAAAAAGAAGTTTTTGATACTGTTCCACCTGCAGCTAGCACACCGCCGCCTACGACTGGGGGTCCTTCTGGCCCTTCACAATGTGATACATTAAATTATACAGAGCACACCAAAATAATATTTGATACCAAGTGTGCCAATGCTGGTTGCCACGATGGGGCCAGTGGAGCGCCTTATGATTTGCGAGATTTAACGGTGATTCAAGGAGCGAAAAGCAGTATAACGAATGTTGTTTTTGTCACCGAAACGATGCCTAAATCTGGTTCTCCTGCGCTAACTGAAACTGAAAAAACTACCCTAAAGGCATGGCTCGATTGCGGAGCAAAAGGAGACCGTGTTGCGCCACCTACTTCCACATGGAAAGATGTTAAAAGTATTTTCGAGGCTAAATGCGCGACTTGTCACCCAGGCACCGGCCCGGGTGATTTTAAGAAGTACGACGATGTGAAATTAATTGCGGCCAACGGCAAACTCAATGACAGGGTTTTTGTAAAGGAAGATATGCCTCAAGCAAGTGCTCCTCAACTAACTAAGGAAGAAAAGGATAAAATTAAAAAATGGATAGATGAAGGAGCAAAAAATGAATAGAATAACTTTAATGATGGCCTTTACAATTGGCCTTTTGGTAAACGGACAAACACAAACCTTACTGAAATTAGACACGAGCTATATTCGCTTTTTCTCCGAGGCTCCTTTAGAGAATATTGAGGCCGTTAATAGAAAAAGCTCGGGCCTTATCAATATGTCCACCAACGACATTGCGCTTATTATACCGATTATCAGCTTCAAATTTGATAAGGAGTTAATGGAAGAGCATTTTAATGAAAACTACATGGAATCTTCCAAATACAAATCAGGCTCATTTAAGGGTAAGCTAAAAGAGAAAATCGAATGGGGAAAGGATGGTGATTATAACGCTACTGCAGAAGGAGTATTAAATATTCATGGGGTTGAGAAAAAAAGAACAATTGAGGGCAAAATCACGATCAAAAATGGAACGGCACATTTATCGACTCGTTTTATGATTAAAGTAGCGGACCACGACATAGAGATTCCACAGGTTGTATTTATGAATATTGCTGAAGAAGTAGAAGTAACGGGTAGGCTCTACTTTGTTCCAAAAAAATAAAAAATGAAAAAAATAGGAGTCTTTGTTTTGGCTACAGTTTGGTCTTTTTCAGTTTATGCGCAAGATGACCTTATGAGCATGCTTGAGGAAGAAACACCAGAGGAAAATGCAGCTGTATTTGCTACTTGGAAAACAATGAAATTAGTCAACCTTCATTCTACTGAAATGGTCAAGAAAAAAGGTTTGGATTTTAGAGTTGCACACCGTTTTGGAAATATGGGCACAACTAGCGGCGGTGGTCCACATAATTTTTATGGTATGGATAATTCGGCTGACATACGTATTTCGTTTGACTATGGCATAACAGAGAAACTTCAAGTAGGTGTAGGGAGAAGTAAATACAATGAGCTAATTGATGGATCTGTGAAATACCGGATAATTCAACAAAAGGAAAAAAAAGTGCCGCACACCATGGTTGTGTATGGAAATATGGGTATTACGCCAAAAAAGGATATTGATGGGAGGTATGATGATTGGCAAAATCGATTGAATTATGTAACCCAGCTCTTGTTGGCAAGAAAGTTTGGTGATCGTTTTTCTTTTGAGTTGGTTCCTACTTATACACATCGTAACTCCGTGGAGCGTGTGGTTGATGGAGAAGGAAATATTCTTACCGATGAAAACGACTTGTTTTCAGTAGGAGTTGGAGCACGATTTAAACTTACAAAACGATTGGGGCTTATCGCGGATTACGTCTATACCTTTTCTGAGTTTAGATCGAATTACAAACCTCAGAGATACTATTCCCCCTTGGGTATAGGAGTTGAAATAGAAACTGGTGGCCATGTTTTTCATGTTACCATGACCAATGCTGCAGGCATTATGGAAAACAATTATATTCCTGAAACTACCGATTCTTGGCAGAAAGGGGGAATGAAGTTAGGGTTCAATATTTCTAGGGTATTCCAATTTTAGACCTAAAATTGTAGACATTTGTCGTTCAAATGAGCGAATATTTTGTTCCAAAAATACCGGTAGCACAAACTTGGCAGATAGCGGTTGTTGTTCTCAACCTACTGCTGCTTGGCTTGCTACGCGTTAATTTTGGAAAACGTTTAAATTTAATTCTAAACGCCTTTTTTAGCAACCGATTTGTTGATCAGCTAGCGCGGGAAGATCGCTTCTCCTCAAACGTAAGCAATATTCTATTGGATGCGATTTATGTGATCAACCTTGCCTTATTTCTGTTCATTGGTATAAAAGAGTTTACCGACTCATTTTCGTCGTTGGGGCCTGGAGTTCTTTTTGTTTTATTGGGTTTGTTGGTATTGGCATTTATAATTGCCAAATGGTTGTCCATGTTTGTTTTTGGATGGCTGTTCGACTTTGAGGAGCCCGTTAAGTATCTGTTATTTCAACGGTTTTTGAACCATAGTATTGGAGGTCTTATTCTGATTCCGGTGACTGTCTTTGTCATTTTTGCTTCAAAAGGAGTCAGAGAAATTTGGTTGTTTACAGCTGGATTATTTGTACTGATGTTCGTCTTTAGAATGTTTAGGTTGGCATTCCAATTTGGAGTTTTTAAAAGTCTATCAGCAAAGTACATTATTTTGTACATTTGCGGACTTGAAATTTTACCGCTATTGTTATTGGTAAAAATTAGCGCCAATTACCTGTAATGTAGGGTGTTGGCAAGAATGTGAGGCGTTTTAATAACTTAATAAAAAAAGCTGAAAATTGGACGAACTGAAGGTAAAAACAATCTTGGTTTCACAACCTAAACCTGAAAATGACAAATCGCCTTATTTTGATTTAGCGCAGAAAAATAAACTAGCCGTTGATTTCCGTTCATTTATTCATGTAGAGGGAATTCCGGCTCCCGAGTTTAGGAAACAAAAAATTGGACTTCTAGATTTTGACGGAGTTATTTTTACGAGTCGGAATGCTGTAGACCATTATTTTAGAATGGCAGATGAAATGAGGGTTCCTATTCCAGATGGAATGAAATATTTCTGTACTTCTGAATCAACAGCATACTACCTGCAGAAATATGTGGTTTATCGCAAACGAAAAATATTTCACGGAAAACACCGGATAAATGATGTACTTCCTTTGCTTAAAAAGCACCCCGAAGACAAGTTTTTACTCCCTACTTCCGATCAGTTGAAACCAGATATTCCAGAAACATTGGATAAAAGCGGCGTAAAATATACCCGAGGTATATTTTATCGCACGGTATGTAGCGATCTGTCTGATTTGGCCGATGTATATTACGATATGCTGGTGTTTTTCAGCCCGTCAGGGATTAAATCTTTGTTTCAAAATTTTCCAGATTTCAAGCAAAATCACACACGAATTGCCACTTTTGGAGCATCAACTAAAGAAGCCGCTGAGAAGTGTGGTCTCCTAGTAAATGTGCCAGCACCTACCTCCACAGCTCCAAGCATGACCATGGCTATAGAGCACTATGTGAAGGAAATGAATAAAAAATAGCTTTTAAAATAAAGTGGGGGTATTTGGCCCTTCTTGTTTTAAAGGAAGAATAAAACGCCTTGAATCAGTTTAAAAAAACAGAACGCTTATGTTCTATAGTTGATATAGATAAACTTTTTTCGGAGGGCAAGGCCGTAAATCGATTTCCGTTTAAAATAATATATAAAAACCCAAGCCATAATCTGGGTAATGCTGTACAGGTTTTAATTTCTGTGCCTAAAAGGAAATTTAAGAAGGCTGTTCACCGCAACCTACTCAAAAGAAGAATTCGTGAAGCTTACCGCTTGTATAAATTCAATTTGCAAGAAGTACCAGGTAAGCGTAACTTGCATATTGCTATCGTTTATATTGACAGCGAAATAAGAAGTTTTAACGACATTCGGGAAGATTTAAAATTAATTTTACAAAAACTCAATTTGAGGCTGCGACAGGCTTAAATCCTTATACATCATGAAAAAGAAAAAATTAGCACTTTTATCTCTGGTTGGAGGTGTTCTTACTTTAGTATCATTCACTGTTTCAGAAAATTATTTTGAGATTTCCAAGAACTTAGACATATTCGCCAACCTTTATAAGCAGCTCAATATTTATTACGTAGATGACACAAATCCTGGAGAGTTAATGAAAACGGGGATTGATGCGATGCTTAAGTCATTAGACCCCTACACAGTTTATTATCCAGAATCGGAAATTGAAGACTATCGATTTTTGACCACCGGTGAATATGGTGGAGTGGGTTCGCTCATCAGAAAAATTGGTGATAATGTGGTTGTTGCTGAGCCTTATGAGGGTTTTCCGGCCCATAAGGCTGGATTAATGGCTGGTGATGTTATTTTGAAAATTGGTGATCAAAATGTGGCAGGAAAAAACACCAATGACATAAGTAAGTTGTTAAAAGGCCAGGCCAAAACAAATGTTGAATTAGTGATTCAAAGAGGCGACGAAAAACTTCAAAAATCATTAGTACGCGAGACCATTAAGATCGAAGATGTGCCTTATTTCGGAATGGTAAGCGAAGGAATAGGATATATTAAATTGACGGGTTTTACCGAAACAGCTAGCAAGGAATTAAAGGATGCACTCAGAGATTTAACCAAGGATAAGAAGCTCAAAGGCTTGATACTTGATTTGAGGGGAAATGGCGGTGGCCTGCTAAATGAGTCAGTAAACATCGTTAATATGTTTGTGGACCAAGGTCAAGAAGTAGTGCATACCAAGGGAAAATTAAAGGAATGGGATCGGAGCCATCGCGCTTTAAGTCAGCCTATTGAAAGGGATTTGCCACTAGCTATACTTATTGATGAAGGATCAGCATCGGCCTCTGAAATTGTTAGTGGTGCTATTCAAGACCTTGATAGAGGAGTATTGATAGGGGAGCGAACTTTTGGAAAGGGTTTGGTTCAGCAGACGAAACCGTTGAGCTACAACTCTCAGTTGAAAGTTACAGTAGCTAAGTATTATATTCCAAGTGGGCGGTGTATTCAAGAACTTGATTATGCTCATAAGGAAAATGGAAGAGCACAAGAAACCCCTGACTCACTTTTAAAAACATTCTATACCAAAGGCGGTCGCCCAGTGAAGGATGGAAGAGGAATATCTCCAGATTTAAAAGTGGAATTACCCGATGGTGCTGAGATTACTGGAGCTTTGATTGTAAAGAACCATATATTTAACTATGCTACTGAATACAGAAGAGCACATGATTCGTTGGGCGTGGCCAAGGCCGCAGATTTCAAGCTGAGCGACGAAGACTATAATGATTTTGTAGGATATCTCAAAGGCAAGGATTATGACTATACCACACAAAGCGAAAAGCTGCTTGAGGATTTCAAAAAAGTGTCGATGGAAGAAAAGTACTTTGAGAACGTGAAAGATCAGTACACAGAGCTGAAGGAAAAAATAAGTCATAACAAGGCAAGCGACTTAATGACAAATAAAGAAGAGATTAAAGAAATCTTGGAGAACGAAATTGTTTCACGATACTATTTTCAAACTGGGAGAATTGAAAACAGTTTGAGTAAAGACCCAAGAGTAAAAAAGGCCATTGAAGTTTTGAGTGATAGAAACCAATATGACAAAATATTGGCAAAGAAGGAAACTAACGCAAAGAAATAAATTGCCAACGGTTCAATATTTATCGAGTCTGTTCGTTTAGGCATGGCTCGCTATGATTCATAAATATATAACACATCGAAATGCCTATATTTTTGGGCTGTTGGGGATGGTTTTTTGCCTCTCTATTTCGGAGTATGCCTTAAGCGTTTTTCAGTTTTTTATGGCGGCAAATTGGTTGCTCGAAGGAAATCGGCTCAAAAGAGCTAAGGCCATCTTTAGTAATCACGATGCATGGTTGCTAACTTCCCTTTTGGCATTGGGCGTTGTTGGGCTTCTCTACACTTCAAACTTTGGTTATGCCCTCGACGATCTTCGTATAAAATTACCGTTATTTCTTCTTCCATTCTTATGGGCCGGCTACAAACCTCTATCGCGCAAAGAACTTCAGGTAATATTCGCATTTTTTGTTCTAGGGCTGATTATTTCAGCAGGTTTTACGCTTAAAAATTACCACTATTTACCTTTTGCCGATTACAATAACATTCGTTCTATTTCTCAGTTTGTTTCACATATCAGGTTCAGCCTCATGCTAGTGCTAGCCGTTTTTTTAATGCCATTTTATTATTGGAATGAGTTTAAAAAATGGAGACTTGTAATTGTGATAGTCACCATTGGGTTTTTATATACTGTTGTTGTACTTCAATCATTTTCTGGAATAATGGTC
>JAGQYO010000002.1:90793-120812 GCA_020435995.1 Flavobacteriales bacterium | reverse complement strand
CCTGCTCCGACACCGCCATCCAAGAAATAGAAGTACTCAAAAACAAAAACCTACCTCCTCGATTGTGCGATTTTGAGATTAGGCCTAATCCAGTATTGCAATCTAGCGGTAGTCATTCAAACCAACCAACCCAGCCCTTCTTTGTCCTGGCCCAAAACAACGACAAACAAGTGCGTGAGATTAAAATCTTCAATTCGCTTGGTGAGCTTGTTTACCAAACTGACGTATCACACTGGAAAGAAGATCCGTTTTTCTGGCAATCGCCGAGTGTGAATCTTTCGCTGGCTTCTGGGACTTATCTGCTCGGGCTTTATTGCGAGAGCGAGACGGTTTTTAAGAGGCTGGTTGTCGAGTGACGACAAAATGTAAAACCGCAAAATGTAAAAGTTAGAAGTCAAAATTAAAGTGCCCTATAATTTGGTAAGCACCCTTTTACATTTGAACTTTTACTGTTTTACATTCTACATTACTCTGTTTTACATTTAAAAAACCTCAGATATTATCTCGCGTGTAGTAGCCGACTGGCTCATGGTATAATAATGTAACGAAGGTACTCCAGCTGCTTTCAATTCTTTCGATTGATTGATACACCATTCAATACCAACTTTTCGAATCTGCTCTTTGGTTTTGCATTTTTCCAATTCTGTTGCAAATTCTTCCGGAAAATCTACTTTAAAAGTCTTAGGCAAAAAGCTAATGTGTTTTTCAATCGTTACAGGTTTTAGCCCCGGAATAATTGGCACTTTAATTCCCATTTTTCGACATCGGTCTTGAAAATCAAAGAACTTTTTGTTGTCAAAAAACATTTGGGTTACAATGTATTCCGCACCAGCATCAATCTTTTGCTTTAGATACTTCAGGTCGGTATTCATGCTCATCGACTCGTAATGCTTCTCGGGATAACCCGCTACACCAATACAAAAGTTGGTTGGTGCGGCGTTATCCAATTCATCACTCAAATAATGGCCTTTGTTCATTCGCACAATTTGAGCAACCAGTTCAGTAGCATGTTTATGTCCGCCTTCATCGGGAACAAAATTCGGCTCCGACTTTATCGCATCCCCTCTGAGGGCCAGCACATTATCAATTCCCAAAAAGTTAAGGTCAATCAAGGCGTCCTCGGTTTCTTCCTGCGTAAATCCCCCACATGTAAGATGTGGTACAGCTTCTACTTTGTATTTGTTTTTTATAGCGGCGCAAATCCCAACGGTGCCTGGTCGTTTTCTAGTGGATATTTTTTTTAGTAATCCATCCGACATTTTCTTATAGACATACTCCTCGCGGTGGTAGGTTACATTAATAAAACTTGGATTAAACTCCATTAAAGGGTCAATGGCACCATACAAACTTTCGATGCTCATTCCTTTTAACGGAGGAAGAATTTCAAATGAAAAAAGAGTCTCGCCTTTACTGGCTTCTATTGATTCGATGACGTTCATTGTAATTTTTTATTAAGGTGCCAAATATAATAACCCAATCGGCTTGAAAGGCCGACAATTTCAACTATCCAAACCCTTTCGGGTTGCCTGTTTTATCCACGTATCTCTACCTCAATATTTACTATTTTCGCGGCCTCATAATTCCACATGAAAAACATCAGAAATTTCTGTATTATCGCCCATATTGACCACGGCAAAAGCACCTTGGCCGATCGTCTGCTTCAAGTTACCCATACGGTTTCGGATAGGGATCTTCAAGCTCAAACGCTTGATAATATGGACATTGAACGCGAACGTGGAATTACTATTAAGAGCCACGCCATTCAAATGGATTACATCCAAGATGGTGAAAAATACATCCTGAATCTTATCGATACTCCAGGCCACGTAGATTTTTCTTATGAGGTTTCGCGTTCCATCGCTGCTTGCGAAGGTGCTTTGCTTATAGTGGATGCTACCCAGGGTATACAAGCTCAGACCATCTCCAATTTATACCTAGCCCTAGAAAACGATTTAGAGATTATTCCTGTATTGAATAAAATGGACCTTCCATCAGCCAATCCCGAAGAGGTGAAAGACCAAATCGTTGACATGATTGGTTGCAGACGCGAGGACATTTTAGAAGCATCAGGTAAAACTGGTCTTGGAGTTGATAAGGTGCTCGAAGCCATTGTTGAACGAGTGCCCGCACCCGTTGGGGACCCAGACGCGCCACTTCAAGCAATGATCTTCGATTCAGTATTTAACTCCTTTAGGGGAATTATTGCCTATTACCGAATCAAACACGGCGTGATCCGCAAAGGCCAAAAAGTGAAATTTATCAATACTGGTAAGGAGTATCACGCTGATGAAATTGGGATTTTACGGCTCAAACAAGAACAACGCGAAACCGTTTCGGCAGGTGACGTAGGTTATATCATTTCTGGAATAAAAACAGCCAAGGAAGTAAAAGTGGGAGATACCATTACCTCTGTAGAAAACCCTTGCAAAGTTGCTGTTAAAGGATTTGAAGATGTAAAACCCATGGTTTTCGCGGGCATTTACCCTGTGGATAATGATGATTATGAAGACCTGAGAGAGTCCATCGAAAAATTGCAATTAAATGATGCTTCACTAACGTTCGAACCTGAGTCTTCCATGGCCTTGGGTTTCGGCTTCCGCTGTGGTTTTTTAGGTATGCTCCACATGGAAATTATTCAAGAAAGGTTAGAACGAGAGTTTAACATGACCGTGATTACCACTGTCCCAAACGTTTCCTATAACGCTACCGACAAAAAAGGGGTGAAAATGGTACTCCGAAACCCAAGTGATTTCCCCGATCCATCTAAGCTCGACTTTGTTGAAGAACCCTACATTCACGCTCAGATCATCACCAAATCTGAATATATTGGTTCTATAATGGGCCTTTGTATTGAGAAACGTGGCGTACTCAAAAACCAAGTGTACTTGACCACCGACCGTGTTGAAATGAATTTCGAAATTCCGTTGGCCGAAATCGTTTTTGACTTCTACGATAGACTCAAAAGTATTTCACGTGGTTACGCATCATTCGATTATACTCCAATTGGATACCAAACCTCCGACTTAGTAAAACTGGACATTCTGCTTAATGGAGAGCAAGTAGATGCACTTTCAGCATTAATCCACCGAAACAATGCTTACCATTTTGGTAAGAAAATTTGCGAGAAATTGCGAGAACTTATTCCAAGGCAGCAGTTCGACATCGCCATTCAAGCTGCAATTGGGGCTAAAATTATTTCCCGAGAAAACGTAAAGGCCATGCGTAAGGATGTGACGGCCAAATGCTATGGAGGGGACATTTCGCGAAAAAGAAAGCTCCTTGAAAAACAAAAGAAGGGTAAGAAAAAAATGAGGCAAGTAGGTAATGTTGAAATTCCACAGGAAGCATTTTTAGCTGTACTCAAACTAAACGATTAAGGCACAATTGTTGGTAAAGCGGCGCCTTTACAATGCGCTGAATTTTACTACAAATGCTTCATAACAAATACACTTTTCTTCTTTGGGCAATTCTTGTTTCTTCATTTGCTTACGCTCAAAACATTACCATTTACAACATCAGTACTTTAGAACCAGTTTCCGAAGTTTTTATCATTAATAAGGCTCATACCTCTAATTTTACCAGCAACAAAAAGGGTGTAGCGCAAATTACAGGGCTTAGTGATGCCGACACCTTAATCATTCAACATCCTTCGTTCAATAGAAAAATAATCACGCTCGGGGAAATAAAATCAAGTTTGAATAGCGTGTATTTAACTGAAGCAGCCGTTGATTTAGGTGAATTTAAGGTAATGGCAAACAAACGGCAGCAGCTCGAAAATGAGCTCCCCATGATGGTGGTACCAATTACCCAAAAAGAAATTCACTTTAACAACCCACAAACTTCTGCCGATCTGCTCGCACAAAGTGGTGAGGTATTCGTTCAAAAAAGCCAGATGGGAGGCGGAAGCCCCATGATACGTGGGTTTAGTGCAAACAGGGTTCTCATTGTGGTAGACAACATAAGAATGAACAACGCTATTTTTAGAGGTGGAAATTTGCAAAACGTCATTTCCATTGACCCCAATACGGTAGCTTCTTCAGAAGTGGTTTTTGGTCCGGGGTCGGTTATCTACGGAAGTGATGCTCTTGGGGGAGTAATGAATTTCCATACCATTAGTCCACATTATTCTTTCAAAAAGGATTCTGTTGCCTGGATGGGTGACGCACTAATGAGGTACTCTTCGGCCAATAACGAACGAACGGCACATGTGTTAGTCGGCGCCGGCGGCGAAAAGTTAGCAGCGCTCGGTAGCTTTACCATGAGTTTTTACGATGACTTGGTAACTGGCTCGAAACAGTGGGATAAATATGAAGACTTTGGGAAACGTGAATGGTACCAAACAGAAGTAGACCATCTAGATACCTTTGAATTGAATTCTGCCCCCTACAAACAAGTAGGCACTTCCTACAACCAACTTAATGCAATGGGAAAAATAAAATACCAATTAACCCACAATGTAGATATGGAACTGGCGAGCCACTATAGCACGACAACCAATATTCCACGATACGACCGCTTAATAACAAAAAGCAAGGGGCAACCTGCTTATGCCCAGTGGGACTATGGCCCGCAGCAATGGTTTTTGACGAGTCTTTCAACCAATTTCGAAATTGCTAATGATGCTTGGGACCGGGCTAAAATAATTGCGGGATATCAGTATTTCAACGAATCGCGAATAGATCGAAAATACCGAAACAAAAACCTCAACAACAGATGGGACGAAGTAAACGCCTATAACCTAAATCTAGAATTTGACAAAGCACTTGGAAGTAAGCACACGCTCTTTTACGGCATCGAGGGTGTTTTTAATACCGTAGAAAGTTATGCCGAGCGAACGAATGTAAATACCGATGCCAAAAGCAAGCTTTCCACTAGATATCCTGATGGCGGAAGCTATTGGGCCAACGCAGCGATTTATTGCACCTATCAATATGATATTAATAAAAAATGGACCTTTAATACAGGGCTTCGGTACACCTACATCACCTTAAAGTCAACCTTTGAAGACACCACATTCTATGATTTCCCCTTTGATGAGATTTCGCTGAATGCGCATGCCCTCAATGGAAGTTTTATAGGACTAAGCTATAAACCGAACAAAAAATGGATCGCCAAAATGAACACATCAAGTGGTTTTAGAGCACCTAATATTGATGACATTGCCAAGGTTTTTGATTCGGAGCCAGGCAAGGTGGTAGTCCCCAATGAGAACCTCAAACCAGAGTTTTCTTACAATACTGATTTGAGCTTTGCACGAAAACTTTCAGAAAAGGGAAACGCAGAATTTACAGGCTTTTACACCTATTTGGTCAATGCAATGGTAAGGCGAGATGGTACATTCGATGGAAAGGATTCAATCATGTACGATGGAACTTTAAGCCAAGTACAAATGATAACCAATACAGGAAAAGCACATATTTATGGCGCATCGGTTTCGATTAAAGCGAACTTAACAAGGCTGTTTGGCGCCATTCAGGTGTTCACCTGGACGGGCGGAGAAGATTTGGTAGATAAAGTACCCCTAAGGCATGTGGCCCCTGCTTTCGGAAAAACATCCGTTTTCTTTAAAAACGAAAAGGTGAAAAGTGAGTTTTTCGTTCATTATAATGCTTGGCGACATTGGGATGAGCTGGCACCAGAGGAGCAAGGCAAGCCCGACTTATACACCCCTGATGGAACACCAGCTTGGGTAACTTTAAATGTACGCGCCAGTTTGAATTTGTACAAAAAATTAGAGCTCAGTGCTGCCATTGAGAATATTTTAGATCAGCAATATCGCCCATATTCCTCTGGAATCTCAGCTCCTGGCCGAAATTTCATTATAGCCTTAAGGGGTCGAATTTAACTTTCAGAATCTCATTTTTCTGCTAGAATAGATACCTTAGCTTTTCGATAATTATTTATGCATCAGATCAAAAAAATTGGGATACTCACCTCTGGGGGTGACTCACCTGGAATGAATGCTTGTATTCGCGCTGCGGTGCGCAATGCCCTATTTAACCAACTAGAAGTGGTAGGTATTTTGGAGGGTTTTAATGGCATGATCCACAACAAATTTAAAAAGCTCCAAGCGCGAGATGTAAGCAACATTCTTCAACGAGGTGGAACTATCTTGAGATCGGCGCGAAGCAAAGAATTTATGACCAAGGAAGGTCGACTAAAAGCATTTGAAAATATAAAGTCTCGTGGAATAGATGCCCTAGTTATCATAGGAGGTAATGGATCTTTTTTGGGTGCTAAAATTTTTGATGAAGAATTTGGCATTCCCTATATAGGGCTGCCTGGAACCATCGACAATGACCTATATGGTACAGATTATACCATCGGATTTGACACGGCTTGCAATACCGTGGTAGATGCAGTAGATAAAATTAAAGATACCGCGGCCAGCCACAATCGGCTCTTTTTTATAGAGGTCATGGGACGTGATTCGGGCTACATTGCGCTCAACACTGGCATAGCAACTGGGGCTGAAGAAATTCTCCTTCCAGAAAGACCGACTGATGTACATGCCTTAATTGAAAAACTAAGTGAGGGGAAAAAACATAAAAAAAATTCGTCGATTGTAATTGTTTCGGAAGGCGACGATGGCGGCGGGGCAATTGCCATTGCTGCTCAGGTAAATAAGCACTTCCAACAGTATGACACAAGGGTTACAGTTCTGGGGCATTTGCAAAGAGGTGGCGTGCCTACCGCATCCGACAGGGTGAGTGCAAGCCGAATGGGACACGCAGCTATTGAGGCCCTATTAAATCATAAAAGTGCAATAATGGTTGGCATTTTAAATGGCAAAATATCCCATGTTCCTATCAAGGATGCCATTGAGAAAAAGAAGAAACTCAATCCTCATTTGTTCGAAATAAAAGATGCGCTGAGCATTTAAAAACTTAATCTGAGTTTGGTTGTACTAACTCAAAAAAAACACTGTTTTGAAGGACGGACAAAAAGTTCCACATGTTGTTTTCGAAGACCAGAATAAGGCTTCGAAGGATATTTATGATTTATTCATGAATGAGTTTACGATTCTGTTTTTCTATCCCAAAAACAACACACCTGGCTGCACGAAGGAAGTATGTGCTATCAGGGATAATTATAGCGATTTTAATAATTACTCAGTTTCGCTTTTCGGCGTGAGTGCAGATTCTTATTCGAGTCATGCTTCATTTATTTCAAAACATCAATTGCCTTTTCCTCTCATTTCGGATCGTGGAGGAAAATTGAGAAAAGCCTTTCAGGTTAAAACTGAATTATTCGGACTGCTACCTGGCAGAGTCACTTACATATTGAACAAGGAAGGTGTAGTTCAGAAAATCATTGAGAGTCAGTTTAATCCCCAAAAACACATTACCGAGTCTTTAGAATTTTTATCAAAAAGGCTAAACCTTAAGGTCTGACGGAATTTTACAGACCGGTATGGATGTCATTTTGTGCTGGTTCATTTTATGAAGTCGCGTATAAATCTCCAATACTTCTCGCTGTCGGGGTTGTTCGATTTCAGCGGGGTTTTCCCTTCTTTCTGTAAATGAAAATGCCCATTCTAGTTCATCATAAGAAGCGCCAATTTGGTCCTCATCGGTGCGGTCATCTCCCCAAAGTCCATCAGTAGGAGCTGCATCCATTATCTCCGGGATTATTTCCAAAGCATGGCCCAGCATATATACTTCCGATTTTAACAAATCTGCAATTGGGCTGAGGTCTACTCCACCATCCCCGTATTTAGTAAAAAAACCCACTCCAAAATCCTCAATTTTATTGCCTGTGCCAAGAACCAAGCTTTGGGTAATTCCAGCAACGTAATAAAGTGTTGTCATACGGAGACGTGCACGGGCATTTGCCAGCGCCAAATTTTTAAGCTCCCCTTCCTCTATTTGCGGAATTACTTGCGAAAACTCGGTAAAAACTGACGACAACCCAATCTCTATTGTTTTTACGTTTTTAAACTTTGATTGCAAGGTTTCGATGTGCTTTCGAGCGCGGTTAATTTGATTGGGATGTTGATAAATTGGTAACTCAATGCACCATACAGTAGCACCTGTTAGCGCAGCTAAATGTGACGTTACAGCAGAATCAATCCCTCCGGAAACACCAATAACAAAACCCTTGCAATTGGATGTTTTAAGGTAGTCTCCCAACCAGTCGGAAATGTGCTTTATTACTTTTTGTGTGTTCATTCGGCGGCTAAAAGTAAACACCCATAACAAAAGAAAGTGACTTGCTGGTTGCTTTTAAATCTTCACCTCTCGGGGTACCGTCACCGTAATTCTCTGCCAGATCGGTTTCGCCATTGGTATCTACAACATAAGCCGTTCCTTTCAAAACATTGGTAAGTCCATTATTAAATCTCAAACCAAACGATAAGTAGGTGTCTCCACTTATCTGGCGCTCCCAATCAAAACCAATTATCATAGAAAGTCTCATTAATTGTGAACCATTGCTTAAATCAACTTTGCCCTTCGACTCATTTACTCTTCCAGTTGACGTGTAATACTCTGTTTCAACCGTTTGATGAGCCGCAATTTTAAATCCAGTGCCTAGCCCAAAAGAGCCTGTAAACCGCGAATACCCTATTTCACTTGATTGCATTTTTAGGGCAAATGGAATTTCAATATATCGAATAGTCATATCCGACTTGTTGATGGTTTGAACCAAACTGCCATTATAAATTTCGGCACCTGCAGACTGGACAATCCCACCCGTAGTGGTGACCATAAGGCCAGTAGAGATATAGTAGGGCTTTGTACTGCTTATCGCAAAATCAGTAACCAATCCATAGTTAAACGCGACCTTGCTACCTACACCATCAACTCCATTTGTAGTTGACTTCATCCAATTTAGCGTAGGACTTGCCATCATTCCAAATTTCATTTTCTTTACCTCTTGTGCAAACACGGTAGCGGCTCCGATGAATATGAAACAAAGAGGAATAGCAATTCTATTATTTATAGCGGTCTTCAAAACTATCACCTTATTACATTTGTGTCAATGAACAAGAATACTGGTAAATCTGTAAATCAGATCGCTCAATTTTTCCTTTTTATCATAATCGGTTTTTTAATAACCTCATGTGGCAGCGAAGATAAACCTCGAAATTATACCGTTTCACCTATTTCACTTTCAGTAGAACGGCTTGATTTAGAATTATTTGACCCTAGCATTCCCATGATTCAAAAAAATAAAGCTGCTTCAAAAAAGTATGGCGAATTTTACGATCGTTATACTGAAAATTTACTCAATTTGGGATCGGCCAAGGATCCCGCCTTGGTGGGAGCACTCAAAGGATTCACCTCCGACCCCGAGGTATTATCGATTTTTAAAAAAATCCAAGCCCTTTATTCCGATTTTGATGTCATACAATCGGAATTAACAGATGCTTTTGGCAGGTACCACTCCGCATTTCCCGATAAAGTGGTTCCAACTGTTGTTACTTTTATTTCTGGATTTAATACCAAGATTGTAACCACAGATTCCATTGTTGGTGTTGGCTTGGATTTATATCTAGGTGCCAATGATGGATTCTATGAACTGCTTCGTTATCCCATGTACAAAAGGGCGCAACTCAGTTCTGAGTTTATAACTCGAGATGCTATTTATGGTTGGCTTTCCACCGAATACCAAATAGAAGAAAACGACAAGTCTTTCTTGGATGCCATAATCAAAAGAGGTAAAATGCTTTATGCACTAGACTGCCTCATACCAGAAATTCACGATACAATTAAGATAGGATATTCTGGGCCACAGCTAGCATGGGCCTCCGCCTATGAAGGGCATTTTTGGGGAGTGGTGGTAGATCAAAAAATACTGTTTAGCACAATTAAAGGAGAGTATGCTAAGTATTTATTAGATGGCCCTTTCACCTCGGGTTTGGATCACAATTCACCGCCTCGATATGGGGAATGGCTTGGGTGGCAAGTCATAAAAGCTTATATGAAGAATAACAGTGACATATCCCTCAGACAGCTTTTTGAGTTGGATGATGCACAAGAAATATTAAATAAATCGGGCTACAAGCCCAAGAAACAATAGAATGAAAGAATCCGAAATAAAGTTTGCCGTTTCCTTAGATGAGAATAATGTTCCTGAGGTGATGGAATGGTCTTCAAGTGATAACAAAGAAGGTGGCATTTGTAACGCCGCTCTAATTTCCATTTGGGACAAAAAAGAAAACAACACCCTCAAAATCGACCTTTGGACAAAAGATATGTCGATGGACGATATGCGCATGATGTTTCATCAGACCTTATTTACACTAGCCGACACCTATCAACGAGCTACTGGTGAAGATAAAATGAGCTTTCACATGAAAGAATTTGCGCGTTTTTTCGGAGAAGAAACGGGAATATTAGAAAAGCCAAAAGATGCTTAGAGCGATTGGTTAATTTCGTTAATTCGATTCAGTAGCTCATCTTTTCCTGTCTTTTTTTCTGCTGAAGAGAGAATAATTTCAGGCAGTGGATCCCAGTAATTTGAAATCTCTCTTTTAAAGGCCTCTTGGCTTTTTCTCAATTCATTTTTGGTAAGCTTATCAATCTTTGTCATTACAATTGAAAAGGGTATTTCATTTTCACCAAGCATGGTCAAAAATTCTATATCATTTTTTTGAGGCTCCAACCTAGCATCAACAAGTACAAAGAGGTTGATAAGTGCATCTCGCTTTAAAATGTAATGATTGATAAAAATGGCCCATTTTTCACGCTGGGTTTTCGAAACCGAAGCATATCCATATCCTGGCAAATCGACCAAATACCAAGTTGCACCCGTATCATCCCCTATTAAAAAATGATTGATTAAACGTGTTTTCCCCGGCTTCGAAGATGTTTTAGCTAGTCCTTTCTTATTGGTGAGCATATTTAACAACGACGACTTCCCAACATTGCTTCTACCAATAAACGCATACTCAGGTATGCCTCCCTCGGGACATTGGTTTAATCGTTCACTGCTGCGATCAAACTCCGCACTAATAATATTCATAGTAATTAGGCTTTCGGAAATTTCTCCGCGTACCACTTAAAGAAGTACTCTGTAAATTGTTTTGGATGCTCCATCATAGGTGCATGACGACATTTGTCAATCCAATACAATTCAGAATCAGGTAATAATTCATGAAACTCCTCAGCCACATTTGGTGGTGTAATAGTGTCATTTTTTCCCCAAATAAGGCAAAATGGAATATTGAATTTCTCTAATTCTTTGGCCATGTTGTGTTTGATAGCTGACCGGGCCAATCCAATTATTCGGAGTGCCTTTCCCTTATCATTTACAACCTCGTAACATTCATCCACCAATTCCTTCGTAGCCACCTTTGGGTCCCAAAAGGTGAGCTCCACTTTTGTTTGAACGAATTCATAACTACCTCTTCTTGGAAACGAACCCCCAAACGAACTTTCGTATAAGCCAGAGCTACCTGTAAGGGTCACAGATTCTACTCTTGATATATGCGTTGAAGTATAAATTAGGGCAATGTGACCCCCTAGTGAGTTTCCCAGCAAATGCACCTTATCCCACTTCTTAAATATGATAAAATCATGAACAAACTTGGCCAAACTCTGCACATTGGAATTAATAATGGGCATGGTGTATAATGGCAACATTGGAATAACAACTGTAAATGACTTTTTGAGGTCTTGAGTAACATCTTGAAAATTGCTCAACGCACCAAATAAACCATGTAGTATTAACAACACAGGACCTTCTCCTTCCTGTAGGTATTCAAACTTTCCTTCCTTAATTAGTCTATCATCCATACAATCATCACCGATTAAAGTAATTCAAAAATAGTTTTTTTCTCACACTAGTTTGATCGATAAGTCACAAGATAATAAAGGCTTATCAACCGAAAAAAACCAAGTAAAACTCTTGAAGAACAATCCGATTTCTTCCTCTTCGATAATCATCCAAAAAACAGATTAAACTGGGTGGAAAACGCCAAAGTTTTCAACAAAGTGGGAAAAAATGGTAGTATGTGGGAAATAGTGGTAAAATAATTCTACTTTTACCATCGAATTTCTATAAGTGTAGGTAAGTGATGATCAGTCTGTTAGGTGAATATGATTGCAAATTAGACCCCAAAGGGCGTCTTATGCTGCCTAATGGCCTGAAAAAACAGCTGGAAAATTTGATCCACGAAGGGTTCGTTATCAACCGCGACACACATGAAAAATGTTTGGTGTTATACCCCCAACCGGAGTGGGACAAAATCAGCAAGCAGCTCTCAAAGCTCAATCGGTTCATAAAGAAAAACGCTCTTTTCATCCGACGATTTAACAATGGGGCCACGCCCGTTCAACTTGATGGATCTGGCCGACTTCTAGTTCCTAAAGTACTGGGTGTTTCCGCCGAATTAGATAAGGATGTGAAGGTATTGGGCAACGGAGAACGAATTGAGATATGGTCAAAATCCAATTACGAGGCCATGATGGCCAACGATGAATTGGATTTCTCGGCTTTGGCAGAAGAAGTAATGGGTGATATAAACCCCACAGATAATGAATGAATATCATGTTCCGGCACTCCTTAGTGAGTGCCTTGAAGGATTAAACATTCAGCAAAACGGCACTTATGTAGATGTCACCTTTGGTGGTGGTGGACACTCAAGAGCCATACTCAAAAAATTAAATGAAGGAAGATTGATCGCATTTGATCAAGATTCAAGCAGCATAACAAACAAAATAGTAGACACCCGATTCGAATTGGTTCATCAAAACTTTAAATACTTGAATAGTTTTTTGAAGCTCATGGGAGCCCCAAAAGTTGACGGTATACTTGCCGACCTAGGTGTTTCTTTTCATCAATTTGATACCGCTGACAGGGGTTTCTCTATTCGCAATTCGGGGCCATTGGATATGCGAATGAACCAAAACAACCCCACTACCGCCGCTAAGATCATCAACGAATACGAAGAGGAAGCCTTAAAACATATATTTAGGTTATATGGAGAATTAAAGGAAGCTGGCAGACTTGCGCGAAAAATTATAGCAGCGCGAAGCGAAAAACCTTTTAAAACCACCCAAGACCTCGTTGACGTGGCCGACACCATGGCCCCTCATACCAAAAAGAACCAGTTTTTAAGTAAGGTATTTCAAGCCGTTCGAATTGAAGTTAACCAAGAACTAGAAACCCTCCAATCCCTTTTAGAACAGGCCGTAGACGCCCTTCATCCCGGAGGAAGATTGGTGGTGATTTCCTACCATTCTTTGGAAGACAAACTGGTAAAAAACTACATGAAAACTGGCAATTTCGAGGGGAAAATCAACCAAGATCTCTATGGAAACATCATCAGGCCATTAACACCCATCAACCGCAAAGTGTTAATGCCTTCTGATGAAGAAATTAAATTGAACCCAAGGTCACGGAGTGCAAAACTCAGAATCGCAGAAAGAACATGAGTGAAGCTAAAGTGAAAAAGAAGGCTAAGAGCAACCTTTTCGTTGACATGCTCAACGGGAACATCCTCACCCGTGAAACAGTGATTGCACACCTCCCCTATTTGTTGTTTTTAGCCTTGCTAGCTCTGGTGTACATCAGTAATGGGTTTTTGGCAGAAGAAAATATTCGAAACCTAAATAAAGTAGATAACGAAACCAAAGAACTCCGCTCCGAATACATCACCATCAAATCGGAATTGATGTACCGAAGTAAGCAATCGGAATTGGTGAAAATAATTGTCGAAAAAGAACTTGGGCTTAAAGAATCATTTGTGCCACCAAAAAAACTCATTAGATCCAAGGACAAATGAGCAAATCAAAAACAATAAAGCGGACTTATTTCGTCTACATCTTGTTGGTGATATTCGGCCTTACCATATTCTCTCGCATAGTTGTTATTCAGTTTGTAGAAGGCGAACACTGGGAAAAACTAGCCAACTCACACACGCTAGCCCAGCGCAAAATAGAAGCAGTTCGAGGTAATATTTATGCCGCAGATGGCAGCCTGCTCGCCACCTCCATTCCTAGGTATGAAGTGAGGTTTGATTGCAATGCAGAAGCTATTACCGACAAGTTATTTAAAGAACAAATCGACACCTTAGCGCTTTGTTTATCTCGCCTTCTTCCCGAAAAATCAAAAACCCAGTGGAAGCAACAGTTAACTGTTGCCAGAAATAACGGAGAACGCTACCATCTCATTAAACGAAACCTCAGTTTTACGGAATTAAAGGAACTGCGCGAATTTCCCATTTTTTCAAGAGGGCAGTACAAAGGTGGGTTTATCTACATCCAAAACAACAAACGAGAAAAACCTTTTCAAATGCTCGCGTCTCGTACAATAGGATATCACAGAGATGCGACCAACAAGGTGGGTCTAGAAGGTGCGTACGATCAAGTGCTTAGCGGAGTTAGTGGCATGCGTCTTATGAAAAAAATTGCTGGTGGAATCTGGATGCCCGTTAGCGACGACAATGAAATAGAGCCTGAAGATGGCTCAGACATCATCACTACCATCGACATAAATATTCAGGACGTAGCAGAAAGTGCCCTGCTCGAACAACTCAAACTACAAGATGCAGATCACGGTTGCGTAGTTTTAATGGAGGTGAAAACCGGTGAAATAAAAGCCATTGCCAACCTCACCAGAACGCCTAGTGGAAGGTACTGGGAAACTTACAACTACGCTGTTGGTGAATCTACAGAACCAGGATCCACCTTCAAACTTGCATCACTTATTGCAGCCATAGAAGATGGCTATATTGACTTAGACGATAGCATAAGAACAGGCAAGGGTGTATATAAATTCTACGATCAGAAAATGTATGATTCGCATGCAGAAGGATTTGGAACCATAACGGTGCAGCGGGCTTTCGAAGTTTCATCCAACATAGCTGTCGCAAAAATTATAAATGATAACTACGAAGCGCACCCACAAAAATTTATTGATCGGCTGTACAAAATGAACCTAAACCAAAAGTTGGGATTACAAATATTTGGAGAAGGAACACCACAAATAAAATCTGCCAGTGACCCAACATGGAGTGGAATTTCCCTGCCTTGGATCTCACATGGTTATGAAGTGGCACTTACTCCGCTTCAAATCCTTACTTTTTATAACGGAGTGGCCAACGATGGAAAACTAATTAAGCCCCGGTTTGTACGCGAAATAAAAAAAATGGGGAAAACCGTAAAAACCATTGAACCTCAAATTATTAACCCAGCTATTTGCTCTCAAAACACCATCAAAAAAGCAAAAAAGATGCTGGAAGGTGTAGTGGAAAATGGCACAGCAAGAAACCTCAAAAACCCGAACTATAAAATTGGAGGCAAGACAGGAACCGCTCAAATTTACAATGCTAAATATGGCTACAAGTATGAAACTAATGTGAGCTATCAAGCCTCATTTGTGGGCTACTTTCCCGCCGACGATCCCATGTACTCCTGTATTGTGGTGGTAAATGCGCCATCAAAAAATGTGTATTACGGCAACCTTGTAGCTGGTCCTATCTTTAAAGAAATTGCGGATAAAGTGTATGCAACCAGTGTACAAATACATGATGAACTAACCAATCAGCAATTGGCCAGTGGGCAAACTAAGATCCCAGTTTCGAGCAATGGCAGCAAAAAAGACTTAACAACGGTATTTGCACAAATTGGAGTACCTACAAATAGCAAGAGTGACGAAACCACTTGGGTTGCCACTCAAACAGGAGCTAAATCAGTGACATTACATAGACGAATTATTAGAGATTCTGAAATTCCAAATGTGGTAGGAATGGATTTGAAGGATGCCATTTTTATACTCGAAAACCTTGGAATAAACGTAGAATTTGAGGGAAGTGGAACCATCAAAGAACAATATCCCGCTAGTGGAACACCCATCACAAATATCGAAACTGTAAAAATAAAACTCGCCTGATGAAACTTCTAAAAGACATATTGTACAGGGCAAGCATTACGAGCGTTACTGGTTCAACCAATATTGCCATCGAAAACATTTGTTTCGACTCGCGAGAAGTAAGTGCATTTAGTGCATTTGTATGTGTGAGAGGAACACAAGTAGACGGCCACCAATTTATAAATCAAGCCATCGAAAGTGGGGCAATAGCCATTATTTGTGAAGAATTGCCTAAAACCATAAAGGAAAACATAACCTATGTGCAAGTTCAAGACACGCACAAATCACTGGCCTACATGGCATGTAACTTCTATGATAACCCTTCCGAAAAACTAAAGCTGATTGGAATTACGGGTACCAATGGCAAAACGACCACCGCTACTCTTATGCACCAACTCTTTCAAAACCTAGGCAACAAATGTGGACTTCTGTCCACTGTGGTGAATAAAATAGAGCACGAAGAAATTCCAAGTACGCATACTACCCCAAACCCCATAGAGCTCAACAAACTTTTGGATGAGATGGTACAGCACGGCTGCACTTACTGCTTTATGGAAGTGAGTTCGCATGCCCTAGTTCAACACAGAGCTACTGGACTAGATTTCAATGTGGCTATTTTCTCTAATATTTCGCACGACCACTTGGACTACCACGGTACGTTCGACGAATATATCAAGGCCAAAAAAATGCTCTTTGACAACCTTCCGTCAACAGCGTTCTCACTCGTAAACAGAGATGACTTTCACAATGAAGTGATGGTTCAAAATACCAAATCAAAGGTATACACCTATGGCCTTAAAACCATGGCAGACTATAAATGCCGTGTCATCGAAAATGATTTTTCTGGCCTTCAGCTCAACATCAACGGCAAAGATTTATGGACAAGGCTGGTAGGAAGATTTAATGCTTATAACATCCTCTGTGTGTACGCCACAGCGATTCTCATGGGTGAAAAAGAATTAGATGTGCTTACCGAAATTAGCAAGCTCACGCCGGTTGTGGGTAGGTTTCAATATTTGAAATCCAACAGTGGGATTGTGGGCGTAGTAGACTATGCCCATACACCTGATGCGCTTAAAAAAGTGCTTGAAACCATCAAAGATATCCGCACCGGTAACGAACAAGTAATTACCGTAGTGGGCTGTGGTGGCGATCGCGACAAAACCAAGCGCCCCGAAATGGGTAAAATAGCCTGTACCCTCAGCGACAAAGCCATATTTACTTCTGACAACCCCAGAAGTGAAAACCCCGAAGCGATAATTAAAGATATGGAAGCCGGTGTAGAGCCCATCCATTTCAAAAAAACACTATCCATTGTTAATCGGAAAGATGCAATCAAAACCGCCGTTTCTATGGCTCATGAGGGTGACATCATTCTCATAGCTGGGAAAGGGCATGAAACCTATCAAATTATTGGGAAGGAAACGTTCCATTTCAGTGATATCGAAACCATTAAAGAATTCTTCAAACAATTTGCGGTATAATGCTTTACTATCTATTTAAATACCTCAGTAGCCTTGATGTTCCCGGAGCAGGCGTATTCAATTACATCACCTTCAGAGCGGCAGTAGCAGTTATTCTTTCACTGTTTATTTCAATGGTTTTTGGAAAACGGATAATCCTTTGGCTTCAAAAAAATCAATTTGGTGAAATTGTACGTGACCTAGGGTTAGACGGCCAAAAACAAAAACAAGGCACGCCAACTATGGGTGGTTTAATCATACTCGCCTCCATTCTCATTCCTACCCTGCTAGTTGCGCGTCTCGACAACATTTACATACAGATGATGTTGGTTGCCACCATCGGGCTGGGTTTCATTGGGTTTATGGATGACTATTTAAAAATCAAATACAAAAACAAAGATGGCCTTGCTGGTAAGTTCAAAATAGTCGGACAAGTAAGCGTCGGGCTATTCATCGGCGCATTGCTATATTTTAGCGATAGTACTGAAGTTAGGCACAAGGTGTTTAACGAAACTCCGGTTAATACAGGGCTTCAAGTTGAAAATGGAGATGAGAACAAAACAAATCCATCCGAATATACATGGCAAGTAACCAAGGAGTTAAAAACCACTATTCCATTCGTAAAAAATAATGAGTTCGACTACTCCTGGTTTTTAACCTGGATAAATCAAGATCTGGCCAAGTATTCATGGATTATTTTCATTTTGATTTCAATACTCATCGTAACTGCAGTATCCAATGGCGCCAACATGACCGATGGACTTGATGGACTCGCTACAGGAACTTCCGCTATCATTGGAACCACTTTGGGGATTTTCGCATACCTATCAGGTAACTACATTTTTGCAGACTACCTCAACATAATGTACATTCCCAATTCGGGTGAACTTGTGGTTTTTATTTCGGCCTTTGTGGGTGCATGTGTCGGTTTTTTGTGGTACAACTCCTACCCGGCTCAAGTATTCATGGGGGACACTGGTAGCCTTGCCATTGGCGGTATCATAGCGGTTTTCGCAATTGCTATTCGAAAAGAATTACTCATTCCAATACTTTGTGGAATCTTCTTGGTCGAAAACCTATCAGTACTGGTTCAAGTGGGTTATTTCAAATACACCAAAAAGAAATATGGAGAAGGACGGCGAGTTTTTAAAATGGCTCCACTACACCATCATTATCAAAAGCTTGGCATACCAGAAGCCAAGATTGTAGCTCGATTCTGGATTGTGGGCATCATGTTGGCCATTGTATCAATTGTAACGCTAAAACTAAGGTAGCATGAGCAAGAATCTCGTTGTACTTGGTGGTGGCGAAAGCGGTATTGGAGCATCTCTTTTAGGTAAAAAAGAGGGATACAATGTTTTCCTATCCGACGCAGGGGTTCTAAAGGGCAAATACAAGAAGGTCCTAGAAGAAAATGCCATAGCGTTTGAAGAAGGCGGCCATAGCTCAGCGCGTATTACCCAATCCAATTTAGTCGTTAAAAGTCCAGGCATACCAGATAATGCACCACTCATCAAAAAATTAAATGGACTTGGGATTCCCGTTGTCTCAGAAATAGAATTTGCATTCTCTAAATACCATGGAAAAATTATTGGCATTACAGGCTCCAATGGTAAAACGACAACAACTGGACTGGTTCATCATATTCTCAATAAAGCAGAATTAGACGTTATTGTTGGAGGTAACATAGGCAGGAGTTTTGCCAGTCAAATCGTAGACCACCAAGCCAGTTATGCAGTACTCGAATTAAGCAGTTTTCAACTGGATGGAATCCGCGATTTTAAACCATACATCGCCATTTTATTGAATATCACACCAGACCATTTAGACCGCTACGACTACAAGCTAGAGAATTATGTGGCTTCCAAATTTAGAATTGCTGAAAACCAAGACGAGTCCGACTACTTCATTTACAATATTGATGATCCAATTATGCACGAGTACCTCCAAACTCACAAAATAAAGGCACAAATGATCCCCATTTCTATAGAAAAGAAATTGGATGAAGGTGCATGGTTAGAAAATGATGAAATAAAAATTAAAATTAATAAAACAGGGTTCAATATGTCTATACAAAAATTAGCGCTTCAAGGCAAGCACAACATTTACAATTCAATGGCAGCAGGAGTTGCCAGTAAGGTTCTCGAACTTCGCAAGGAGATTATCAGAGAGAGTTTGTCCGATTTTCAAAACATTGAACATCGGTTAGAACACGTAACTTCAGTATGTGGTGTAAACTACATCAACGACTCAAAAGCTACCAACATCAATAGTACTTGGTATGCTCTTGAAAGTATGGATGCTCCAGTGGTGTGGATTGTAGGAGGAATAGATAAAGGAAATGACTACAACACACTTAAAGAACTGGTAGCTCATAAGGTAAAGGCCATCGTATGTTTAGGGGTAGACAACTCAAAAATTCACGAAGCCTTTGGTGATATAGTAGAAACCATGGTTGACGCCCAGTCGATGCGCGAAGCAGTTGGGTACGCCTACAAACTAAGTACAAAAGGTGATGTCGTTTTGCTTTCTCCCGCCTGTGCAAGCTTCGATTTGTTCGAGAATTATGAAGAGCGCGGAAGGCTATTTAAAGAAGCCGCAAGAGGACTGTAGGTTTGAAAGGAATAACGAAATATTTTAAGGGCGACAGAGCCATTTGGATAATTGCCGTATTGCTCTCAGTGTTCAGCTTGTTGTTGGTGTACAGTTCCATCGTTACGTTGGCGTACAAACATCACGGCGGTAATACCCTTTATTATTTATTTCGTCATGGCCTCTTTTTGGGTTTAGGGTTTATGATCATTTATGTCACGCATAAAATGAAGTATTCCTATTTCTCAAGGCTTTCTCAATTACTGCTTTACCTCTCCATACCACTCTTATTGTTGACCCTAGTGATAGGTTCAAATCTGAATAATGCAAGCCGATGGTTGGTTATCCCTGTGATCAATCAGTCCTTTCAAACTTCAGATTTGGCCAAACTAGCACTCATCATGTACGTGGCTAGAATGCTATGGATTAAGCGGGATGTACTGTCGAGCTTTAAAGAAGGTTTTCTGCCAATTATTATTCCTGTGTCAATAGTTTGTGGGCTCATCTTACCCGCAAATTTTAGCACGGCGGCGGTGCTATTTACTTGCTGCATAGTGCTCATGTTTATTGGGGGAATTCCATTAAAACATTTTGCATCTCTCATTCCAGCGGGTATTGTTATGCTTGCTTCGGTATTCCTTATTGCTCAATTTGCGCCAAAAGTGTTTCCACGTGCCGAAACTTGGAAAAAAAGAGTGGAACGCTATGCCAGCAATGAAAAAGACTCGGATGGAAACTATCAAGTAGAGCAAAGTAAAATTGCCATTGCCAAAGGTGGATTAGCAGGCCAAGGCCCGGGAAACAGCAACCAGCGCAACTTTCTGCCACATCCCTACTCCGACTTTATTTATGCCATAGTATTAGAAGAATACGGCATGTTAGGAGGTACCATCGTTTTAATGCTGTACATCATTCTTTTCTTTCGGGCATTGCGTCTTTCCACCAAAACCGAACATCTCTTCCCCCAGTTACTGGTGCTTGGACTCAGCTTTTCACTTGTATTTCAAGCCATGATAAACATGGCTGTTGCGGTAAATCTATTGCCTGTTACTGGTCAACCACTTCCGCTTGTAAGTATGGGGGGAACCTCTACTTGGTTCACCTGCCTAAGCATTGGAATTATTTTAAGTGTAAGCCGAGGTATTGAACTCGAAAACGCCAAAAAAATAAAACTCGACGATTATGCCATCGC
The DNA here is from genome assembly GCA_020435995.1 of Flavobacteriales bacterium. GTDB lineage: Bacteria > Bacteroidota > Bacteroidia > Flavobacteriales_G > Salibacteraceae > JAGQYO01. Next base: position 99,746 of record JAGQYO010000002.1, on the reverse strand, counting down.
CTAAGGTTATCATATCTGGAGGAGGCACTGGTGGGCATATTTTCCCAGCCATTGCAATTGCCAACGCAATTAAAAAGCGGCATCCCAATACGGAGGTTCTTTTTGTTGGCGCCAAAGGCCGAATGGAAATGGAACAAGTGCCAAAAGCTGGATACCGAATCGAGGGCCTTTGGATAAGTGGTATACAAAGAAATTTGAGTTTTAAAAACTTACTCTTCCCTATTAAAGTGATCAGCAGTTTGTGGAAGGCATATTCCATTCTTAAAAAATTTAAACCCAACGTAGTGGTTGGTACTGGTGGATATGCAAGCGGGCCGATGCTCAAAATCGCTTCGATGAATGGCATACCTACAGTAGTGCAAGAACAAAATAGCTATGCAGGAATTACCAATAAGCTTCTAGGTAAAACGGTTGACAAAGTCTGTGTGGCTTATGAAGATATGGAACGCTTTTTTCCAGCTGAAAAAGTAGTGCTAACGGGAAATCCAGTACGAAAAGAGGTCGTAAGCATTGAAGGAAAACGAGAGAAAGCATTTGAGTTTTTCGGACTTGACCCAAGTATAAAAACCGTACTTGTAGTAGGTGGGAGCCTTGGCGCCAAGGCAGTGAATGACAGCTTAATTCCACATATTCCGGAGTTCGATGAGAACCAGATTCAGCTTATTTGGCAAACGGGAAAAGTCTCATTTCAAGAAGTGGCTGAAGCTGTAAGTCATTCACACTCAAAAGGAATTAAAGTTCATCAATTTATTGCCCAAATGGACTTGGCTTATGCAGCTGCCGATTTAGTGGTTTCACGTGCTGGGGCCATTGCTGTTTCCGAAATTTGTCTTACTGGCAAAGCCTGCGTACTCGTACCCTTGCCTACCGCCGCAGAAGACCACCAAACTAAAAACGCAATTGCACTTGCTCAGCACGATGCAGCTATAATCGTTCGAAACAGTGACGCACCGCACATGCTTTTTCAAAAACTTCTTGATCTTATTCATAATGAGGAAGAACTAAGCAAGCTGCAAAACAACATAAGGCCCCTTGGAATGGAAAATTCTGATGATAAAATTGCCGACGTAGTCATTAAACTTATGGACATATAGATGAACCTCACCTCCTTGAATAAAGTATTCCTTTTGGGCATTGGCGGTATTGGCATGTCGGCCTTGGCGAGGTATTTTATTTTAGAAGGTAAGGAAGTGTGGGGCTACGATAGAAACTACTCTCGTATCACCAATGACCTTGAAGAAGAAGGGGCAAAAATCATTTATAAAGACGAAATTGAATTGCTTAAAATAACCCCCGATTTAGTGATACGCACCCCAGCTGTTCCATCGGATTCAATACTGCTGAATCACTTTATAAAATCGGAAATTGTTGTAAAAAAACGAGCAGAAATATTAGGGATGATTACCCGCGAAATGAATGCAATTGGTATCGCAGGTACACATGGAAAAACCAGTATAAGTACAATTTTGGCGCATATACTCACTTACTCACACAAACATTGCAATGCCTTTTTAGGTGGAATATCAAAAAATTACAACACCAATTTTTTACATGATCCTTTGGCCAATTTAGCTGTGGTAGAAGCAGATGAATTCGATAGGTCATTTCATCAACTCGTTCCACTCATTTCATTTGTATCGGCCATTGATGCTGACCACCTAGACATCTACAACACTGGAGATGAGCTCGCAAAAGCCTACTCCATTTTTATAAATAAAACAAAGCCCGGCGGAGCTGTCTTTATTAAAAAGGGCTTGGAACTTGAGCTCCCAGCTCATGTACCTACCTATACTTATGCTGTTGATGAGGCCGCCGACTACTTTGCCACCAATTTGCACTACGATCACGGTAAAACTTATTTCAACCTCAATTTCCAAAAACAGCGCATCGAAGAACTCGAGTTTTCCTTCCCAGGCAGACACAATGTAGAAAATGCAACAGGCGCATCGGCTATTGCTCTTTACCTCGGTGTAACTCCACCTCAGCTTCGAAATTCCCTACAAAGTTTTTTGGGAATTGAAAGAAGATTCAACCTTGTAATTAACACATCTAACCTCGTTTATATTGATGACTATGCACACCACCCACAAGAACTTCGTGCAGTAATTGGATCAACTAAAGAACTTTTTAAAGGCAAGAAAATAACTGGAATATTTCAGCCCCACCTGTATTCCCGCACACGCGACTTTGCTGACGAATTTGCCGAGGCTTTGTCCATGTTAGACGAGTTATGGCTCATGGATATTTACCCAGCCAGAGAAAAACCAATCGAAGGCATTGACTCCCAATGGCTTATCGACAAAGTGGTTATCAAAAACAAAAAGTTAGTAAAAAAGGAGGACCTCATTGGTCAAGCCCTCTTTAAAAACAAAAATTTACACGTGTTAATGACCTTAGGGGCTGGTGACGTTGGTGAGCTGGTGAATTCTATTAAGAAAACCCTTGTGGAGGTCTACGAATTATGAAGCGGATTTTAGATATCGGTAGTTGGTTATTGCTTTTAGGAGGAATGTTTTCGCTTATGAGCTTTTCCTACTATTCTCGTGAATCCCAAAAGTATAACGACCTCCAAATAAAAATAGACCGGCCTATTAAATCTCAATTTATAACCGAGGAAGACGTTGAAGAACTTCTTCAAAATGTTGGATTCCAACTAAAAGACCAAAAAATATCAAGCTTAGATATCCAACACATTGAAAAGCTTTTAGAAAACAATTCCTCCATTAGCAGCGCTGAGGTTTATGTTACAATCGATGGTCGGGTGGTTATCGAATTGCAAGAGCGTACACCCATCATTCGCATCTACAATTCATTTGGCGAAAGCTTTTATCTGGATGAAGAAGGGAGTTTTATGCCATTGAGCAACCGCTATACTGCCCGGGTTCTCATTGCACATGGCAATGTGAACATCCCGTTTAGCACGGTTTATCGCCTAGAAGATTTGGAGACCAGCCTAAGCCGACTGTTTCGTCAAAAGAATTCCTCGGCGGTAGAAAACACCGAATTGTTCAACAAACTAAAAATGAACTCTGAAGATTTACCCGGTGCCGATCAATTAAAAAACCTCTTCACACTAGGTCGATTTATAACTTCTGATCCTTTTTGGAACGCCCAAATCTCCCAAATATATGTGAATAGAAATGGCGATTTAGAATTAACACCCCGCGTAGGGAAACACAAAATCATTTTCGGTAGCACCGAAAATTTAGAAGAAAAATTTAGTAAGCTCCTTTTGTTTTACCAAAAAGGTCTTGCTAGAACAGGGTGGAACGAGTTTACTTCCATCAATTTGAAATTTAAAAATCAGGTAGTCTGCACTAAAAAATAGAATATGGCGCAAAACGAAGAATTTGTAGTAGGTCTCGATATCGGAACCACAAAAATTGCAGCCTTAGTAGGCAAGAAAAATGAATTCGGTAAACTTGAGATACTCGGTATGGGCAAAGCTCCATCACCTGGCGTTAACCGAGGAGTGGTAACCCACATCACCCCTACCGTAGAAGCAATTCGCGAAGCCGTAAAACAAGCCGAAGAACGAGCTGGAGTAGTTATTCGAGAGGTTAACGTAGGCATTGCAGGGCAGCATATTCGCAGTGTTCAGCACCATGGAACTAAAATTAGAGATAGCTTCGAAGAAGAAATTAAACGTGCAGACGTAGAGGCCCTTCGCGAAGAAATGTTCAAGCTGATCATGCAGCCTGGCGAAAAAATTATTGAAGTTATTCCGCAAGAGTACATCGTAGACAACGAAGTTGGAATAACTGACCCAGTAGGAATGTCGGGCAGTAGGTTAGAGGCTAAATTTCACATCATCATAGCTCAAATCGCTGCAGTAAACAACATCAGAAAATGTATTGAAAAAGCTGGCCTTGAAGTACTTGGCATCACGCTTGAACCCTTGGCATCAGTTGAAGCAGTTATTCATGAGGAGGAAAAAGAAGCGGGAATTGCTTTGGTTGATATAGGTGGCGGAACTACTGATTTGGCGATTTTTCAAGACAATATCATTCGTCACTCGGCTGTAATTCCGTTTGGTGGAAACATAGTAAGCGAAGACATTAGGGAGGGATGTTCCATTATTAGAAGGCAGGCTGAACAACTGAAATTAAAATTCGGATCTGCCCTAGCGAGTGAAAACCTCGATAATGAAATAGTTTCAATTCCTGGAATTAGAGGACGAGAAGCCAAGGAAATTTCCGTAAAAAACCTAGCCTACATCATTGAGGCTCGAATGTCTGAAATTATTGAGCAGGTGTACTACGAAATAAAAAATTCGGGATTCGAGAATAAGCTCATAGCCGGAATCGTAGTTACAGGTGGTGGGGCTCAATTGAGACACATATCTCAACTATTTGAATTTATAACAGGCATGGAAACCAGAATTGGGTATCCTACAGAGCATTTAGCTTCGGGAACAGAAGAAATTACAAGTCCCACATTTGCTACAGGTGTAGGTTTGGTACTTTGTGCCTATAAAATGAAGGAGCGCCAAGACAAGCTAGATAAAGAGGCGCGCGGCGAGAAAGCTCACATCATTTTGAACGAAAAATCTCAAAAAAAGACAGAAGAAATTGTGCAACCTGTTGTGGTTGAAGATGAAACACCCGAAGCAGAAGCCGAAATTGAAATCAAGTCAGAAAAAAGTAGAGGATCGTTCATTGAACGACTGACAAATGGTGTCAAAAAAATCTTAGAAGAAGACGACGAAAACTAATAAAACAAAAAAAGAAGTTATGAAGTTTGATTTACCCTCAGAACAACTTTCACACATTAAAGTAATTGGTGTGGGTGGCGGTGGCAGCAATGCCGTAAACCACATGTTTCGCCAAGGAATAAAAGACGTTGATTTTATCGTATGCAACACAGATCAACAAGCGCTTGATATTAGCCCTGTACCTGTAAAGGTTCAATTGGGTGCGAGCCTCACAGCAGGTTTAGGTGCTGGTAGCCGCGCCGAAGTTGGCGAGAGCGCAGCAATAGAAAGTATTGAGGAAATTAAAGATTTCCTTGGTTCTAAAACCAAAATGGTATTTATAACCGCAGGTATGGGCGGTGGTACAGGCACAGGAGCTGCACCTATCATTGCCAAAGCGGCTATAGAAATGGGTATTCTTACTGTGGGTATTGTCACGATGCCATTTTCGTTTGAGGGTAAAAAACGAAGACGACGAGCTGATGAAGGTATTAAAAACATGCGTGACTCCGTAGATACATTGTTGGTCATCAACAATGATAAACTACGTGAAATGTTCGGCAACCTCTCTTTGGATAATGCATTCGAAGAAGCTGATAATGTACTTACCACCGCGGCTAAAGGAATTGCCGAAGCGATAACCTACACGGGCAAAATAAATGTTGACTTTAACGATGTGCGCACGGTGATGTACCAATCCGGTGTTGCCATCATGGGAAGCGCGCGAGCAAAGGGTGAAAACAGAGCTTTAACTGCTGTTGAAACAGCCGTAAACTCACCTTTACTCAATGAAAACGACATCAGAGGAGCTGCCAACGTACTGTTGAACATTACTTACGGTATTGATTCCATCTTGATGGATGAAATTACAGAAATAACCGATTTTATTGAAGAAGCGGCCGGCGACGAGGCCGAAGTAATATGGGGCCACGGCGTAGATGACAGGTTGGATAACGACGAAATCAGTATTACAATTATTGCAACTGGGTTTAAATCAAATCCAGATACTGGTGCGCAAATCACAACCGAAGAATATCGTCGACCAACCGTTAAGCAACTAGATGATGAAGTAAGAACGCAACTCACGCGCCCACTTTCCGCACATGAAACAACTAGTAAGCAGGTTAATATATTTGAGCTAGACGAAAACCATGAAGTGCCTAAAAAAGTTGACGAACCCACTTTTACGCAGTCGGAAAAAGAGGAGCAAATGGTTTCTCGAATTGAGCATGAGGTAGTTGCTGAAAAAAACGAGGTAACGGAAGCACCACAATCTTCCATGGTTGAGGATGAAATCACAAATGATGAAATAGAGGAAGTTTCTATGCAAGTCGCGGAGCCAGAGGAAGCGACCGAACAAAACCTGATATCCTCACAAAACGAAACAACCGAAGACGAAGTTGAAGAAGTGCGAATGGACGCCGCGCAAGTTGAGAAAGAGGTGCCGCTAATGGTTACACCGAGTGCCAAGGTAGAACCAGAAACCCCTAAAACTGTGGAAGAACAAGAACCAACCGTAAGACATCAACTCGAAGATACTGACATGGAGAAAGAGGCAGGCTTTTCAACAATTGCTTCCAAGCTGAGTGAATCGAATAACAAAAAAGAAGACGAAGACGAATTTAGCTTAGAGCCCGTGCTTAAAAAAACATCGGGTACCACTGTGGTAGCCAATTCCGAATCAAATCAGCCTAAGAAAAACCAAGCTCCTCAAATGTCGAACGAAGAGCGGCAAAAAATGACACAGGAACGTATGGCCAGGCTTCGCAATTTGAGCAACCAGCTTAAAACGCCATCTGGGATAACTTCAATAGAAAATGAGCCTGCTTTTAAAAGAAGATCGGTTAAATTAGATGACATCGAACATTCATCTGAATCACAAATTTCAAGGTTAACGCTCACTGAATCGGAAGATGAGGATGGAAATAAAAAAACAGAATTGAGATCAAACAACTCTTTTCTTCACGATAATGTAGATTAAATATGGCCCTAGTAGATCTTATAAATAACGACATAAAAGTGGCCATGAAGGCCAAAGCCAAAGAAGATTTAGAGGCCTTAAGGGCGGTAAAATCAGCCTTGCTTTTGGCAGCAACCGATAAGGGTGTCAGTGGCGAAGTGAGTGAAGAAGCTGGAATACTGATGCTTCAAAAATTAGTAAAACAACGCAAAGAAGCCGCCGATGCCTACATCTCACAAAACAGGGCCGACTTGGCAGAAGTAGAGTTGAATCAGGCCGCAATCATTGAAAAATATTTACCCGAACAATTGAGCGAAGACAAAATTCGAGAAATTGTTCAAAAAGCTATTACAGCTACCGGTGCAAGCACCATGAAAGACATGGGAAAGGTAATGGGTATGATTTCTTCTGAACTAGCGGGAAAAGCAGACAATAAACTGGTGTCCCAAATAGTTAAAAGCTTCTTGGGATAGCCAGGCCAAAATTCAATACTAAAATGTAGAATGAGAATTCTCCTATTTTTCATTCCTTACCTTGCGTTCTCCACTTTTCAAAGTGCCTCGGCTCAAGAGAAATGGACTACTGAAAAGCGTAAAAATGGCGTTGAGGTCCAAGTGAAGGATGCTCCAGGATGGCCTATTAAAACCTACCGTGCTTGGGTTTCATTTAATGGCAACCAGCAAGAAGTAATCGACTACATGCTTCAATGGGAAAAAAGAATAGAATGGAACTACGCTCTCACCGAAATAAAAGTACTACATCAACACGGTGACGAAACCATAGTTTACTGGCGATATGATATGCCTTGGCCCGTGGAGGACCGCGATCTAATCACCAAAATTATTTTTGAAAAACAGGATGAAAAAACCACATTTATGAGGTTTACGGCCCTTCCAGATTATATTCCAAGAAAAACAGATTGTGTTCGCATCGAAAAGGCCATAGGTTATTATCGGGTCGTGCAATTAGAGCCAAATATTGTTGAAGTTGCCTCTGAAGCCAAGTCAACCACAGGTGGTGAAATTCCGTCTTGGGTGGCCAATATGTTTATTGTAGATTCTCCATACGAAACGCTTAAGGCATTAAAAGAACATTTTCTTCTGCCAACCCATTAGCACCTCTTGCCTATTAAAATTGGTAGTTGTACTTTCCAATCGTGAAAATCTGGATAGTTCTTCTTACTTTTTTTATAGGATTTGGCCATGCCATTGAGGCCAAAGATGACTCTCTTTATTACCGCATTTCCAAAATGCCAGATAGCGATGAAAAGCTCGACTACCTCCTCATTTTATGTAAAAATCTTCATAAAGACGACTTCGCTCTAGGTTTAGAATACTGCGAATCGTGCATAGCGGTTTCGAAAAAGCTAAACCGAACCTCACACCGAGCTTGGGGCCATATTTATAAAGCCAAAGCCCATGAATTGCCAGGTGATTACAAAACCATGGCTGAAAATTATCACGAAGCATTGGAGCTTTTTACCTTGGTAAAAGACTCGGCTGGCATGGCGGGAGTGTACAACCGACTGGGGTATGTAGAACTCAAGCTAAGTGATGTCAATCGGGCTATGTTCTACTTTAAACGTGCCCTAGAATTCGCGAAACATGTTCCAGAAGATTATAGAAGAGCCGAATTGTACACTGGCTTGGCCGACCTTTTTATAGATTTAAATCAGCCCGACTCTGCCCGCATGTATTTAGAAACCGCGATGGAACTGGTGGAAGAGAAACCCAATGATTACACAAAAGCCAAAGTCTACGAATCATTTGGAACCTATTATCGAAACAAAAACAATTTTGATTCCGCCTTTACCTGCTATAAAACCAATATTGAAATTGTTCGCAGTTTAGGTTCACGAAGAATGGCTATTCCTGCGCTTCGGCTCTTAGGAGAATTATATTGTGAATGGGGCAGCGAATCCAAAGCACTACATTTTCTTACCGAAGCGCTCGAAATCAGCTTGAGTATTCGCAATAAAGATGAAATTGCACAATGCTACAACGCGCTTGCTACGTGCTTTGAAATTTTTGAAGACGATGCTAAAGCACTTTATTATTACAAGCTAAATGAATCGCTTCAGGATTCGATTTTTAATGAAGAAAAGTTTAAAGCGATGGCCCTCGTTCAGGCTCGGTTTGAATTCAATAACCAAGCACGCCTTATGGAAGCATCTCAAAGAGAATCGCTTGGCGAAGAACGCCGTATTAGATACTTCTGGATTGTTATCGCGCTGCTTACCCTGAGTTTGAGTATTGTTGCCGTTTTAGCCTATCGCACCAAATTAAAAGCTCATGAAGCTT
>JAGQYO010000002.1:62970-90694 GCA_020435995.1 Flavobacteriales bacterium | reverse complement strand
CAACTCATCAACAGCCTGCTCAATTTACAACGTGACAAAGTAGACGATTTGGAAACCAAAAAGGCCCTTACTGAAAGCAGCAATCGGGTTAAGAGCATGGCCATGGTTCACCAAAAATTATATCAAGAAGCAGATGTTTCCAGGGTTGATTTTGAAGATTACTTAAATGAACTGATCGAGTATTTGGCTACTGGTTTACAGCCGTTTGGAGTGGAAGTAAAATATAAGGTTGAATGTGAAAAAATTGCTTTTAACCTGCAAACGGCCATTCCCCTCGGGCTAATTATTAATGAAGTGATCACCAACTCTTTGAAATATGCATTTGCCGACCGAAAAGAAGGAAATATTTCCATAAAGGCTACCAAAAATGAAGGAAGAATATTTATTGTCATAACGGATGACGGAATTGGGCTTCCGCAAGACCTTGATCCAGTGAAATCAAACACACTTGGAATGCACCTAATTCGATTACTTGCAAGACAAATTAAAGCAGAAATTATGCTTAGAACCGGAAAGGGAACTAAATTTGAAATTAAAATAAAGCCAGATGAGTAATTCAAAAAAAGTATTAGTTGTTGAGGATGAGATGATTATCGCCGATGATTTGTGCAACATGATTTCGGCAAAAGGTTATGATTGTGTAGGAATTGCCCGCTCTTACGAAGAAGCACTGATGAGCATCAGCAATAAAAATCCAGATTTGATTTTACTGGATATTATGCTTAATTCGGAAAAAAGTGGCATTGACTTGGCCAAAAAAATCAATGAAACATCTCAAATTCCGTTTATATTTCTAACGAGCCATTCCGATTCTAAAACCCTTGAAGAAGCTATTGAAACGCATCCCGCGGGTTATTTGGTAAAACCCATTGACGAAGATGACCTAAATACGACCATGGCCCTAGCGATAAAATCGGGAGAAGCTCAACCTGTGTCTACTAAAGCACAAAAAGATCCTGAATTTATCTTTTTAAAAGACGGTCAGTTTCATTTTAAACTCAACTTGAGTGATGTGTTTTGGGTAAAAAGCATAGGAAACTATGTTCAGATTAAAACCAGCGACCCAAAGAGTAAGATTATAAGAATGCCCCTGAAAACAATCATGGAAGTGCTCCCTAGCGCTTCATTTATGCGTGTACATAAATCCTATATCATCAATTTAAACCACTTGGATGCCATTGGCACTTCAGTAGTTAAAATCTCGAATGGTGCAGAAATTCCTTTAGGAAAAACATATTCGAGCGAATTAAGCGAGCATTTTAATTTGGGGTAGCTTTTTATGTCATTTCGAGCGCTGCAACCGAAAAGTTGCAGTGTATCGAGAAAGACAATTTTCTATCCCTGCACCTTTAAATAATTGAGAAACAACCAATTGAGTTTTCCTTTAAATGACCCCAAGCTCCTTCCCTACTTTGGTAAATGCAGCAATGGCTTTGTCCAAATGAGATTTTTCGTGAGCAGCTGAGAGTTGTACCCTTATCCTAGCCTGTCCTTTGGGAACTACCGGGTAAAAGAAGCCAATAACATAAATGCCTTCGGCCAAAAGTCTATTAGCAAATTCTTGAGATAATGCCGCATCACCCAACATGATGGGTACAATTGCACTTTCGCCATCTTTGTAATCTAGGCCTGAAGCCTTAATTCCTTCCTTAAAATAATTGATATTGCTTTCCAGCTTATCTCTCAAATCTGTTGACTCACTCAATAAGTCAAACACGGCTATTGAAGCGCCCACTATGGACGGGGCGAGTGAATTGGAGAATAAATAAGGCCTAGAACGCTGTCGAAGCAAGTCCACAATCTCTTTTCGTCCTGATGTAAAACCGCCCATTGCACCACCAAGTGCCTTTCCCAGTGTACCCGTGATGATATCTACTCTGCCAATTACATTTCGCAATTCAATAGAACCACGTCCCGTTTTACCAATAAAACCCGTTGCATGGCACTCATCCACCATTACCAAAGCATCATATTTATCGGCCAAGTCACAGATTTTGTCCAATTGTGCTACATAGCCGTCCATTGAAAATACACCGTCTGTTACAATCATTTTGAATCGAGCACCTGAGGCCTCTTTTAACTTGGCTTCCAAATCAGCCATATCGTTGTTATCATAGCGGAACCTTTGTGCCTTGCACAACCTTACACCATCAATGATAGAAGCGTGATTGAGTGAATCGGAAATAATTGCATCCTCTGGCCCTAAGAGCGGCTCAAACACCCCTCCATTGGCGTCAAAGGCCGCAGCATATAGAATGGTATCCTCCATTCCTAAAAAGGTGGCAATTTTTTGTTCTAGCTCTTTATGAATATCCTGAGTACCGCAAATAAATCGGACTGAAGACATCCCAAAACCGTGGGAATCAAGTGTCTTGTGAGCTGCTTCGATAACCTTTGGATGAGATGAAAGACCCAGGTAGTTGTTGGCGCAGAAATTAATAACTTCTTCACCGGTAGAAACTTTGATAACCGCATCCTGAGAAGTAGTAATGATTCTCTCCGATTTATATAATCCGTCTTTTTTAATTTGCTCCAATTCGCCTTGGAGCATGCCTTTCATTTTTCCGTACATATCTGTGATATTGAGATTATAGGCAAATATATTCCTAGAACTCGTCTTGAAGGCATAAAAAAAGCCCGAGAATTCCCGGGCCTTTTTAAATATTTAAATTTAAAGGGAGTATTAAACTACTCCTTGAGCCATCATGGCATCTGCTACTTTAATAAAACCAGCTACGTTGGCTCCTCTTACATAGTCAACATAACCGTCCTTATCGGTTCCGTACTTCACACACTCAGTGTGGATCGAAAGCATAATATCTTTTAGTTTGGAGTCTACTTCTTCTCTTGTCCAGTTATACCGCATTGAGTTTTGGCTCATTTCTAAACCTGAAGTGGCAACACCACCGGCATTAGAAGCTTTACCAGGGCAATACAATACTTTGTTTTTTACAAATACATGCATAGCTCCTGGAGTACAAGGCATGTTCGCTCCTTCTGATACAGCCAAAACACCATTCGCTACCATCCGTTTCGCATCCTCTTCCCTCAATTCATTTTGAGTAGCACAAGGAAGGGCAATGTCAGATTTAATTCCCCAAGGAGTTTTACCTTCATGGTATTCCACACCTTCAAAAGCATCGACAAGTTCACTAATTCTTCCTCTCTTGTTGTTTTTTAAGTCCATGATAAAGGCCAGTTGTTCCGATGTAAAACCTTCTGGAGCATATACAAATCCTTTTGAATCGCTCATGGTTAAAACCCTTCCTCCCAGCTCCATTACCTTTTCGGCAGCATACTGAGCTACATTGCCAGAACCTGAAATAACCACCGTGTGATTGAAAACAGAAAGACCTTTCGTGCCCAACATATTTTCGGTAAAATAAACTGCTCCATATCCCGTAGCCTCAGGACGGATAAGTGAACCACCATAAGCTAGACCTTTACCAGTTAAAACACCCGTAAATTCATTTCTAATTCTTTTGTATTGGCCAAACATGTAACCAATTTCACGGCCACCAACACCTATATCACCTGCAGGTACATCTGTGTTTGGACCAATATGTTTGCACAATTCCGTCATAAAACTTTGACAGAATTTCATCACCTCATTATCTGATTTCCCTTTTGGATCAAAATCAGAACCGCCCTTTCCTCCACCCATTGGTAAGGTAGTAAGGCTGTTTTTAAACACTTGCTCAAAAGCCAAAAACTTTAGGATACTCAAGTTTACGCTAGGGTGAAATCTCAATCCACCTTTGTAAGGGCCTATCGCAGAATTCATTTCAACTCTGAAACCCCGATTTACTTGAACTTCCCCCTTATCATCAATCCATGGAACGCGGAATACGATAACCCGCTCAGGCTCAACCATTCTTTCAAGAATCTTGGCTTTTTTGTACTTCGGGTTTTCTTCGATATAGGGAATGACAGTTTCCGCAACTTCCTTAACTGCTTGAAAAAATTCAGGTTGATGTTCATCCCTTGAAGATACAGACTCCATAAAAGCATTAACCGCACCTTGATATTTATTGTCAACCATTATCAGATATTATTTTTTTAAAAAAAACGGGGCAAAAGTAGATAAATATGGATTTGGAAAAATCGGCCTAAATGATGAATAAAATTCTTGTATCTCCGCATCTAACTACCTGACAACTAAATCCGCTTCTGTATAAGATTCCTTGGTGTAATACACCTTTTTGAAGTTATGCGTTTTTCTCACCACATTAAATGCTATGACTTTTGAAGTGTAGTTTCCCGAGTTCACCAATTTAGATAGCTCAGCCTTGGTAAATACCACTCCATTCACTCCTCCCGCAGTGTGTTTCTCGGCCATGGTTTCTCCCTTGTACTCGATAAGCCATATTACGGAGTCGGCCAAATTTACTGTCTTCGCCAATTTAAGTACAAATAGTGAATCGCTTCTCAAAAGTGCATTTGTAATAATCCCACTTATTTCTGGAAAATCAAATGGGACATTCTCTACCATAGCGGGATATCCATTGCCACCATCAGCACTCCAATACAATGATGGATTGGAATAATACCAACTCGAATCTTTACCTTCCTTAGCATAACTATTATCCGCATTATGCTCGAGCAAATCTCCATTCACATTAACCTTACCCACCGAAACCAAAAAATTGGTAGAATCGTATAGCGCAGCAACGGCACTCCCTCTTACTTGTTTAAAAACAAGAGGCGACCCTGGGTCGAACTCATAGATATTACGTGCATAAAAATATCCACTTGCGTCTTTAAATCTGGGATGGTCGTTAAAACTCAATTGTACACCCGCCACAATATCAATACTTTCAGTATATGTATTTGAGCCCGCCGAATTGGTAGCAGTTAATGAAACCGAATATGTGCCGGCCTTTATAAATCTATGTTGAGGCGCTACTTCAGAAGACAAAGGAGAATCGTCACCAAAACTCCAAACCAACTCATCCACTACTCCTGCGCTCGTATTGGTGAAAGTAACAATACCCCCCTTATCTTGCTTATATATAAAACTAGCACGGGGTACCTTTTCCTTATTACAAGAAAGGAGCAATAAAGCTCCAACAACAAAAGATAGAAAGTAAAATTTTCGCATGAAAAAATAGCCAACTAAGAGGCCGTAAAAATAGTAAAAAACTATGCGTAACATTCGTTATTTACACTTAGCGCATCAATAGGTCAAAGTCGTTGAATAAGAAAGAAATAAAGGGGATTCTTTTGTTTGGCAATTCATTATTAATTTATCTACATTTGCAGCCCGTTTTTTGGAGGTATGTCGCAGCACGTAAAAATATTCGCAGGTACAGCAACAAGTCAGCTTGGACAAGCCGTTGCGGCCATCAATGGCGATGAGTTGGGCAAGATGTCCGTCTTGCGATTTTCGGATGGAGAATTTCAAGTATCCTTTGAAGAAACCGTGAGAGGTGATACCGTTTTTTTAATCCAGAGTACAAATCCACCTACCGACAACCTTATGGAGCTTTTGCTGATGATCGATGCTGCAAAGCGCGCTTCGGCTAAAGAAATTGTAGCTGTTGTTCCTTATTTTGGCTTTGGAAGACAAGACCGAAAAGATAAACCACGCGTTGCAATTGGTTCTAAACTGGTTGCAAATATGCTTTCCGCGGCAGGGATTACTCGAATTATGACCATGGATTTGCATGCCGATCAAATTCAGGGATTTTTTGAAGTTCCTGTAGACCATTTATACGCTTCTTCCATATTTCTTCCCTATTTACGAGGATTAAATTTACCAAATCTAATTATGGCTGCTCCTGATACTGGGGGTACAAAGCGGGCTAACTCCTACGCTAAGTATTTAGATTGTGGATTGGCAATATGCTACAAGCAGCGAAAAAAAGCCAATGAGGTTTCAAACATGACCGTAATTGGAGATGTAGAAGGCAAAGATGTGATGTTGGTTGACGATATTATTGATACGGCTGGCACTTTAACAAAGGCCGCTGATATGATGATGGAGCATGGTGCTAATTCGGTTCGAGCCATTATTACTCATCCAGTACTTTCTGGGCCGGCTTACGAAAGAATTGAACAATCACAATTGAAAGAACTTATTGTAACCGATACTATTCCTTTAACTAGGGTTCACCCTAAAATTAAGGTTCTTTCGGTTGCGGAATTGTTCAGATCAGTTATTGAGAATGTGGTGCACAAAAAATCCATTAGTTCTCACTTTATTATTTAAGACAGAAAAACAAGATAAAATGAAATCTATTTCAATCAGCGGTGTTGTCCGCAAAGAATCTGGAACTAAAGAGGCGAAAATCTCAAGAAAGAATGGACTTGTTCCATGTGTTGTTTACGGTTCAGGAGACCCTCTTCATGTATTAATTGATGAGCGTCAATTCAAGAAGGTTGTTTACACACCAAACGTTTATGTAATAGACCTTGATGTTGAAGGCGACAAGAGAAGTGTGTTCTTGAAGGACATTCAGTTTCACCCAGTAAACGATAGAATTCTTCACGTTGACTTTTTTGAGCCAAAGGAAGGAGACAAAATCACAATGAACATACCTGTAAGGTTGAAAGGAACTGCAATAGGTGTTCTTAATGGAGGTAGACTTCGTTTAACTTTTAGAACACTAAAGGTAAAAGCATTGGTTGCTGATTTTCCAGATGCTATCGAAATAGATATCTCAAAATTGAGAATTGGACAAGGTATTCGTATTAGTGAATTAAATTTCCCTGGATTAGAATTCTTAGATGCTCCTAACAATTATGCAGTAGCAATTAAAACGGCTCGTGGAGCGGTTGACTTGGATGAAGAAGCAGATGCTGAAGAAGATGCCCCTGCTGCTGAAGCTACTGAAGAAGCTGTAGAAGCATAAAAATGAAGTACCTGATTGCCGGATTGGGCAACCCAGGGTCAGAATATACTGAAACCCGTCATAATGTGGGGTTTAAGACATTGGACGCTCTTGCCAGAGCGTCCAATGTTGTTTTTAGCCCTGCAAAACATGGCGAAACATGCCTTGTAAAGCACAAGGGCCGTCAACTTATCCTTCTCAAGCCAAACACTTTTATGAATCTGAGTGGAAAAGCGGTTCGGTATTGGCTCACACAAGAGAAAATTTCCATTCTTAACCTTTTGGTTGTGACAGATGACCTGGCCTTACCTTTTGGCGCTTTGCGGCTCAAAACCAAAGGGTCTGATGGTGGGCACAACGGACTAAAAAGCATAAATGAAGTGCTTAATACAAAGGATTATTCACGCCTGCGATTTGGAATAGGCAATGAATTCTCTAAAGGTAGACAGGTAGACTATGTACTTGGTCGCTGGGGTGAAGAGGAATTAAAATCATTGGATCTAAGAACTGAAATGGCCGGTGAAATGATCTTAAGCTTTGCAGCAATTGGCCCCGAAAGAACCATGTCAGCTTACAACAAAAAGTGATGTTATTTATTGAGCACTTTTTTCAAAAAGGACAAAAAAACCAACTCAGTAATTATTAAGGGAAACGCCACCCACTCAACAAAAGGATAGCCTGGCACCCAAATCCAATTGGGTAAAAACGAAAGCAAAAGGGTTAGTGCAGCCAACCCCAAAATGGTGTATTTCCATTGGTTTTCCTTCCAGGAAAATCCATTTAGCTTAAGCGATAAAATCGTAAAATTACTCACCATGAGACTAGACAAAGCCACAATGAGGATCAACAAAACCCAAGAGCTTTGTAATGCACTTGCCACAAAAACATCAAACTCGTCCCAATACCGATATTCAATTTGGTTAGCTAATGAAACCTCATCAAGGGGTAGGTAATAATTAAAGTCGAGTTGTTCGCCCAAAATAATGGGTAATGCACCCACAAAAATGGCCATAGCTGGGGTAGGTAATCCCCTAAAATTTACCGTTTGCTCGGTATCAACATTAAACTTAGCAAGACGAAAAACAGAACAGGCCGGAATCAACAATGCGAGCAATGAAATGCTATGAACGACTACATCTCGCTCGTGAAAAGGAACAAAGTACGCCCCTTGACTCATCAACAACAATTGATACATGATAATTCCCGGAAGTACCCCAAAAGCAACAGCGTCGGCTAAAGAATCCAACTGCTTACCAATTTCCGATTGCGCATTAAGCAAACGAGCAGCAAACCCATCGAAGTAATCAAATACCGAGGCAAAAAGAATACAAAAACCTGCGTACTCCATGTATGGGCTAAAAGCCAAGATAATACCCACCACCCCAACAGATAAATTGATTAAGGTAAGTAGGTTTGGTATAAATCGAATTAGTGCCGTCACTTTCTTGTTTTTCAAACGCAAATATATTGGAGTTTACCCACGAAGGAAGTTGGACAATTTTTTATCGCTTTTTGAGTTTAGTTGGCCTTTCATGCTAAATTAGCATCTCCTATGCACTTGCCCAGTATATACCGTTTTATCACGCTTGTAGCCATCATTTTGGTAACGAGTAGCGCTGTAATTGCCCAAGCTCCTAAATATTCCAATGAGTTTTTAGCTATTGGAGTGGGGGCGCGTTCGCTTGCCATGTCGAAGGCAACCGTGGCATCTGTAGACGATGTAACAAGCGGCTATTGGAACCCTAGTGGATTAACTGGCCTTAAAAAAGACTTTTCGGCTTCGCTTATGCATTCAGAATATTTTGCAGGAATTGCCAAATTCGATTATGTGGGATTTGCTATAAAAGTGGACGAAGATGCTACCCTAGGGCTCTCCTATATCAGGTTCGCTGTTGACGATATTCCCAACACGATTGAACTTGTGGACAACAATGGCAATGTTAACTACGATCGAATTACCACATTCTCGGCTGTGGACAATGCCTTTTTAATTTCCTATGCCAGAAAATCAAAAGTTGAAGGACTTAGTCTTGGAGGAAATGCCAAGATCATTTATCGAAAAATAGGGGACTTCGCAGATGCCTGGGGCTTTGGCCTCGACGCAAGCGCTAAGTATCAAAAAGATGGTTGGAGGTTTGGCGCTATGGCCAGAGATGTTACTTCTACCTTTAATGCATGGAGCTTTTCACTTTCCGACCGTACCATCGAAGTGTTTGAGCAAACTGGAAATGAAATTCCAGAAAATGGACTCGAAATAACCTTGCCTAGGCTCATTTTAGGAGTAGGAAAAGAATTTGAAATAAAAAAGTTTGCCGTACTTCCAGAGGCCAATTTCGATTTAACATTTGATGGGCAGCGAAACACCCTCATTCAAGGAGACCCATTGAGTATTGATCCTTATTTTGGGTTGGAGATGTCTTATGCTAGAATTGTCTATTTAAGAGGTGGCATGGGAAATTTCCAAAAAATACAAGCCGAAGTGGGATCGCACAAAGTGACTACATTCCAACCTAATATAGGAGTTGGACTTAGCTTTAAGGGTGTAACCATCGATTACGCACTTACGGATATTGGAGACCAATCTGTTGCTCTTTATTCCAATGTTTTTTCATTAAAACTTGATTTAAACAAACCCCCGAGATGAAATGGAGGATAGCGTTATTCTTTATTCTCGCCATTGGCAACCTATTAGCACAACCATTTGGTAACGAATGGATTAATTTCAACCAGAAATACCTTAAGATTCCGATTATCGCTAGCGATGTATATCGGTTGGATTACGCCACGCTTAAACCTGCTCTAACCAATATTGGAATCGATATCAATTCTTTAGATCCCCGCGCGTTACAATTGTTTAGCCGAGGCCAGGAGACATTTATTCACATCTCAGGTGAATCGGATGGCTCCTTCGATGTTGGTGATTTTATACTTTTTTATGGGAGCAAAAACGATGGTTGGTTCGATGCGGAGTTGTACGCCCAAGCCAGTCATCAAATGAACCCCTACTACAGCAACTTTAACGATACAGCATTTGTATTCCTCACGCTCGCATCAAGTATTAACAACAAACGACTTCGAATAATAACCAATCAAAATTTTGCTGGAAAAACAGCCGAACCATTTGTGTGGAATGAAGTAATAAACTATGGCGCAGCAAGCTACAACGAGGGCCCAAAGGATGGAAATGGCGTATCAGCCCCAACCTATGAAGAAGGCGAAGGCTGGATAACAAGAATGATAGGTATAAACGGCGTACATCAATTTACCCTTTCTACGCCAAACCCATATATTCAAACAGGAGCACCTGACGCACTGATAAAAACCAACACGGCAGGCGCTTCTAACGCGGCTCAAAGCCCCAACCACGGCCTTGAAATATCCTATGGAATCGGCTCCTCCAAAATAAAAGTAGTTGACATTGAATACACGGGATATAAAATGAACCTACACCAATTCAATGTGCCTAACGCTGCCTTGTCCTCTGCACTAACACTTTACTACGAACAGCAGTTATCACCAGCTCCCGCTAGCGACTATCAAGTGATTTCTTATGCCTCTATGCTCTACCCGCGCAGCACTATTCTTTCAGGCCAAAGTTTTGTCGAGGGAAGAATTCCAGCAAGCACTGATACGAGCTTTTTAAATTTCTCGAACTACAGCGGCAGCGCATCGTATGCCTTCGATTTCGAAGGGGGGTATATGGCACTTATAGGTCAGTCTGGATCAACTATTAACTTCCTGCTGCCACCAGGAGCTGAGCGCAAATTCATTGTCACCAATGATAACAACTGGAATCAGATAACTGATCTGCGGCCGGTTTCAAACTTTAAAGAACGCAATAAGGGGCAGTTTGTAGACTACAAGAATTATGAAGAAGATTCGGCACTTGTGGTAATAAGTCACATTGGATTAGAAAATGAAGCACTACAATATGTGAACTTTAAACGCGCACTCGGACAAAACGCGATACTTATTCCTGTAGAAGATTTATACGACCAATTCGCACACGGAATTCAAAAACATCCTTTGGCCATCAGTCACTTTGTATCTTTTATATCCACCATTTGGTCTTCCAAACCATCAGGATTGTTTTTGATAGGAAAATCTGTAAAGGAGAACCTGACCCGGACAAACTCTTCAAATTATTCGCTCAACAAAATTCCCACGATGGGTGTTCCGCCTGCCGATAACTTGCTTGCTGTAAGGAAGAGTTCGGTAAGCATTACTCCCGAATTTCCAGTAGGAAGATTGTCCGCATCGAACAGCAACGAAGTATTGGCATACCTCAACAAGATGAGAGAATTTAGCGATGCAAACTCCAATAGTAGCTCCAATCCAGATAACATGATATGGCAAAAAAGGGGTATTCATATAGCAGGAGGTGGAAATATAAATGAGCAAGCTATTTTTAAAAGGTACCTCGATGGATTTAAGTCGATCTGGGAAGACTCCGCACAAGGCGGTCAAATTTTTGATTTTGAGCGATACGTTTCAGGAGCCGTTCAAAACATTAAATTCGATTCTATTGAAATTTTAGTGAATGGCGGAGTTTCTCTTCTTTCCTTTTTTGGGCACGGATCGGGCGGTGAATTGGGTATTAACATCGGCGAACCTTCGGACTTTAATAACCAAGGAAAATACCCTCTTTTTCTCACCAACTCTTGTAATGTAGGAGATTACCATTTACCCAACACCTCTGGAACAACACTAAATGAACGCTGGATTTTAACCCCGAACAAGGGAGCAATTGGGTTTTTATCATCTACCTCACTAGGCTATCCGAGCGTGCTCAATATATACAGCCAGAGTCTGTACACCAACCTATGCAGGCTGTACTATGGTCAGTCGATTGGCTATTCAATGAAGGAAACGATAAAAGAACTTGAAAATGGAGGAGCTTTTCTCCACCGCACGTGCTTAGAAATGAATCTTCATGGAGACCCCACAGCGGTATTATATGCGCGACAAAAACCAGACTTTTCCATTCGCAAGTCTGACGTGAATGCTCCAGAGGTGATTTCAACCGACGAATTTGTTCTGAACATGAGCATACCAATTTACAACCTTGGGCGAGCTTACGGTGGGGATGTTCCCGTAAAAATTCAACGCATATACCCCAATGGTAAAGACACCACATTTCAGGTAATCGCACATGGCATCAAGTTTTCTCAAACCATAAAACTTTCATTTTTTATAGCCGATGAAGCCTCCATAGGTGAAAATACTTTTACGATACATGTAAACCCAGAACAAGTAATTGATGAGCTTTACCCTGTAGAAAACAATGTTATTGGTAACCTAAAAATAAATGTAACCTCGGATGATCTTTTGCCCATTTACCCTTATGACTTTGCCATTATTCCCGACAAAAATGTGATTCTGCAAGCCTCAACTGCTGACCCGCATGCTGCTGAGCGTGAGTATATTTTTGAAATTGACATCAACCACCAATTCAATTCCAATATGCTTCGACGTCAAATAGTAAAATCGAAAGGGGGAGTTGTCTCTTGGAATCCTGGTATCACTCATGCCCCAGATTCGATAGTATATTACTGGCGAGTAAGCCCAAACAAAGCACTCAATGAACAATTGAAATGGCGTGAATCGAGCTTTCAAATTATTCCTAAAAAAACTGGGTGGAGCCAATACCGCTTCCCTCAATTGAGCGATAACCTATACTCCAATTTAATTTACAATGCCACGCTTGAAACCATAGATTTTTTGAGCGGCAACAACACGGTTTCGGGCACCAACAAAGGGCGTCCTACCATAAGTGAACTCAACAGCATTAAATGGTCGATTAATGGCAGCCAGCAAGGTCGTACCAGTGTATGTGGCGCAAGGCCAGGTATGCTTATTTCTGTCATCGACAATTCGAGCGTGGAAAGCTGGGAAACCCGATGGAACGATATAAGTACCACACCGCCCACGCTAAGAAACCCTGATAAAAACTTTGGCAACTTCAACGATCCCGCCCAATCGAGCTGTCCACAACGAGATCGGAAGTTTCACTTTATTCTAGCCGACCCCAAGTCGATGGATTCTATGGCAAGTATGCTCAACAACCACATCCCAGATAGTTTTTATGTCATTGCCATGAGTCTTAATGGCGCCTTTCAAGATTCTAACATCTGGAAAAACCGACACTTTCAAGCCTTCGAAGATCTCGGCGCTGACTCGATTCGGACAATTCCCAGCGACTTCCCATATATCTTTTTTGGACAAAAAGGAAATTTAAAACGGGCAAGAAACATTACTGCAACCACGGGCACAGAACTTCTTAGTTTTTCAGAAAACATCTCTGGCAAAATTTCTCGCGGCTCAATGTCGAGCACCAAAATAGGACCCACCAGAAAATGGAAAGAGCTGCACTGGAATGTTCAACGCACCAGCCCCAACGACAGCTTCACGGTATCCCTTTATGGCCTCGACAAAAATGGGGTTAGAAACCTCGTTGCAGAATTTAATGAATCTCAAAGGCATTTTTCTTCGCTCGACTTACAATTCCCCGAAATCAACAAATACCACGAACTAGAATTAGAAGCAAAGTTTAGAGATACCGCACAATTGTCTGCGCCAAAGTTTAAACATTGGTTTATCATTCACAACGAAGTGCCAGAGGCGGCAATTTCGCTAGCTGACGGCTATTCCTTTATTCAAGATACGGTGAGGCAGGGTCAACCCATTTACCTAAATTATGCGATAAAAAATGTAAGCCCAATAGATTTTGATAGCCTCAGGGTAAGGTATTATTTGATTAAAAATAATGATCAAATAATTGAGCTTCCCCGACCTAAATTACCTCCTCTAAAAGGCCATGTCGTTTTTATCGATTCCCTAGAAGTATCTACCCGAAAACTGTCTGGTCTTTACACATTAGCAATTGATGTAAATCCCGAAGACAGCTTATGGCAACCAGAAAAACAACACTTCAACAATATTTTGTTTAAGTCCTTTTATGTAATCGCGGATAATGTAAACCCATTACTGGACATCACCTTTGATGGTATCCACATTTTGGATGGCGACATTGTTTCTGCCCGTCCCAATATACTGGTGAGTCTCAATGACGATAATGAATTTATGCCCTTGGAAGACACAAGCAGCTTTGAAATATACTTGTCCCATCCGAGTGGAACCGCAAAAAGGATTTATTTTAAAGACGCCACGGGAGCAGACATCATGACCTTCAACCCACCCACGGGAAAAAAGAACAAAGCCACCATTGAATACAAACCTATTTTGGGTACAGATGGTATCTACACCTTACGGGTAAAAGCCGCTGATGTAAGTGGAAACCAAAGTGGCGAGAACGATTATGCCATTAGATTTGAAGTAATAAACCGAAGTACCATCACCAAGGTTATGAATTACCCCAATCCGTTTACTACTTCAACTAGATTCGTTTTTACACTTACTGGGTATATTATTCCAGATTATTTCAGAATTCAAATTCTCAATATTTCGGGGCGTGTGATCAAAGAAATTGATAGGGATGAGCTCGGCAATATTCATATCGGACGAAACATCACGGAATATGCGTGGGATGGCACCGATACCTATGGCGACCGATTGGCAAACGGGGTATACTTTTATAGGGTTATCACTAAAATTGAGGGAGAAGAAATTGAAAACCGAGATTCTGGTGCTGACCCTTACTTTAAAAAAGGATTTGGGAAAATGGTTTTGTTCAGATAAGCCCGAATTGACTCTCCCCTATTTTCACCTTAACCTTACATTTGCCGCCTAGTTAAAACGACTTCCACATAAATGAATAAAAAGACGGTTCTGTTAGTAAACCTTGGCACACCAGACAGCCCTTCTACATCTGATGTAAGGAAATACTTGTTTCAATTCTTGAATGACCCTAGAGTAATAGACATCCCTGCATTGCTCCGCTTTCTTTTAGTGAATTTGATTATTGTTCCTTTTAGAGCGCCAAAGTCGGCAAAAATCTATGCCCAACTCTGGACCGACAAAGGCTCGCCACTTCTTCTTCATGGTTTAGAATTAAAACAAAAGGTACAAGATCAGCTGGGTACTTCTTATCACGTTGAATTTGCAATGAGGTACCAAAACCCATCCATACCCTCAGTACTCGAAAAAATAAGAAAATCAAATCCTAGCGAACTTATTGTACTTCCGCTCTATCCCCACTATGCCTCCTCTTCAACTGGAAGCACCATCGAACTTCTTTTAAACACAATTAGAAAATGGTATGTAATTCCTAACCTCAAAGTGATTGGGCAGTTTTACAACCACCCTGGATACATCGATTCATTTGTGGCTCAAGCAAAAAAGTTTGACCTAGCTTCTTATGACCACATACTGTTTTCATATCATGGACTTCCTGTGCGACAAGTAGATAAGGTATATGATGAAGGTGTATGCGAAGACCACGACTGCGAAAATGGAATTACAGATAAAAACTATCATTGCTACAAAGCAACTTGCTACGAAACCACCAAACTGATTTCTGAAAAATTGAATCTAAAAGCCGAAGATTATTCTGTGGGATTTCAATCGCGCTTGGATAAAAATTGGTTGGAGCCTTTTTCTGATCAGGTGGTTATTCAAAAGGCAAAAAGCGGGGTAAAAAAAATGTTGGTATTTAGTCCGGCCTTTGTAGCCGATTGTTTGGAAACCACTATTGAAATAGGACACGAGTACACCGAATTGTTTAAGGCAAATGGGGGGCAAGAGTTAGACTTGGTTGAAAGTTTGAATTCGGAACCAAAATGGGTAGATGCAGTTTGTGATTTGGTAAAAAATGCCTAGCCGTATTCAGATATCCATATCGATTTTGGGGGCGTTAAACATCAGCGAGCTTCAAAATTTTGACCCCTTCGTGTTTTTAAATTCCAATAAGCCCAACGGAAAAAACCTGCTGGCTCTAGGTGCTAAAAAAGATACTTCACACTTTGATGAGGGAGATCAATTGGGGCAGCTTCAAAACCTTCATATTACTGATTCTGATTGGCTTTTTGGCTTTATGACCTATGATTTAAAAAATCAGCTAGAGGTACTAAAATCAGAAAATAAGCCTTCCTTCAACTTGCCCATTCTTTACTTTTTTCAGCCCAAAGTGGTAATTGAATGGTGCAATGAGTCTGGGATCATCCATTTCTATCAGGAAGATTATTCCGAAGCGGAAATCCGCTTGCTAGTTTCTCAATTATTTAAAACCCAAAATAACCGAGTCGAATCCGTCCCAGAGGTTACATTTCAATCAAATATCTCAAAAGAAGCTTATTTAAACCAAGTAGAATTTCTGCTCAATGAACTTCGATATGGCAACATATATGAGGTAAATTTCTGCCAACAATTTCAGGCCATCGAAACCACTTTTGACCCTTTCCAAGGCTACGTAGAGTTAAATAAAATTTCGCCTGTACCTTTTTCGGCGTTTTTAAGGAAAAAGGATTTTTTCGCCCTTTGTGCGTCTCCTGAAAGATACCTGTCTCATAAAAATGGGCGTATGATTTCACAACCAATTAAAGGAACAATCAAACGAGATCCCGACGTTTTGGTAGATGCCCAACTCATTTCAGACCTTCAACATTCTAAAAAGGATAAAAAGGAAAATGTGATGATCGTAGATTTGGTAAGAAATGATTTATCACGTACGGCAAAAAAAGGTTCAGTACAAGTCGACGAACTGTTTGGGGTTCATACTTATCCTCAAGTGCATCATTTGGTGAGCACCATTTCAAGTGAATTAAAACCAAACCTACATCCAATAGAAGCCATCAAAACATCCTTTCCAATGGGATCGATGACGGGAGCCCCCAAGGTGAGTGCAATGGAATTAATAGAGCAAACCGAAAATTTTAAGAGACAGCTTTACTCGGGTTCAATTGGCTATATAAAACCAAATAGTGATTTTGATTTTAATGTGGTTATCCGTTCCCTGTTTTTTGATCATCAAACCAAGCAGTTGTCGTTTGCTGTGGGAGGTGCTATCACTTCCGATTCTATTCCAGAAAAAGAGTACGAGGAGTCAATGCTTAAAGCAAAGGCCATTTTTCAAATGTTTGGAAAAACATAGGCTACTCGTTTCGTTGGTGAAACCTAAGGCCTAAAACCACTTCATGGGTTCCCGAACTCACGTTAGATACATCGCTGGTTATTATATCATAAGAGTAGCTAAAAACAAAATTCTCGATCAAATGCAATCCAACAAATACAGATGCTGCATCTTCTGAGCGGTACGTACCACCAAGCCAAATCAAATCGTTGTAAATAAAACGACCTCCGATATCTATCTGAGGATTTGTAGGTGGAATGTATTTCACTTGCGCAAATGGCTCAATAACCCAGTCTCCTGTCCTGAATTTATAACCTCCATTAAGGTAGTAGTGGTTCTCCAATTTATTCTGTGTATTGGTATGCACATCCGTAAATTTCAACTCTGTTCCTATTAATTGAGGAATAGAAATACTTGCGTAAAAATCATCAGAATATAAAAAGGCACCAAAGGCCGCATCCGGAGTATATGCATTAGTTAGGGAATTAGAAAAAGCAACATCATTGGCATCGGCCAGTGTTATTTCCGATCCATCTACCGCAAATTGCATAAGGCCTCCAGCAAGGCCAAAGGATAATTTAATGTCGGAGGTAACTTTAAAGTTGTAGGCATACGACACTTTAAATCCTGTTCTCCTTGTAGGGCCAGTAATATCAGAATATACATAACCACCAAGTCCCATATTCCCTTTTTTAGTAACAGGCCCATCCATACTCATGGTAAATGTTCGTGGTGCATCGTTTACTCCAACCCATTGATATCGATAGGAAGACTTAACATCGAAATAATTCTTCGTTCCGCCAGCTGCCGGGTTAATGATATACTGATTCAAATAAAACTGCGTAAAATGTGCCAGCTGTTGCCCAATTAAAAAAGTTGGAATCAGACCAATTATTAATACGAATAAAACTTTTTTCATAGTTCCTCCCTTATCTGATTATTGTTAATGGACCAGTAATTATTGGATTCTCAAGGTCAACCGCCTTCAGGTCAATTACATAATAATAAGTTCCGATAGACATGGGTTCATCATTGAAAGTACCATCCCATGGAACGTAAGGTTCTGAATTGTAGAGCAATTGCCCCCATCTATTAAATATCTTAACGCTAGCATCTGGAAAATCTTTCAATAGCGCCAATTCCCACACATCGTTCACACCATCGCCATTTGGACTAAAGCCACTATTTACCTTAATTCTATCATCTACGGTAACTCTAACGGTATCCTTGGCATTACAACCTATTTCAGAATCCACATACACCGTGTAGGTTATCGATTCTTTTGGCGAAACTGTCGGGTTTTGAACATTTGTGGCGGAGATAAAGGTAGTAGGAGTCCATACGATCTTAGTGCCCGTTGGCGCTGTTGGTTCTCCACCTAATGTAGTTGTTTGCCCCGTTACAATAGTCCGATCAGGTCCTGCATCAACTTTAAAGGACTCTTGAACAAAGACTTTAACCGTGTCATACTCCACACAGATACTTTCTCGAACTTCTGCAATGATTAAGTTGTTTCCAAGATTTAAACTCGTATTCAATGTATCCAGCTTTCCAAGAATATTTCCAGTTCCGTCATACCAAGTAGTAACATAGCTCTGCTTGTTGTTGGTAGAAACATACACTAAATGTCCGCTAGGCAAACCACAGTAATTTGTGTCGCCATGGGCTTTAACAGTATATTGTACATGAACCCTTACAGAGTCCTTGGTTGATGCCGAACATCCAAACTCATCGGTAGCCGTAACGCCATATTCTCCAGCGACAATATTCGCTGCTATCGGGCTATTTATATTAAACGAATCCGGACCCGACCATTTATAATTCAAGTTACCAGCTTCACCCACTATTATGGTGCTAATCGAACCATCGTTTGTGTTGCTACATGTAGCATCCTCAATTGATCGCATAACTACATTAAACCCTTCAGGATTAGCAATAGTGTACGAAGCCATGGACTTACAATTACTTGTGTCAGTTATTTGAATCGTATAAGCACCAGCACATAAATTAGAAATAGACTTAGTTGTATCCTCGCCTGGGAACCATAAATACTTCACTGGGCCTGATGCAATTGCCTTACTAGACAAGAATCCATCGCAACCATCTTTACAAGTAACCGTTTTAATCGAATCTAAAGTAATAGAGGCTCCACCGATATTATTAAGCGTAATCTCCAATGTATCTGTACAATTCAAACTATCGGTTATTACGATGTGATATAAGCCAGCCGATACATTGATTAGCTGATCAGAAGTCTGATCTGGAATTATAGGAAGTTTAATGTTATCCAACCACCTGAATCCATAGCCCGAATTCTTAGGAGTTCCACCAAAAGCGGCCGCCTTCATAAAGCCATTTGAAATATTACAAGTGGGAAGTGTTTTGTTCAACCTCACACCCAATTGTTCCGGCTCATTGATGGTAATAGAATCTACAGCCAGACATCCAATTTTGTCTTTAACCTCCACAAAATAAGTACCTGCACAAAGATTTTTCACTGAGTCCTTCTTCACACCTAAGGTTGGCCAATTGTAGGTAAAGGGGCCCGAAATTCCCTTTCCGACAGCCAATCCAGATCCGCTACAAGATCCAAAACATGCCACATCAGTGGATGAAGTTGAAATACCGGGCTTAATCGTGTTGTTAAGGGTAAAGGAGAATTTTTCAGAATAGTTCTTCGAATCTGTAACCACTAGGGTTATTAACCCTGCACACCTCTTCGATGTACTATCTGTTTTATCCGAATTATCCCATTTATAAGTATAGGGCGGTGTTCCACCAGTGATAACAACCTTGAGCTGTCCATCACATACATTACATTGGGGGTTTACTGTTGTTAGCGAATTGACAATCATTTTACTCGGTTGTATAACAAGAACAGAATCAACAAATCGGCAACCAGTAGGCGATGTAACCGTAACAAAATTGTACCCTGCACATAATTTTTTCGCCGTATCTCCAATTTCTCCAGAACTCCAAGTATAATTCATGCCCACAGGATTTGTAGTACTCACGTAAGCTTTGGCATCACACTTACCAAAGGATGAGACATGAGATACAACTGTAACTCCTAGTACTGGTGAAGCTGGTGATTTAACCGTATCGCTTGCCAAGGTTGCACACTGAGCAGCGTCTGTCACTTTAAGCGTATAAACGCCACCGCAAAGTCCTGTAATGTCATCAGAGGTAAATGATCCTGGAGACCATTCGTATTTATAAGGAGCAACAGTACCAGAAGCTGTAGTTGATATTCTACCATCACAAGAATTAATACACTTTTCGTTGATCACGGTATCGATCACCACCAGAGGTCCTCCAGGGTTGTTTACATTGAAACTCACAATTGAACTACATGGTTTAGTGTCTTCAATTGTTACAGAATATGCCCCAGCAGATAAGCCTGTGATAGTAGGAACTGTTGTAGTAGTGGCATTGGACCATTTATAAGTTAGAGCTCCAATTCCTCCAGCTACAGCTAAAGTGGCGCCTCCATCAGCTTTTCCACAATTCGCAAGTGTGGCTGTTGCCACGCCAATTATATCACCTGGCTGCCCAACTTTGGCAGAATCTATTGTAATACATCCCTTCGCATCCGTTACTTGAGCTAGCCAACCACCAGCACATACTCCACTTACATTGGCTGTATTGAGTTTACCCAAAGTAGGCCAATCGAAGCGATAACTTGGAGTACCGCCCGTTGCAGAGGCGCTTACCGTTCCATCGCAAGATCCAAAACAAGTGGCATCCGTTGTAACAACCGATAAAACAGGCCCATTTTTATTTCCTAGGCCAATTACAAATACCTTACTCAACAAGTTAGCGTCAGTTACCGTAACCAATAAGATTCCAGCACATCGGTTTACAGTACTATCTGTAGTGTCATTGTTATCCCATTTGTATGTATAGGGGCTTTGGCCACCAGCAACGGTAATCTTCACCTTTCCATCGCACTTACCACAATTTGGCTTTATAGTGTCAACTTTGATTATCTTAATTGTAATAGGTTCTGTAATCTTTGTAGTATCAATAGCAATACAACCTTTATCGTCCGTAACGGTAACAATATGAGTTCCTGCACAAAGTGTTGTATTCAAATTACTGCTTCCCGAATTTGTCCAGTTATATTTATAAGGTGATTTGCCTCCAACAACAACAACACTGGCACTTCCATCACATACCCCTTGACTGCTCGCATGGTTTCCAATGGTTATTTTAGTTTGTAAGGAATCCGCAGTTACTATAGTGTCTTTAATTAGTGATTTACATCCTGAGCCATCAGTCACTGTGAGTGTATAAATTCCAGCACAAGCTGAATCTATATCTTGAATGGTATCGAGTCCAATGCTGTTGGTTTGATCCCACTTGTACTTCAGTGTACCAGTTCCACCAGTTGCAGAAACGAAAATCGCACCATCACAAATGCCATTACAAGTTACATTCTTGATACTGTCTATTGTAATAGTCGCCGCATTCTTGTCATTAAGAGTTACTTGGACATCCTGAACGCAGCTGTTTTTATCGGTAATTCTTACAAAATAAATTCCAGAGGGAATGTTCTTAACCGTGTCCATTGTCTGTGATGGAGACAGCAATGCCTTAGCCGCATCCAACCATGTAAATGAGTAGCTAGGTGTACCACCTGTAGCAATCGCTATCATTTGACCATTGCTAAGTGTACAGTTTGGTTGCGTTTTGATAAACGAAGCCGAAATAATTGTCGGTTCGTTTACACGTATCGTATCCGCAGAAACACAACCGAGTGTATTAGTTGCTTGAACCGAATGTAGACCTGCAGTTAGATTGAACGCAGTATCTGTGCTAACGCCCAAAGCGGGCCAATTCCATTTTGAAATGGGAGCCCCCGAAACTAAGAATGCCCAGGCCTTTCCGTCGGTTGACCCATTACATTTGGTATTTATCGAATCAACATCAATTACAGACGCTGATGTGTCGGAAAGTGGGATTTTAAACACACTTGACACTGTACCATCAGTAACTGTTACATTAATAACACCAGCACATCTATTAACCGTTGAGTCAGTTGTATCCGAATTGTCCCAAGTATATTTATAAGAACCATTTCCACCGCTAACAAAAATCTTCAACTTACCATCGCAAGGAGATGTCGCGCATGTTGGTCGCATTTTTCGAACAGAATCCAATACAATAACCAAAGGATCCCGAACTTCAATTGAATCCATGATTTGACAACCATTTTTATCCGTAATAGTGACTTTATAAAGTGAATCACATAGGAGTGAAATCGTATCAGTTATTGACGAGTTCCTATCACTCCAAACAACATTATAAGGCCCTACACCTCCTGAAGGATACACAGCGGCAATTCCATCACAATTTCCAACTTTGGTAATTTTTGAAAGCACTGCGATATTGGACTTAATGGCTGTTGCCGCGTCAATCGTGTCTGTAAAAAATCCGATACAGTTCTTTTGATCCTGAATACGCAGGTTATAAATACCAGCACAAACACTATCCAAATCTTGATTTTGGAATTTCGGTGTGGACAAAGTCGGCGTCCATTGATAGTTAAATGGCGTATTTCCTCCACTCACAGAAATGAAAATTCCGCCGTCGCATTGACCGAAACATTTTTCATGTTTAATGCTATCCAATGTAGCAATGGGTCCATTGATGTTACCCACGTTGAACGGTACACTCACGCCACATCCTTTTCCATCTTTTACCAGAACATTAAAAGTTCCAGCACCATATCCAGAATCTATATTGCTAATTTTAGCTCCACCAACTGGCCAGTTATAATTGTACCCTGAACCTGATCCTCCGCTTGGCGTGGCAGTTACTTTTCCATCTGACACACCACAATTGGCGGCCTGAATTACAAATGTTGCGGAAATTAATGCTGGCTCAGCAACCACAACAGTATCAATTTTATCACAACCGCCAGCTTCTCTTACGGTAACGTAATAAGTTCCCGCTCCAACTCCATTTTTAACGGCTAGAGTATCATTTACTCCTGTGCTCCACTTATAACTATATGGAGACTTACCTCCCGTTACATTAGCTACTCTTGCAACTCCACTGGCATCACCATTACAAATAACACTATCGCTGTTGGTTGTAATTGATATATTGCTCGGTGAAAGCAACGTAACGCTATCAACCGCAGAACACCCAACCTTATCGGTAACAGTGGTTTTGTACTTTCCAGCACATAAATTTTTAGCTGTGGCGAGTGTATCTGTAGCTAATGAAGACCACAAATAAGAATAAGGTCCAACTCCATTCAATGGAATCACAGTAGCTTGACCATCACAAACCGTTGAATTACAAGAAAGTGCTTTTTGGGTAAACGACAAGCTCAACGATGTATCATTATCAACCGTTCCACTTAAAATTCTTTTGCAACCCGCCGTGTCAGTAACGGTTACAGTGTACTTTCCGCTACACACTCCTAGCAAATCAGGCGTGGTATCGTTATTTGACCATTTATAACTGGCTTTAGGATTTAATACCAATAACTCAGAAGTGTAAATACCTCCATCACAAACACCTGGGCATGTGGCATCAACTACACTATCAAGTCGAATAATAGGGGCACCCCTATCGCTCACATTACCCGTAAAGGTGGCAGTACAACCATTGGCATCTGTAACAACAACGTTGTATGAACCAGCATATAAATTAGTGAGGTTAGGAGTATTCCCGCCCATACTCACACCAGCAGAATCCCATGCATAATCATAACGTGTCGGTGGCGGACCAAAAGGTTTAGGAGTGCCACCCGTTACACGAACAAATAAAACACCATTATTATCACCACAGGTTGCAGCTCCCGCGAACGGTGGAAATGGGAATAATGACATCGCAGTCGGCTGTGACAATATTTTCGAAACCGTTGTACTACACGCTCCTGACACAACCCTTACCGTGTAGGTAACATTGGCTTTAAGTCCTACGGCAATACTATCTTTAGCACCTGTGGTAACAGGAAGTCCATCGCTTCCTGACCAGAAATAAGTATAAAATCCGGGTGTTCCAGGCGTAACAATCAGTTGTCCAGTTGCCTTACCATTACATAATATTTTGGTGCTATCGGTAAATGTAGCTGTCAATGCAGCTGGATTAGTGAGCATTACTGAATCAGAAGCCGTACATCCATTTCCATCTGTTACAGTAACAGGGTAAAACACTCCACCGGCTAAATTAATAGCAACATTAGGCTTTCCAGTTGGTGTTGTAACACCCGTTTTCCATGAGTAAGTATAGCTTGGCACTGGATTCCCGCCACTGCCATTAGCAGTTAAAGATCCATCAGATGAACCGAAACAACTAGGGTTTATTGCATTAGAAAATGCAACGCTCAAAGTAGTTGGCGCACCAAGTGTGGTAGAGATGGTGTCGCTACATCCAAATCCATTATTGTCAGTTACAATTACTGATATTAAAACTCCTGAAGGCAGGCTATCTCGAATGCTATCTGTTATGCCCATCACGCCCAGACTAGCAGGCAGCCATTGGTAGGTATAGCCAGGAGTACCACCAGTTGGCGTAACAATTAGTTTACCTGTTGAATCTCCTGCACAATTTGGGTTAGAAATCGTTGTAAAAGAAGGATTGGTGTTGCCCGGTGCAGCCATAGTGAATTTAACCGAATCTGACTTACATCCTTTGCTGTCTTCAATAACCACTGCAACTAGTCCTATTGGGAGATTTATCCTAATGCTATCCGTTGCACCTGTAGCCCCAACGCCGTTCCATGTATAGCTGGTGTAATTCGGTGTGCCGCCAAAGGGTGTAACAACCAGACTTCCTAATGCCGAACCACCACAACCTGGCTGAACAATATTTGAAAATACGCCATAAATGCTATCTGGACTATGGATGGTATCAGACAACACTAAATTACATCCGGCCCCGCCATTATCCGTTACTGTTACAGAGAATAGTCCGGACCTAATATCCCGACTTATTGAATCCAATAAACCTCCATTTCCAGCACTCCATTGATAGCGGTAATTTCCTACGCCACCAGTTGCCACAACCCTACCTATTCCAGTGGTATCACCGAAGCATGGTACTGTATCATTAAATAAGGTTCCAGCCAAAGTACTGGGTGATGAAACCGTATAGGGCAGGATGGTATCCAAGCACAAGTTTACATCCTTCACCACAATACTATATGTACCTGCAGGTACTTTATTCCTGAGACTGTCAAATCCGCCAGAAATTCCAACGTTATTCCAGTTATAATTATATGGTCTTGTTCCACCTGTAACAACCGCTCTAAGATTGGCACTATCTCCTGAGCATTGGATAGGTAGCACTTCTACGATTGATATCGAAACTGAATCTGGCTGCACCAAAATAGCTGTGCTCGTGGCACGGCACATGTTGTTGCTATCAATCAGTTCAACTCCGATGGTATCAGCTCCAGTATTTTCCCAAATGCTATCAATTCCTGTCCTTTTATTACCCGCTTTTGCTGTCCAAACATACCCAAATGGGCCAGTACCTCCAGCCCTAACCGCGGCCAGAACTCCATTCGTCAATCCATTGCACAAAATAGCCTGCACCGTGTCAAGAGACACAGTAATATTTCCTGGGCTAAACAAAGTGTCAAACGAATTTGCTTGACAACCATTGGCATCCGTAACTGTAACCCTCACTATTCGAGCAGCCTGTCCACCGAGGGTATCTAAGGTATCACTTGGGTTTAAAGTATTCCATTGATATTTATAAGGAGATGTTCCTCCTGTTGCAACCGCCTTAATACTTCCGTTGCTTCCAGTACCTACGCAAGTTGGATTCACCTTATTCCCTAAAGTTACCGACAAGGCATTAAGCGGCTCTTTAACTGTGTCAGATAAAATATTGGAGCAATTATTAGCATCAAAAACTGTAACATTAAATATCCCTGCAAACATTTTAAATGCAGAATCAGGACGGCCTAAAAGTGTATCTCCGCTGCTCCAACTATATCTTACAATTGGAATAGATGTGCCTCCTTTGGCTGTTATTACCGCAAATCCTGTTGTATCTCCTTTACATTTTACATCACTAACGGTTAGTATTCCATCCACAATACCTCCAGGTTCGGTAATTTCTACACTATCAATTTGGGTACAAAGACTATCATCAGTTACAGTAACCTTAATAAATCCCGCAGTTAAGCCCGCAATGGTGTCTAAAGTGTCGTTCGGATTCGTGGTATTCCATTGGTACTTGTAAGTTGGCGTTCCACCCGTTGGTATAGCCTTGGCTACCCCATTACTTCCATTTTTGCAACTCACTGGACTTAACATAGAAGGATTAACAAAAAGAGTATCTGGCTCCGCTAAAATTGCAGTATGTGTTGCTCGACACATATTACTGCTATCGATCATCTCCACTGAAATGGTGTCGGCCCCAGTATTTTCCCAAATAGTCCCACTCGATCCAGCTCTTGCGTTACCAATTTTGGCAGTCCATACAAATCCAAACGGACCGCTTCCACCCGTTCTTATTGCTTGCAATACTCCATTCGTAAATCCATTACAACGTGGAGCCTGAATAGTATCAATAGACACAGTAATATTTCCTGGGCTAAACAATGTATCAAAGGCTGTGGCTGTACATCCATTAGCATCGGTAACCGTTACTCTTACTATTCCAGCCGTCAATCCTCCTAGGGTATCCAGAGTATCATTTGGGTTAACTGTATTCCATGAGTATTTGTAAGCAAGAGTACCTCCAGCGGCAACTGCTTTAATACTTCCATTGTTTCCGGTTCCCACACAAGTAGGGTTTACTTTGCTTCCTAAAGTTACACTTAACAAATTCCCAGGCTCTGTTACTGTATTGGTTAATGTATCCAAACAACCTTTGAAATCTGTTACTGTTACTGATACCAATCCTGCGGATAATCCTTGTCTCTTGTCATTTGTGCCATCTACAGAGCCTGAACTCCAGTTGTATGAATAAGGTGTGGTTCCACCACTTGGTATGGCTGTGGCCTTACCTGTTGCATCGCCTTTACACAATACTTGTTGGGTAATGTTTAACGTGCCAGTCATACCCAAGGCGGGCTCTGTGATGTTGACACTGTCTACACGGGTACAAAAGTTCGCATCAGTAATCGTTACTTTTACAAATCCTGCTGTTAAGTCCTTGCGCTTGTCGTTTGATCCATCTACTGTGCCCTTGCTCCATGCATAACTATATGGACCTGTACCGCCACTTGGTACTACGCTCGCTTTTCCATCACTTCCACCCTTACACGTTACTACTTGATCTAAGGTAGGTGTTCCTGTTAATCCATTGACTGGCTCTGTTATCGTTATGGTCGTGTCCTTGGTACAAGTCTTTGAATCGGTTATCGTTACGGTATAGCTTCCTGCTACTAATCCTGTCCTTGTTGTGGTGCCACTTCCTGTGCCACTCCATGAATAACTTACATATGGACTCGTGCCCCCATTTACCGTTACTGTAATGGAGCCTGTATTGCCTCCCTTACATTTTACATTTACCTGACTGCTCGTGATTTTCATCGAGTCTGGTGAGGTTAATATGGTGTCTTTTACTGTTGTACAGTTGTTGTTGTCGGTAATTGTAACAAATACCTGTACGCCTGCTGCTAAATCTTTGCGTTTGTCATTCGTACCATCTAGGGTTCCCGAACTCCATGCATAACTTTTATAGGGTGTTGTGCCACCTGAGGCAAGTATGGTCAATTTTCCTGTGGGTTGGCCATAACAATTGGGCAAGGTTACACTACTCCAACTTCCTCTTAATGCAAGCAAGGGCTCTGTTACTGTATTGGTTAATGTATCCAAACAACCTTTGAAATCTGTTACTGTTACTGATACCAATCCTGCGGATAATCCTTGTCTCTTGTCATTTGTGC
>JAGQYO010000002.1:0-62872 GCA_020435995.1 Flavobacteriales bacterium | reverse complement strand
ATGGAGCCTGTATTGCCTCCCTTACATTTTACATTTACCTGACTGCTCGTGATTTTCATCGAGTCTGGTGAGGTTAAACTCACATTTATAACATCGGAGCATCCTTTTGAATCGGACACTGTAACAACATAGTTAACACCTCCGCGAAGATTCGTTGCAACGCTATCGGAAGAGGTAATTACTCCCGAAGGCCAAAAGAAATTATATCCAAGAGATCCTGATTTTGGAGTTCCTCCAGTAACTTGAACACTTACCGATCCATTAGTATCTGCGAAACACGACAAAGTTTTAATTGTTGTTTTGGCCAGTGTTAATACTTGAACTGGCTCGTCAATCACAGCTACCGCAGTATCCTTACAACCTGCAAAGTTTCTCGCTATAACCCTGTAAGTACCTTTGGTTACATTGTTTAGATTCGAATCTGGATCAACAACAGTAGTTGTGTTAGGAAGCTTGTACCATGAATATGTAATACCTGGATCACAATAAAGAAAATTTATCTCTGGTCGAACATTACTAGTGGAATAAGATTGGTCAGAACAAACGCTATTGGTAGAATTGTTGACAAACGCAACAGATTTATAACCAGTTACCGCATGTTTTATGGGGATATTTAAAAGTCCAGAGCTGTTCTTTGAATAACAAGTTTGAATCACAATGTTGGAATTTCCATCCCATTCAAAAACCTTACTCAATTTAACTGTGGTTGACGTCCCACCAACGGTCAGACTCAAATTTCCTGAGTAAACTTCATGCAATCCGCTTACAAAACCACTATCTAAATTTAGTGAATCGGTACACCCCATTTTAATGGTTAATCCCTGCACGAGACTTAAAAAATTTGCCTCAGACGGCCAGTTCAATTTTGAAATACGTCCTTTTTTAAATCCTTTTGCTTTTAAATCTGACGCCAAATAAAGGTATTGATGTTTCGCATTTAACAAGCCTCCCATTGGAGAAGTCGGACTTGAAGCGTAAGCATAATTTCCCTTTGCTCCAGGTGCAGAAACAAAAGCAGTGCTCGTTGAAGCACACGTATCTGTGGCAAGGTTACTATAAACCCCACAAGAAGTCATAACTCCTCTGGCAATTGCATTGCCATCGCTACCACCTTTACAGGTAACATCACTTGTACTAGCTATAGAGACCGTAATCTCTGGACTTTCTGCAAGGATTTCAAACGAATAAATCGTGTCACAACCATTTGCATCGGATACAGTAACATAATGCAATCCCTGACACAAGCTGTCTGGCACTGACGTGGTATCGGATGTTCCACTCCATTTATACCTGTATTTTGGAAGAGAGGGAAAAGGCTTGCCTCCCGTAACGTTCCCAAGTGTAATGGTTCCAGTGCATCCGCCTTCACACCCAATATTGGTTTTACTGCTCGCAGTATTCACATATAAAACCGTATTTGTTCCCACAGAAGCAACTGCGGAAACAGATGTATCTATAAGGCTCACATTGAAAGAGTCGTAAACAGTAACAAAATAATTTACCCCTGGTGGTACATTAGTTAAAACATTACTTGTTGTATTAATTTTCTTTACGCCCGCACTGTCCCATTCAAATCTAAAAGGGCCGATTCCCCCAATTACGTTAGCCGTTAATTGCCCAAGACCATCTCCAGCACAAAGCTCACTTTGAGGAGCAAGTAGTACAGTGTCTATATCGCCTACAATATCGATTCTAACATTTACTGGAATTGATTTGTTATAGGGACAGAAATTATCTGATGCCTCCACACTCACATTATAAAAACCGGAGGCAGTTGCAGGAACTGCCCAACAGATTTCTCGAATAACAGGTAATAAGCTTGTGTTATTTGGTGCTGGAACCGTGTCAGTCTTATACCTAATTTGCCTGGTAGTTACAGCCCCTGGTGACAATGCACTTAAGGCGTTTGTAGTGGTAAAAAGACTATCCTTATACACCCATTGGGATGTAGTGTTGGTATCAACAAATGGGACTTGAAAACACAAGTTTGCATTCCTTTTTGTTTTTAAGTTAAGGAACCCTGTTTTAGCTCCTCCCGTGATGGAATCTGGATCTAATCCACCAGAATTTACCATTGGAGCGGCATTAGATGTACAGCCAATAGTAGTGGTTGTTAAATAAAAATCTCTTACTATTTCACCCAATAAAAGGCCCGTTCCCTTTTCATATTCAGATACTTTAATGGCAATAACGTATTTTCCAGTAGCAGGGGCCCTAAACGTCATATTCCCTGTTCTAAAATCAATGGTCATAAATGGTGAAACGGGAAAGTTGACAGAATACCCCGAGTTGAAGGGGATGGGACTTAAGCTTCCCTTTAAAGGCTGGACAAAACTCACAAATATTGAATCACCATCAGGGTCGATTGCTCCAACTAAGTAATTAATAGTATCACCGGCACAAACCGTTGGAACAGGGGCATTGGTGAATGTCGGTGAATTGTTACATCCCTTATTTGCAGTGTAAATAGCAGTTTGCATCCATAGTCTAACACCGCCAGAATTTTGAAGGTTGTTTATTCCCGTACCTCTTGCATAAAGACCCGCTCCTATAAACCAGTTATTACATGATGTAAGTGAAACTGTATCTTTATATATATACAAAAAACGCCCTTTAGCAGTACCTCCTTCACAGTTCGTTTTTACCGAAGAACAAGAGCTCGAAACTATTACTGTGTCAATTGGCGTCCAAGAAGGTGCAATGGTTGTGCTATTACAGGTGTTCCATATTCGGGTACCGTTATTTTGATTGGAATTCGCATTATTTGGTGGTGGTGAGTTTTGACCATTTGCCGAAAGCTGATTCAATTGTGTGTTCCAAGCTGCCAAGTTAGGGGGCGGCGCTCCGTCACAATCTCTATAAAAGTAAAATGTTAACTCATAGGATGTACCTCCTAAACATTTGTATGTAATCTCTCCACCTGCCCCATGAGTTGCTTTGGCCTGATTACCAATAGAAATCAGTAAAAGAGTAAAAAAAACGATTACGTAGTTGCGTAACTGTGTGCGCATATTGCTTCAAATTTTAGCGATACCTCTCAATAACGTTAAATTAACCATAGCGTTGGTATTTCGCTATAGCTATAATAACTGGTAAAAGTACATTCTTTTCAAATACCAATACTAGTGGATTGTAGGGTTCAATCAAGTACCTATACTTAAAACTATTAATAGTAGAACGTTAAAAACCAAACCCTTAAAATATCTCTATCTAGAAAATTAAGGTTTTACATTTGATACTTTCGTAAAAGTATGGGTTTTAGCATATTCAAATTTGGTGGAGCATCGGTAAAAAGTGATGAATCGATTCGAGGGGTTGGTCAAATTGTTAAAAATAAGGTCGACTTGATTATCGTTGTTTCAGCCATGGGCAAAACCACCAATCAACTTGAAGGTGTGCTAAAAGCATTTTACGCTAAAGGTAATTTCAATGAACATTTATCAGCCATAAAAAACTACCATTTAAATATTATTTCTCAGCTTTTTGGGAATGTAAACAATGAGGTAGGAGAATCTTGTGAAAAGGTTTTTGCCTATATCGACAAGTACCTTCTGCACGCTGAAGGCTTAAGCAAGGATGAAGTTTACGATCAGATTATTCCGGCTGGCGAACTCCTGTCTTCTAAAATTTTGAGTGCGTATTTAAATTCTGTAGGTTTTGAAAACCAGTGGCTGGATGCCCGTAAACTCTTGCTTACCGATAATTATTATGGAAGGGCACATATAAAATGGAAGGAGTCGGAGGCTTTGATTCAAGAGCAATGCGTATTACCAAAAAACTACGTTATTCAAGGTTTTATAGGTGGTGGCGAAAACAATAAAATGACAACTCTTGGGCGGGAAGGCTCCGATTATACGGCCGGAATTTTGGCAAATATGCTTAACGCTGAGTCTCTTACGGTGTGGAAAGATGTGCCTGGTGTGCTAAATGCTGACCCACGGTATTTTAACAACCCAATAAAATTAGATCGGATTTCATACCGAGAGGCCGTTGAATTGGCTTATTACGGTGCTACGATCATTCACCCAGACACCATAAAACCGCTCCAAAACAAAAATATTCCGCTTTGGGTAAAATCATTTAATCATCCAAATGAAAAAGGTACCCTCATTAGTAGCGATGGCGAGTTAGACTCCGCTAAACCCATTTATATTTTCAAACCAAACCAAGTGCTAATTTCTCTTTCACCTAAAGACTTTAGCTATATAAATGAAGAACAGCTATCCCGGATTTTTAAAATCTTGCATGATTTTAAAATGGACGTAAATAGCATGCAAAATTCAGCGATCAACTTTTCCTTTTGTACAGACCTAAATCAGGAAAAGCTCGATAAAGCCATTTCTGAGTTTGGTAAACTATATCGTGTGTTTTACAACACCAACTTAGAGCTACTCACAGTGAGGCATTACATTTATGAGCAAGTTGTCCAGCTAGTTGCTCATAAAGAAGTGTTGTTGGAGCAAAAAACTCGAAGTACCATTAAATTTGTACTTAGATCAAATACCGAATAAATATGACTCGAATCTTTATCCTCCTCTTCTTTTTACCCGCTTTTTCATCTTATTCTCAATCTGGATTTAAGTTCTTGTCTCAGTATGGTATCTATGATTCAATACCCGTGATTTATGGAAGTGACAGCATAACTAGCCCTTGGTGCGGTGGCCTCCACTCACCCATCACATCTTATGTTGACATAAATAAGGATGGAGTTAAAGACCTTGTCATATTTGACCGATTCGACAACAGTATCAATGTATTTATTAGAAGACAGCACAAAGGATTTTTGAAATACATACACGATCCGTTTTATACACAGTTTTTTCCGAATCTAGACAGTTGGGTACTTTTATACGACTACAATGGCGATTCTCTACCCGACATTTTCACGACTTCCACATCTGGAATTACAGTTTATAAAAACATTTCTAAGGATCCCACAAAAAGCTTAGAGTGGCATCAGTTACTGTTTCGATCTTCTAGTGATAGCACGAAATGGGGGATTGGCATGTCGCACAAGCGCTATTACAACGCAACCGACTATCTATGGAGCGCCATCAACTGCAACAATTTGGATGTGCCGGCTCTTGTAGATATTGAAGGGGATGGCGACATGGATATTGTGATCATGACCGGAACTCAAGGTCGCGTTTCTTGGTTTGAAAATATTTCTGTTGACCAGAGAGGAAAACCTGATACGTTAGATTTCAGAAACTCAGAAAATTGTTGGGGAAGATTTTCAGAAGATATGTCGAATAACTCCATTCTTTTAGGAAGCTGCAAAGGAAGTAGATCCGGAAGTCGCCATGCAGCTGGGTCTACGATTTATTTAACTAAAATAGATAGCGGCAATACCATGGACTGCTTTATTGGAGGAGCCCTTGACCCAAGAGCAAAAGCACTTTACAACAGTGGATCCAACAAAAGTGTGAATATGACATCCATGGATACGAACTTTAATTCGAAAAACGTTTCAGTCAACCTCAAATATTTTGTACGCCCATTATCCATTAATTTAAACCACGACACACTCCAAGATTTGCTATTTACACCAGCAAATTACTTATTCAATAAAGACCATAATCAGTTTTGGAATTATGAAAATATTGGAAGCCCAAATAACCCTATCTTTTCATACGTGGATAGTACTTTTCTCTATGATCAAACAATGGATTTTGGAACTAGTTCGCATCCCCTGCTCATAAATGTAGATGGAGATAGCCTTACGGACTTACTTGTCTCAAATACATACTACACAGATGGTGATACCTACTGGACCAATGTGGCTTATTTTAAAAATATAGGTGACAATTATGTACCCAAGTTTAAACTCATCACTAAAAATTACAAAGCTTTCGACTTAGGTTTTGACGGTCTGCACTTAGCAAAAGGTGACCTTGACAACGATGGAGATATTGATTTACTTGGCACCAAAAGCAATGGGGTATCCATCTGGTTCGAAAACAAGGCGCTCTTGCCTACGGATTCCGCGCAATTCGTTCGACGCTCTTCAACATTTGATTCGCTTCAATTTGGCAATTATAGTAAACCGCATTTAGTTGATATTGACGGCGATAGCCTTTTGGATTTATTAGTCGGCAGCGTTCTTCCATTTATAAGTTACTACAAAAATATTGGTACTAAATCAACCCCTAAATTTGACAAACAACCAAATCATCCGCAATTTGGCTGGATACATGTAAAATACGACAACCCCAACAATTACCCCTTGCTATCACCACACATGATCGAGGTAGACTCAACTGGAAAACTAGCAACAGATTCAAACGGTGGCAAACGGCTATTGTTGATTGGCGTGAGCGAAGGCCCAATATATTCTTATGAGTTTGATACCAACGGAACTGCTATTCCTGTCGATACCATCCACACCTACAACAAAAATTTAACCCTCACTGTTGACATACTCAACCGAGATAGCCTTCCAGTTATTATTAGCGGTACACAACGCGGGGGTTTAATTTCTATGGTAAAAGGTCGTGGATTTGTTCCTAAACCTCCACCTTTAGTGCCAGTAGATACAACCCAAGATACCATTACGGATCCTGATTTAGTACCTGAGTTTGGAGGTCAAGGTGACATAAGGATTTATCCTAACCCATTTTCTAATGCGCTCAACATCATGATGAACAAAAATGAATCGGGATTTATTACCATTTTCGATATGAAGGGAAGAATTGAAATGATTTCATATTTCGATCAATCTGAGGTAACCCTCAATACAGAAAATCTTTCAAAAGGCTTGTACATTCTTGAGATTAAAACTGAGGATTGGGTGTCGAGACATCGGGTGATTCAGATCCCCTAAAATCCTAGTTTCTTCGAAATTCCTTTTGGAATAGATGCTTTATTTACAAGTAAAACAACTGTTTTTGCCCTAAAGTAAGCTTCTGAAACATAGATATATCCTTCACAATCATTTTTATCCGTTCCCCAAGAGTTTTTAACCACATAATATCGTGTTCCATTTTGGTCCTTGCACATACCCGTTATATGCATAAGGTGATCATCAGTGGTTTCATAATTTTCGTACATCTCTTGTCGTAATTCTTGAGTTACCATTACCTCTTCGCTGGGCGAATTAAAAATGGTGTCTTTCTGTACCTTGTCCATTTGAGACCACTCTTTCACCGGCAGTATAGCTACGCCATTCTTAAAAGAAAACCCAGGCTCGCTTACATCTGCATCCCACCCAACGGAGTATCCATTTTTCAGGG
Source organism: Flavobacteriales bacterium (assembly GCA_020435995.1). Lineage (GTDB taxonomy): Bacteria > Bacteroidota > Bacteroidia > Flavobacteriales_G > Salibacteraceae > JAGQYO01. Next base: position 55,640 of record JAGQYO010000002.1, on the reverse strand, counting down.
CGTTTTCTACTGTTGCGGCTAATTCATCGATGGGCAAGTTGTAATAATCACCACCCATCCAATTATCTGGGATTTGCAAGTTAAATGGCTTGTAAAACTCCTCGTGGTTATAACTTGTGATCTCCACATAATCGTTCCAATTGAGTCCCAATCTTTCGGCATACACTTTAGGGTCATCGGCAGGTAGCTCACCTAAATAAGCATCTAATGTACCTTCATACGCAACCCTCCAATTTGGAGATAGCTTTTTGTTGGGATTTGAAATCACCACATCTAAAATCGCCTTGGCCATTGCATCCATTTCGTTGTGAACTGGCTTTCCATATTCAACAGCCATTCCGCCATATTTGGATTCAGGTAAAATCCCATATTTTTTAATTATCTCAATCACGTCGTGAAACTGACCCCCAGGGCCAAATTGATATTTACCTTGCCGTCTAACATATTCATCCGCTTTGAGCGAATAAGCTTTTCGTACTATGAACATTTCCGAAAGATTTGGGTCGGCCACCCCGCTTCTGATTAATTCACTTTCTAAAAAAGATATGCTACCAAAACTCCAACATGTACCTGATCTGTTTTGATTTTTCACCTCTGTCGTTTTTACTTCAACAAAATCCTTGAACACAAATCCACCGTCAACAGTATTTTTTCTTTCTTCTTGAGCATTTATTGCACCTGCAATAAATAATAAAACGCCTACCAATACCATTCTCATATTTATCATATCATTTACTTTATAAAACTTGACGCCCGCCTTTTTGCAACCAACTGAGCTGGAAACCACGATGTTAAAAACCCAATAATGACAACTACAACAAGCACGGCTAATACATCCAATTTCTCAACAGAAATCGGGTAATATTCAGCTATTGTTCCTTCTTGTAATTTCAATAATCCTATCTCGGTTTGAGCATAGCAGGCTGCAAGTCCAACTACAATACCCCCGACTCCACCTGCTAGTGAAATTAAAATTCCTTCCCACAAAAAAACATTCTTAATCATATTAGGTGTCATGCCCATTGCAGCCATTACCTTTAAGTCTGGGCCTTTATCTATGATTAGCATAGTAAGTGAGCCAATCATATTAAATGCAGCAATAATGAGAATAAATGAAAGTATTAAAAAGGTAATCCACTTTTCAGTTTTATTGGTTTTGTATAACAATTCGTTTAGTTCAAAGCGAGTTTTGACCACAAAACTTTCACCCAATACTTTGGCCAAGCGCTCTTTGACTTGGTTCATATTCGCGTTTAAGGCGATGCCAATTTCAGCCGACGTAACATCCCCCTCGTGTTGAAGTAGTTGGCTGCTATATTCGTAAGGTGCCAAGACATATTTATAATCAAATTCGGGGTTGATTCCGAAAATACCTGAAGCATAAATCGGTCCCTGAATAAAAGCATTGTCAACGTTTAGTTGCCCTTTTGCTGTTCGTTTGGCTGCATAAATCTGACTGGGTTCAAATACATGATTAATAAATACGTTCAACTGGTCGGCTATTCCATATCCAATAATAGCACAGGGTATAGAATCTCTCATCAATATCAATTCTCCCTCGAATAGCATGCTATCAAGCCCGCTCATTTCTAAAAAAGATTCATCCACTCCTTTTAAGGTTACAAAGAATTGAGCTTCTCGATGTTTGAGCAGCACGGTTTCTTCAATAGATCGAGACACAAAATCTACCCCTTCAACTTCCCTTACTTCCGATAATGGAAAATCATCCCAAGAAAACGTTTTTCCTTCTACAGCTGAAATTCGAATGTCGGGATCGAACGAGCTGTAAAGCTTGTCGACCAAATTCTCAATTCCATTAAATGCAGAAAGAACAACTACCAAAGCCATGGCGCCAATTGCAATTCCCATCATGGAAATACCCGAAATGAGGTTAATTACATTCTTGGTCTTTTTAGAAAAAAGATATCTAAGAGCTATAAAAAGCGGTAAATTCAAGCGAGATTATTTGAGCAGATCTTCAATCCGTTCAGCGTAATCTAAGCTGTCATCAAGAAAAAACGCAAATTCTGGTACAGCTCTCACCTGCTTTCCGATTTGATTCCCTAGTTTTCCGCGAAGTAGCGAATTATAATCTTTAAGTTTTGCAATTGCTGCGGCCCCGTTCTCCGACGGAAACACACTAACATAAACACGGGCAAAAGACAAATCTGAGGAAATTCGGACCACTGTAATTGTAAGTAATTCTGTTAACCCAATTCCTCTTGCTTCAAGTTGCAAAATTTGACTGAGCTCCTTTTTCAAAAGGCTCGCAACCTTTTCTCTTCTAATGCTAGACATGTCGACAAATGTACTGAAATGCCTTATTTGAAAGCCTATTCCACATCAAGTTCCATTAATTAATGTTTCATACTAGGGCCGTACCTTTTAATGAGAATATATTTGCACCGTGCGAAATCTCATTACCATTCTGTCACTGGCAAGAAACTATAAGGTTTATGTCGTTCTAAATCTCATTTTTAATTTTTTGGCCGTTGTGTTTTCACTGTTCTCAATGACCATGTTAGTGCCGTTCTTAGACCTTATTTTCAGAACACAAGACCAAGAATTTCAACAGTATTATGCCGGAGGCCCTCAAACCTTAGAGTTTTCTATTGATTCTATGTTAGGCAATTTCAATTACGAGCTTTCAAAAATTATAATTGAAAGTGAAAGCTTATTGGATGGCAAAATCAATGCTTTGGTCTTTTTATGCATTATCATCATCATTTTGTTTTTCTTCAAAAATCTATTTACCTACCTAGCACTCTATGTCATGGCAGTAGTGCGAAACGGAATTTTACGAGATTTACGCCAAAACACTTATCGAAAAATTTTATTCCTCCCCCTTTCATATTACAGTGAAGAAAGAAAGGGTGATATTATCAGTAAACTCAGCAATGATGTGCTCGAAATTGAATGGTCTGTTCTACTCGGTATAGAATTGGTTTTTAGAGAGCCTCTATCTATTATACTGTTTTTAAGCACCATGATATACATGAGTCCACAACTCACTGTATTTGTGTTTCTCATGCTACCACTCACAGCCCTTTTGATTGGAAAAGTAGGCAACAGCCTTCGCCAAACTTCAAACGTGAGTCAGTCTATGGCCGGGAAAGTTGTCGCTAACCTTGAAGAAACTCTTACTGGCCTTAGAATCATCAAAGCCTTTAATGCTGAAAACAAGAGCAAAAGAAAGTTTGAAGAAACAAATACCGAGTACTTTAATGTCATGGTCAAATTATATCGAAAAAGAGACCTATCATCACCTCTAAGTGAATTTTTGGGTGTATCTATATTAGTTATCATCCTATGGTTTGGAGGCAAGCTGGTCCTCGATTCAGGGATGTCTGCTTCGGTTTTTATTGCTTTTGTCATGCTCTTCTCTCAGATAATTACTCCAGCTAAAGCGCTATCAAAAGCATGGTATAATGTACAAAAAGGAGCGGCAAGTGCAGATCGATTAGGAGAGATAATGAATGCCGAAGAGACGATTTCTGACGTAGAAAACCCTATTGAGCTAACTGAATTTCGAGAATCAATAGAGTATAAAAATGTGCGTTTTTCATATAGAAATGCCAATGAGGAGGCTTTGAAAGGAATTAACCTTACAGTAAACAAAGGAGATACGATTGCTTTGGTCGGAGCTTCTGGTGGAGGAAAATCTACCCTAGCCGATTTGCTACCTCGTTTTCACGATCCCACCAGTGGAGATATTCTAATTGATGGAATTTCAATTCGGCAGCTTTCAATAGAAAGTCTTAGAAATCAAATGGGAATTGTAACACAAACCTCAATTCTGTTTAATGATACAGTGTTTAACAATATTGCTTTCGGTGTTGAAAAAGCAACTCAAGAAGAGGTAGAACAGGCCGCTCGAATTGCCAATGCACATGAGTTTATAGCAAACCTTCCAAATGGATATGAAACCAATATTGGAGACAGTGGCGGCAAATTATCTGGTGGACAAAAGCAACGACTCAGTATTGCGCGTGCGGTTCTTAAAAATCCTTCAATTTTAATTTTGGACGAAGCAACCTCTGCACTTGACACGGAGTCTGAGCAACTTGTTCAAAGTGCCTTGTACAACCTAATGGAAAACAGAACGAGCCTTGTTATTGCCCATAGGTTGAGTACTATTCAACATGCGAATCGCATTGTTGTGATTGAAAATGGTGAAGTAGTAGAATCAGGTAGCCACGATGAACTTTTAGCTTTAGAAGGAACTTACTTTAAGTTGAGCCAACTACAGAGTTTTCAATAACGTTTAGATTTGCAATTCTAACTTTTATCTTATGAAAAATATTTACACCTTAATCTTAGCAATTAGCCTTTCTGCTTCGGCTTTCTCTCAAATCTCCCTCGATAGTGCTGACTTGTTTCAGCCAGGGGACGAATTCAATATGCTTAATGGAAAAAACCCCTCGATAATTGATGTAAAAGGTATGGGAGATTCATTGTGGGATTTCTCTTCCCTAGCCACGGATACAGTGATCAAAATAGCTACTCGAAAACCAAATAGTACCCTTCATCCTGTAGATGCCTTGTTTCCTGAAGCAAATACAGTTTTTAGTCATCAGAAAAGAGGTGTTTCTTACCTAGTTACTGGCAAAGACTCAATAATGATTGACGGTTTGCTTGATTATGATTTCGTGCTCGGTGTAAAAATGAATGTCAATTTCAAAAAGAACATGATGTTGATGAAGTTTCCTTTTAACTATCAAGATAGTTTTACCACCACAACTCTCATCGATACCATTGTTGATACCAACATTGCTTTCTATGATAAAGTAAGAATCGTTGTTGACATTTATAACTTCAACGTAGCTGAAAGCTATGGAAAGCTTAAAACGGTGCAGTCAAACTACGACGTTCTTAAGGTCTATTCACAAGAAGCAAGAGATATAAAAGCGTATGGCAGAAACGCCATCAGCAAGCAGTGGGATCAGAACCCTGTATTCACTCAACCAGCAGATACAACTCACACTTATAGATGGTATGCCAAAGGCAAAGGGTACCAGATCGCAGAAGCTACTACAGATGAACGAAATGGGGCTTGTGAATCAGCTAGTTATTTACTCAATGATAGCATTTTTGCGTTTATTACCAACATTCAACATCCTAAGTGCCATTCTACGGGTGATGGACAAGCCGAAGTAGTGGCTGTAGGCGGTTCTGGTAATAGAACAGTAGTTTGGAGCGCGTCGGCCAACAGTCAAACAACCTTCGTAGCAACTAATCTGGCCCCCGGAAAACACTTTGTTACGGTCACTGATTTAATTAGTAGTGCAACTTTTGTTGACTCAGTAGAGATGGTTGCCCCTGACTCGATAAACATTACAGTTGTAAGCAAGACTGACGAAGGGATTGAAGGAAAAAATGGAATCATTGAAATTAACTCCGCAGGTGGCACACTTCCTCATACCTATAAATGGGATAAAAGCGCTAGTACTACAAATAAAGCAGATGACTTAGTTGGTGGAACGCATACTGTAACCGTAACTGACTTAAATCTTTGTACCAAAACATTAAGCGATTCTATAGGATCTTTTGTAGGTATATCTGAAGCCTATTCTGATCATCGCATAAAAATCTACCCAAATCCTTCAAGCGGAAGCTTTCAAATAGATGTTCCTCTAAAATCACAAGTTTCTATCTATAATTCTTTGGGAGAAAAATTAATAGCGCAGCAAGTAGTTGAATCCGGCTCCTTTTCGATACCAAATAATCCTGGAATCTATTTGATTCAAATAAAAAATGAAGCTGGATCAAGCATCCATCAGATCGTTGTTCAATAGAAAACAAAAATACAGGCAAAAAAAAAGCCCAATGGAAACAAACTCCATTGGGCTTTTTTAATGTCGCGATTAGTGCATTTGGGACCTGAGGTTCCTCCTGCTTGTGCAAGCACAAACCCTATGCAGGAGGAGGTCCCAACCAACCAATCTTAAATATCTAAACGCAGTTACAATTTCATTTTAGTAGGACCTTGAGCCCTCCCGACAATAGGGTGTGCCAAGGAGGAGGTCCCAACCAACCAATCTTCGTAAACTACGGCTTACATCTATTTTTTTTGGGCTTCATAACCCGTTCAAAGAACAACGGCGCAAATGTAAGTCAAATTCTTGTCATAACAACACCACTGGGGGGTAATTTTTAACTATTTTTTTTCATTTCTTTAAACACAACATTAAGCCCTTCCTTTACGGTATCTACCATCGAAGGTATTCTGTCCAAATTAATTTCCTTCCCAGCAAATTCATTTAAATCTAAAATAATATCTTTCAATGAGTTAATCCTCATGAGTAAAATTGAGGGTTTAATTTTATGAGCATTGCTTTTTACTTCAGGCCAATCTTGCTTGTTGCAAGCATCTACCATGGCATCAAGGTATTTTTCGTTGTTTTCAACGAACACCTTCTGCATTTCTTCTATAAATGCTTGATCATCGCCACACATTTCTATTAAACCATCCAGACTATATGATTTTTTCATATCAATTCTCCATTTTTATTTCTCCCGACTTAATAAGTCTATAAATTGTGCTTTTTCCTACTCCAAGAACTTTGGCTGCCTCCACCACGTTGTTATTGTTTTTTTTCACATAGTGTTTTACAATTTGGTTAGTGTACTCTTTTAGTGACATTTCCTCTTCAAATAAATTCAATGATTGTGAGGTAGGGCTAAATATGATATCATCAGCGGCAATGTTTGCACCTGAACTCATAACACAGGCCAATTCTGTAACGGCCTTTAATTCTCTTACGTTTCCCATCCACGAATACTCCAGTAATTTTGGATTTGCGGCGGCTTCTATGCCTTTCTTGGGCAATCCGTTTTCTTCACAAAACTGATCAATGAAATACTTGGCGAGCTCAATGATATCAGAACCCCTTTTTCTTAAGGGAGGTAGGTGAATAGGCAAGCCCAGCACTCGATAATAAAGATCCTCTCTAAAAGTGCCATTTCGCACTTCTTCGTTTAAATTCTTGTGTGTAGCTATAATCACTCTAGAATTGACCTTTATAATTTTGTTACTGCCGATTCTGTTAATTTCCTTCTCCTGTAAAACCCTTAAAATTTTTGCTTGAAGATTAAGGTTTAATTCGGCAATTTCATCCAAAAACAAGGTCCCACCATTGGCCTCCTCAAACTTGCCAATTCTCTTTTGATCAGCACCTGTAAATGCTCCTCTTTCGTGCCCGAAAAGCTCGCTTTCGACCAAAGAACTAGGAATAGCAGCCATATTTACCGCCACAAACGGCCCTGAATTTCGATTCGAATTAAAGTGAATTGCCTTGGCAACTAGTTCTTTGCCTGTGCCTGTTTCTCCAGAAATTGAAACCGTAATGTTACTTCCCGCAGCCTTTTCTAGTAAGGAGAATACATCCTGCATGGCTTTGCTATTACCTTTTATACTATTCGAAAAATCATATCGCTTGGTGATTTCTCGTCGCAAGGATCTCAACTCCTCCTTGAGCTTAATGTTTTCACCTAGATGTTTTATCGTGTTTAACAGGCGATCTTTGGTCTCCTCATTTTTCACTATATAGTCATAAACACCCACTTTGAGCAACTCTACGGCTGTTGCAATATCTTCCTGTGCTGATATTACTATAATGGGCAGGTCTGGCAGCTTGGTCTTAATCTCCTTAATCAGCTTTTCACATTTCAAATCTGGCAGGCGATAGTCCAACGTAATAACATCAACGCTTCCAGGAAGTTGTTTTAGCATATCAGTTCCAGAACTAAACATATATACCTCATAATTGGGATTTAACTTTAACCCATATTCGATAAATTTAGAATAAACTGGATCATCTTCTACGCACCAAATTCTCATTAGAAAAATTCATTTTAGGAAACTTTCCCAAATTTAGAATTTAAAAGAAACATGACCATTAAACCTGGTAAAAGACCACCGATTTAATTAACAAACCTAAGAAATTGTGAAACCGCAATATCAGTACATTTGTTACCCCAGTATGTCAAACATTTATAGGCTTATTATATTATCTGCAATTGCTGGCCTGTCATGGCTTCCAGAGCACTCGTATGCCACTCACAATAGAGCTGGAGAAATCACATACAAAAGGCTCAATGGCACAACTTACGAAATTACCATAACCACTTACACAGATGTGAAGAGTACCCAAGCGGATCGGTGTGAACTCGGAATTTTTTTTGGCGATGGTAAAAGTGATACTATTCCTCGGGTAAACAACGAAAATGGTTCGCCTTGCAACCCTAGTATAAACTGCGATTGTCGCGGAGATGAAATAGAAAATCAAATAAAGAAAAACATCTACTCAACCAGACACACTTATGCGGGGCCAGGAGAATATTTCATAACTATGGAAGACCCAAATAGAGTTGACGGGATAAAAAACATTCCCAATTCAGTCTCGGTTCCGTTCACTATTCGATCTCGCTTAATTATTGACCCTTCTATGGGTTCTAATAGTTCACCAACATTAAATTTCGCACCAGTAGATCAGGCCTGCCTATGTTCGCCATTCTATCATAATCCAGGGGCAGTGGATCCCGATGGAGATAGCCTTTCTTATTCACTTGATGTGTGCTTAGGGGCGAATGGTGCTACCATTCCAGGGTATGAATATCCTCGTGCCAGCTGCCCTAAAAATACATTTTCTATTGACCCAAGAACGGGAACACTCACATGGGATGGACCAGGTGTGCAAGGTCAGTTTAATGTGTGTATATTAATTACCGAATGGAGAAAAGAAAACACTCCGAGGGGACAAACCAGAATGATTGGCCAAGTGCTTCGAGACATGCAAGTTGATGTTTTAGGTTGCAGAAATCAGCCACCTGAATTTGAAGAAATTCAACAAATATGCGTTACGGCTGGAGATACTATCAGTGAAGTGATTACAGCTTTCGATAGCCCGGGCGAAAGAGTTACCTTAACAGGAACTGGGGAGCCTTTGTTATTAATTAATAGTCCTGCAATTTTCCCTAATCCCGTAGTTGGCTTAGACACAGTTCGGTCTAAATTTTACTGGAAAACGCAATGCTCCCATATTAATAACTCTGAGTATTTAACGACCTTTAAAGCCGTGGATAACGGTATTCCTGTGGAACTTGTAAATTTTATGACAATAGGTATGAGAGTAGTGGGGCCAGCTGTCCAAAATATGCGCTCATCATCTGGGCAAAATAAAATTGCTATCGCTTGGGATCCATCCAGATGTACCAATGCCAAGGGTTATGAAATTTATAGAAAAATAGATTCTACCGTATGGATACCTTCTAATTGTGAAATTGGCATTCCAGAAAGCCTTGGTTACACCAAAATCGATTATGTAGAGGGCTATGCTACAAATTATTACGAGGATGATGCCAAAGGGAAAGGACTCTATCATGGTCAGGTGTATTGTTATAGAATCGTGGCAGTTTATGAAGATGGTGCACGCGGGTACGCATCAGAAGAAATTTGCAACAAACTACCCTTTGACGTGCCTATAATAAACCGTTCATCTGTATTTCAAACGTCGAAAACCTATGGCGGAGACAGTATAGCATTTGCCAAACCACAACACATAGACCTTTCAAAACTTCCGCCTCCTTATTCCTTTAAACTATACCATTCCGAGTCATTTGAAAGTGCAGAAAACCTCATTTCAGAGTCACCTCTTTTTCTCCGTTATGAAGAAATTGATACCGTCTTTCGAATTGAAACATTAAACACCCTCGATGGACCTAATGCGTTTCGATTTGAGTTATTCAGTGCCGACTCCCTCATCGGAACAACGCATGTGGCCAGCTCTATTTATTTAAAAATTGGGCCTGATGACAGAAAACTTCATCTCGAATGGAAGGTAGAAGCTCCTTGGTACAATTTTGAACATATAATATACAAGGAAATCAATGGCGAATTTTCTCCGATTGACACTACCCAAGATACGGTTTATGTAGATTCGAATCTGATAAATCTTAAGCCATACCGGTATTATGTAAAAACCAGAGGTAAATACAGCATTGATGAATTACCAGACACTATTATAAACCTTTCCCAAATACAAGTGGGCATACCAAAAGACACCATTCCGCCCTGTGTTCCCGAAAAACCAATGATATCGAGCGAATGTGAGCTATATCGCAATAAACTAAGTTGGCAAAACCCCAACCCTACTTGTTCATATAAAGATGCAGTAGGTTACAAAGTGTACTTTACGCCTCGGGTTGGCCTCAAGTACAAAGTTTTAGAAATCAAAAATGACATTAATGATACCTCTTCGGTTTTTGATGAATTAGAAAGTGTTGCAGGTTGCTATGCCATTTCTGCGGTGGATACTTTTAATAATGAAAGTGACTTAAGTGAGCGCGTATGTGTTGACAATTGTCCACTTTATGAACTACCCAACGTTTTTACACCTGGAAAAGACGGAATTAATGACTTTTTTCATCCCATTCTGCCTTTTAGATATATACAAGATATTGAAATCCATATTTTTAACCGATGGGGACAAGAAGTTTTTAGCACCACAGATCCTCATATTAATTGGGATGGCACTAATTTAGAAACCCAAAAGCCTTGTCCAACGGGAGTTTACTTTTACGTGTGCAACGTAAATGAAATTAGGCTCAGCGGTATAAATACAGTTGAGTTAAAAGGAAGTGTCACGTTAATCAGGAACGGAAGTACGGTACCCACAAACTAAGCATTTATGTTTACTGGAATAATAGAAGATTTGGGAAGGGTTGAAGAAACCACTTTGGCCGGAACAAATATGGAGTTTACTATATCCTCGGTTTTGAAACCAGAACTAAAGATAGACCAAAGTGTTGCGCATAACGGTGTATGTTTAACCGTAACCTCACTCGAGCAAGAAAACCGATACAAAGTCACGGCTATAAAAGAAACACTAGATCGAACAAATCTTGGCTCAGCTAAAGTTGGAGATGTGTTGAATCTTGAACGTTGTATGATAGCCAATGGTCGAATCGATGGGCATATTGTTCAAGGACACGTAGATCAAACAGGTTCTATAAAATCGATCAAAAGTGAAGAAGGTAGTTGGGTTTTTGGTATTAAATATGACCCCAAATCACATCAGTTGACGGTAGCCAAGGGTTCGATTTGCGTGAATGGGGTTAGCCTTACCGTTGTTGATTCGCAAAACGATTTTTTCAGTGTAGCCATTATTCCTTATACATACGAGCACACCACCTTCAAAGACCTCAAAGTAGGAGATTTGGTCAACCTTGAATTTGACATACTAGGAAAATATATTCAAAAATATCTGTCTCAAGCTGGCAAGCTATAGCGGCAGGTTTCCATGTTTTTTCTTAGGTAAGCTTTCAACCTTATTCTTTAGCATTTCAAATGCGGTAATAAGCTTCCGTCTCGTCTCAGAAGGAATGATAACCTCATCTACGTATCCCCTGGCAGCAGCATTATAAGGGTTTGCAAACATTTCGGCATATTCTACTTCTTTCTCCTTTAATTTTTCTTGCGGGTTGTCAGCTGCCTTTATTTCATTTCTAAAAATAATTTCAGCTGCACCTTTTGCACCCATTACAGCAATTTCTGCAGATGGCCACGCGTAGTTCATATCCGCCCCTATGTGCTTCGAATTCATAACATCGTACGCCCCACCATAAGCCTTACGTGTGATTACCGTAATTCTAGGTACAGTAGCTTCACTAAATGCATAAAGTAACTTTGCCCCATTTGAAATTATCCCATTCCACTCCTGATCGGTACCAGGCAAAAATCCAGGAACATCCTCAAAAACCAATAATGGGATATTGAAACAATCGCAAAAACGAACAAATCGAGCTGCCTTTTTTGAGGATTGAATATCCAAAACCCCAGCTAATACAGAAGGCTGATTAGCTACAATTCCGATTGATTTTCCAGCCAGCCTTGCAAACCCAACAATGATATTCTCAGCATAGTTTTTTTGAACTTCCAAAAAAGAATCTTCGTCTATTACACCAATTATTACATCATGCATATCATAGGGCTGGTTCGGATTTTCTGGAATAACCCTGTTTAAATCTAAACGAATTTCATCGCCATTATGCTCATATTTCAAAAAAGGAGGTTGTTCCTCACAATTCTGTGGTAGGTAGCTTAATAATTTTTTAATATCCTTTATGGTATCAATCTCATTCTTTCTCGAAAAATGAATAACACCAGACTTTGTTCCATGAGCCGAAGCGCCTCCCAATTCCTCCGAAGACACTTCCTCGTGAGTTACAGTTTTAACAACGTTAGGGCCCGTTACAAACATATATGAGGTGCCTTCAACCATAAATATGAAATCAGTCAGTGCTGGTGAATACACGGCACCACCGGCACAGGGTCCCATAATTGACGAAATTTGGGGAATTACTCCTGATGCCCTTGTGTTTCGATAAAAGATTTCGGCGTATGCACCAAGTGAAACCACACCCTCTTGAATTCGCGCTCCACCAGAATCATTTAGTCCAATAATGGGAGCTCCATTTTGCATGGCAAGATCCATTACTCGACAAATTTTTTCCGCATGCGCTTCTGCTAAACTTCCACCTAGAACCGTAAAGTCTTGCGAAAAGACATAAACCAAACGACCGTTGATTTTTCCATATCCCGTAACCACACCATCTCCCAAATATTTTTGGTTCTCTAACCCAAAGTTAGTCGAGCGGTGTGTAACAAACATTCCAATTTCTTCAAAGCTTCCTTCATCCAAAAGCACATCTAACCTTTCTCTGGCTGATAGCTTTCCTTGGGCGTGTTGTTTGGCCAATCTCTTATCGCCACCACTTTTAAATGCTTTAGATTTTTTATCCTGAAGATTCTGAAGATTCTTTTTCATGTAAATGCTATTTGTGCTCCAAGATAATATGGAACGCTCCAAAAATAAAAAAGACCACCTCGTAAGGCAGTCTTCTTTTCAAGATTATTCAATATTCTATTCACCAGTGTAATAAACCGAAACGGTACCCTGATACTCATGGCGATCTTTTTCATCGAAAGTATCGCCAACCCTCAATCGATACGGGTAACTTCCTGTTGGCACCATTTCACCACTTCTACGATCTGTGCCATCCCAACCTTCACTCGGGTTTTTAGTTTCGAATATAATTTCACCCCATCGGTTAAAAATAACCATCTCATATTGCTTCGGATTTATTCCAGTTCCGAGAGGAAGAAATACATCATTGAGTCCATCACCATTGGGTGTGAAAGCCGTGGGTATATAAAATCCATATTCGGGGCCTATTCTTATTTCGATAATGGTATCGCTTACGCACGTATTAGTATCCCAAACTATGAGTTTTACTGGATACTTATCTCTATGTGTTTCAGGAAAAGTAAACTTTGGATTTTGCTTTGTGGATGAATCAAAAGTTGCAAAGGTCCATTCCCACCGTACTATCCATCCATAAGACTTATCATAAAACTGAACCTCAGGCTGCATGGTGGTTGGTTTTTCCGGCGTTTTGGTGAAATAAGCTGCCGGTGTTCGCCCTACCTCCATGTATTTTTCACGCACCAAGCTATCTGTGCAATTATTGATATCAGTTACTATAAGCTTTGGAGAATATATCCCAGGGTACCTGTAAACGTATGGTGTAGGTAAACAATTTTCAACTTGATCTCCATTTCCAAAATCCCATAGACAACTTACAGCATCGTCTGGGCTGGTTTTAGTGTATAAAACTCGCCCAGGATGACATACAAAACTAGAGTCAGTAATGAAACGAACTATTGGCAAAGGATTTACTTTAATGAAAGTAAAGCTAGTATCCGAAGGACTTCCACACTGGTCGGTTAGTACTACCATATATTGAGTTGTTGTATCTGGGCTTGCATTTGGCTTACTTGAGTTTGGATTATCCAAACCGCTTTGTGGATACCAATTGTAGCTAAAACCCGCCCCATCTCCGCCACTAGCAACGGTAGGTATTTCAGTATTATCACCAAAACAAACCACCAAATCTTGTTTTGGTGTAACCTTTAGTGAATCGTACAAATTGACCCTTACCTGCTTACGTGTTGAGATGCACCCTGCCGTATCTCTAGCATAAACCCAATAAGAAGCACTCTCTTTAGGGCAAATACGTTGAGCCGCATCGTTGCTCGTAATTCCAGGGGTCCAGTGAAACAAATATTTTGAACCATTTCCACCCGTGGCATTCGCCAACATATCAATGCAATTGCTCACACAAATTTTAGAAGTATCGAAATTGGTAAAGACCCGTACCTCTTTAGGTTCCGCTATAGTAACTGTGTCGTTAACAGTACATCCATTTACATCCTTCACTCTAACACTATATCCCTTCGGAATCAGCCTACTAAATCCAGGATTGGGATTAAAGATGCTACCACCATTCACAGAATAGAACAAAGCCTGTTTACCACCTTTCGCAAATATTTTTACAGAACCGTCGTCATAACCATAACAAGAAACATTTTTAAAAGTAATAGAGTCAACTACAACTTTTGGGTATTCGTTTATATAGAACGGAATTACGTATTGACAGTTGTTATAATCAGATAAGGTTAATGAATCCCAACCGCCAGAAAGACCTTTAGCCGTATCGGTGGTTGATCCACTAGCCCATGAAAACTGATAGGGCATTGTTCCACCTTTCGGTATGGAAATAGCCTTCGCATCTGCATCACCAAAACACGTAACCTCACTGTATATCAAATTAGAATAAAGAGAATCCGGCTGTGTTAAATTTATGGGAATGGGCTTTGTAATACATTTATCAAAAGACCTGGCGATGACATGATACCTACCCTTCGAAAGTGTTTTAAACGTATCCGTCGACAAAAACGTCTTACCGCTATCAATACTATAGTCATAAGGTGGGATTCCAGATGAAACTTTTAAAGATATTTCTCCCTTTTGGTCTTTATAACACAATAGGTTTTTCGAAATAACCGTGTCAATAATGGGCGAATTATTAGTTAGGGTATCTAATGTTTGGTAATAGCAATTTCCCGCATCTGTTACTATAACGTTATAGTATCCCGTATTCAGCTTATTAAAATAACCTGAACCATTCTTCCCCACAACTTGACCTTTTAGCAGGAGTTGGTAAGTATAAGGTGCAATACCGCCAAGTCCTGTGACCTGAATAGAACCATTACTAAATCCACAATTGGGAATTACTTTAGATATTCCTGGTCGGGGTATTTTACGCATGTTGATGGTAAACGTATCCAATACTTGACAACCACATGTATCCGCTACTGACACAATAAAATCAGTTGAAACAATGGCCATTAAACTTGGTGAAGCAATAGTATCATTAGAAATGTATGCACTCGCTTGTAATTTTGTCCATTTATACCTCTTTGGACCAGGACATAGCTTGCTATCGTCAATTGATATTTTCACCGTGTCGTAAGGACATAACACCGTATCTTTTCCAACAGAAATACTCGTAAGGTTAATCTTGAGTTTGGTTGAATAGCCGTCGCATTTTTTAAATGTATCCGTTATATGAGCATAATATGTAATAGTATCATACGGTGTGGAAACAGGGTTTTTAATGTTCGTAGCACTTAAATAAGTTGAAGGAATCCATCGATAAGTGTACAGATTAGAATCCGGGGCTTGGCACAAATTAAATTTGATGTTTGGGCGGTTCATATTTGATATAAGTGACAACCCAGCCGAACCGCAAGTATTTGGATTAGACATATTTCCAATACAAGAATTGTAAGTAGTGGCGGTATAATACACTTCGGAATTATCACCCGTACTTACTGAATTTAGCCAGCAAATTTCCACTACTAAATTTGATACCCCATCCCAGTCATAAGGGTTGTCAAAAGCGTGGTAATTCCACCCTTGAGAAATACTAAATGTTTTCGGATTCATAACTTGTACTGCACCTCCAACCCAACTTGATAAAACACTTGTACTTACACATTTCATTTTAATGGTATAGTTAGCAAATGTTCCTTGTCGGCCTAACTTCTTCACGTCAAAACTCAATCCTTGAATGATACCGGCCTTCATTCCCGCGGCTCTTAATTCAGAACCTCGATAAAGAAACTGTTGCCGAGCGCTATTAAACTCCCCACCGTAGGGGCATGGCCATGTCGCATTAGTCAACGCACCGATAGCCGCATTTGCAGTAACATCTTTTCCCAACACATAATTAACTGGAGCTCCTGAACAAGCTCCTTTTGTAATCCCGCACGAGGTTGGCTTGTAGCCAAACTGAAGGTTTAATTGTGCCTTTGTTCCCTTACAAATAGATGAGTCATCCGCAATGGTATATATATTCTCAGGAAATGGTGGTGTCACTGATACCTTGATTGAATCTTCTTTAACGCACCCCGAATCCGATGTAACAGTAACATAATATGTTTTTGAGGTAATCGGAGTCGCTAACGGATTCTTGACATTGCTAGGGGTTAGTGTTGGATCAGATTTCCATGAATATCCATAGGTAAAAAATGCGGAATCAGGGGTTACCCAGATCGGTATTGTGCTATCATTAAAACAAATGGTAGTATCGGATTGTTTTAGTAAGTTATAATTCTTGGCTGCAACAATTTTAATGGTATCCCTTGATTGACACGCAAACGCAGTGATACACCCTTCCTTCATATCTGACCACACTTCGAGGTAGGTAGTTGTTTTTGGTAGAAACTTGATATTCTTATTCGTGTCATTTACACTCGTATCTGCCCAAATGTTTTTGTTGGGGCCACTCCATATCAGAGAATCACCCCACACAGTTTTCCATTGATAAAACCTACCTCCCGTAGCTGAAATAAAGGCCGTATCAACTCCCAAGCAAAGTTGTTGGTCTTCGCCTGCGTTAGTAGAGTTTCGAACTTGGATTTGAAAAAGTGAAAAACCATTTCCTGGATAATCACACTTATCATCATTAAATACCAAATAGAAAATCTTATGTGGGTTCAGCCCGATACTCGGCGTCCACGTATACCGAACTACTGCTTTGTTTCGTGTTATGTGAGTTACATTCATTGTAGCTCCGGGTAAAACCGAGGCGTAATTCGAGTTAAACACTAAGGTATCAGTTGCATCGGCATCATAAATAGTGTCTTCAAAGCTAATCGTGTTTCCATTACATGCTTGCAGTATATACCTTCCAAGTTGGGTTGCGTTTTTCCCTTGAATATTACTCATACCAGATATATCACGTGGAACGCTGTTTTGACATGTCTCAATTCGAAACTGAACATCGCGAAGTGTTTGCGCCTTCCAAACTCCTGTACAACGTTCGTACTCCTTCACCCAGAAAGCCACAACTCTTTTCCCAACTGCCTGCGGGGTAAATGAGAACAATCCCGTAGCTGAATCCAATTTAAGCCCAGGAGCAGGTGCCGTTGCTGAATACCCCGAGTTATAAGAAACACAAGTACTGGAATTAATTTTGGCGCATGCAAGCTCAAATCTCAAACTATCTCCATCTGGATCGATTGTACCTATCCCGTAAAAAACCGTTTTTCCGACACAAGCGGAAGGGATTGGCTTTACTTCATCCGCAAATTTAGGCGCTGAATTAGTGGGGAAAGTAGCATTGTCAAACCATGTTTCTACCCACATTTCTGAGCTTGATATATTTGATGAGCCCGTATTTCTACAACAAACAGGCGCGAACCCTACTATCCAATAATTACAAGCCGCCATATTTACCGTAGCGGCGTATGTAAATCGGGTATAGCCCTGAACGGTTCCTCCTCTACAGTTTGAATTTGGCATCAATGTCGGATTCAAAATCTTATCACAAACATCGGAAACCTCTTCAGCCACCACGGTTCCAGAAATCAGAATCCCCGCATAGGGCCCACCAAATGTAATTGGGGTAGGTGCCACAAATGGCACATTGGCAGCTACAATATTTTGTGTAACCAAAGTAGCACTACAGATAGCAGACAAGGTTACGGATGTAGAGCTAAAACTAGCGCCACCACAATCTCTAAAGACCTGAGCTTCTAAATAGTATTGTCCGGGGCCAACGTAAGCATACTTGATACTTCCTCCAGAAATGTGCGAAGCATAAGCATCTGCTCCGAACAAACTCCATAAGACAATTACAATAATCCTAAGTGTTACTCTCATTTAAAGAACTATTTTACAATGGTAATGGTTCCAAACAACTCATGTCGTTCCTTCTCATTATTAGCGTCTCCAGCAACTATCTTGTACGAGTAAACCCCGACTGGCGCTTTTTCACCAGAAGTGCTTACTACACCGTCCCATGCATCATTATAATCTATCGACTCGTACACTAAACGGCCCCATCGATCAAACACCGTTACATGGAAAAAGTCAGGTTCAAACCCCGTTCCGAGCGGCTTCCAAGTATCGTTTTTACCATCACCATTTGGTGTAAAGCTCGATGGTATGTAAAGGAAGTACTTGGCGTTTATTACAACATATCTTATGGTATCATCTTTACAGCCCAAATCAGAATACACATCAAGTCTTACTGGGTATTTACCAGCTGCTTCGTCTGGAAATCTAAATGTAGGATTCCTTTCAAGTGAAGTATCCATGCTGGCAAAATTCCAATTCCATTCGATAATACGTCCCTCTGATTCATCTTCAAAATGAATATTGGTATTTAAAATATCAGTAGGCTGTGGGCTCATAGAGAACCCAGCTCGAGGCACCCTATAAATGTCAACATAATTTTCCTTTTTCAAAGAGTCTTTACAACCATCAACACTTTCAACAACCAAAGTCACATCATACTTGCCAGCCTGAGTATATGTCTTATAAACATCCTGACATGTTTGTGTTCTAGATCCGTCTCCAAATTCCCATCTACATTTTGCCGAAGCATTCGTTAAATTTTGGAATTTAGAAATCAGTGGAGGGCATCCTGCTAATGTATCACCTACAAAGTTTACTTCTGGTTGAGGCAATATTTCAACCACAACAGTATCGCTAGCTTCTGGCGAACCACATTCATCTCCTATTGTAACTTTATAAACTGCCCTCGACCTAGGAGTTGCAAACGGATTTGAAATAAACGCATTAGACAAGTTACTAAATGGTGACCACTTAAAATTATAACCATAACCATCGCCACCCGATGGATAAGACCTCAAACTTGCTACAGAACCCGCGCAAATAGAAGTATCTGGAGAAGTGAACACTTTTAGTGAATCATATAAATAAACCCGCATCAACTGGGAGTTTGACGCACATCCCTTATTGTCAGTTGCATAAACCGAATAGATTGAATTCTTCTCAGGACAAACATTCACCACATTTGACGTGCCGATGGACGGGGTCCAATGATACTTGTGATCCGTATTATTTCCACCCACAGAAAACACTTGCATCCTAGTGCATGTCGACACACAAATCTTAATAGAATCTTGCGGTGTAGTGAGAACCATCAAGTCTGGTTGAGTAGGTACTATAATACTTGTACCTATACAGCCACTCTCATCCCTTACAAAAATATTATGTGCTTTTGCACCAATTCCGTGCTTTACCACCGATGTGTCAAGTGTTGCAAAATTGGGATTTCCTCCGAAAGTAGGTGGGTAATAGTTTTTACCACTATCTAAGCTAAAAAAGTAAGAACCTTTACCCAATGCAGGGTTACCACCAACTGCGTGAATACTAATTTCAGCATTATCATATCCAAAACATGTAGAAGGTATACTCGTCAGCGAATCAATAACAATATTAGGAGTCTCACCAACTGTAAATGTCGAATCTATAATACACCCATTGCTATCAACAGCTTTGTAAATGTAATTATTGAACGCATAAAGGTTTTTATAGATAGAGTCTCCGACTACTACAGGGTTTTTTGATGCACCTGGCTTCACGCCCAACCATGTAGTGGTATAAGGTTTAACTCCACCATTTAGTCTAGCTTCAGCCCAGCCATTACCTTGGTTGAAACAACTATCCGTGTTTATTTCAAAATCAAGTGTAAACGTATCTGGCTCAGTTAAAAACACCGTTTCAGGAAAAGAAGTACAAAGTCCTGCTCCACGGGCATACATAATATACTTACCGGCTCTTAATCCACCAATAACATTCGATGCACCCCAAGTAGCACCAGAATCTACACTAAAGGACAAAGGCTGAACTCCTCCAGATGTAGTAATAGAAATCGTTCCATCAGCGAAACTTTTACAAGATATATCTGTGGTTGAGAAACCAATTATTCTAGGAGCTCCTGCATTAAACAAAGTATCTGGAGCCACAGGACTCACACATCCAAGCTTATCGGTAACACGTAAATTGTAATATAAAGGTCCGAGACCAACAAATTTTGATATCCCACTATATGTTTTACCACTATCAATACTATATGTATATGGACTCCACCCTCCTACTGGAACGATATCAATACTTCCATCCATAAATCCACATCTTGGATTTTTATTTATAGCTTGGGGTGCTTTTAAGGAATCTGCAAAAATGGTCAGACTATCTTTCATTACACAACCACAAGAATCTGAGAAAGTAACAGTAACCACAGTTGTTTTCGGAACTGAAACCAATGGATTTTGCAACGAATCATTTGGAAAATACTGGCTCGGAGCCCATTTGTATTTTCCCCTTCCATTACATGACATCTTCACCTTTGGAGTTAACAATATCGTATCGTTTGGACAAATCGAAGTGTCTTTTCCTGCATCCAAGTTAGAAACATTCATGGTAATAGAAGTAGAATCTGAACACTTACCAAAAGTATCAGACAGGAGAACGGTGTAAGTCATTTGACCATGAATAGTAGCCCAAGGATCCTTAGCTGTTCTAGAATTCAATCCAGCTGCCGGTGTCCATTTAAATTTAAACTCAGCACTATCTCTGGCACCACAAAATGAAAGTCGAAGG
Organism: Flavobacteriales bacterium; assembly: GCA_020435995.1. GTDB lineage: Bacteria > Bacteroidota > Bacteroidia > Flavobacteriales_G > Salibacteraceae > JAGQYO01. The sequence goes on along the minus strand of JAGQYO010000002.1, from coordinate 34,818 downwards.
TTCGGCCTATTCCTGTTGGCGATCAAAGACATTGAATTGGCGCTACATTGAGCAATATTACCATAAACACCTAGGCAAGAATTAACAGGAGTTACAGTATAAGCTACAGACGCGTTATTGGTCGGAGTTGAACTAAGGTTAGTGAAACAAATCTCAACCAATAAGTTTGACACGCCGTCATAGTCATAATTTTGATCAAAATTATGCATATTCCATCCGTTGCTTACAGAAATTGTTTTAGGATTAAATACTTGAGTTGTTGCTAGAACCCAACTGTTCAAGGTAGAACTTGTTGGGTTCATACATGTCATTCTAATGGTAAAATCAACCATGGAACCAGCTCCGTTAGTATTGACCACATTAAATCCAAGGGCCTCAATTGTACCCCTAGTGACTCCCATTGCGCTTAGTTCAGCAGCCGTATATAAAAACTGCTGCCTCGCTGATCGTTGAGAAGCCCCATAAGGACATGGCCAGTTACCAACTCCAGTTGCTCCTGCACCATTATAGTTGTTAGTAGAGTCGCTTGTGCTTCGTTCAATTGCACCTACGCATTTGGCTGTGGTTGGCCCGCAATTTTTCGGAATTCTACCCAAGCTCAGTTTTATTTGAGCTGGCACACCCGGACAAGCTGGGTCCGATAAAGTCGTAGCTTTAATAACAGGCGGCATAGGCGGCGTAACTACCACATTTATTGAATCGTTTTTCACACATCCTGAGTCAGATGTTACTGTAATCTTGTACTTCTGAGTTACAATTGGTATAGCAATAGGATTGTTCACTGTATCGCTTGACAGGGTTTTATTCGCCTCCCACTTGTAGGAATATTGAAAATGCGCAGAATCAGGAACAACACTTAATTGAAGAACACTATCGTGAAAGCAAATAACAGTGTCGCTCGACTTTATCAACTTATAATCCTTCGCGGCAACAATTCTAATCGAATCTTTTCCTTGACAAGCATACGAAATCAGACATCCATTCTTCATATCTGATGTGACTTCCAAGTAGGTCGTTTTACTTGGGAAAAACTTAATTCTTTTATTGGTGTCAGTAGCAGTCGTGTCTCCCCAAATATTCTTATTTGGACCACTCCAAATCAGAGAGTCACCCCAAACTGTTTTCCATTTATAAAGACTACCACCTGTTCCTTCAATGAATGCTGTATCTACACCTGCACACAACAAAATGTCGGGGCCAGCTCCAGTCGAATTTTGCACTTGAATTTCAAATACTGAAAACCCGTTACCAGGGTAATCACATTTATCGTCGTTAAACACCATATAAAATATTTTTACAGGGCTAATTCCAATCGAAGCATACCATGTAAACTTCACCACAGCCTTATTCCGAGCCAAGAAGGTAGTTTGCATTGTTGCACCAGGCATTACCTGAGCATAATTTGAAGTAAACACTAAGGTGTCTGCGGCATCAGGGTCATAGATAGTATCCTCCCATGAAACGGTAGTTCCATTACACACTTGTAACTTATAGCCACCAAGCTTCACAGCATTTTTTCCCTGTAGGTTACTTATGCCCGAAATGTCTCGCGGTACATTGTTCGAGCATTGTTCAACTCGAAACTGAACATCTCTAAGGGTCTGTGCCTTCCACCTACCTGTACATCGCTCATACTCTTTTACCCAAAAGGCAACCACTCGCTTTCCTACAGATTGAGGTGTAAAGGATATAAGACCAGTTGTCGAGTCTAGTTTTAGGCCTGGTGATGGTTGTGTTGCAGAAAACCCAGAGTTATAAGTTACACAGTTTCCCGAAGACTGCATTGCGCAATTCAGTTCAAAACGCAAGCTATCACCATCAGGATCTAGGGTACCGATACCATAAAACACCGTTTTTCCAACACAAGTTGAGGGTATTGGTTTTACTTCATCAGCAAACTCAGGAGCAGTATTGGTTGGAAAGTTTTGAGAGTCAAACCACGTTTCAACCCACATGGACCCACTTGACGTATTAGACGAACCTGTATTCCTACAGCACACGGGAGAGAAGCCGAGCTTCCAATAATTACATGGCGCAAGGGTAAATGTTCCAGCATATTTAAAACGGGTATAGCCCTGAACAGACCCCCCTCGACAATTAGAATTTGGAGTAGAATTAGGATTTAACACTTTATCACAAACATCGGACACTTCCTCAGCTACCAAATTAGTAGGAACAGAAACACCCGCATAAGGGCCGCCAAAAGGCGCAGGAACAGGACCAACGAAAGGTAAATGAGGTAATGTAAGTAACGTGGTAGCCAAGGTCGCATTACAAAATGCGGTTATAGTAAGAGAAGTTGAATTGAAACTCGCGCCCCCACAATCTCTAAATACACCTGCTTCAATGTACCATTGATTTAATCCTGTGGTAACGTGAGCATACTTAATACTTCCACCAGAAATATGAGAAGCATAACCGGTTAAAGCCACAAACTGAAACATTGCCAGCGCAACGATTAATCGAATTCCAAAATTTCTGAATTCGAACATATTGCGTTCTTTATTTCCCTTTATCATTCTTACAAATCTATACATTTCGCTCCTAGTTTAGAAAGTGTAAAAATATAGCGAGTTTTACCAAAAAAAAAGCACCCATTTGCAGGGTGCTTTCTAAGATTCATTAATCTCTCATTATGATTGATAAACCATATTACTTGCCACGAATCAGTGTTATTGTACCTTGAGGAGCTTCACCTGTAGCCGGATCTATCAAAGGATCCTGACTTTGGTTTCTCAAAACGCCTTTCATGGTATAAAAATACACACCATCTACTTGGTTGTTTCCGGCCTTATTCTGACCTTTCCATATCGGCTCGTCAAGAGATAGTTCAAAAACTTTTCTTCCCCAACGGTCGAATATATAGCCTTCAATTGACAAGAAATCTCTTTTATACATCTCTCTCAACAAAGCCTCTCCTTCAGGGCAATAGCAATTATTAGCACCGCCATGAGTAGACGGACAAGGGCATTCGATTCCAACAGGTGGAATAATTGACCAGAAATCATTTATTCCATCTCCATCAGGAGTAAATACATTTGGAAATTTTGGATCCACCTTTTGGTCTATTGTAAGCGAATGGAAAGCCGTATCTCCACAACCTATGTCATTGATCGCTACCAACCACATTCCATACCCTCCAAATTCCGAATAAGTACGTCCCCAAGCACAAAGCGTATCCTTTTCAGTAGATAACCCAAACTTGGTAGGAACCATTCTTCCATTGACGAGGGTGAACTCAGGATTAATTTTACGCTGAATTCCGTCGCGAGGCTCACATGGAACTTCCCAAACCAAACCATCGCTTGTAGCGTACCTTACCCTGTGATACCATCTGCTTGTATCGAAGCTACTTTCATTGTATGAATTAGAAGCCAAATCTCTATCTATTAAATCACCCGAAGTTATCCCAGAATTTGATTTCAAATCATACCATCGATAAAAGACTGAGGTATCGGAGTAATCAGTAACATTCTTAAATGTCACTTTATCTTCTCCTGCAAAAATTCTTTCATTGCCCGAGTTGTTGCTAAACCCAAATTCAGCTTTAGGATTGCCGTACACTTTGTAAGAAACCAAAGTAAATGGCCCAGAACATCCTGCTACACTATCCACATATCTAACAAACACATTATGGCTTCCAACCGTGTTATTTAGTTCACCAGACTCAAGTGGGAATCCAACATACACAGGTGACTTATTCGTATCTACATACCATTCAATCTTGTACCCTGCACGATAAATACTCGTTGTATCCACAATAATTCCACTTATTCTATCCGATGGGCAATATGCGAACATCTCTTTGGTAGGCACAGGGGCCAAAGGCGGCTTACGTATCACGATAGTGGCCGCATCCTTTGAATAACAGAGGTTTCTTGGGTGATTGTTTCGATAAACCAGTGGAAAGGAATACTTCACCACATAGGTGCCTTCATCTTTCGTACACGGCTTAAATCGCGCCACTTGAGGGGTAGTTCCTAGGGTTCCTCCCCATTTATTAAAGTCTTCGTGGTCGTTAACTTTTAACCAACCAGAATTACTAGAAAGCCCTCTATACACCAGCACTTCCTTTGTAGGGTCAAAACCATTTGTGTCTAACTTATTGGTCAAGCCACCCATTCCAGGCCCTTTAGGCAAGCGAATAAGGATGGTGTCCTCTCTTTCAGCCAGTGGAATACCAAAGCACCCGTTAGCAAAGCAATATTGCTTTTCTTGAATCTCAATTTCTACAGTGTCCTGTATAAATATTTCGAATTTGTTGCTCGTTCCACAAAAAGCGTTGCTATATACCAATATTGAATCAAGACCAGGTCTTGCAAATCTCGGATTGTAAACCCCTCGAAGGGTATCAATCATAGCCGAAGGATTCTTAAGGGATTTCCAAATTGGGCGTGGACCGCGCACTGCCAATGTATCTGGGGTACTTGTTTTACAGAATGTTTTGTCATCAAACTCAACACCATTAAACAAAATACCCATAAATGTAGAATCCCAAGCAGCCACAATAGGTATCTTAATAATTGTGTCATGCCAGCAACCTTTAAATAGCCTATGTTTCACATAAGCCGTATCAGGCTTACCAGCCTTCGGACTAAACACGGTACCATTTAGGTAATAAACCATTTTACCATTCTTATTTAAAGTAGAATCGACACCTTTTCCCGAGAAAATTCCACCTGGAATACGACCAACCAGTCTATGGCTTACCGTATCCACGGTGCCACCGTAATACACACATCCCGAATCTGGGGAAACGATGGAAACATCAGGTAAACCTACAATGTCTATAAGTGTACTATCTTTATTAGCGCAGGCATTTCCTGTGACTTGGTATTTAACCCAAAACTGCCCAAACCCGGATTTAGTAGGATCCCAGATTCCTAGGGTATCATTTATAATTCCCACTCCAGACCATCTGCCACCAGGGTTGCTAATCTTCCATGGAGTCGGAGATTTTAATTGAATGTATCCATTTGTAACACATTGTTCACCGAGTGAATCTGGTTTTACATCATATTGTGAAACCACATTAATTTTGATACTAAGCGTATCCTTACAAACCCCAAACATGGAATCCTCAACATATACTGTGTACCATTTAGCGGTTGCCAAATTAGCACCTACACTTACTGTATCTTTATTGGTAGCACCAATAAACCCACCATTAGCTTTTGGCTCCCAATCGTACTTAAACAATGACGATCTGGCTCCAACACAAGAATTAAATCGAGTTCGAGGTAGCACGTTTTGTGGGAAACCTCCAGAAGGAGTGGTTTGTCCACATGCCGGCGCATAAGAGAATGTGTTTAATTGATAATAATAGGAAGACGCCGCATAGCCTTTATTATCAAACGATTGAATATGACTTCCGTTGTAGCCAGCCGAATTTTCCCAACAAACCTCAACCAAAAGATTGGAAACCCCATCCCAGTTGTATTCCCTGTCAAGAACATGATCGTTCCACCCGACGCTAGGAATATAGGATTTAGGACCATAAACTATCCCGCCTGGCACTGCAAAAGAACCCTGTACCAAATCTGTTGCAGAAGTACATCGCATGCGAATCGTAAAGTCGTTGAAAGGGGTCCCTAATCCTGCATAAAGCCCTTTTATTTCCCATGCAATAGATTGAATAGGACCAGGTTTCATACCCATTGCCTTCAGTTCTGTGCCTCGATATAAATACTGGCTTTTACCACTAAAATGGTCACTACCGTATGCCAATGGGAAGTTATTGCTCGTAGTTGAATTAGATTGAAGGCCTGCTCCTAGAATGAAATTTTTAAATGTACCTTGACAATTATAGCTCGCAGTATCACATAGCTTACCATAATCAATTTGCCCCTCATCTACCCACAGTCCTATAGTCTTTGAAACACAAATTAATGTATCAGTTGCCTTTATTTTCATATTAGTAGGGAACGGGTCTGTAACATTTACGTTAACCTCATCCTCCCTTACACAACCGCTATCAGATGTAACGGTCACCTTAAAGGTAGTAGGGTATTTCACATTTCGGAAGGTAGGATCCTTTTTGCTTGCTGTATCTAAGAAACCAGCTGGCGCCCATTTATAAGTGTATTTAAAATTTCGAGATGGTGACACATCCAATTGTCCAGATCCTGGATTACATAAAAAACGATCTGGAACAGTACGTATTCCAAAACTATCTGGAACAAAAATCGTAATCGTATCCGTTGTAAAACAATTCGCCACAACCTTAGCACCGCACGCATTTCGGAGGGTGTCAACCTCAACCCATATTGAAGTAGTTCTGGTAGGCATAAATTTCACTGTTCTGTTGGTGTCTTTTAGAGTAGTATCCGGGAACCAATTCACCCCGGTAATCATTGGATCACCTGAAATGTGATGCCAACGAAATGATGTACCCCCTAAAGCATCTATAAATGCCGTATCCCCCTTACAAACCGTTTGATCCGGTCCAGCAGATGCGGCAGGACGGACATAGATTTCAAATTGACCGATTCCATTTCCTGGAAAAGGACAAAAGTTGTCATCGAAGGAGATAAAATAGGTTAGGTATTGACCAGCATCCAATTTTGCTCTCCATCTCCAACGAATTACAGACACATTTTTCTTGCCCGTAGGAATAATAGACCATGTCACGCCTGTTAATACGCTATCAACATTTGTCAACACATAAATACTGTCATTTGAATTAGGGTCAGCAAGTGTATCTTCCCATTGAACAACATCACCTTCACACATTTCAAGTGACCATCTACCTAATCTTTTGGCATTACCGATTACATTGGAAATCCCCGAAATATCTCGTGGCGGGGTATTACTGGCTGAACATGCGCGCGAATCAAATTGTACTTCGCGATGAGTTCGCCCTTTTTCTCTTCCCGTACAACGCTCATATTCCACTACCCAAAAGGAAAGAAGAAATCGCCCAGCTATGGTGGGTCTAAAAGTGATAAGGCCAGAAGCCGAATCAAGCACAACGCCGCTAATTGGAGCTGTACAAGAATACCCAGACCTGTATGCCGCATAAGTGTAATTTCCTGCAGAGTTTACCCTGTTAATAGGACAATTAAAGAAAAAACGCAGACTATCCTTATCCACATCAGTTAGACCCAAACCATAAAACACATTTTGACCAACACAAACGGTAGGCATCGGCTTGATCTTGTCATCGAAAGAAGGAGAGCTATTGGTAGGGAAATCAAGGCTGTTTAATCGTGTAACTGTACCAAATGTACTTCCTGAATTGTTGATCATGTTATTTCTACAACATGGTGTTGCCTGATAGTAAAACTCCCAGTAATTACATTGAGGAAGCGTTACGTCAACCTCATAAATACTAGCCTCGTACCCTCCAGGGTTACTTGTTCCGGCACATCGGCTGGCAATTCCTCTACAAATATCTGAAACATCTTTCCGGCCTTGATTCGCAGGCTTTTCACCTGGCTTAGCCACATAGTTTATCTTGTTTGCTGTTAGGGCAATTACCGCATTACCCGGGCAAAAGGCCGAAATTCGCTCCGAGTTGGTATTGTGAAGAGCACCATTACAATCTCGATAAATGCTCAAAGAAATTCTATAACGGAAAGTACCCGCCGAAGGCCCGGGGCCTAAGTACTTGTAGGAAATATTTCCTCCTGAATAGTGGGACGCACTAGCTTCGTACCCCGAAAACGTTGTAATCAATACAACTGCTAAAATTCCTAATAATTTTTTCATAATGTGATAATTTTCAATTTTCCTGACCTTATGACGACCAACTTTGTCTTTAGTTGCTTCCTAAAAAATAATTTTTTTCAAGCCCGCTAAAATAAAATAATTTTAATACGCAATTCACACGAGTTTTGCCTTTTCAATATCCTCTATTTGGGCAGATGGTTACGACTATTTTCAGCTACTTTTGGCACCTGTGAAATCCGAGTTGTACCGAGAGACTTTAGAAAAAGCAAATGCCCTCATTTCAGATGGTGATGACTTCATTTCGGGCCTCTCAAACTTAAGTGCGCTCCTTAAAGAATCATTCAATTTTTGGTGGGTGGGTTTTTATATTGTTCGGGACTCAAAGAGTTCCCATGGCAAATCTTTGTTCCTAGGACCGTTTCAGGGGCCGGTTGCATGTCAAAGAATTGAGTATGGCAAGGGAGTCTGTGGAAGCGCTTGGAAAAAAAATACGCTTATTAATGTCCCGAATGTTCATGACTTCCCAGGACATATAGCTTGCTCATCTTTCTCCAACTCTGAGATTGTGGTTCCTATTTCAACAAATGGTGAAGTGCAAGTTTTGCTTGATATTGATAGTAAAAACTACGCTGAGTTCGATGAAGTTGACGAAAAACACCTTGTTGACCTTGCTCAAATTATTAGTCATAAGCTGCTTAAATGAGTATTAAATATTTATTTCTGGCATCTGCATTTATTCTTGTGGGATGTGCTCAGCAGATGACCCCACAAGGAGGGCCAAAGGACGAAACTTCGCCCAAAATAAAAAAAAGCGAACCCCTCAATTATTCCACAAAATTTGAAGGAAATGGTATAAAAATAACTTATGATGAATACGTAACCATTTCCTCAATTCAATCGGAATATTTGCTATCACCACCAATGGAAAATGAATTAGAATTCAAATTGAAGGGAAAATCTTTGTTAGTTACCTTTCCTGATTCTTTAAAATCAAATACTACGTATCTTCTCAATTTTGGCGAAGGAGTAAAAGATTATCACGAAGGAAATGTGCTCGACTCTAGTGTTTTTGTTTTTTCTACCGGAAACTACCTTGACTCTAATCGCATAAAAGGCATGGTAAAAAATGCATTTGACCTGAGTGAAGTAGAAAAAGTACAAGTTATGCTTTATGAGTCTTCAGAAGATTCTACTCCAGCCAAATCGAGACCTTATTATTATGCAAAGACCAAAAAAGATGGTTCATTTGATTTAAACCACCTTAAAGATGGTGATTTTCAGATATTTGTACTTGAAGACAAAAACTCCAACTCTATTTACGACCTGCCCAATGAAAGAATAGGGTTCTTGGATTTTCCTATCTCCTCATCCAATCCTGATTCTTCTGTCATTATTCATCTATTTCAAGAGGACCGCGAAAACCAATATGTTTTGAAATCTAATGAGGAGCGGTATGGAAAAATGGTGCTGGCGTTCAATCAACCATTGAAAAAATTAATTATTAATATTCTTGATTCGAACTTCAACAAACCTTGGTTTCAGATTGACTATTCAAAGACAAATGATACGGTTACGTTGTGGAATGATTTGGGGAAGTTTGGGTCTCAAAGCCTGAAATTAGCACTTTCAGACAATGATTCTATTTTAGATACTATATCCATAAAACTGGCCCAGTTTCCAAAAGAATACCAAAAAATTCAACCTAAATTATCCTCTTCGATCACCTCTGGAATGACCAAATATTTTGAACCCATTAGGTTTAAGTGGTCATCGCCAATCGTTAGTTTTCAAGAGAATGCCATCACAATTGTTCAAGGGTTGGATACCATAAAGCCTAAGTACACTCAACTCTCCAACATGGAGTTTGAGGTTGATTACCGGCTTGAAGAAGAAAAAAATTACTCATTTATTATAAATGACTCAACGTTTGTGGATTACCTCGGATTATATAATGACAGTGGGAAATTTGATTTTAAAACCAAGAGTTCTATTCAATACGCCAATCTTAATCTTACCATAAAGGAGCTGAACGGTTCATCATTTTATATGGAGTTTATGACAGCAGAGGGAAAAACAATTGAAAAAATATTATTTAAAGATGAGCGAATCTTTAAATTCAAAAACGTGGATCCAGGAAAATACAAGATTAAGCTAACCTTTGATGAAAACGGAAATGAGAAATGGGACCCTGGAACTTTTATCCCTCGAAAACTACCCGAACGCGTAATCTATTTCTCTGGTGAAATCGAAATCAAAGAAGGATGGGATAAAGAGTTGGAATGGATTATTCCACACTAAAGTTGAATCGAAAAATGATCAGCATCAAGATGTGCAGGGAATTTATCTCGAAAAGCCCTGTATTCTTTAGCCTTTATTTCACCAAAAATGACTTGTTCCTTTTTATCTAGCCCTTCCGCAATAATTTCGCCCTTGGCGTTGAAGATCGCTGAATCTCCTGAGTAACTGATGTGTTTCCCATCGGTACCTACTCGATTTAAGGCTATTACCGGAGTTAAGTTCTCAATGGCTCTAGCACAAGAAAGGGTTTTCCACGCGTGTCTGCGTGCCTCTGGCCAATTGGCGATATACAGCAATAAGTCAAAATCGTTTTGATTTCTACTCCAAACAGGAAAACGCAGGTCGTAGCAAATCAAAGGACAAACCCGCCACCCTTTTATAATAGGATAAACCTTTTGATGTCCTTCATTAAAATGCTCATCTTCTCCAGCCATTCTGAAAAGATGTCTTTTGTCGTAAACAATTGATTTTCCATCAGGCTGAACCCAGTACAAGCGATTCAACATCTTGCCCTGGTGGTTTATGATTAAACTACCAGTAACTACACTGTTTTTTGACTTAGCCAATTGCTGCATCCACAAAAATGTGGGTCCTTCATGAGGCTCGGACATTGTATCCGTTTCCATTGTAAAACCAGTAGTAAACATTTCGGGAAGTACAATGAGATCAACTTGAGGCTGGCCCACTAATATTTTTTCGATTTTCGACTTGTTCTTTTCGGGCTGTTGCCAAGCAATATCCAATTGGACAAGTAAAACTTTGATATCTTTCATTAGAGTGATGCCAATATTTGTGCTGCTCTTGCTAAAGTTTCATCTTGTTTGGCAAAACAAAATCGAAGTACTCCATTCTGAACAGACTTGTGATAAAATACGGAAACTGGTATGGAGCTTACTTTCTGCTCTTTTGTCCATTTTTGAGCAAGCGACAAGTCATCGTCTTTAGAAATGGCGCTATAATCAAGCAATTGAAAGTAAGTACCAGCACTTGGCCGAATAACAAATCGAGAGCCTTTGAGTAGTGAATTAAATAAATCTCGCTTTTGTTGATACAACAATGAAACGCCGTTATAGTTGGACTCCACACTAATATATTCGGCCATAGCGGCTTGCATAGGATGGTTACATGCAAAAACTTGGAACTGGTGTGTTTTTCTAAATTCGTGCATCAGCTTTTCAGGGGCGACACAATAGCCCAACTTCCAGCCCGTGGCGTGAAATGTTTTCCCAAATGAATAAACGATAAAACTTCGCTCGGCCAACTTAGGAAATCGTGCTACACTCTGATGTTCATATCCATCAAAAATGATATGCTCGTACACCTCATCACTCAGAATTAGAATGTCGCTATTATGGGTAATTTTTTCGAGCTCCATCATATCCGCTGCACTCAATATACTACCGGTTGGGTTATGTGGCGTGTTAATGATAATGAGTTTAGTCCGGTAATTCACAGTCTTTTTTACCTCATTCCAATCTACAGTGTAATACGGGTGTTGAAGTTGAATGTGAATGGGTTTTCCGCCATTAAGTTCTATGGCTGGCGAATAGCAATCGTAAGCTGGTGTGAATAAAATTACTTCATCTCCTTCTTTAACTACGGCTGAAATTGCCGAATAAATTGCTTGAGTTGCCCCAGAAGTAATGGTAATTTCTGATTCTGGGTTGTATGCTAATGAATAACTTTTCTCGATTTTTTGCGATATGGCTTTTCTAAGTGAAAGCAATCCAGGCATAGGAGCATATTGATTATGTCCAGCCTTCATGTAGCCAGTAACCAAATCAATCAGTTGTGGGTCAACACCAAAATCAGGAAACCCTTGACTCAAATTAATTGCGCCCTGTTCAGCGCTCAACCCCGACATTACCGTAAAAATGGAGGTTCCAGCCTTGGGTAATTTTGAACTTAACGAACCTTGAAACTTGGGCATATTTTTACCTTGAATAGAGTTAGCAAACTTAGCTTTTTAGGACCTTTTTTCGATTTTAGAGCCTTTGTCTTTTGTGCCAATTATCAACAAAAAAGGCCGCCAAGCGGCAGCCTCTTCAATACCAATATTAGAAACGATTACTCTGCTTTAATCGCAGCACTCAAATATTCTCTATTCAGTCTAGCAATGTTTTCTAAAGAAATCCCTTTGGGGCATTCTACTTCGCAAGCTCCCGTGTTGGTACAATTTCCAAAACCTTCGTGGTCCATTTGCTCTACCATGTGAATTGCTCTTCTCTCTGCCTCTACCCTTCCCTGAGGGAGTAAGGCCAATTGTGAAACTTTTGCAGAAACAAACAGCATAGCACTGGCATTTTTACAAGATGCCACGCACGCTCCACAACCAATGCAAGTAGCGGCATCAAATGCCTTATCGGCATCATCCTTTGGAATCGGAAGTGCATTTGCATCTTGTGTATTTCCACTTGTATTAACTGAAACAAACCCTCCTGCTGCCATGATTCTATCAAATGCCGAACGGTCAACAACTAAATCTTTAACAACTGGAAAGGCTGCGGCCCTCCAAGGCTCAATATAAATGGTATCTCCATCCTTAAATTTTCGCATGTGCAACTGACAAGTTGTAATAGCCCTATCAGGACCATGCGCCTCACCATTGATATAGAGTGAGCACATTCCGCAAATACCCTCCCTACAATCATGATCAAAAGCAACTGGCTCATCACCTTTGTTTACCAAATCATCATTCAGTACGTCAAGCATTTCTAAAAAAGAAGAATCTGGAGAAACACCTTTTACTTCATAGGTTTTCAATTCACCTTTTGCTTCCTTGTTTTTTTGTCTCCAGATTTTTAAGATCAAATCCATATTATGAAAGTTAATTAGGGCTTTGAGTTAGGCAATAAACCAAAACCACTTACCCTAATGTTTTTATCAATTTATTCAACATTTTATTTGCCACTTTAATTCAAGTATCAGCTTTTACACATTCTTCACGATTCTCTAATTGCTTCATGGCTATTAAAACTACTTATAACTCCTTTGCTTCAACTCAATATCTTTGAACTCAAGTGCTTCTTTGTGCAATACGGCATCTTTAGGATCGCCTTTGTATTCCCACGCCGCCACAAATGCGAAGTTTTTGTCATCTCTAAGCGCCTCACCTTCTTCGGTCATAGATTCTTCTCTAAAATGACCTCCACAAGACTCCGTTCTTTGAAGCGCATCCATGGCAAATAATTCTCCTAACTCTAAGAAATCACCCACTCTTTCCGCTTTTTCGAGCTCTTGGTTAAACTCATTCAAACTACCAGGAACTCTCACTTCTTTCCAGAACTGCTCACGAATTTCACGTATTTCGGTTATTGCCTCTTTTAGTCCCTTTTCGTTTCGAGCCATACCCACTTTATCCCACATTACTTTTCCGAGTTTCTTGTGGAAATAATCAACCGAATGAACTCCTTTGTTGTTGATCAACTTGCTTAAACGGTCTTTCACTTCTTTCTCTGCTTCCAAAAACTCTGGTGAATCAATGGAAATTGGGCCCGTACGAATGTCATTTGCTAGGTAATCCCCAATGGTGTAAGGAAGCACAAAATATCCATCTGCTAATCCTTGCATCAATGCAGAAGCTCCCAGTCGATTAGCGCCATGATCAGAAAAGTTTGCCTCACCTAAACAGTAGCATCCAGGTACGGTAGTCATTAAGTTGTAATCCACCCAAACTCCACCCATTGTATAATGCACAGCTGGATAAATCATCATTGGCGTTTCATAAGGATTCTGGTCAACTATCTTTTCATACATCTGAAAGAGGTTGCCATATTTTGCCTCGATTACTCCTTGGCCCAACTTTCTAATTTCAGCTTCACTTGCATTTTCTATCCCTTCAACATTGGCCTTCTCTTTACCATAGCGCATAAAAGCTGCTGAAAAATCTAAATACACCGCCTCACCAGTTGCATTTACTCCAAATCCAGCATCACATCTTTCCTTTGCCGCTCTTGAGGCAACATCTCTTGGTACAAGGTTTCCAAATGCCGGATATCTCCTCTCCAAATAATAATCGCGGTCTTCTTCTTTTAATTGAGTTGGTTTCATCTTTCCAGATCGTATTGCTTCTACATCCTTGAGATGCTTTGGCACCCAAATTCTACCATCATTTCTTAATGATTCTGACATAAGCGTCAATTTGGATTGATGTTCACCAGACCTTGGAATACATGTAGGGTGAATTTGTGTATAACAAGGGTTTGCGAAAAAAGCACCCTTCTTATGAATTTTCCAAGCTGCAGTGGCATTAGAGCCCATAGCATTGGTAGACAAAAAGAATACATTTCCGTAGCCCCCTGAACATATCACAACGGCGTGAGCCGAATGTCTTTCTATTTGTCCAGTTACCAAGTCACGAGCAATAATTCCCCGAGCTTTTCCATCAATCTTTACAAGATCGAGCATCTCGTGCCTGTTGTACATTTTAATTTTTCCCTTGCCAATTTGTCTTGACATAGCCGAATACGCACCTAACAAAAGTTGTTGTCCAGTTTGTCCTTTGGCATAAAAAGTTCTCGAAACCAGTACGCCCCCAAAAGATCTGTTGTCAAGTAGCCCACCATAGTCTCGGGCAAAAGGAACCCCTTGAGCCACACATTGATCTATGATATTAGCGGATACTTCTGCCAAACGGTAAACATTAGCCTCACGCGACCTGTAATCACCACCTTTTACAGTATCATAAAACAACCGGTAAGTTGAGTCACCATCATTCTGATAATTCTTGGCAGCATTTATTCCTCCCTGAGCCGCAATTGAATGAGCCCTTCTGGGTGAATCCTGAAAACAAAACGCCTTTACATTATAACCAAGTTCCGCAAGAGAAGCAGCAGCAGACCCACCTGCGAGCCCAGTTCCTACCACGATCACATCAATTGCTCGCTTGTTTGCAGGATTTACAACATTGATTTTATTCTTGTGGTTTGTCCATTTTTCGGCGATTGGACCTTCTGGAATTTTAGCATCTAAATTTGTCATGATCTTCTGTTTTTTGGTTAGCCATTAATGAAATGATAAATCGCAATAAACACGAAACCGGCCGGAACAATAATTCCGTAAAGGTTTCCCAGTTTTTTAATCATGGGTGTGTATTTGCTGTGTCGGAAACCGGCTGATTGAAACGCAGATTGAAACCCGTGAAGGAGGTGCAACGACAAAAACACAAAGGCTAGAATATAAATTGAGGTGCGGATTGGATTATGAAATTTGTGAACTAATTCTTCGTGATACCTCAATCCACTTTCGGCAAATGTTGGGTCTAACAAACCACTCATATCACCTTGTATGTACTTAACATTCAATTCTGGGATCCAGAAATCGTAAAAATGTAGTCCTAAAAACAACAAAATCATGATTCCAGTAATCACCATATTTCGGCTCATCCAGCTTGAATTCTCTGCAGGTTTGTTCATGGCGTATTTGATTGGCCGAGCTGCATCATTCATTTTGTTGAGAATTACTCCCATAATGATATGAAAAAAAACACCGAAAGCCAGTATGGGTTGCATCGCAAACTGAATCAAGGGATTGGTTCCCATAAAATGAGACACGCTATTGAACATGTCGGGGGAAATAACCGACAAAAAGTTGATAGCGCAATGCTGTAACAAGAAGATCAGCAAGAAAAAGCCTGAAAGTGCCATTAAGAATTTTCTTACTATCGACGTCATTCCTTCGTGAGTTGACATAATCTATTATTTCATGTTTTAAAAAAGCAAATGTAAACGCCACTTGCTTGCAAGCAAAAGAGAAATGGAAAGAATTTACGCTATTCTACTCCACTATTATTAATATTGGCTTTTAGAATTAGAATGATATGAAATACACACCCCTCAGCAGTAGTTTTTATTCCAACAATAGAAAAAAATTTATCAAGCAAATGGCGCCAAAATCGTTGGCCGTTTTCAATAGCAATGATATCTACCCCGTTAGTGGCGATAGCACATTTCCGTTTAGACAACATCGCGACATCCTATACCTTTCGGGTGTAGACCAAGAGGAAAGTATTTTGGTTTTGTTTCCGGATGCCGCAGATGAGAAATACCGAGAAGTACTTTTTTTAAAAGAAACATCAGAGTTAATTGCTATTTGGGAAGGGGAAAAGCTAAATAAAGATTCAGCACTCGCGCTTTCTGGAATTAAAAATGTGTTTTGGTTGCAAAATTTTGATGTAGAATTCAAAAAAATGATGGCACAAGCCGAGAGTGTTTACATCAACACCAATGAGCACCTGAGGGCCAATACTGAAACGCAAACCAGAGAAGACCGATTTATTCAATCGCTTCAAAACAAGTACCCCGCACACATTTATCGCAAGTCGGCCCCAATCATGCACGATATACGAAGTGTAAAAGAACAAGAAGAAATTGATGCCATGCAACTTGCCTGTAACATCACCAAATTGGGGGTTGAGCGTATTCTTAAATTCATCAAACCTGGGGTTTGGGAATATGAAATTGAAGCTGAGCTTATTCACGAATTTGTGCGAAATCGCTCCAACGGATTTGCCTATACTCCTATTATTGGTAGCGGATATAGTGCCTGCGTATTACACTACATCGAAAACAACCAACAATGTAAAGATGGAGAAGTCATCCTCATGGATTTTGGTGCAGAGTACGCCAATTATGCTTCTGATTTAACCCGATGCGTACCTGTGGGAGGACGTTTTACATCCCGGCAAAAAGATGTTTACAATGCAGTGCTTAGGGTGAAAACAGCATCGCAAAAACTTTTGGTTCCAGGAACTTATTTGGCCGATTACCACACTGAGGTTGGCAAAATCATGGAAAGCGAATTATTGGGCCTTAAGCTCATTGACAAAACAGACATTAAAAACCAAGATCCTAACTGGCCAGCTTTTAAAAAATACTTCATGCACGGCACCTCTCATTATATAGGACTGGATACACACGATGTTGGGTCATGGACAGAACCTATAAAAGCTGGAATGGCTTTTACTTGTGAGCCGGGTATTTATATCCCTGCTGAAAATCTGGGAATTCGACTAGAAGATGACCTTATTGTGCAGGCAAAAGGAGAACCCCTTAATCTAATGAGGGATATTCCAATTGAGGCCGATCACATCGAAGAACTTATGAATGCTTAAAGCTGGGTAAAGCCACTTTTTTATTTTCTAATGCCCTTTGCCGAATACAAAAAGGCTCGTGTCTATTTTACTGAAAAAGGAACAGGTAAAACGGTCGTATTGCTACATGGATTTTTAGAAAACTCCACTATGTGGAAATTCGCTATTCCCGAACTTTCGAAAAAATACCGAGTTGTTTCGATTGACCTGCCTGGACATGGAAAATCGGCCTGTTTTGGATACGTACATACCATGGAAGAAATGGCGGAAGCCGTAAAATCTGTTATATCACAATTGAAAATAAGAAAGGCAAGTATCGTAGGTCATTCTATGGGTGGTTATGTTTCCTTGGCTTTTGGAGATTTATTTCCCGATCATACTCGATCAATTTGTTTGTTCTTTAGCACCACAAAGGCCGATAATGCCCAAAAGAAAAAAAGTAGAAATGGGGCTATAGAATTGGTCAAGAAAAACCACAAAAGTTTTGTGAGAATCGCGTTTCCGCTGTTGTTCCGATCGAAGTATCGGACCGTCAAGCGCGATGAAATAAAACTCGCAAAAGAAGAGGCTTTAAAAACACCAAAACAAGGGATAATAGCGGCATTGGAGGGAATGAAGCGACGCCCTTCTCGTGAGGTATTATTAAAATTTGCTCCCTTTCCTATTCATTTTATTTCGGGACAACGCGATCCAGTTATAGACATTAAAACCATTGGAAATCAGCTTAAAGGCGCGGACAAGAGCACTGCAATCATACTCAAAGGGCCAGGGCACATGGGACATATTGAATCGCCAGAAGAATGTTTGAAGGAGTTAAAGGCGTTTTGTGCCATGGGGTGAAAACAGCACAAACGACAAGCACTTACTCGTACCGATATCAATTTGCTCTAGAATTTTTGGTAGTTAAAAAATATAGTGGGTCATGTATGAGATGCTCTAACAAATTCAGCATTGAGTAAGGGGAAGGAAATCATGCAGTGATGGCAAAAAAAGGTTGAAATAATACCAAAAAAAAGCTGCCCTCTCGCAAAGGGCAGCTCCAGTCTCATTTCTGAAAAACTTCATTAGTCGATTCCAACCACGGAATCTTATTTTCGCTCTGTAAAACTACTCCAAGCCCTTAGGCTTTCTGAGTTTGTTTACGCAAGCGGTTTGACTCACTTATTAAACGGCATCCCAGTGGTTAAATTGATTCAAAACTTCTAAAAAAGCGGACTTCTTTCTTCTACTTACATCTACTTTGGTATCGTCGCTAAGTACAATGTAGCTACCATCGCCTTTGAGGTATTTTTTAATGTGCATTAAGTTAACCAAATGACTTCGATGAACTCTAAAAAAACTTTCCCCTTCCAGCAAATGTTCATACTCACCCAAAGTTTTTGAAGCCAAAATAGGTTTGCCTTCTTTCATAAATATTCTCGTGTAGTTTCCGTCCGACTCGCACCGTATAATGTCGTTAATCTTTAAAAATGTGATACCATGGCTATCGGGTATGGCAAGTTTTTTTTCTTGGTCATCGGCTTTTAAATTCTCTAATAAGTTGTTGTAGCTGGCCTCCGACTTGTTTCCAGATTCTAATTGATGTTTTTTTACAGCCGTCCGAAGCTCGTCAATATCTACGGGTTTTAGCAAATAATCAAGGGCCGAAAACTTAATCGCCTTGAGTGCATAATGATCATAAGCAGTCACAAAAATGATGTTGAAATTCACAGGTTTCATACGCTCAAGTAATTCAAAGCCAGATCCGAAAGGCATTTCTATATCAAGGAATACCAATTCGGGTGTGTATTTCGTGATTTTTTCCAACCCGGAAGCGATATTTTCAGACTTAGCCACCACCTTCACGTTGTCTACATATTTCTCCAATAAGTTGCTAAGAGACTCTCTTGCTCCCTCTTCGTCGTCCACTATTATCACTCTAGTTGCGTCCATATCAATCTGTATTTTGTAATGGTATATAAATCTTGACCTTGGTACCGGTTTCGGCTTCGTCAGGGTTTAAATCTGTTATTTCTACACTCAGGTTACTCTCGTTTACTTTATTAATTATATCAAGCCTATCCTTGGTGATCAGCATCCCTTGGCTTTTGTGTTTATTTGGTTTGCTTTCGTTTATCACCCGAGCCGCTTCTCTTCCAATTCCATTGTCTTCAACAAGGCAAATCAAATGTCCATTTTCGCGATGAAATTCTAATCGAATATGCCCTTTTCCTCTTTTATTCATTATGCCGTGAAGTATGGCATTTTCGATATAAGGCTGAACAAGCATGGAAGGAATGTGATCGTAGGATTGGTCAAGGTTGTCGGACACTAAAACCTCAAAATCAAATTTATTCTTAAACCGCAGTTTTTCTAGCTCCAAGTATAGCGAGATGGCCATTACCTCATCCTTTACAGGAATTTCCTTTCGTTTGCTGTTGTCCAAAATTACCCGCATCAACTTGGCAAACTTTGAAAGATAACGCAGGGCTTCTTCGGTATTGTTGGTAGCCACAAAATGTTGAATAGAGCTCAATGTATTGAATATAAAATGTGGATTCATCTGGGCGCGTAATGCGCTTAATTCGAGATCGGCTATCTTTTTACCTAAGCTCAGTTTTTCACTTTCTTTTTGTTTAATTCGGCTTACATAAAGAAACAAACCCAGAACCAGAATGGCGATACCAAATAAGGCTGATCCTATTTTAAACCATACGGTTTGGTAGAACTTAGGGTGAATAACAAACTCAATATTAGCTGGCTGTAGACTCCATTTGCCACCTTTGCTCATAGCGCTTACTTCGAATATATATTTTCCTGGTGGTAGCATGGTGTACTGAACTACATTAGAACTGCTATACACCCAATCTTTATCTACGCCAAGCATTCGGTATTTGTATTGAAAAAGCCCAGGATTGCCTAAGGCAGAACCCACAAATCCAATTTTTAAAAAATTTTGATCGGCTGTTAAGTCATATTTGGTTAGAATGGTGGTATCCCTGTTATTGATTTCAATTCCACTGAAAAATACCTTTGGTGCTATGGTATCAAAAGTTTCTTGGTTGGTCAAATTCAATTGTCCAGAAGTTGCGCTTAGCTCAACAGCCTGTACCGATCTTGTGCGTGTTGAATCTGAGCTACTTGATAATTCTGGTGCTGAATAGTTAATTTGTGGACTTAATGCGAGGTGATAAACACCATTTTCTTCAGTAGCAAACCATAGATTTCGGGCATTGTCCTCATAAATAGATGTTACGGTTTGCTTACCTAGATATTCAATTCTGTTGAGGGAGGAAATTTCGGAATTGGGGAAGCAAATCACACCACCTTGACGTAGTCCAATCCAAATTTTACCTTCGCTATCTTCTAAAATAGATTCTACCGATTTTTCGACGAACAATCTCGAAGTAATGGCTTTGGAATTAAAATCAATGACCTCGCTTCCCACTGCAAACAGGTAGTTCCCGTTTTTTCTTTTTAGGAATCTCGATTTTGAAAAGCCAGCTTCGGCTCCCAAATTCACTTCAAAAACACCGTTTTTACCCTCAAAAAGCAGCATATTTTCTTGACCTTTTGAACTTGATGTTCCAAATACAAATGCACCATCGGCAACTTCGCGAACTACAAATCCCGTTTTTCGGGAAACTGGAATGGCCGTAACGGTTTTATTCTGGCGATTTACCTCAAGTAATTCCCCCGGTATTACTGAACCTAAAAACAAATTGCCATAAGGGTCAGAAGTAAAACAGTTTACGATTTTTCCTCCCCACACAAGATCTATCTGATTGTTGAGAGCAATTGCCCTAAATTGATTGCCTTTAAGCGTATAGATATTTCCCAAAGAACTGTAGGCCCATAGTTCACCACTCTTGCCCTTGTGAAGCCCGATTAGCTCATCTCCCACAAAATCGTTTCCGGCGGCGTATTTTATAAAATCAAAACCTTCGAGTTTCGCAATTCCCTTACTGGTGGCAAACCATAAATTGCCCTTCGAA
Source organism: Flavobacteriales bacterium (assembly GCA_020435995.1). GTDB lineage: Bacteria > Bacteroidota > Bacteroidia > Flavobacteriales_G > Salibacteraceae > JAGQYO01. The sequence goes on along the minus strand of JAGQYO010000002.1, from coordinate 13,785 downwards.
TCTTGAACTATGTCGTAAACCTTATTGCTAAGTAGGCCGTCCTTTGTGGTGAACTGATTGAAAAGAGCTTCTTGTCCTTGGCTAGCGAACAAAAAGTTAAAGAATAGTATGATGAGCAGATATTTCAATCCGAATTTTAAAAATGAAAGTAGAACATTTTGTACGAACGGCACTCCGCAGAAGTTCTCATTGTCTCGAAAAGTAATCGAGCGGTAGGTTAGTAAAAATGAACGGTAAATATTTACTTTTTCTTAAAAATAGGAACCGTTGAACATGGCTCACCAAACATTAACGATTTCACTACAGGCTGTAATTTATAGGTGATGGCTACCCATGCTCCTTCTGACACAACGCTATCGCTGCAACCTTTAATGACAACTCGGGTGTCTTGATAGTTAGAAGCGATGATTTTATTGATGTTGGATATTAGAAGTATTTGCTCTACTTCGCTTTTTGTGCCAAAAGAAATTGTGATCGCATAAGGTTGAAGGGCCGCCGAAAGGAGCATGTATGCCCAACTTGGAATGATGGCATCAGCTGAGCAGGTTAACGCCACATGTTTGTTGGAATACATGGACCAATCATTAGCTACAATAAAATCACGAAAATCTTTTTCCTTAAGGGCGATTCCTTGCCACAGATTTTGGGCAATATCGTACTCAATAATTTCCTCGTTCGGAAAAAAATCGGCCATGTCGAGCTGGACAAGTCCCGACATCGCCACACGATTTATAATTTCTTTTTCGTTTTCCATTTTTGTTATCCAGAGTGGCGCAGAGGATTACTCTTTTGCGGAATAGCCTTTTACATAAAACCCAATTCAAGTTGAGCTTCTTCACTCATCATGTCTTTTTCCCAAGGCGGTTCAAAAGTGATTTTTACCTTAGCACCTGTCAACCCATAAATTCCAGCTATTTTTTGCTCAACCTCCTCTGGGAGGCTTTCAGCTACCGGGCAACTCGGTGAAGTCAAAGTCATCAATACATCCGCGTGATAATCATCATTCACTTTAATGTCATAAATCAAACCAAGTTCATAAATATCCACGGGAATTTCCGGGTCATAAACCGTTTTGAGTACTTCAATTATCGTATTCTCTAAGGTTCTTTTGTCCATGTCAATTTGCTTTTGCTGTATAAGCTAATGCGTATGTTTTTATTTTCTTAATCATCGATACCAAGCCGTTTGATCTGGTGGGCGATAAATGTTCTTTTAGTCCAATTTTATCCACAAAAAATAAATCAGATTCTAGGATTTCTTTGGGGGTAGCATCACTCAAAACACGTGTAACCATCCCTACCAATCCTCTGGTAATTATAGCATCCGAATCGGCATCAAAATAAACTCTTCCGCTTTTATTTGAAGGTATAAGCCATACCCTACTTTGGCAACCCTTAACTAGATAATCATCCGTTTTTAAATCATCAGCAATACCGGTTACTTCTTTACCTAAATCGATGATGTACTCGTACTTCTCCATCCAGTCGTCGAACATGGAGAATTCTTCAATTAATTCGTTTTGTCTATCGTTTATTGTCATTTATTTTATTTCTCCCGCAGATCTCGCAGATTTTCGCTGAAAAGTCAAAGACGAAGTCCCGCAGATCTCGCAGATTTTCGCTGAAAAGTCAAAGACGAAGTCCCGCAGATCTCGCAGATTTTCGCGAATCAAATTCTACTAGTTTTATAATCCATTTACTTTTCTATAAATTCCCTCTTCTATTTGGTCTTCATTAAAATTTACCAATATGCCCAATTTCAATCCAGTCAATTTTAAATAAGTGAGCAATTGTTTATGATGAACGTTCATCAGCATTTCAACAGACTTAATTTCTATGATTACCAAATCATTAACCAATAAATCAAGCCGATACCCCAATTCTAATTTTTTCTCCTTGTACACTACCGGTAGTGGAACTTCCGATTTAACATTTAATCCTCGTTCAATTAACTCAAACAAAAGTGCCGATTGATAAACTGACTCCAACAATCCTGGGCCCAATTCATTGTAAACGTCGAAAATAGCCCCTCGTATTTCATATGAAATCTTATTCTCAGTCATTGTGATCTGCGTTCATCTGCGGGGTCAATCATTATTCAAACATTTTTTTTACCCTCAACAAACCTTCATAGAGTACATCAATTTCTTCTTTGGTATTGTAGAATGCAAATGAAGCACGCACAGTACCTGGTATTCCAAATCTTGTCATGATGGGCTCTGTACAATGATGACCCGTTCTGACTGCTATTCCCAATTTGTCTAGAATAGTACCTGTATCATAAGGATGAATTTCATCAATTAAAAAGGAGATCACCGAAGCTTTATTTTCCGCCGTACCATATATAGTTAATCCTTCTATCGACGACAATTTTTTGCTTCCATATTCAAGTAACTCATGCTCATATTTTGCGATCGCATCAAAACCAATCGCATTGCAATAATCGATGGCAGTTTTCATTCCTAAAACGCCGGCAATATGAGGAGTTCCCGCTTCAAATTTAAATGGAAGCTCATTATATTCTGTTTTTTCAAATGAAACCGATTTTATCATATCGCCGCCACCCTGGTAAGGGGGAAGTTTGTTCAACCACTCTTCCTTACCGTACAAAACTCCTACACCTGTTGGACCAAATAATTTATGTCCTGAGAGTACATAAAAGTCACAATTTAAGGCCTTTACATCCACATTCATGTGGGGTGCAGCTTGAGCTCCATCTAATAATACAGGAACACCCATACGATGTGCTGTGTCAACTACATCATTTACAGGGTTAATGGTTCCAAGCGCATTAGAAACATGATTCACGGCAACAATCTTGGTTTTCTTTGAAAGAAGCTTATAAAAATCCTTCATAATCCACTCTCCAGAATCTGAGATGGGAATTACTTTCAGCTTTGCCCCCGAACTTTCACAAGCCAGTTGCCAAGGTACAATATTGGAATGGTGTTCCAGTTCAGAGATTAACACCTCATCACCAGGTTTTAAAATACTTTTAGCAAACCCGTTCGCAACTAAATTGATGCCATCGGTTGTGCCTTTTGTAAAAATAATTTCGTGGTCGTGGGATGCGTTTAAATGTTGTTGGATGGTTTTTCTGGCTAATTCGTATTCTTCTGTGGCGGCCGCTGAAAGTGAATGAACTCCTCTATGGATATTTGAATGCTCTTGAGCATAATATCTCGAAATTCGATCAATAACCGCCTTTGGCTTTTGGGTAGACGCGGCATTGTCAAAATAGATGAGAGGCTTGCCATTTACTTCTTGGTGAAGAATTGGAAAATCTTTTCTGATTTTACTTAAATCAAGCATTATTTTGTTCATTTTGAATATTAAACATCGAACAAGGAAAAATGAAATATGAACTGTAGTTATGACTTTTCATTTTCCAAATTTCTTTTAGCAGTTTCAATGCTTTTTACAAAAATTGAAATGAGCTGATTATTCTCTTCAATAAGTTTTGTCAAAATTTCAACTTCTGAGGATAAACTTGAGCGCTCAATTATTTTGAGGTTCATTCTTGTTTCTCCTAATTCCTTTAAGGTGATTTTCATTTTATGAACGAAGTCCTTTCTTGATTCTCCACCTTGCGCCTCAGCATAATTCAAAGCCGGTGATAAGCCTGACCTAACCATTTGATTTGAAAGATAATTTGTTACGTAGTTATTGGACAGGGTCTTTGAAAATCCAATAACCATTGAAGAATACTCAATTATTCTATCTTCTAAATCAAACTTCACTAATTTATCAATCTTATTTGTTGTTCAACTTTCTCACTTCTTTGATCCTTGTTCGATGTTCTCAAACTCAAACCCCAAATTTCTCCTCGACTAGGCCCTCCACGTGATATTTAAAAACCTCTAATTCAATTTCTTCGAGTACATCAAATACAAATGCCCTAATCAGCATTTTCTTGGCGCTTTTTTCACTCACTCCTCTCGAACGCAAGTAAAACAAGGCTTCCTCATCTAGTTGCCCAGTTGTAGATCCATGAGAGCACTGAACATCGTCGGCATAGATTTCCAACTCGGGTTTTGAGTTTATTGTGGCATCATCGCTCAACAAAATATTTTGGTTGCTCTGAAAGGCGTTAATTTTCTGCGCATCGGGCTGCACCATCACCTTTCCATTAAACACAGCCGTAGCTTTATCGTCTATGATTCCTTTATAATTCTCACTCGAATTGCAATTGGGTTTTTTGTGATCTACATAAGTGTGGTTATCAACATGTTGGGTGCCAGAAACCAAATAAACTCCGTTTAATCTAGTCTCGCAGTTTTGGCCATCTACAGCAATATTGAGGTTGTTTCGCAATATTTTTCCTTCAAGACTCATGGTGTGAATTGAAAACTTAGAATCCCGTTTTTGTAGAACCTCGGTGGTGTTAATCAAATAATTATCATCGCCCGATTGCTGGAGCTGATGCACCTGAAGGCTGGCGTTTTTACTTACCTTCATTTCCGAAACCACATTGGTAATATGTTCTGTGGCATTTTGGTTTTGAAAGTTAATAATTACCGCTGCTGACGCGCCCTCGCCCAACACAATTTCTAACCGAGGTTGTGCCTGAATGGCATTTCCAGTGGAGACAAAATTGATTAAAATGGGTTTATCCAATTTCATTTTTGGCTCCAATTTAATTCGGATTCCGGACGTGAAATAGGCCGTGTTGAGCGCACTAAAGAACTCATATTGATATTCCACAAGTGGATCACGAATCTCTTCAATTACTTTAGACTGTACACCAATCGGTAATTTTACATCCGAATCTTCAAAAAAACCATTAACACAATTGAATGTGAATGCGTCGCCAAACTCAGTAAGAATTGGCTCAAATGATGGATTCTCATCAAGTAAAAAGTTCCCGTTTTGAATTTTTGTGAGCCTAGTGTACTTCCAATATTCTTCTCGCGTATTCGGAAATGGAAGTTCTAACAAGGCTAATTCCGCCGACTTGCTTACTCCATGAACCCCCTCGGAAACTCGAAATTGTTCAAGAAAAAGCTCTTTTTTATCCATTGATACAACATCCATTATGCTAGCTCTTTCTCATTTTTGGTCAACCAATCGTAACCCTTTTCTTCAAGCTCTAAGGCTAATTCTTTTCCACCTGTTTTTACAATTTTTCCTTGGTAAAGCACATGTACAAAATCAGGAACGATATAATCCAACAACCTTTGGTAGTGAGTAATTACGATTGTAGCGTTATCTTTTGTTTTAAGTCGATTTACCCCATTGGCCACTATGCGAAGCGCATCGATATCCAAACCAGAATCGGTTTCATCTAAAATAGCCAACTTGGGCTCGAGCATGGCCATTTGAAAAATTTCATTCCGTTTTTTCTCGCCTCCCGAAAAACCCTCATTTACCGACCTGTTGGCCAAGCCATCTTTTAATTCAACCAATTCTTTCTTTTCCTTCAGCCGCTTCAAAAAATCTTTAGCTGTCATTTTTTCGAGTCCTTTATATTCTCGAACTTCGTTGATAGCGGTTTTTAAAAAATTGATGTTGCTCACACCTGGAATTTCAATCGGGTACTGAAAAGCTAAAAACAGTCCTTCGGCGGCCCGTTCTTCTGGAGCCAATTCAAGAATGTTCTTTCCGTCGAAAGTCACTTCTCCGCCTTCTACTGTAAAATCTTCTCTTCCAGCCAATACCGCAGCAAGGGTACTTTTACCTGAGCCGTTGGGGCCCATTATGGCGTGTACTTCGCCTGCCTTAATTTCGAGGTTCAGTCCGTTGAGGATTTGTTTCCCTTCAACACTTGCTTTTAAATTCTTTATCGATAGCATATTTTAAATGTTATTCCGCAGCGTTTCGCAAAGCATCCGATAGCTATCGGATCGCAGAGCGTTTTCATTTTCAACTTAGATTGAACAATCATTAATGAAATGTGAATTTTCTTTGCGCATCATTGCGGCTCTTAGCGTCTCTTTCCGTTATAATTTTTACTTACTCGTAAATTGATCTTCTTTGTTTTTAAATAAAATATTGAAAGTGGTTAGGCTTCCGTAACTTCTAGTGATATACTGTTGGAGATGCACTTTGTCTTCATCTGTCAGTTTTTCGTGGCTGTTTATGTTTTGCTCAAGCACTCGGAGCCTATCACGCACCATTACGATTTTATGAAAAAACTGCTCCAATGGAATTTCCTTTGGTTGCAAATCTGGATTGGCTGGATTGAGCACCATAGTACCACCTTGCCATCTATCGCCCAATTCAACAACCTCTGACAGTCCGTTAAATTCTTCAAGCACATTTCTTAAAAGCCCAACGACCTCATTCACAGTTTTGCCGTCGGCAGTAGGAGCTGCACCATCGCCTTCTTCAAGAATTTCAAAAGCATCTGTCAAGCGAGAAAAATTCATCTCCCCAGCACGTTTGAAAATCACCGTAAAACCAGATAGCGAAGCTGCCGTAACTATACCTTCACCGTATCTTTCGTGGTCAACTTTTGTTCCTGTTTTAATGTCCATATTCAATGTTGTTACGCGAAGTTTCGCAAAGGAGTCCCAGAGTTTCGCAAAGCGTTAATTCTAAATTTATACTCCATTGCTCTTTCTCAATTTTCAAATACTCTGTTTACAATTCAACATTCAAAACTTAAAATTCTTCATTCGAGCAAAGCGATTTTACCCGACGCTACCCTCAAGCGATATATCCAATAGTTTTTGTGCCTCAACCGCAAACTCCATTGGAAGCTGATTGAGCACATCTTTACAATATCCGTTAACTATTAAGCCAATGGCTTTTTCCGTATTAATTCCCCTTTGGTTGCAATAAAATATTTGGTCTTCTCCAATTTTTGACGTGGTGGCTTCATGTTCCACTTTTGCCGTTTTGTTAGATGTTTCGATATAGGGAAAAGTATGCGCACCGCAGGTATCCCCCAACAACAATGAATCACATTGCGAGAAATTGCGAGCATTTGTTGCGCTCTTATTAATCTTCACCAATCCTCGGTAGGAATTGCTGCTTTTGCCAGCCGATATTCCTTTAGATATAATGGTCGATTTGGTGTTTTTGCCAATGTGTATCATCTTGGTGCCGGTATCAGCTTGCTGGTAATTGTTAGTAACCGCAACGCTATAAAACTCACCTACTGAATAGTCTCCTTTGAGGACACAACTTGGGTATTTCCAAGTGACAGCCGAACCGGTCTCAACCTGTGTCCACGATATTTTAGAATGGCTTCCCTCGCACAAACCACGCTTGGTCACAAAATTGAAAACCCCACCAATTCCATCACTGTTTCCCGGATACCAGTTTTGTACTGTAGAATATTTCACCTCAGCATCTTTATGCGCTATTATTTCTACAACTGCGGCGTGTAATTGATTTTCATCGCGCATGGGTGCTGTGCAACCTTCGAGATAACTCACATAGCTCCCTTCATCCGCAATAATGAGTGTTCTTTCAAACTGGCCCGTATTCGCCTCATTTATTCTAAAATATGTAGATAACTCCATTGGGCACCTAACACCCTTTGGGATATAACAAAACGATCCGTCGGTGAATACCGCAGAGTTAAGAGTAGCGTAGTAATTGTCATTTACAGGTACCACCGAACCCATGTATTTCTGTACCAATTTGGGGTGGTTTTTTACTGCTTCCGAGAAAGAACAAAATATAATTCCCTTTTCGGCGAGGGTTTCTTTGAAAGTGGTAGCTACTGAAACCGAGTCCATCACAATATCCACTGCTACTCCAGAAAGCCGCTTTTGCTCTTCTATGGAGATCCCCAATTTTTTAAAGGTATCGAGCAATTCTGGGTCAACCTCATCGAGGCTGTTGAGCTTTTTCTTTGGTTTGGGGGCGGCATAAAAAATCAGGTCTTGGAGGTCGGGTTTTTCATAATCCACATGCGCCCAATTAGGTTCTTCAAGCGTGAAGAATTTCTCTAATGCTTTCAATCTGAATTCGAGCATCCATTCTGGCTCGTTCTTCTTTGCTGAAATAAACCGAATGATATCAGCATTGAGCCCTTTTGGTGCATTATCAGATTCAATGTTGGTCGTAAAACCGTATTTGTAATCCGACTTTATATGTTTGTCAAGAGCTACGTCTTGTTGTGCGAGTTTATCTGCCATTTTTTGGAAATTTATATCGAGAAGGATTCACCGCATCCACAAGTGCGCGAAGCATTTGGATTTTTAAAGGCGAACCCTTTTCCATTAAGGCCACCGCTATATTCCAATACTGTTCCAGCCAAATAAAGAAAACTCTTTTTGTCTACGGCAATTTTAATTCCCTGATCCTCAAATAATTTGTCGTCTTCCTCCGCTCTTTCTGCAAAGTCCATTTTGTAAGTGAGGCCCGAACAGCCGCCGCCCTCTACACCTACGCGAATTATTGCGTTTTGAGGAATTTTGGAATCCGCCATTAATCGTGTTACTTCCTGTTTAGCCTCTTCTGATACTTTAATCATAGTCTTAAAAACAATTGTGCAAATCCTCTTGATTATATGCCTGCAAAGTTATTTAGATTGTTTCTAAATAAAAACTTTTAGCATCATTTAAATACCTAGAATTAGGTAGGGAATTTTCCTTAACAGCCCTACTTTTTTTGCGCCGGCTAAGGTAAGCCATTCGATGTGTCTATTTCCAAAAAAGCCTTAATTTGAACAGCATTCAAATTTCCGCATTTCTAGGATAAGTAATTCCCATTTAAGAACTCCTTTATACTGATATTTGAACTTTATAAAAGAAAATAATAGAAACAGCAAAATTGTTTCATTTTGTACCACCCAATTATGACACATTTTAGTTTTTGAAGATCTTAATAGAATGAAGGAAGGTACTACATCGCGAGGAAGGTTTATCGATACTGACAGCTACGTAACCCCCGAGAATACGCCGCGCGCATTTTTTGATAAAATTCTTTTTGGTGGCTCGCTCTACTTCTGGATAATGTTTATTTCTCAATTGTTCAAAAGCCGAAAAACAGCACTCAATGGGAGGTTTGACACCCATACTTGGGCAAGCCGATCAATGGATATTTTTGAACTGATTGAACGTTGCGGTGGAAAATTCGATATTCGAGGATTGGACCATATTCAGAGCAGCAAGGAGCCCGTTGTATTTGTGAGTAATCACATGAGTATGCTCGAAAGCATGGTTTTGCCAGGCTTAATAGCTTCGCGCCGAGAGGTGACTTTCGTAGTAAAAAAAAGCCTAACCACACATCCTATATTCGGCCCAGTAATGCGCGCCCGTGGCCCCATAGCGGTCGATCGCCAAGACCCAATTTCTGATTTTAAGAAGGTGATGTTAGACGGTACTGAAAGTTTAAAGAACAATGTTTCCGTGGTGATATTTCCCCAGAGCCAACGCATGGTGAAATTTAACCCCAAGCAGTTTAATACACTGGGCATTAAATTGGCAAAAAACGCAAATGTTAAAGTGGTTCCATTGGCTATCAAAACTGATTTTTGGGAAAACGGAACACTTTTAAAAGACATTGGAGTGATTCATCGAGATTTAAGGATCTACTTTGAGTTTGGTGAGCCCATTTCCATAGATGGAGCGGGTAAAAAAGAGCAACAAATGATCATTGACCATATTCATTCACATCTTAAAAAATGGGGTGGACAAGTTGAAGATTGATGGGTGGTGGGTGATGGATATTGGATGCCTGCCCGACTGTAAGCCTCATTGGATATTCGCTGTAAAGCGTGGTTGGCAATAAATTTCTGATTCAAGCTTTTCATTTCACATCTTTCCATTCTAAAAGTCCGTCATTCCCTTTTTCAATCATATACCTCTGATTAGGTATTGCACTTCCCGTGCTTTCTCCTCACATTTGCCCGCAAATGAATTTATCTGAGGCGCCCATACTTCAAGGTTTTAGGATTACAGCTATACATGATGCTACCCTAGAAATCAAACTTTTGGAATTGAGTTTTTCCGTACACTCGACTCTGGAGGTTCTGCGTCGCGCACCTTTTAGGGGGCCTTTGACATTAAAAAACGACAAAGCCCAAATCATTATACGTAGGGAAGACGCCCGGCTTATTGAAGTAATACCCGCACTTTAATGGAAATTATTCTAACAGGAAATCCAAATAGTGGAAAAACTTCACTGTTTAATCAATTAACTGGCCTTAACCAGCGGGTAGGAAATTATCCTGGTATTACAGTAGACAAAAGGGTTGGTTCATTCACATACAAAAAACAACTTTTTCAAATTTTTGACTTGCCGGGTATATACAGTCTATACGCGGGAAGTGAAGATGAAAAGATTGCCGTAAATGCCATCTTAGATTATCGAAAATCGAGTGAAAAACCATTGGCCATTTGTATGGTAGATATCAACACACCACATAAAAACCTTTTGCTTCTGTCTCAAATAGTTGATTTGGGATTGCCTGTGATTGGTGTGCTAAACTGCCGTAAAAAAAGCACTCCATCTGAGGTGGCGAACTGGATTAAAGCTCTAGAAGAGAAATTTAAAACGACGTTTGTTGCCGTAAATGCTAGCACTGGCGCGGGGTTAAACAACCTTAAAATACAAATAGAAAAACAGTTTGAATCAAGGGTAACTACAATTAATTATTCGGTGGAAACCAATGATTATAACGATTGGATTACATTAGCAAATCGCGAAATTAGCAAGGATTCGGCCTTAAGAATAACCCAAGACCTTAGAGAGCGTTTAGAAAATATTGACTCATCCTTTTCGCTCAAGGATCAAAAAAACGACATCGCGAATACCAGTGAAAATTCTAATCAAAAGTCTTCGAAGTTAGATGCCATACTAATGCATCCAATTTGGGGGTATTTTATTTTTGGAGTGGCCCTTTTGGTTATTTTCCAAGCCATTTTTTCGTGGTCGGCTTATCCGATGGACATAATTGAATTTGGATTTGGCGCCCTTTCTGAATTTTTACAATCTACTTTACCTTCCAATTTTATAACCAATGCCATTACAGATGGAATTATTCCGGGCTTGGCAGGTGTGGTAGTGTTTGTTCCACAAATTGCATTTTTATTTCTATTTATCGCCTTATTCGAAGAATCGGGCTATATGACGCGTGTGGTTTACCTCATGGATCGCCTTGTAAAACCATTTGGCTTATCAGGTCGAAGTGTGGTTCCTTTAATATCGGGATATGCCTGCGCTATTCCCGCTATAATGGCTACGCGAACCATTAAACACCCGCGCGAAAAACTCATAACCATGTTGGTTATCCCATTTATGACCTGCTCTGCGCGAATACCCGTATACACCACACTCATAGCCCTCATGGTGTCTTCTGAAGCCACTTGGGGCACCTTCAACCTGCAGGGACTCATCTTGTTTGGACTCTATTTTTTTGGAGCCTTTATGTCCTTTTTTATTGCACTAATTTCTCATAAAGTAATGAAGGGAGGAGGACGATCCATGCTTCTTATGGAGCTTCCTAATTACAAAATACCAAGCTTGAAAAACGTTGGGTTAACTATTTATGAGAAGAGTCAATCATTTGTATTTCAGGCAGGTAAAGTAATCTTAGTGGTTTCATTGGTACTTTACCTCATGGCCAATATCGGATTTAACCAAACCTTTCAACAGATTCAAAATAATGACCCAGAATTGATTTCAACACTTTCTACAAATGAGGTGGCCCAGCTCAAACTCGAAAACAGCCTCATAGGTCAGTTGGGAATATTTATAGAGCCTGCAATACAACCTTTGGGCTACGATTGGAAAATTGGAATTTCGCTCATCACTTCATTTGCTGCGAGGGAAGTTTTTGTAGGTACCATGAGCACTATCTACGCGTTAGAAGATGCGGGAGATGACACTAGCACCATAGTGCAAAAAATGAGAAGTGATACTAACCCCGATGGTAGCGTGAAATACAGCATGGCCGTCATTCTCTCACTCCTTATATTTTATGCGTTGGCTATGCAGTGTTTAAGCACCGTAGCAGTCATGAGAAAAGAAACTGGTGGGTGGAAGTGGCCTATAATTCAGTTCGCAGTTGCAAGTTTTTCTGCCTATTTATTAGCATTTATTGCTTTCCAAATATTTAAATAGGACCGTTCTCCAATTATTATGGTACAATGTTCATTCTCTTAGTTTTGCACGCTAAATATTCCGCACTTACATGCAAGAAATTGAAAACATAGAACTGAGTCTTCTCAGCATTACAGACTACAAAGAGCTTAAGGATGCCATGATAGCATCTTACACCAATTTTCCAGATTCTTACTGGAAAGAACACCACATTCAATCGTTGATCAACAAGTTTCCTGAAGGGCAAGTGGTGATTAAAGTAAATAACCAAATAGCAGGATGCGCGCTTTCGTTGATTCTTGATTACGATGAATTTGACGACAAGCACACCTATGTAGAAATTACAGGAGATTATACCTTTAATACTCATAATGAAAACGGCGACGTTTTATATGGTATCGACGTATTTATCAAACCGGATTTCAGGGGATTGCGCCTTGGGCGTCGTTTGTACGATTATAGAAAAGACCTCTGTGAAAAGCTGAATTTGCGAGGAGTGGCTTTCGGTGGAAGGATGCCAAATTTCCATAAATACGCTGACAAACTTTCACCAAAAGAGTATATTGATAAAGTGCGCAAAAGAGAAATTCACGATCCTGTACTCAATTTTCAGATTTCGAATGACTTTCACCCAAGCAAAATTCTTAGAGGGTACCTAGAGGGCGATGCGGCTTCAGGTGAGTTTGCCGTACTCATGGAGTGGGACAACATCTATTATGAAAAACCCACCGTCCTTTCCAAAACCGTTAAAAAAGTGGTGAGATTGGGCTTAATTCAGTGGCAAATGCGACCTTACAATGGCCTTGATGATTTGCTGCAACAGGCGGAATTTTTTATTGATGCTGTATCTGGCTATCGTTCTGATTTCGCTTTGTTTCCCGAGTTTTTCAACGCACCTTTAATGGCCGACAACAACCACCTTTCGGAGGCAGATGCCATCCGCGAATTATCAAAACACACCGATGCCATTGTAGCTAAGTTTTCGGAACTCGCTATTTCTTATAACATCAACATTATATCGGGTAGTATGCCCGAAATGAAGGATAATGTACTCCGTAATGTAGGCTATTTGTGTAAAAGAGATGGCACGGTGGAGAGCTTTACAAAACTTCATGTAACGCCTGATGAAGAGCGTGTTTGGGGACTTCAAGGAGGTTCAGAAATAAAAGTATTTGATACCGATTGCGGTAAAATTGGTATCCTTATTTGCTATGATGTAGAATTCCCCGAATTGAGCCGTTTGTTGGCCAATGACGGCATGGACATTCTTTTTGTTCCCTTCCTTACCGATACCCAAAATGGATATTCTAGAGTGCGAAATTGCGCTCAAGCGCGTGCCATTGAAAACGAGTGTTATGTGGCCATAGCAGGTAGTGTAGGTAACCTCCCCAAGGTACACAACATGGATATTCAGTACGCCCAGTCGATGGTATTTACCCCCTGCGATTTTGCTTTTCCTGCAAATGGCATTAAAGCCGAAGCAACCCCAAACAATGAAATGATTTTGATTTGCGACGTAGATATCGACCTCTTGAGACACTTACATCAATTTGGAAGTGTGCGAAACTTAAAAGATAGAAGGTTAGATATTTATGATGTGGTTAGAAAATAACTAGAGCTAACCCATTATTTAATATTTTTATGCCATGCTAGAAAAACTTAACCTCGAGGATGTGCTGTTTCTCGATATAGAAACAGTACCACAGTTAGAAGCTTATGATTCGCTAACAGACTCTTTTAAAAAACATTGGGACAGAAAGGCTTCGTTTTTGGCCAAGAATGAAGA
>JAGQYO010000029.1 GCA_020435995.1 Flavobacteriales bacterium | reverse complement strand
CACCGCCATCCAAGAAATCGACGTCCTCAAAAACAAAAACCTACCTCCTCGATTGTGCGATTTTGAGATCAGGCCTAATCCAGTTATTCAATCCAATAATACCCAACCAACCCAGCCCTTCTTTGTCCTTGCCCAAAACAACGACAATCAAGTTCGAGAGATTAAAATCTTCAACTCGGTTGGTGGGTTGGTTTACCAAACAGACGTATCACACTGGAAAGAGGATCCGTTTTTCTGGCAATCGCCTGAAGTGAATCTACATCTTGCCTCCGGTACTTATTTGCTTGGCTTGTATTGTGAGAGTGAGACGGTTTTTAAGAGACTGGTTGTCGAGTGAGTTTTGAAGTGGGAATTTTAAAAGGCTCGTGGTTAATTGAATTTTGAATTGAAGGCCAATCAAAATTCTACATTCAAAATTCACAACTCTAATTTCAACTCCCTCTAAATAACTCAGCCCAAACCTCCTAATAGTTAATTATTTAGAAAGAATGATTGCGCTGACTACCGCGATGTAATTTCGCGTCATGTTTTTCATAACTTATTTATATGATTCTATCGGTTCAACGCATATTTATTCCAAAAATGGGAAGTAAATTAAGAACGTTTTCGATGGTTGTTCTTCTGCTTCTCGGCGGTGGAATGGGAGCCAAATACCTGTTGGGTTTGTTTGATGAAGAACCAATTGCTCCAGAACCTCTCAGCCTTAGCGAACTTCCTTTACGGGTTCCAGATTCTCTCATAAAGCCTTTGCGAGAATTAGAAAATCCACGGCTACAGCATATACTCGATGACGTTGTAAACAAAAACCCAAAATGGAAAAGATTGGTTGCCAACAAAAAATTGGGAATTGGATTGGTGGATATGAGAAATCCTTACGCTGTGAAATTTGCCCATAAAAATGGCGATAACATGATGTACGCAGCCAGTTTGCCAAAAATTGCAGTATTGCTCACCGCAGTTGATGCCATGGAAAAAGGTGATTTAGAAGAAACCCCTGAATTGCAACAAGACTTAAGACAAATGATTGCAAAAAGCAACAACGCCTCTACTACCAAAGTGATTGATATAGTGGGGTTGGACAGAATCCAGAAAGTAATGCAAGACCCTAGGTACGAATTTTACGACCAAGAGAAAGGAGGTGGACTTTGGGTTGGAAAAAGATATGCCAGCACAGGCCCAAGAAGAGGCGATCCGATGAAAAACATCAGCCATGCGGCAAGTCCAACACAAGTGTGTAGGTACTATTATCTCCTTGCTTTTGGACAATTAGTAACCTTTGATCGATCTAAAGAAATGCTTGGCTATTTGGGAAATCCTGAACTGCATCACAAGTTTGTGAATACCATGGACCAAGTGGCTCCTAAGGCTAAAGTTTTTAGAAAATCTGGTTCATGGAAAGATTTTCATGCCGACTCCGCATTAATTTGGGGACCTGATTGGAGAAGGTATATTATTGTAGCCATGTGTGAAGATGGTGAAGGTGAAAAACTCATGCGTGCATTATCTAAGGAAATTGATCGTAGATTAAAACCTGTTTAAGGCTAAGTTCTATAATGAACTACAGAGAAATAGCAAAAGATTTTATTCGAAAAACCTGGGATTTAAGAGACGGGGAATACCAAAGGGTGTTCCTTATGCAACTCAATATTTTCCTAATTGTTTTTGCTCTTCTCATCATTAAGCCCGTTGTTAACGCGCAATTCTTAGCCGTAATAGGTATAGAAAAACTCCCCTTAGTATTTGTATTGGTGGCCATATTTGCTATGGCTGTATCTACACTTTATTCCAAAGCCCTACACGGGAGATCCCTTCGTAGGGTAAACACCCTTACGCTATATATCGCTATAATTTCATTAATTACAGTCTCTCTCCTCCTTTCTTTTCAAATTGCTGTAAAGCCCGTTCTGTACATTTTCTATGTGGCTACTGCAAATTTCGGAGTGCTGGTTGTATCACAATTTTGGGTAATGGCCAATTTGGCCTTCAACCCGCGTGAAGCAAAACGATTATTAGGATTGATAGGTGCTGGTGCAATTGCCGGCGGTGTAGCTGGAGGATATGTAACTTCAATCCTCTCATCGTTCATAGATGGCCCAAAACTTCTCTGGGTTGCTGGTTTAGCGTTAGCTGCTTGCATTCCAGTTTATAATACGATTTGGAAAAAACATATTAAAACCCTCAACAGATACCAACAATCGAAGCGATTACCAGAACGAGGAGAACATCCCATTTGGCTTATTAGCAAATCCAAACACTTGACCTTTTTGGCCCTAATCATAGGTTTAAGTGTAATCGTTGCTAAACTAGTTGAGTTCCAGTTTAGTAGTATAGCAGCTCAAACTTATAGCAATACCAGTGAACTCACTGGTTTTTTTGGATTTTGGTTTTCTACATTTAATGTGATTTCGCTTATCATTCAGCTTTTTATTACGCATCGTGTAGTAGGTAAATATGGTGTTGGTTCCTCCTTACTGATTTTACCTGGAGGTCTCGTTTTAGGCTCAATCATGCTTATGGTGGCCCCCTTCCTATCGATAGTTATATTCCTCAAAATGTGGGATATTTCTGTAAAACAATCGATCAACAAAGCAGCAACAGAACTCATGGCTCTGCCCATTCCAGAAAATATAAAAAGTCAGACCAAAAGTTTTATAGATGTATTTATCGATATGTCAGCGACCGGAATCAGTGGATTACTTCTTATTTTTCTAATAAATGGATTTGACTTATCAATTCGTGCGGTTACAGTTTTGGTGCTTGTAATCCTCGCTTTATGGTTGTGGGTAGCGTTTAGAATTAGGCGTGAATACCTCAATTCATTTAGAGAAAAAATAGCCTTAAAAGAAAAGGATGTCCACGTAGATTATACCGATTTCACAAGTACATCTGTAATTAGCGGGCTAAAGCGTGTATTAGAATCAGGTACAGAAAAACAAATTCAATGGGTATTAGAGCAAGTTGAACATGTACCTGACAAAGGAATTTATAAGGTAGTAGACAAAATGTTAGACCATCCGTCAGCCATCGTTCAGTTGGCGGCATTTCGCTGTATTTACGCTCTCAACAAGGTGGTATCTAATGAGAAGCTGGAACAGTTTATTGAGGTTGGTACTTCAGAAATGAAAGTTGCCGCTTTTTCTCAACTTGTAAAACAAACCAGAGACAATAAAATGTTGACCATTAAAAAATATCTGCATCATGAAAACCCAGAAATAAGCAACGTTGCCATGCTCGGAATCGCGCAGGAAATAAGGAGCAACGGGGAAATGAAAAAGCACTTAAAATTCAAAGAGCTTCTTCAAATGAAGATAGAATTTATGAATATGTGCGATGCGATGGAAGAGCGGATACATTACAAAATCATGATCTTAAAAGCCACTGGTCTGGCTCAAATGGAAAGCTTGTATTGGATTATTGACGAAGCTTTATTGGACGAGGACGCAGAAATAAGAAAAAATGCCATTTATGCGGCAGGATACTCACTACAACCCAAATACATACATACCCTCTTATCATCGATAAAAGAAAAAGAACTGAAAGCTGCCTCTATTTCATCCCTCCAATTTTACGGATTAGGAATTATTCCCGATCTTCTTGCCTTTTCAAAAAGCCACACGACTGAACTAGAGGTAATTCGGCAGATTCCAGAAGTGCTTTCCGGTATTCCGTTTCAAGCTTCTGTAGATGCATTGTTCAATTTGCTCGAATCACCAGATGTGACCTTGCGATTGGAAACACTCCGAGCCCTAAATCAAATGCAAAAAGATGCTCCTTTTTTAAGAATCAAACACAAAAGACTCCTTCAACTCATTTTCGATGAAATTGAAATTTATAGAAACATACTTGCTGTGATGTACAAGCAGAACGAGCTGCTGCCAAAAGATCAATTAAACAAGGTGTACGAATTGAGAGAAAAACTAATTTCTCTCCTTGAAAGCAGACTCGATGCTACCCTCGAAAGGATTTTTAGATTGCTAGGTTTAAAATACCCACCAGAAGATGTGATACCAGCGTATTTGGGCATTAAAAACGTGAACCAAGACATTCGGTCACACTCCGTGGAATTTTTAGATAACCTACTTGAACCTAACCTTAAAAAATATCTTATTCCTGTAGCTGAAACCGCCATGATGGATGGCATCACAAAACAGGCTATTTCCGTGTTGAAAATGGAGGTGCCAGATGAATTTAAATGTTTTAAGATTTTACTTAAAGGTCGCGACCCAAGGCTGAAAGTGGTGGTATTTAACCTCATGCGAGAAATCAAAGATCCCTCGTTTTTACCCCTGATTAAACCACATTTAAATAGCCCTTTCAACGCCGTTAGAGAGGCCGCCTCTTGGACTTTAAAATCTCTGGAAGAAAAATAGCTAGCTATTTCCTGATAATTCGATCGATACTGCTGGCCAATGCTTGGTGGTCATTCGCCGAGTTTTTGTACAACACATTGCTCATTAAAACTACCATATAAGTAGCGCCATCCGTATGTTCTACGATCGCCACAGAATTCATAAAATTTCTAACATTTCCCTTGTACTTGGCACACGTATAGCCTTCCTCAGGTTGGCATTTATACAAACTTCCACTTTTAAAATAAACCGCTGCAGAGGCCAATGCTGGTGCCGTAGCATACCTAATTCTTCTATCGGTTTGGTACATTAACCGCTTGATTTCTAGACTACTCTCCTTATCCACAATTTTTCCACTTTCAAGCGCAATTAAAAATTTCATAACCCCCAAGGGCGAACCTGTGCTACCACCTTTTGGTGGAATGTAAGACCCCGCGCCTTTAGTAAACAAAGTGCCCAACCTCCATTCGTCTTCCGTAATTCCCATATTTCGCATAGGCGTATTAACTACATCTATGGCCAACTCAGAAAGTTGAGATTTAGGTGTGTTTTTAAAATATTCCGTAGCCTTTTCTTCGGTTAGCATCGGATACGATTTACCAAATGCACGCATTAAAATTGCTTCGCGCCATACGATGCTAGCCGCCCCATTGTTACTCACCGAAATCATGTGATCGAGCCATTCAAATAAGGAAAACTCATCAGGCTCAGCAACAGCTCGTTTACTTAGCTTTTGTGTTTCAAGGTCAAAAAACGGTACGGTATGGCCATCCGTCAAAGCCCATTTGCCTGCTCTAACAATCTTTGTACGCAGTAGGTCCTGCCTTTTTTTATACGAATCGGGATAAATCTTTTTCAACTCTTCAAACAAACCAAAAGCAACAGCCAATTTGCCTACACTACCAGGTTGGTATTGTCCAGTTTCCTTTCGAGATGCGTAGCGAACTGGTTTGCCTAATGAAATATCCAAAACGGCGATGGAATAACTCTCGTGCAAAGAAGGGAACAAACTATTCAATGACTTTTGAAGCTCAGCATCAGCAGTTGGAATTCCTGAGATATTTCGCCCCACCAATTGGAGTTTGATGTCTTTAATCGACTTTTGGGCGCCAGTAATAGGCATGGTTCCTTTTATAGTCCCCTGCTGAACGAGTTGCACATATTTTAGCCGTTTTATACCACTTACTTCGTAGCCATCAATCGGATAGGGAGTAAATGAAAAACACAGTAAAACTAAAACTATCGAAATCCACAAT
The DNA here is from genome assembly GCA_020435995.1 of Flavobacteriales bacterium. Classification (GTDB taxonomy): domain Bacteria; phylum Bacteroidota; class Bacteroidia; order Flavobacteriales_G; family Salibacteraceae; genus JAGQYO01. The sequence goes on along the minus strand of JAGQYO010000029.1, from coordinate 36,479 downwards.
TTTATTTTCATACTTACAAAGTTGTTGAGAGCGGAATCATTTTCTCTTGAATAACGGGGTTTAAAGAATTGAGATAATCCGAAGACAAGGCCTTTTTGTTTTCAACAAAGGGCCGAACTTGAAAAAGCCACATTTTTCCGTTTTTAAAGCCAAGCTCCACGTCATACGGGCCTTGCATGCCAGAGATGGGAAGTGTTTTTCGCATTTGATCAGCCATCGCCGCCATAGCATTTAATTCCTTGGGGCTTAGTATCGATGAATTCAATTCGTGCTGCGAAATTCCCTTGCCTCCGATTTTCGGCAATGTGGTGGCGGTTTTTTCCCTACATGGGCCTATTAACTGGAATTTATCGCCTTCCTCAATTTCCCACATTTCGCTCATTTGCCCTTCCACAGCACCCCCTACTCCCCGATTAAAGGCGACTGTTACCGCCCTCGCATTCTCTGATTGAATTCCTTTGGTGATCATTACACCAGATGCGTCTACATCTACGCTTGGAATAATTAAAATGGAGGGAAATACATTCTCAGGATTCAGCAAATAACGCTGCCTCCATTTATAACTCCTCTCGCTATAAGGCGAAGCCCAAACTTCTTTTATGCCCGTCAGAATTTTCTCACTATCCCTCACATTAAATAGTGTAAGGTTGAGACCAGCTCCCGTAAAATCATTCAAATCCTCCATGTTGGTATCGCTTCTTAAAAACACGGGAATGTCGCCAAACTCTTCCCCCAGCACTTCTTTAAACATTTGTTTTAGGCTGGCTACAAACTCAGGAATTAACGGCATCGCAAGTATAGCTGTTCGCAATTCTGATAATTGTTTAAGAATAAAACTTTCGATTTCTAGGTCGGATTTACCCTCTTCACTTAGCTGTCTGGATCGCTCAAAAGTCTGGGTTAGAAATTCCCAATAGGTAATCTCTCTTAAGGGCATCAATTGATCAAAATGTTGCTTGAACACAGAAAAAGGAATTACAATTCCCTCTACCACCTGCTCTGGAAAATTCTTTTTGAGTTGTCCTAAATTGGCGGCTTTAGGGCCGCACATTTTTCCTGAATGACTTGCATTTACCGCATTTAGATTGAGCAGCCTAGGAGATTTTATTTCAATATTATCTACGGGTACCGTGATCATATCAACCGATCTTTTTTTTACTGCAAAAAGTGCTTTTTCGATGGCCGTCATCTCCGATGCATTTTTCAGCACTACTTTTCCTCCGGGCGATACGGCATAGAAAACTTCCGTGTTGTTTAGTTTCTTCAAATCTTCCAAATTTTCCCCAGACAAAACTGCATTGGGGATTCCCAAGTTTCGCGCGAGCAGTTGAACGTGCGAAACCAAGTTTCCCTCTGAAACAGTTGCAATTCCGACTACTGGCTTTAAATCTGCTGGTGGATTAGAAAACACATAAATGTGATTGGAATTAACTTCCAAATCGCCAATATCTTTGGTTACTATCAGAGTTCCTTTGGCATATCCGGGGTTCAATCCCCTTATCGAACTGGGATTTGAGATGGCGGGAACTTCATGAGAAATACCGGTGTTTTTAGCTACAAAATTTCCAAGATACGAAGCACTACTTCCAAGTTGCAGCAAAATGGAAGCCCTCACTTTTTCATCAACAAAACCTTCTACTATGGGCTCGAATGTCTTGAAAACCATCATTTCTTTGTGGTATTGGGCAGCAATAGAGGATGTTGACCACTCCACAGCTTTCTGACTGCGCCAAGCCAACTTCTTTAATCCGTCCATCGAAATATCTGTAGCGTTTTTTAAATCAAAATCCTTTGACAGCTCTTTGTATTCCCACAGTTCTAGGTATCCAAAAGCCGCAGCTGCTCGGGCAAGCATGTTTGTTTTATCATATAACTCCAGCAAAGTTGCAGGCTTCCATTTGGACGATTCCAACATAAGCAACGACTCCATTTTCAACCCTGCATCTAAGCCAGCCAACCTTTCTAAACTCGTTAGATCACCCAGCAGAATAAGCCGAAGGGAATATGCATGGTTGGCCATAAACTCACATTTTCTTTTTGTATCATTTACATCTATCTCAGAATAACCTTTCGTAAATTCAGTCAACGCTATTTTTACCAGCGAATGATCCGATAAGGTCGACACCAAGGTTTTAAACTCTTCTAAAGAAACTGGTTTATAAAGCGTCCGCATTTGCTCTATAAGAGATTCAAATTTCGTTACTTGATCCTCTGATAATTTTGATTTATTAGCCCTCAGAAAATCACCCACCCGCTTGATGTCCCCTTCATCTGGGCTTCCATGAATTTTAATCCTCAAGTTCATAAATGCGGCGTATTCATCCGCCAGTTCTTTGGACAATGCCCTGACTTTCATGGCTGTATTTGTAGTTTTCGCATGGGGAATTTCTTTACCTGCAAGTCGGACAATTAAAAACTTTTGCTCCAGCACTTTCTTGTCTTTCAAAAGCCACTCAAAGAATTTCCGCCCCCATTCTTCCTCGTCTTCAATTTGAAAAGCACCTCTGTAGTACTGCGCTTTTCGATTAACCCAGCCATTGTCATAAGCTCGTAAATAACTTTCTAATTGAAATTGAATAAATCGGCTGTTTTGATGCCCTTCATCCCAGAATTCGCTGTAATCCGTTGTGGAAAGAATTTGCCCTAAATAAATATGATGTTTTACCGCCAATTGCACGACCTCATCCTTATACCGAGCCCGTTGCACACCCCCTTTTTCAACACATCGCTCTTGCGGCCCTACGGTAGTGCCATCCTTGCAAAACCAACGAATATCCCTATACGGCCCTTTTGGGTCTGCTTTGAACTTAGCTACCAACTCTTTCACCTGAATTGCTTCATACGGTTTCTGCCCATAGAGAAAGATTTGGAAAACCAATAAAACCAATAAAACCTTTAGATTTTTAGTGTTCAATTTACCATGTTTCAACGCCATTCATCAAATCTACATTAAAGGTTTGGTGAAATTCCAGCAATTCTGAAATTCTTTTTAAAATCGAAAAACCCTTGGCAAGTTTTCAATTTATATACCGAATTTCGACTTTATTAAATGGATTTACGATCTGGCTAATGGTCTAAATCTGTAATTAACTTTGCAACATGGATTGGGCAGAAGAAGAAATCTCTGAAGACTCTTTAAAAAAGGAGAGACGCGATATTTTGCGTGCATACCGTGATTTACTTAAACCAGGAAAGAATCCGATTAATGAAAAAGATAAAAGCCAAATCCGACGGGCTTTTGATGTGGCACTAGAAGCACACTCTGGGGTGAGGCGAAAATCTGGTGAGCCCTATATTTTTCATCCAATTGCAGTAGCAAAAATTGCTAAAGAAGATATTGGCGTAGGCACGATTGGCATTGTTTGCGCACTGCTACACGATGTGGTAGAAGACACCGATATTACCTTAAGTGATATTGCCGAACTATTTGACCCAAGGGTGGCAACTATCATCGATGGATTAACCAAAATATCAGAGCTTTTTGATTCTAATACCAACCTACAAGCTGAGAATTTCAAAAAACTTATTCTGACCTTATCGGAAGACGTGAGGGTAATTCTGATCAAACTCGCCGATAGGCTTCACAACATGCGGACCCTTGGTTCAATGCGAGAAGATAAATCTCGAAAAATTGCCTCAGAAACCCTCTACTTATACGCTCCGCTAGCCCACCGACTTGGCCTCTATAACATAAAATCCGAAATGGAAGATCTAAGTCTAAAATACTTAGAACCAGAAGCCTATAAGGATATAAAATATAAATTACAAAAATCTAAGGCAGTAAGAACTCGATTTCTTAACCGCTTCATATTACCGATTGATAGAGCTTTGGTAAATGCTTCAATGGATTATCAAATACTTGGTAGAACGAAGTCTATTTTCTCGATTTATCAAAAGATGCGGAAGCAAGGAATTCCATTTGAAGAAGTTTTTGACCTACTTGCGGTTCGCATTATTTTGAACTCGGAGCCAAAAGATGAAAAAGCCGATTGCTGGAAAACATACTCCTTGGTTACAGATTTTTACAAACCCAACCCAGATCGATTGCGAGATTGGATTTCGACGCCAAAGGCCAATGGGTACGAATCGTTGCATATAACCGTAATGAGCCCAACAGGCAAGTGGGTGGAGGTTCAAATACGCAGCAAAAGAATGGACGATATTGCTGAAAATGGCTATGCTTCACATTGGAAATACAAATCGAAGGGTGCAGAACATGCCGTTGATGCTTGGATTGAAAGAATAAGGGAAACCATAGAAAACGAAGACGTTCATTCTGAAGATTATTTATCCGATTTCAAACTCAATTTGTTTGAAGATGAAATTATCACCTTCACACCAAAAGGTGACGTGGTTTCCTTGCCCATAAACTCTACTCCCGTTGATTTTGCTTTTGAAATCCACAGCCAAGTAGGGAAAAACTGTATTGGCGCCAAGGTCAACAACAAACTTGTACCCCTAAGTCATGTTCTGAAATCGGGTGCACAGGTGGAAATTATCACCTCTCAAAAAGGTCGACCAAATGAGGACTGGCTCAAATTTGTAGTGACGGCGAAGGCAAAATCCAAAATCAAAGATTACGTAAAAAACGAAAAAAAGAAGCTGGCTGTAGTAGGTCGAACCATACTTCGCGAAAAAATGAGGGAGCTCGGTATCAAAATCAACAACGACAACTTGTACAAAGTGGCCTATTTTTACTTGCTTTCGAGTCTAGATGATTTATACTATCAAACCAAAAATGGCAAGCTCGATTTTGACTTATTAAAAAAACTGAAGGTCGAAAAAGGACTCATTAAAAACAATTTTAGAAAGGCCAAAAATTCGATTATCACCAACATTGGTGGGGTGGCTGATGTACAAGGTTTTGATGAAGAACATCACGTTGATTATCAGCTTGCTGAGTGCTGCAATCCCATTCCTGGAGACAAGGTATTTGGTTTTATCGGAAAAAACAACATCATTAAAATACACAGAACCAATTGTCCCAAAACGGTAGAATTACAATCTAGTCACCACTACCGCATTATTGAAGCAAAATGGATTAGCAACCACTCACTGGCATTTATGGCTGGCATTAAAATAAAAGGAATCGACCGTCTTGGGCTTGTAAATGAAATTACCAACATCATAAGCCAATCTATGAATGTCAATATGCGATCGATCAACTTCGAATCTGAAGATGGAATTTTTGATGGAGAAATAAGGGCCTATGTAACTGATGCCAACCACCTCAATAATTTGATGAATAAAATTCAAAGCACGGAGGGGGTTCATTCTGTGATGCGGCTCGATGCCTCCAATTAATGTTAAAAACTCCTTTATCTCCAAGGGTTTGCGGCCCGACCAACGGACAATTAATTTTACTTTTACACTTTAATAGCCCAAAGTGATTTCTACTGAAACAACGGAAGAAGTAAAACGAATTTTTGCTGCTTTTCTAAAGCAAAATGGACACCGCAAAACGCCGGAACGCTTCGCTATACTCGATGAAATTTACTCGTTAAAAGAACATTTTGACGTGGAAACGCTGTATGTGCTTATGAAGAATAAGAAATACAGAGTGAGCCGCGCAACGTTGTACAATACCATCGACTTATTGATGGAGTGCCATTTGATTAGAAAACATCAGTTTGGTAAAAAAATTTCTCAGTTTGAGAAATCGCATGGCTACCGACAACACGACCATATTATATGCACCAATTGCAACAAGGTTATCGAATTTTGCGACCCGCGAGTGCAACAAATTAAAACCACACTTGAACAACAACTCGGAATAAAAATCTTACATCATTCGCTAAATTTTTATGGTGAATGCAACAACAACTGTAAATAAATATTGCCAAAACAGATATGAAAGTAGACGTATTGTTAGGTCTTCAATGGGGAGATGAAGGGAAGGGAAAAATTGTAGACGTGTTGACTCCAAAATACAAGGTAATTGCGCGTTTTCAAGGGGGTCCTAACGCGGGACACACCCTAGAATTCAATGGTATAAAGCACGTATTGCACACGATTCCCTCAGGTATTTTTCATCCCGATGCAGTCAATATTGTAGGCAATGGGGTAGTAATTGACCCCATCATTTTAAAGAAAGAATTACTGGCTTTAGACAACTTAGATTGCTCATACCAAAGCAATTTACTTATTTCGAGAAAAGCTCATTTAATACTTCCTACCCACAAACTTTTGGATGCAGCATCAGAAGCCGCCAAAGGCATCGATAAAATTGGTTCCACATTAAAAGGAATTGGCCCCACCTATATGGATAAAACCGGTAGAAATGGACTCAGAATAGGCGATGTAGAATCTGTAAATTTTATCGATCGCTATAACAGACTCAAGGAAAAACACCTTCAGTTATTGGCGCATTTCGATTTCGATGTCACCACCCTTGATGAAATGGAAAAAGAATGGTTTGGCGGAATTGAAAAAATTAAGTCACTTCAATTTATTGATAGCGAACATGTAATTAACCAACACCTCACCAATGAAGAAGCCATTCTAGCAGAGGGAGCTCAGGGAAGTTTATTAGACATTGATTTTGGCTCCTACCCTTTTGTTACTTCTTCTAATACAATTTGCGCTGGCGCATGTACAGGCTTAGGAATTGCACCAAACCGAATCGGTGAAGTGTATGGCATTTTTAAAGCGTATTGTACCAGAGTAGGCTCAGGCCCATTCCCTACGGAGCTTTTTGATACCACAGGTGATGAATTAAGAGCAAAAGGACATGAATTTGGCGCCACCACAGGTAGACCAAGAAGATGTGGATGGATGGATATTCCTGCATTAAAATATGCCATTATGGTAAATGGGGTAACGCAGCTTATTATGACAAAAGCCGACGTGTTAAGCGGCTTCGAAACCATTAAAGTTTGTACCCAATACCAATATCAAGGAAAAACAATAGACTATGTACCTTTTGATGTAGTAGGGTCGGAATTGAAACCTCAGTATATAGAGTTGCCCGGATGGAACAAGGACTTAACTGGGCTTTCAGACATTCAAGAGCTACCCGATAATCTGATGGGTTATATAGCCTATTTAGAAAAAGAACTACATGTGCCCATTACAGTTGTATCTGTAGGCCCCGATAGAAAACAAACCTTAATAAGAAGTGCAGTTAGTGCCTAAAACTAAAATCATAGAAATTACCAAAGCCCCTAGATTCATTTTCTTGGGGCTTTTTTGGCTTACCATGCTCGCATCCTTACATGGTATTTCGCAAGAATCAAAAAAAATAGAAATTCTACAAGCCGATGATTTTTACTACGATGAAATTGGCGGTGTGAAAGCAAAACGGCTGATTGGAAACGTAAAAATAAAACACGAAAACACCCTTATGTACTGCGACTCGGCGTATGTGTATAACGCTACCAACGATATGAGTGCTTTTGGTCACGTACACATAACCGACCCAGAGGACATGGATCTTTGGGGGGATTCACTAAAATATTATGGCACCAAAAAAATTACTGAAGTGAGAGGGTCCGTTAAAATGGTTAATGAAGACATGACCTTAACCACTCGGTTTCTCAATTTTGATAGAAGCGCCAATCACGCGTGGTATTGGAATGGAGGTTTGATTCTTATGAATGACGGAAAAGATTCTCTTTGGAGCCGAAAAGGTGATTACTACTCATCCTTATCGGAAATGCGTTTTAAGGATTCTGTTGTGCTAAAAACTGCGGACTATGAAATCAATACCGATACCATGCACTATCACACGAAAAAAGAACGCTCCTATTTTTTCGGTCCAACTCATATCATAAGCGATAGCAACCATATTTATACTGAAAAAGGGTGGTCTGATAACAAAACAGGATTGTCCGAATTCACTCTCAATTCTTACATTTTTACAGCCGAACAACAATTGTGGGGCGATAGCATTTTGTATGATCAAAAGAAAAACATAGGTGAAATGTTTTTTAACGTGACCCTGTTGGACACCGTAAATGAATTTATGGTTCAAGGTGACTATGTGTTGCATAACCAAGAGGATAGCACTTCTTTGGTTTTAGGAAAACCAATTTTAACCCAGTTTTTTGATACCGATAGCATGGTGCTTCATGCCGACACTTTGTTCTCTCACTTCGACTCATCGCGGCAATTTCGCATCATGCATGCCTATCCAAAAGCTCAGTTTTTCAAATCAGATATGCAAGGCAAGTGTGACTCTTTGATCTTCTCAGACTTGGATTCAAGCATTCACATGTATGACGATCCAGTATTATGGAGCGAGGCCAACCAAATCACTAGCGATTTTATTCAAGTTTTCCGCAGCAATGGAGAGCTGGAACGAATGACCATGAACAACAACGCATTTATCATTTCACTAGAAGATTCGATCGGGCAATACAAGAAATACAATCAGATTAAAGGAGATAGCATGGTTGGTTTTTTTACCAATGGGGAGCTGAGTAAGGTTAATGTAAACCACAACGGAAATACCATCTACTTTGCTAAAGAAGAAGAGAAGGACAGCAGCCAAGTGAGAGAGTACCTAGGAATGAACAAGGCTGATTGTCAGAACATGACCATCTACTTGGATAGCAATGAGGTAACGAGTATTGTGTTTAGGGTAAAGCCAACCGCTACTTTATATCCGCTTAAAGATGTGACCCCTAGAATGATGTTTTTAAAAGATTTTAGTTGGCGCGACAGCGAGCGTCCCAAACGCAAGGAAGATATTTTCAATTGGAAGGAAGAAGAAGAGGTGCAGAAAGGAGAGTAACCGCTCCTCTTCTTCAATCTATCCTACCAATTTAGCATCAGGGTATTTCCTTAACCAATACTTCACCTTCACTAAATTTCTAACAGAAATAAATGTGTTGCTGTTTAGCTTCAGTGTGTATCTCATTTTATTATTTTCCGTGGTCTTCACATCAGTAAAGACTCATCAACCCCCTATATAGTTGGCTTCAAAATCCCATTAAGTTACCAACGGTAGTTTGCATTACACAAACGGGCAAAATTGATTTATGAAAATTCTCCTAAGAGCTAAACAACTTTATGGCGTATCTTCGCAATTCAAAAATTCACAGTTATTATGGCAATCATTTTCGCGTTTTTTCTATTCACTTGGTATGGAGGCTTAATGTTTCAATCCGGGTTTCATCATAGGTATGCAGCTCATGCACAATACGAACTAACACCATTTAAGGAAAAGCTCATGTTTGTGCTTTCTTGGATATTTATGGGTCCAAATTACTTAAGCCCTTATGGCTATGGCGTTATGCACCGCGAGCACCACGCATTTCCCGATACAGAAAAAGATCCACATTCTCCAAAATACGACAAAAATGTATTTAATATGATGTGGAAAACTAAAGTTCATTATTCGGCTATCTCTAATGAGACACTACAGGTAGAGGAACGATTTACCAAAGGTGTTCCGCGCTGGGATGCCTTCGATAAATTTGGGAGAGGTTGGTTTTCTCGTTTGATGTGGGGAGTACTTTACGTTTGGTTCTTTTACACTTTTGTTCCTGAAGGGCAGGCTTGGCTGTGGGCGCTTTTACCCCTTACACTTTTTATGGCTCCGATTCATGGAGCGATTATAAATTGGGGTGCTCATGTGTACGGATATACCAACTTCAAGGTAAACGACACTTCTAAAAACTTACTTCCATTCGATTTTCTTATGTGGGGTGAGAGCTATCACAACAACCATCACAAACTAGGTGGGAGCCCTAATTTTGGTGGCCAAAGATGGCATGAAATAGACCCCTTGTACTTAGTCATGCTCTTTGCACACAAAGTTGGATTTATCAAACTAAAGCGTGTAGAACCAATATTTAAGAAAAAAGATTAAACTTCAAAAACCTTCAGTTTACCTGAGTTTTTGGATAAATCTTGTTTAAGCTCCAATAAAAGCGTTTCAATTTCTGGGTGTGAGGTGAGTTCCTCACCTGCGTCGCCCAAAAGTGACTCGATGATAAATACCATATCAAGCTGGCTTTTATCTCGGGCAGGTTGGTAAAGCAAGGTGTTTCCATTGTCTGTGCTCACCACCAAATTACAAGCCTCGAGGTCGTGTAAAGTGGACAATGTTTTGTGAATAGGAATATTTGCTTCACTTGCGATTTGCTCGGGGCTAACAAAGGGAACTTTGTCAGAATAATGAGTTACCAAAGCCCGCAAAACAACGATGCTTAATTTGAATTTTGCAATGGGAGTCGATTCAGATTTCTTTTTTTCGAGTATAAGCTCGTCAAAATTTTGATGAGCGTATGAGATTTCTGCACCGAAAAGTACAATGTTCCAAGAAGTTTGAACCCAAATTAAAAACAATGGTAAGGCCGCGAATGATCCATATATTGCGTTGTACTTTGATACTCCTATCTGAAAGCTGATATACAACCATTCGACCCCCTGATAAAGTGAGCCGGCAACCACAGCAGCTAATAAAGCACTCGAAAAATTTACTTTTTTGTTTGGCATTATCATATATAGCCCAGCAAACAAAAGCCAAATAAGTACAAAGGGAATGAGCTGAATTCCCCAGTTAATTGCAGGATCCACCACGCCTTCTACACCAGCTTTTTCAGCGATGGTGTGCACATTAGCCGAGATAAATACCGTAACACTACTCGAAAAAATCAGCATAAATGGAGCAAGAAGGGTAATAGATAGATAGTCGGTAAATTTTCTTAACCAAGTTCGCGCCTTCTTTACATTCCAGATATCGTTGAACGAATCTTCAACCAATGAAATGGTATTAAGTAAGGTGTATATAAGTATAACTACCCCTATACCCGCAACTACACCTCCTTTGGCATTCCTAAGTGCGTTTTCGGCAAAATTGAAGACCACTAAAAATATCTCTTGGTTCTGATCGGAGCTTTCCAAAATTGTAGCTTTCAGTTTGTCCTCTAAGCCAAATCCTTTTGCAATACCAAATATTAAAGCCAATACTGGCACCAAGGACAACGTGGAGTAATACGTCAATGCTGACGCCCTAATTCCGCCTTTATCTGCAATAAAATCCCGACCAGCAACAAATAAAATGGTTACCAATTTTACAACATGGCCAGGAATACCCCGAACTTGCCCCGCAAGATTCCAAATATCCTCTTCGAAAAACTTTTTTATCTTTTCAATCACAGCTCAAATCTATAAAATGAAAGTGCATTAATATCTAAATTCATGAAAAACAAAAAGATGGAGGAACTTCTCCAGTACTACAATACAAATAATGAATACGGAAAACTCCTCGGTAAGCAACTTGATATTATTTCGGAAGGTCATATTCGCTATCAACTGGTGGTAAAACCAGAATTTCAAGCACTGCCAGGGGTCGCCCACGGTGGGTTAATGGCAAGCATGATGGACGGCCTTTTGGGTGTGGCTGCGCTCTCAAAAGTGGCATCTGATGGCAAGTTTGTGAGCACGGTTGAGTTCAAAATCAACTTTTTTAAGCCCATAAAAGTTGGAGACCTACTCTTTGGTGAAGGAACGGTTATTCAAGCAGGCAAAAGTATTTTGGTTGCTGAAGCTTGGATAAAGGTGAAGGATGAAATGGTGGCAAAAGGAATGGGAACCTTTAAAAGTTACCCCGCTCATCTAGTCTATTAATCCTTAAAAAGTGAGTGGATGAGCCTCATTAAACAATTTTATGTACCTATAAATCGCCTTTGATTTTCCCTTTTCCATTTTGTATTTCTGGTATAGATTTTTGTCGGATTCAAGGATTTTCTCCAAGTTTTTTCGGTTATGTTTTAAAAATCGCTTTCCGCTAAAATCGACAATAAGCTGCAGAAAATCGGTTTGAACTCCAACTCCGGCCATACGTGCATCCATAGTCATAAAATTGTCTTCAATTCGCAGCGCATAATTAAGGTAGCTTACAGTGCCCAAAACTGGGATTCTAATAAAATTTCCTTGAACTGAATTCTCTTGATGCATGTAGGGAATGCCCAAAATACATGCTCCCCAAACCTTATTAAGTGCAATTACTTTAAGCGAATCTCCTTTTCTACCCACTATGGCACGGGCCTTTAAATCAAAATTTCCTTCATTTATCTCAGGTCGATCTATGCGGTAAACAATTCCCTGCCGAAATAGCGAATCTTGGAATCTCCAATCAGAATCTTCCTTATTGGGAAACATTAAATCTGGCTGATTTGAAAAAAAAGCTTCCTGAGATAAGTAGATACCTTCATCGAACCAAACACTACTTGAATCATCTTCCTTTACCCACTGTGCATGGACACTTCCGCAAACCCAGAAGATTAAAAACAGAACCGATATGTTTGTTCGGTTCATCATGGGATTAGTAATTAAGTAGTTCTTTTATCTTAAGGGCAACTTTGTCCGCATTGGGAATCATTGCCACTTCAAGGGTGTTGTTAAGCGGAATCGCAGGCATATTTTCAGAACCAATAGACATTACAGGTGCATCTAAATACTCAAAACACTCATTTTGAATAGCCCCTACTAGGCTCATTGCAAAACTATTAAGCAATGGCTCTTCGGTGACGACCAGGCACTTTCCGTGGCGCTTAACCGTTTCCATAACCAGTTGATTGTCCAAAGGATAAATGGTACGCAAATCAACTATTTCTACTTGGCCCTTGAACTGTTTTGCCGCATTTTTGGCCCAATACACGCCCATTCCGTAGGTAACCACAACTATGGAGTTGCCCTCCACCACTTTTTCTTTATCAGCATCCAAAGCCACTCTTCCCTTTCCGAACGGAATGACATAATCTTCATCAGGCTCAATGGTTTTTGCCCCTTCGGTTCCCTTAATCTTTGACCAATACAGCCCCTTATGTTCAAGCATAACCACGGGATTGGGGTCGTAATAGGCCGATTTCATCAACCCTTTTAAATCCGCCCCAGTACTTGGGTAAGCCACTTTAATTCCACGAATGCTCGACAAGATGGATTCGACTGAGGAAGAATGATAAGGCCCACCACTACCATAAGCTCCAATAGGAACGCGAATGATCGCGCTTATTGGCCACTTTCCGTTTGATAAGTAGAACGACCTGCTCAGCTCGGTAAAAAGCTGGTTTAACCCAGGCCATATATAGTCTGCAAATTGAACCTCAACAATGGGCTTTAGGCCTACTGCCGACATACCCACAGTTGATCCAATAATAAACGCCTCTTGAATCGGGGTATTAAACACGCGGTTGTCTCCAAATTTTTGAGCCAAGGTGGCCGCCTCTCGGAATACTCCACCAAGTCTTCCTCCCACATCTTGGCCATAAAGGAGGCATTCTGGATATTTAGACATAAGCTCTTGCACAGCGAATAAAGCGCAATCGACCATTACGGTAGGCTCCTTCCCTTTTGGAGCTCTTTCTCCTTTTTCTTCGGTGATGGGTGTTGGTGCGAAATCGTAATTGAACAGGTCTTCTGGTCTAGGTTCTTCCGCATTTCTTGCTAATTCGAAATCCTCATCTACCAATCTTCGCTGCTCATTAAAAATTCCTTGCAGATCAGATTCCAAAAAACCCAAAGCCAGCATTTGAGACCACAAAATAGGCAACGGATCTCTGGATTTGTGTTCATCCAAATCATCCCTATACCATTCTCGTCTTACACCAGATGTATGGTGGCCCAATAGTGGAACTTTGGCATGTAATAAAAATGGCCTACGCTCTTTTCTTATCGTTCCTAAAATCTCCTGAATGGTGGTATATGATTGATAAAAATCATTGCCATCGATGGACCTCACTTCGATTCCATGAAATCCTTTAGCATACTCGGCAGCATTTTGCGCTCTGATTTCCTTGGCATTCGCCGAAATGTCCCACTCGTTGTCCTGCACAAGGTAAAGAATTGGAAACTGCTTCAGGGCAGCCATTTGTAGGGCCTCAGAATACTCACCCTCTGTGGTGGCAGCATCTCCTATGGAGCAAACGGCCACAGGTCGTTCGGCTCCAAAATCGTCCACAAATCCCATTAACTCCTTGTACTGCATACCCATTGCAACTCCAGTAATAGGTATTGCCTGCATTCCAGTAGCCGATGATTGATGAGGGATTTTAGGCATGTTAGGCCGATTGAGGCTCGGATGGCTATAGTATGTTCTACCACCAGAAAACGGATCATCCCTTTTTGCAAAAAGTTGAAGCATAAGTTCGTAGGGCCTCATACCAATAGCTAGCAAAATGCTATCATCCCGATAATAAGGGGCCACAAAATCCTGTGGTTTGAGTTGCATTCCCAGCGCTAATTGTACTGCCTCATGTCCCCTTGAAGTTGCATGCACATATTTGGATGTTTCCTTTGCATTTTCCTCATATTTGTCGCTCATAGCACGAGCCGTACACATGAGTTCAAATGCGCGCTTAACAACCTGCACATCAACCACACTGGCAGTCAGTTCCGTAGCTTCTACCATTCTATTTTTCTTCGATGTTATTTTCCGTTTCAACTTCAGCCTCTTGCTCTTTTTCTAGCGATCGAATAGCTACGTTGAGTAGTTTTTTCTTTTCTTGTAGCTCTTCGATTTTAGAAGTTACATTTTCCAGTTCGGTCAGCACATTGGTCATAAGTGGGTTCGCCTTAGAAGTTTTACCCGAGAAAAAACCTAAATTATTTTCCAATTGAAGTTTCATCTCCTTTTGCTTAGAAATAGCCTCACTTATCGCCCTTAATTCGTATTTCAAGCTTTTTTCAGCATTGTTATTGGATTGAAGGTTTTCAATCTTATTCTCAAACTTAATTTTCTCCCTTTCGTTAGAGTCGAGCCCTAATGACTCCCATGCTTGGGCTATCGCCTTCTTATAACCATCCTCCAGTTTGGATATTTGATTTTTAGGAACAAATCCTATTTCCTTCCATTGGTTATCAAAATGGAGAAGTGCAGTTTTATTGGCTTCTAAATCTTCTGTTTTTTTCCATTTGGCAACCGTCTCGATCAACTCTTTTTTCAATGCGGCATTTGCCTTTTCACGCTCGGCAGCCCCCGCCCAAAATTCATCTCGCATTTTAAAGAAACCATCACATTCTTTTCGAAAAATCTTCCACAGTTTTTGCTCTTCTCCTCGAAAAGAATTTCCAGCTTCCTTCCATTTTCTCTGAAGGTTAACGAAATCTGACGTACGACCTCTCCAATCAAATGACTCTTTGTTATCCGGAATCTGAGCCAATCTTTTGGCTTCTTCAATCAGTTTTAATTTAGCAGAACTGGCTTCTTTTTGAACATCCTTTAATTCGCCAAAAAACTCCTTTCGATTTTGAAAAAATTGTTGGGTAACTTCTCGAAAATTATTCCACACTTCATCGTTTTTACCTTTTGTAGCAAAACCAATTTTCTTCCATTCTCCCCTGAGTTCCTCAATCTTTTTTTCTCCCTTTTTCCAATCACTGAGCGATTCAAACTTTTGCTCTAGAATAGCCTTTACCTCATCTACGATGGCCTCTTTTTTCTCTAAATTCTGCTTATAGGAATCCCTTACTTTCTGATAGTGATCTTTTATTCGAGCCTGAATGCGATGAGTTGTATCATAAAACTTATTCTTTACTTCCTCCCAATCTTCTTTGAATGTGGGCCCAATTTGGTCCCACTCCATTTGAAACGCCTTGTGAAGCGTTTCCACCTCTTTGATATTGTCTATTTTAAACAAGCTATTCATTCTCGCAACAAGGTCATTCTTTGCTTCGAGGTTCTTTTTAAAATCATGCTGGAGCAGCTCTCTGTAAATTCGAATGTTGTAGAAAAACTGTTCATTTAAATGACGAAATTCCTCCTGCAATTCCTTTACGGTGTGAGCAGGAACTCGGGCCACACTATCCCATCGTTCTTTTAATTCATTATACTTTTCAAATGCCAGGTTGATTTTCTCTTCAGACTCAATAAGTTCTTTGAATTCTACCAGTAAATTTCGCTTGATTTCGAGGTTGGTCCTTTCTTCATTTTTTCGTTGTTCCTCAAGTGCTTTTAGGCGTGTAGCATAAGACTGCTTTAGATCCTCAATTTTTCGATCGAATTCATCCAAAGGCATTTCAAAATCATTTGGGTTGTCACCATCAGAAGTAAAAGCCTCCAACATTTGCCTTTTACTCTCTTCAAAGGCAACGTTATATTCTTTAAACAACATATCAATTTCGGACTTAACATCCTGAATTTTATCCTCTCGTAAAAGCGCTTTTAGCTTCGAATAAATCCCTTCTTTCATTTTCAACAATTAAGAGCCCCTGTTGGAGCAAGAAGGCAAAGGTAACTCATAGCCTCAAAAGGACTCAATGAAATAAGCCTTGAAAATATTTTTTAAGTTTTAAGTTCAATCTTTTAGCTGTTTTTGTTGAATTACTGAACTTAGCATGAGTAAGCATTGTTGAATAGACAAATTCATAAAGTATGGTGCGCGCAGCTATTTACTCAAAGTCGTCATAAAGCAGGTATTTTTTGCGAATACCCTTAAAATTGACCAAATCTTCTTGCCAACTAGCTCTGATTTCCTTTTCCTTTTTCCCTTCTATAATTTGAAGCCTGAGCCTATCTGTGCCAGCCAGCAAATCAAAAAAACCATTGGCGAGGAAGAAGTTGGCCGAGTCTGGAATTGACTCGTACATATTTATTAACCAATGCAAGTATAATTTTCCCATTCTAGGCATTTCATTTAGTCCAAAATCCTCTAAGTCAAATCCGTAACACACTTCGTTCATTAATTTGGGCGTGCGCGCACCTTCTACACTTTTCGGGACAAAGCTTGTATCTCCATACGGATACTTAGGATGTCCAATTTGCTGAAAAGGCTTGTCCGTACCCCTTCCAACACTTACCACAGTTCCTTCGAACAAACCCAAAGATGGATATAAAAATATGGACGACATATTTGGTAAGTTAGGGCTGGGCTTTACCCTGAGCTTAAAAAAATCATTGTGATCGTAATTTTTGCAGGTAATTACCTTGAGGTTGCATTTTAAGCCATCGCCTAGCCATCCTTCTCCATTAATCATTCTTGCGTATTCGCCTATGGTCATTCCGTGAACAAGTGGTACCTCATGCATCCCTACGAAGGAAGAAAATTTGGGGTCCAGTACTGGCCCGTCCACATAAAACCCATTGGGATTTGGACGATCTAGTACGATCATTTTTTTCTCCATCTCAGCACACGCTTGCATCACCAAAAACATAGTTGAGATATAGGTATAATAGCGTACACCTACATCTTGCAGGTCGAATACAATGACATCGAGATCAATGATCTGGTCATAATTTGGTTTTTTATTTTTTCCGTAAAGGCTAATGATTTTTAATCCCGTCTTTTCGTCCCGTTGGTCTCCGATTTTTTTGCCAGCATCTTCAGTACCTCTAAAGCCATGTTCGGGCGAAAAAACCCTCACTAAATTTACATTGTTCTCAATAAGGAGGTCAACTAAATGCTTTTCGTTAGCCAAGGAACTTTGGTTAGCAACCACTCCCACCTTCATTTCCTGTAAGTCATAAAGGTATTCATCTACCTGCACAGCCCCCACTTTAACAACCTTATCTGTCTTGAAAAACACAGGCCCAGATTGCTGTGCATGCCCATAAGCAAGATGTAAAAAAAGGAGGTGAAATGTAAGTATCAGACGCATATTCATGCAAAGCCCAAATTTTAGACCTTTTTACATTCCTTTGCAGCTTAAGTATGGTTATTCTGTGAACTACGAGATGTTCATAGCCAAACGGCTGGTTTCAGCCCAAACTGGCGGAGGCTCTTTGAGCAAAGGCACAAAAATTATTTTGGGCATTACAGTGAGTTCTATTTCTCTAGGATTGGCGGTAATGATTTTGGCGATGTCCATAGTCAATGGCTTTCAAAAAGAAATCCGCAACAAAGTGGTGGGCTTTGGGTCCCACCTTCAAATCACCGAATTTAACTTCGACAATCCGCTCAACTTCAAACCAATTTTAATCAACCAGCCATTTTATCCTCACCTCGACACACTGGAAGAAGTAAGATCAATTCAAGCTTATGCCTTAAAAGAAGGAATAATAAAAACCGACGATGAAATTCAGGGTGTGATTGCCAAAGGAGTTTACAAAGATTTTAATTGGGATTTTTTTAAAAACAACTTGGTGGAGGGTAAAACCTTGGACTGGAATAACTCAGATAAATCAAATGATGTAATCATTTCTCGAGAAATTTCAAAAAAACTGAACATTAGCTTAAATGATCCCCTCTTGATTTATTTTGTTCAAAATGGAAAATCACGGCCCAGAAAACTTAATGTGTGTGGCATCTACCACACAGGCATGAAGCAATTGGATGAGACATACGTACTGATGGATATCCGACACGTGCAAAAGCTCAACAACTGGGAGGAAAACCAAATCAGCGGATTTGAGTTACTCCTCAACGACTATGATGACCTTTTCAGAATGGACGAGTTTTTATACCACAATATTCCACCAGAATTAAACACCGTTTCTATAAAAGATCAGTACTTCGAAATATTTGGCTGGCTTGAACTTCAGGATATGAATGTAATTGTCATTGTTGTTTTGCTACTGTTGGTAAGCGGAGTAAACATTATTTCCGTCATTTTGATTCTCATTTTAGAGAAAACCAATTTTATAGGAGTAATGAAGGCCAATGGAAGCACAAATTGGTCATTGCGAAAAATCTTTCTTTATTTGGGAACCTACCTTACCGTTATCGGGATATTGGTAGGAAACATTGTGGGAATTGGACTCGCCCTCATTCAAAAGTATTTGAAACCCATCACGCTACCCCAAGAGAGTTATTATATTGAACACGTTCCAATTCATCTTGATTTACAGCATCTCGTTTGGCTCAACTTAGGTACTTTAACCTTGTGTTTTATTATTCTAATTTTTCCAACCGCCATCATCAGTAACATTTCACCCAGCAAATCCATTAAGTTCAATTAGCTCTGGTTACTTTTGCCCGAAAATTCAGTGAATGCAATATTTTGAAAATATTTTAGACACCATTGGAAACACTCCATTGGTAAAAATCAACCACATTACAAAAGATTTAAAAGGCCTCTTCTTGGCCAAGGTGGAAACTACCAACCCTGGTAACTCTGTTAAAGACCGCATGGCTCTTCAAATGATAGAAGATGCCGAAAAAGATGGTAAAATTAAGCCCGGGGGTACTGTAATTGAAGGCACAAGTGGAAACACAGGAATGGGATTGGCCCTGGCTTGTATTTCTAAAGGCTACAAATTAATTTGTACTCTTTCAGACAAGCAGAGCAAGGAAAAAATGGACATTCTAAGAGCTATGGGAGCTGAGGTAATTGTTTGCCCCACCAATGTCACTCCCGACGATCCAAGGTCCTACTATTCAGTTGCAAAACGATTGGCAAACGAGATCCCCAACTCCCTGTATGTTAATCAATACGATAACCCATCCAACACCAAGGCTCATTATCTTTCTACAGGACCAGAAATTTGGGAACAAACAGATGGCAAAATCACCCATTTTGTTGTTGGGGTGGGTACAGGTGGTACCATCTCTGGAGTGGGTAAATACCTTAAAGAAAAGAACCCGAATATTCAAGTACTAGGCATAGACACGTATGGTTCGGTATTCAAAAAGTATCACGAAACAGGCATCTTTGACGAAAAAGAAATTTACCCTTATGTAACTGAAGGAATTGGCGAAGACATACTTCCAAAAAATGTTGATTTTGGTGTAATCGATCATTTTGAAAAAGTAACTGATAAGGATGCTGCTATTTTCACCAGACATTTGGCCAGAAAAGAAGGTCTATTCGTAGGAAATTCTGCGGGTTCGGCAATTTCTGGCATCCTGCAAATGAAAAATCGCTTTAAGGAAAGCGATGTAGTGGTGGTATTATTCCACGACCACGGTAGTAGATATGTAGGTAAAATGTTTAATGACGATTGGATGAGAGATCGCGGCTTTTTAGAAAAAGAATCGAATGCCTTGGGTTTAATTATGCCACACATTGATAAGAAATTAGTTACTATTCAGGCGGGAGAGCCGGTAGAAACTGTCATTCAAAAAATGAAACAGTTTGGAATTTCACAGATTCCAGTTATGGAAGAGGGCAAATTTGTTGGGTCAATTTCAGACCAGCATCTTTTTGGTGAGTTGTTAGAAGATATAAGCATCAAATCAAAGTGCGTAAGAGATATTATGCAAGCGCCGTTTCCGTTTGTAGATGCCAATGCCAATGTGGAGCAAGTATCGAAGTTGATCAACAAAAAAAATGCGGCGGTGTTGGTGAAGGATAAAAACAATGAGCCTCACATTATTACCAAATACGACATCATAGACGCTTTGCACTAATGAATTTGGTGGTTGATGATTTAGGCAATAAGATCGCCCTTAAATTTCGGCTTCAACGCATTATTTCTACAGTTCCGTCTCAAACAGAACTTCTTTCCTATTTAGGGCTCGATACCGAAGTAGTTGCAATAACCAGTTTTTGCGCCTATCCGAAAAATTGGCGAAAATCAAAGCAGCTCATTGGTGGAACAAAAACCTTAAACGTTCAACAAATTCTTGACTTAAAACCAGATTTAATCATCGCCAATAAGGAAGAGAATGAAAAAGAACAGATAACGTATTTACAAAAGTATTGTCCTGTTTACGTTTCGGATGTTGTTACCATCGCTGATTCGCTAAGAACGATTATCCATATTGGAAAAATAACGAGTACAGAGAAAAAAAGCCGTGATCTTGTTTCTAAAATAGAGCACTCATTTGGCTTTTTTAAGAAGGAGAAAGCTAAAGGAACTTGCGCTTACGTAATTTGGAATGACCCACTCATGGTAGCAGGTGGTAACACGTTTATCAATTCTATGTTGATTGAAGCGGGGTTTCAAAATATTTTTAGCAAATCGGATTTGCGGTATCCTATTACAAGTCGAAAAGAGCTTGCCGAGTTGCAGGTAGATTATGTGTTCCTCAGCTCAGAGCCATACCCCTTTAAATCGAAGAATAAAACCATGTTTGAAGAGTGGTTGCCAATGTCTAAAGTTGAACTTGTTGACGGTAGAATCTTTAGTTGGTATGGATCAAGTTTGTTACTGGTATCTGACTATTTTACATCACTTTATAAGAGGCTTCAATAGGTAGTTCAAATAAATAACTTTGTTCACATTCAAAATTAGGGATGAAGATCAAACTTTTATTTAGCTTAACCCTTCTGTTATCTCTGTTACCAGGGAAATTTCTACTCTCCCAAAAGGTAGGATTGGTGCTAAGTGGTGGTGGTGCCAATGGGCTTGCTCACATTGGTGTAATTCAAGCTTTAGAAGAGAACAACATCCCCATTGACTACATTACAGGGACATCGTCGGGAGCCTTTGTAGGTGCAATGTATGCTGCAGGCTACACCACCCAAGAAATGAAAGAATTCTTTCTATCCGACTTATTCAAACAACTGGTAGTTGGAGAAATTGATTCAAAGGATAGGTTCTATTTTAAAAATGATGAGCAAAATGCATCCATGCTCAATTTGGGCATCTCAAAAGACTTTTCACTGTCCAATTCCTTGCCTACAAATCTGATTTCACCCGGACCCGTAGATTTTGAGTTGTTAAAGCTTTTTTCTGGAGCTTCCTCTGCTTCTGATTATTGTTTTGATAGCTTGTTTATTCCATTCAGATGTGTAGCTGCCGATATAAATTCAAAGGAAGAATATATTTTTTCGGATGGTGATTTGGGTACGGCCATCAGAGCTTCCTTCACTTACCCATTTTATTTGATACCGTTGGAAGTAAATGGCCGTGTTTTATTCGATGGTGGGCTTTACAACAACTTTCCGCATGAGCTCATGACAAATACCTTCCGTCCAGATTATATCATCGGTGTAAAAGTTACCTCTAATGACCCTCCGCCAAAATCAGATGATCTTATCAGCCAAGTGAAGGCCATGCTCATCAGTCAAACCAATTTTGATTTAAAAACCCCTGGTTGGATTATAGAACCAAAAACCAATCACCAAACTTTTGATTTTAAAGACTTGGAAGAAGTTGTTGATTCAGGATACCACACTGCGTTAAGACAAATTACCGAACTCAAGAAACACATTGCTTCTGAAAGAACTAGTAACCAATTGGATTACAACAGAAAGGCCTTTAGAGCCAAAATGCATGAAAAAGTAATCGGAAATGTAACCGTAGAAAATGTCAATCCTAGGAAGGCTCGGTTCGTTTCCAAAAGTTTGTGGCCCAAAGCTGAAACCTATTCATTAAGCGACTTTAGAAAACACTACTTCAGAACCCTTAGTGATGGTCGAATTCGCACCATTTTTCCTTCTTTGAAACTCAACCCAAAAACAAACTTGTACGAAGTAACGGCACATACCACCGAAGAAAAACCTTTTAAAGCAGAATTTGGAGGAGTGGTATCGAACAGACCCATTTCAACGGCTTATGTTGGTATGGCCTTTCGCCCTTGGGGTAAAAATGCTTGGTTACTCAAGGGAAATACTTATTTCGGTAAGTTTTACAACTCTGCAATGGGAAGCATCCGAGCAGATTTCCCTACAAGGATTCCCTTTATGATAGAGGCATTTCTCACATTTAATTCTTGGAATTATTTCAAAAGCAAATCCTTCTTTTTTGATGAAGACCGACCGAGTTATTTAATTCAAAAAGAAAGTTATGGAGGTTTAGGGATTGGAATGCCGCTTGGAAATTCGGGTAAAATTACGGCTAACTATACCTATGCAGAAATGAATGACGAATATTATCAAACCAAAGACTTTACTGCTGATGACATTCCAGATTTAACCACTCTTCGGCCAAACTCTACTCTGCTGGAAATTGATTTTAATACGCAAAACTCCATTCAATATGCCAACAAAGGACTACGTTTTTATGTAATGGGGAGGTATTCAGTGGGTGATGAAGAGACCAACCCAGGTACCACCTTTAAATCTGCACTACCTAATAAAATCGCACATCATGAATGGATTGATATGAAACTACTCTTAGATTATTATTACTTGGGAAAAGGAAAATTGAGGTTAGGCATTTACTCTGATTCCTATTTCAGCAACATTCCATTGCTTAGCAACTATACGGCAAGCATTCTTAAATCTCCTGCATTTCAGCCTACCCCAGAAAGCAAGACTTTGTTTTTGGAATCATTTAGGGCATACCAATACACGAGTTTAGGCCACAAATTCATTGTATCAATTGTAAAAAGCCTTGATTTTAGAGTGGAAGCCTATCTTTTTCTACCCTACAAGAAAGTAATTAGAGATGCCAGCGATCAACAAATCGTGGAAGAAGGTTTTAACAGCATTTATTCAATAGCCAATAGTACCTTGGTGTATAATTCCCCTATTGGGCCTCTGAGTGTTGGCTTAAACTACTATTACAATGCCCCTGAGATAGCGCCAGAGAACAAGACTCCATTGACCTTTTTATTTCACTTCGGTTACATCATATTCAACCGAAAAGCACTTTATTAGGCCTGCCCCGTAGGTCCACCAAAATTCATTGGAATTGGAGGATTTTGATGACCAGTATCCTGAATCTCTCCGTGAATATTTTCGAACTTCTCTACATTATCGTGCAGGGCATTCATTAGTCTTTTGGCGTGTTGTGGGGTAAGCACAATTCTTGACTTGACTTTCGCCTTCGGAACTCCAGGCATAATGTTAATGAAGTCTAATACAAACTCGCTGGTGCTATGGGTTATAATCGCAAGGTTAGAATAAGTGCCTTCAGCAATTTCTTCGGTCAATTCAATATTAATTTGACCATCTTTTTCTTTTTTATCTTCAGCCATTAGACAGGTATATAAAAGAAAAGACCTTCAAATGAAGGTCTTTTCTCAATTTAATTAATCTATTATCATTTCTGATTCGGAAGCGCCGATGAGCTTTTCATACTCCTCTTTCGATCCTACAATGTAATCATCATACTCTCTAAGACCAGTTCCTGCTGGTATCTTATGACCAACGATCACATTTTCCTTCAGTCCTAACAAGAAATCCTCTTTACCTCTTACAGCCGCTTCATTAAGCACCTTAGTGGTTTCTTGGAAGGAAGCTGCAGAAATAAAGCTATCAGTCTGTAGAGAAGCCCTTGTAATACCTTGTAGGATCGTTTGACCTATTGCAGGGCGAGCCTCACGTCCAACCATCACTTTTAGTTCTTTTCGAGCCAAGAGTGCGTTTTCATCCTTAAAGTTGATGAGAGAGATAATTTGGCCAGCCTTAAACTTATCAGAATCACCAGCCTCTTCTATAATCCACTTACCGTAAATTTCATCATTCTCTTCAGTGAACTCAGTCTTGTTAACGATCTGGTTCTCCAAGAATCTGGTATCACCTGAATCCTTAATATCAACCTTACGCATCATTTGTCTTACGATAACCTCAAAGTGCTTGTCATTAATCTTCACACCTTGTAGCCTGTAAACTTCTTGAACTTCATTAACGATATATTCCTGAACCGCAGTTGTACCTTTAATATTAAGAATATCAGAAGGAGTAACAGCACCATCAGATAGAGGATTTCCGGCCTTCACATAATCATTTTCTTGAACCAAGATATGACGTGAAAGAGAAACCAAATACTTCTTAATTACACCACCACGTGATTCAACGATAACTTCTCTATTTCCACGTTTGATTTTACCGAAAGAAACGATTCCGTCAATTTCGGAAACCACTGCTGGGTTAGAAGGATTACGTGCTTCGAAAAGTTCAGTAACCCTTGGAAGACCTCCTGTAATATCACCTGTTTTACCAGACTGACGAGGAATTTTAACCAAAATTGTACCTGCAGTTACCTTATCACCATCTTCGATAATGATATGCGCTCCTACTGGAATACTGTATGATCGAAGGATTTCGTTTTTGCTATTCTGAACATGAATTGTAGGGTTCTTTTTCTTGTCCCTGTTTTCCATAATTACTTTTTCGGTAAATCCAGTTTGCTCATCGGATTCTTCCTTGTAAGTAATTCCCCTTTCGATGTTCTCGAAAACGATCTTTCCGTCATATTCGGTAAGGATAACAGCGTTATATGGATCCCACTGACAAATTGTATCTCCTTTCTTCAGCTTAGAACCTGAAGTCATGAACAATTCAGCACCATAAGGTATAATGTTAGTCGCAAGCACATTGCCCTTGCCATCAACCACTCGCATTTCTGCAGATCGACCGATGACCAATTCTACTTCAACACCCTTATCGTTCGTTTTCTTTACTGTTTTTAGCTCATCGATTTCTAGTTTACCATCGTTTCTAGAAATAATCTTAGAAGCGGAAGCAATATTAGAAGCGGTACCCCCAACGTGGAACGTTCGAAGCGTAAGCTGTGTACCAGGTTCTCCAATGGACTGCGCAGCAATTACACCAACAGCTTCACCTTTCTGAACCATTTTGCCACTAGCTAAGCTACGGCCATAACATTTAACACAAACCCCTCTACCCGTTTCGCAAGTAAGTACCGAACGAATTTCGACTTCTTCAATACCTAATGAATCGATAAGTTTTCCAATTTCATCAGTAATTGTCTCACCTGATTCTATAATCAACTCATCGGTGTCTGGGTGATAAATATCCTCCAATGCGGTTCTTCCAATGATTCGATCAGCAAGTCGCTCAACAATTTCTTCATTGTTTTTAAGGGCAGTTGCAGTTAACCCTCGTAAGGTTCCACAATCTTCTTCTGTAATAACAACATCCTGAGATACGTCTACTAATCGTCTTGTTAAGTAACCAGCATCTGCAGTTTTAAGTGCCGTATCCGCAAGACCCTTTCGAGCACCGTGCGTAGAGATAAAATACTCAAGGATAGAAAGCCCTTCTTTAAAGTTAGAAAGAATTGGATTTTCAATAATTTCCTGACCTGATGAAGTACCCGATTTCTTCGGTTTTGCCATCAAACCTCTCATTCCACTCAGCTGTCGAATCTGTTCTTTCGAACCCCTCGCACCTGAATCAAACATCATATAAATTGAATTGAAACCTTGGTTATCATTTTGTAAACGATCCATTAAGGTAGCAGTCAACTTAGAGTTTGTATGCGTCCAGATATCAATTATCTGATTGTACCTTTCATTGTTAGTAATCAGACCCATGTTATAGTTCATGAGTACATTGTCTACTTCCTTGTTAGCAGCTTCTAAAAGAATGTCTTTTTCTGGTGGAATGATAATATCATCCAAGTTGAATGACAATCCACCTTTGAATGCCATATAGAATCCAAGAGATTTAATGTCATCTAAGAAAGCAGCGGTTTTAGCAAAGCCCGTTGCTTTTAACACAACTCCAATAATATCTCTTAGTGATTTTTTGGTAAGTACATCATTGATATAACCAACAGATTTAGGAACTACTTCGTTAAAAAGCACCCTTCCACAAGTGGTATCAATAATATGATTAACCGCTTCACCATTCACCATATCGTGTGTCTTTACTTTAATAGTTGCGTGTAAATCTAGCTTTCCTTCATTAAAAGCAATCTTTACCTCTTCAGGCGAATAAAAAATATTTCCTTCACCCTTAATAAACCATTCTTTGGTAGACTTACGAGCCTTTGTCATATAATAAAGACCCAAGACCATATCCTGAGAAGGTACTGCTATAGGAGCACCATTCGCTGGATTCAAAATATTGTGAGAGGCCAACATTAACAGCTGAGCTTCCAAAATTGCGGCACTACCCAATGGTAAGTGAACTGCCATCTGGTCACCGTCAAAATCCGCATTGAATGCTGTACACACAAGTGGATGAAGTTGAATTGCTTTTCCTTCAATCAATTTTGGTTGAAAAGCTTGAATACCCAAACGGTGAAGAGTTGGTGCTCTATTCAAAAGAACAGGATGACCTTTAAGTACATTCTCAAGAATATCCCAAACAACAGGCTCTTTACGGTCAACAATCTTTTTAGCCGACTTTACTGTTTTTACAATTCCTCTTTCAATCATCTTGCGGATGATAAAAGGCTTGTAAAGCTCGGCTGCCATTCCCTTCGGAATTCCACATTCGTGTAATTTCAATTCCGGACCCACAACGATAACAGAACGTGCTGAATAATCAACCCTCTTTCCAAGTAAGTTCTGACGAAAACGTCCTTGCTTACCCTTTAAAGAATCTGAAAGTGATTTTAAAGCTCTGTTAGATTCTGTTTTTACCGCTGAAGATTTTCTAGAGTTGTCGAATAAAGAATCAACCGCTTCTTGAAGCATTCTCTTCTCGTTTCTAAGAATCACTTCAGGTGCTTTTATCTCCAATAATCTCTTCAAACGATTATTTCGAATAATTACCCTACGGTACAAATCATTTAAATCTGAAGTAGCAAATCGGCCACCATCTAAGGGAACTAACGGACGCAATTCAGGTGGAATAACGGGAACAACCTTTACAATCATCCATTCAGGGCGATTTTCTTTTCGGCTATTTGCTTCTCTGAAAGCCTCAACAACCTGAAGTCTTTTTAAGGCCTCATTCTTACGTTGCTGCGAAGTTTCAGTATTCGCCTTGTGACGCAATTCATAAGATAAGCTATCCAATTCTACCGAAGCCAAAAGATCGAACAATGCATCAGCACCCATCTTAGCGATAAACTTATTCGGGTCAGAATCATCCAAATACTGATTTTCCTTTGGAAGCGCATCTAAAATGTCGAGGTACTCTTCTTCGGTAAGAAAATCCAACTTTAAAACTGGCTCTCCTTCAGCATTCACAGCATTTCCAGGCTGAATTACAACATATCTTTCATAATAGATAATAGCATCTAATTTCTTACTAGGTAATCCAAGCAAGTAACCAATTTTATTAGGTAAAGATTTAAAGTACCAAATGTGAGCAACAGGAACAACAAGTCCTATATGCCCCATTCTTTCTCGTCTTACTTTTTTCTCGGTAACTTCAACACCGCAACGGTCACAGATAATTCCTTTATATCGGATTCTCTTGTATTTACCACAGTGGCATTCGTAATCTTTTACTGGACCAAATATTCTTTCACAGAACAAACCATCTCTTTCTGGTTTATAAGTCCGGTAATTGATAGTTTCGGGTTTAAGAACCTCACCTCTCGATTGCTCGAGTATCATTTCTGGTGAACCTAAACCGATCGAAATCTTATTAAACTCGCTGTTTCCTTTAACGTCTTTTCTGAGCGCCATGTTTTTTATATCTAAAGTTTAATTACAATTTGATTTAATCTAATGTGATGTTAAGACACAATCCTCTCATTTCATGTAGCAATACATTAAATGATTCTGGAATTCCAGGGATAGGCATATTTTCACCTTTTACGATTTTTTCGTAAGCCTTAGCTCTTCCAATAACGTCATCAGATTTCACAGTAAGAATTTCCTGTAGGATATTGGAAGCTCCAAAAGCCTCAAGTGCCCAAACTTCCATCTCACCAAATCTTTGACCTCCAAACTGTGCTTTACCACCCAATGGCTGCTGTGTAATAAGAGAATATGGTCCAATAGACCTTGCATGCATCTTATCATCCACCAAGTGGTGAAGTTTAAGCATGTAAATTACACCAACCGTAGCAGGTTGATGAAATTTATCTCCAGTTCCACCATCGTACAGGTATGTTCTTCCCATTTTTGGAATTCCAGCCTCTTTAGAGTAATCCTCGATTTGTTGTAGCGTTGCTCCATCAAAGATAGGTGTCGCGAATTTCAATCCAAGCCTTTTTCCAGCCCATCCAAGAACCGTTTCGTAAATTTGACCAAGGTTCATCCTTGAAGGTACCCCAAGTGGATTTAATACGATATCCACAGGTGTGCCATCTTCCATAAAAGGCATATCCTCTTGACGAACGATTTTGGCAACAATACCTTTGTTTCCGTGTCGTCCAGCCATTTTATCACCAACCTTAAGCTTTCGCTTAGTAGCCAAATAAACTTTAGCTAACTGAACAATACCTGCTGGCAATTCATCACCAATCGAAATCTTAAACTTCTCACGTTTCATATCGCCAATAAATTCGCTGGCTTTGATATGAAAATTGTGAAGTAGGGTCTTGATCAATTGATTTTTATCATCATCAGTAGTCCAACCAGATGCACTAATATCCGTATAATCAACAGAATTTAAAAGCTTCAAAGTAAACTTAGTACCCTTGGCGATAATCTCTTCTCTAAAATTATTGAAAACACCCTGAGACGTTTTACCAGTAACAATAGTGAATAATTTCTCAACCAAAACGCCTTTGAGCTCCGCCATTCTTTTGTTGAATACTTCGTCTACTTCGTCCAAAAGTTGTTTTTCCTCGGCTTTTGCCTTTCTGTCTTTTATTTTTCTGGAGAAAAGTTTCTTTTCGATTACAACACCATCTGATGAAGGCGGAACTTTCAAAGAAGCATCTTTAACATCTCCAGCTTTATCTCCAAAAATTGCTCTTAAAAGCTTTTCTTCAGGAGTAGGATCACTCTCACCTTTTGGTGTGATTTTTCCAATAAGAATATCTCCTTCTTTTACTTGAGTTCCAATACGGATAAGACCGTTTTCATCAAGATTTTTTGTAGCCTCTTCGCTTACATTAGGAATGTCGGCAGTAAGTTCTTCCAACCCAAGTTTGGTATCTCTCACTTCTAATGAATATTCAGAAACGTGAACCGAAGTATAAATATCGTCTTTAACTACGTTTTCTGAAATTACAATCGCATCCTCGAAGTTATATCCTTTCCATGGCATAAAGGCCACCATAAGGTTTCTTCCAAGTGCCAATTCGCCATCATGAGTAGCATAACCTTCAACCAGGATTTGTCCTTTCTTCACTCGCTCTCCAACCTTTACAATTGGGTTGTGATTTACGCAAGTACTCTGATTTGTTTTGGCAAACTTTATTAAGTTATATGACTTAAGTGGCGCATCAAAATTGACAAGATTCTCTTCATCATTGCGATCATAAAGAATCCTTACTTCCCTTGAATCCACATATTCCACTACTCCATCACCTTCAGCAGAAATCAATACTCTTGAATCCCGAGCTAGTGGCTCTTCTAAACCTGTTCCTACGATAGGAGTTTCTGGTTTAAGCAATGGTACAGCTTGACGCTGCATGTTAGATCCCATAAGTGCTCTGTTGGCATCATCATGTTCCAAAAATGGAATAAGTGAAGCCGCGATAGAGGCAATTTGGTTAGGCGCAACGTCCATTAATGAAACCGATTCTGGCGCAACTACTGGGAAATCTCCTTCGTATCTTGCTTTTACTTTTTCATTTGCAAACTGGCCTTTGTCATCGATAATGGCATTGGCTTGCGCGATGGTCATACCGTTTTCTTCCTCAGCGGCCAAATAAACTACATCACCTTGTAAATCTACCTTACCAGCAGCTACTTTTCTATAAGGTGTTTCAATAAACCCAAGCTTATTTACCTTAGCATAAACACACATAGAAGAAATCAAACCGATATTTGGTCCTTCAGGCGTTTCGATCGTACATAACCTACCGTAGTGCGTGTAGTGAACGTCACGAACCTCAAATCCCGCTCTTTCTCTAGATAAACCACCAGGTCCAAGTGCTGACATTCTTCGCTTGTGAGTTACCTCAGCCAAAGAATTGGTTTGATCCATGAATTGTGAAAGCTGATTTGTTCCAAAAAAGGAATTAATAACGGAAGACAAGGTCTTGGCGTTAATTAAATCAATTGGTGTAAAAACCTCATTGTCTCTCACATTCATTCTTTCACGAATGGTTCTTGCCATTCTAGAAAGACCAACACCAAACTGAGCATATAACTGCTCACCTACTGTTCTTACCCTTCTGTTTGAAAGGTGATCAATATCATCAACATCTGCCTTTGAGTTAATAAGCTCAATCAGGTATTTGATGATTTCAATAATATCTAGTTTGCTAAGAATCTTGGTATCCATATCGATATTCAAGCCTAGCTTTTTATTAATTCTGTATCTACCTACCTCACCCAAATCATATCTCTTATCTGAGAAAAATAACTTATCGATGATACCACGAGCAGTTTCCTCATCTGGTGGTTCAGCGTTACGTAATATTCGGTAGATATGCTCAACTGCTTCAATTTCTGAATTTGAAGGGTCTTTTTGCAGTGTATTATAAATGATCGCGTAATCCGCAGCATTTGCATCTTCTTTGTGTAGAAGAATGGACTTTACTCCAGAATCAAGAATTTCATCGATGTGCTCATCCTCAAGAACGATTTCACGATCAACGATTACTTCGTTTCTTTCAATAGATACAACTTCTCCTGTATCCTCATCCACGAAATCTTCAAACCAGGTTTTAAGTACACGAGCTGCAAGTCTTCTGCCTTTCGATTTTTTGAGTTGGGTTTTGTTTACTTTGATTTCATCCGCTAAATCAAATATTTCGAGAATATCTTTATCGCTTTCATACCCAATAGAACGAAGTAAAGTAGTTACTGGTAACTTCTTCTTTCTATCAATGTAAGCGTACATTACAGAATTAATATCTGTAGCAAATTCAATCCATGAACCTTTAAAAGGAATAACTCTTGCGGAATATAGTTTTGTGCCATTAGCGTGGAAACTATGACCAAAGAATACTCCAGGAGATCTATGCAACTGAGATACAACAACTCGTTCGGCGCCATTTATTATAAATGAACCTTTAGGCGACATATAGGGGATTGTACCCAAATACACATCCTGTACAATTGTTTCGAAGTCCTCATGCTCGGGATCGGTGCAATACAGCTTAAGTTTCGCTTTTAGCGGAACGCTATAGGTTAAACCACGATCAATTGTTTCTTCAATTGAATAACGAGGAGGGTCTACGAAATAATCCAAAAACTCAAGAACGAAATTGTTTCGTGCATCAGTAATGGGGAAATTTTCGCTAAACACCTTGAATAGACCTTCGGCCTCTCGATTTTCGGGCGTTGTTTCAAGTTGAAAAAAGTCTTGAAAAGACTTTAACTGAATATCCAAAAAATCTGGATATTTTAATTGGTTACGGGTGGTACCAAAATTTATTCTTTCTTTCGCGAATTGCTGCCGACTCATGGATTTTAAGGAATTTAATTTACAACCTAATAGCTATAAACAAGTAAGGGTTTAGGCTACAAAGAGCCTAAACCTTACTTCATTATTAAATACTATTAAGAGCTTACTTAAGCTCAACTTCAGCTCCTACTTCTTCAAGCTGAGCTTTAAGTGCTTCAGCTTCATCTTTGGCAGCACCTTCTTTAATTGTGCTAGGCGCGCCATCAACTAGGGCTTTAGCTTCTTTTAGTCCTTGACCTGTAAGATCTTTAACCAACTTCACAACTTGAAGTTTGTTAGCGCCTCCAGACTTTAGGACTACGTCGAATTCTGTTTTTTCTTCAGCAGCAGCACCCGCATCACCACCACCAGCAGCAGCAACAGCTACAGCTGCAGCAGCAGGTTCGATACCGTACTCATCTTTAAGAATACCTGCTAGCTCGTTTACTTCCTTTACTGTAAGGTTTACGAGTTGTTCTGCAAAAGCTTTTAAATCAGCCATTTTATTTTAGTTTTAAATTTTAAACGAATTAATTAATTTTCAATACCAAGCAACAATTACTCGGGTCTTTCAGATAAAGTTTTTATTATTCCTGCGAGTTTACCTCCGCCAGAACTAAGAGCCGAAACAACATTCTTAGCAGGTGACTGAAGCAACATGATAATGTCGCCGATAAGTTCTTCCTTCGACTTCAATGTAGCCAAAGTATCCAACTGATTGTCACCAATAAATACTGTATCCTGAATCCACGCACCTTTTAATAGTGGCTTATCAGATTTGTCTCTAAATTCCTTGATCAACTTAGCGGGCACATTGCCTACATTGGTTGTCATGATGGAAGTATTACCTTTTAATGCTCCAGATAAACCACTAAAATCTTTACCTTCAATACTTTCAAAAGCTTTTTGTAATAAAGTGTTTTTTACCACTTTAATACCAACGTTTCTATTGAAACAAAGCCTTCTAAGTTTAGAAGTTTTTTCAGCGCTTAACCCAGATACATCAGCTAGGTAGACTACTTCAGAATTAATTAACCTTTCGGAAATTTCCTGAATGCTCTTGGCTTTTTCTTCTCTTGTCATAGATTCTATTTTTAAGAGATAACCAACTATATTGACTTTTCGTCAATGGATACACTAGGGCTCATTGTGCTAGACATAAAGACACTTTTCACATAAGTACCTTTAGAGGCAGCAGGTTTGAGTTTAATGATAGTTTGAATCAGCTCAGATGAGTTTTCGAAAAGTTTACTAGCATCAAAAGATACTTTACCTACGCTTGCGTGTATGATACCATACTTATCAACTTTAAAGTCAATTTTACCCGCTTTAACTTCGGTAACCGCTTTTCCAATTTCCATTGTAACAGTTCCTGTCTTAGGGTTAGGCATCAATCCTCTAGGTCCTAATATTCTACCTAAAGCACCAACCTTTCCCATCACTGAAGGCATTGTGATAATTACATCGATATCGGTCCAACCGCCTTTAATCTTATCAACGTATTCATCAAGGCCCACGTAATCAGCACCTGCAGCTTTAGCTTCTTCCTCCTTATCTGGAGTACATAAAACTAGAACCTTGGTGTCTTTTCCAGTACCATGAGGCAACGAAACCGTTCCTCTCACCATTTGATTTGCTTTTCGTGGATCTACACCCAATCGAATTGCAACATCAACGCTTGCATCAAACTTCGCATTAGATATTTCTTTAATGAGAGCACAAGTTTCCTTTAAAGAATACTTTTTGGTGCTATCATATTTAGAAACCGCGTCTTTTTGTTTTTTTGTTAAAACAGCCATTCTCAATTAACTTATTTGATTGTTATTTGCGTTTTACGGTTATTCCCATACTGCGTGCAGTACCAGCAACCATTTCAACAGCTGAATCAACGGTGAAACAATTTAGATCAGGCATCTTATCCTCAGCTATCTTTCGAATTGCATCCATGCTCAACGAAGCCACTTTCTTTCTATTCGGTTCTGAAGAACCGGATTTCAATTTTGCAGCTTCCAAAAGTTGCACAGCCACTGGGGGAGTTTTAATAACAAACTCAAATGACTTGTCGGAATAAACAGTAATCACCACCGGCAATACTTTTCCCGCTTTGTCCTGAGTTCGGCCATTAAACTGCTTGCAGAATTCCATTATGTTAACACCTTTTGCTCCTAACGCAGGACCAACAGGTGGTGATGGATTCGCAGCACCTCCTCGGATTTGCAACTTAATCAGACCACTTATTTCTTTTGCCATGATTAATGATTTAACTCTCGTTCTTTAATGAACATTTATATTAATGCTTGGAAGCAGATATTACTCTTTTTCTACTTGCATGTAGCTCAATTCCAATGGTGTTTTTCTTCCAAATATCTTCACCATTACCTTGAGTTTCTTCTTTTCTTCGTTGATCTCTTCGATCATACCAGAAAAGGAGTTGAATGGACCGTCAATAACTTTAACAGTTTCTCCAACAAGGAAAGGAATATTCATGGTCTCGTCGCTTTCGGCAAGCTCATCTACCTTTCCTAAAATTCTATTAACTTCTGAAAGTCTTAAAGGCATGGGATCTCCACCCTTTTCACCTCCAAGAAATCCAATAACATTCGGGATTGCTTTTAATACGTGCGGCACTTCACCAACAAGCGAAGCCTCAACCAGTACATACCCTGGAAAAAAGTTTCGTTCTTTACTTACTTTCTTTCCATTTCTGATTTGGAAAACTTTTTCGGTAGGAATAAGAACCTGAGAAACGAAACTTGTCATTTTCATTCTTTCAACCTCAAGCTCAATGTATTCTTTTACCTTCTTTTCCTTACCACTAATGGCACGGAGAACATACCAGCGTTTTTTTATTTCCTCTGCCATTTCTCCTAATCTTAGTTGAATATTTTGGTATAAATCACATCCATAGACTGACCAAACATCAAATCCATGATATAGATCACTACCGCGAATACGAAAGTGGCAAATAAAACAACCACAGCACTGTTCTGTAAATTGGGCCAAGTAGGCCAACTCACTTTATGAACCATTTCGTCGTAAGACTCCTTAATATATTGTTTTACTCCTTCCATTTAATTTCCAGTTGCACGGGCGGTAAGATTCGAACTCACGGCCCTTGGTTTTGGAGACCAATGCTCTACCAACTGAGCTACGCCCGTATTTAGAAAATGAAAGGTGAACTTCAAACAGAAGCCACCTTTCCTTTTCTTCTTTTTATTTTTATTACTCGATGATTTCAGTAATTTGACCTGCACCAACAGTACGGCCACCTTCTCTCATCGCAAATTTCAACCCTTTGTTAACCGCAACTGGAGCAATCAAGTTCACTTCAATTGTTAGGTTATCACCAGGAAGAACCATCTCGCGATCTGCTGGAAGAATGATTTCACCTGTAACATCTGTAGTTCTTAAGTAGAACTGTGGACGGTACCTGTTGTGAAATGGAGTATGACGTCCACCTTCTTCTTTCTTCAAGATATAAACCTCAGCTTTAAACTTAGTGTGAGGAGTAATAGAACCTGGCTTGGCAATAACCATCCCTCTTCTAATAGCTTCTTTTTCAATTCCTCTTAAAAGCAAGCCTACGTTATCTCCAGCCTCACCTCTATTAAGAATCTTACGGAACATTTCAACTCCAGTAACTACTGATTTCATTTTTTCAGCACCAAATCCGATAATATCAACCTCTTCTCCAGAGTTAATAACACCTGTTTCGATACGACCAGTAGCAACAGTTCCACGACCTGTAATTGAGAATACATCTTCAACCGGCATCAAAAATGGTTTGTCCATTTCTCTCACTGGCTCTTCGATGTAAGTATCAACCGCATCCATCAATTCCATTACTTTTTCTTGCCACTCTGGCTTTCCTTCTAAAGCACCAAGAGCAGACCCTTGAATGATTGGCGTGTTATCACCATCATAGTCGTAAAAATCAAGAAGTTCTCTGATTTCCATTTCAACTAATTCAAGTAATTCCTCATCATCAACCATATCCACTTTATTCATGAATACAACTATTCTTGGAACACCAACCTGACGAGCAAGAAGTATATGCTCCCTAGTTTGTGGCATAGGACCATCAGTAGAGGCAACAACAAGTATTGCACCGTCCATTTGGGCCGCACCAGTAACCATATTCTTCACGTAATCCGCGTGACCTGGACAGTCAACATGCGCGTAGTGTCTGTTTGCCGTTTGATACTCAACGTGTGATGTATTAATAGTAATACCACGTTCTTTCTCTTCAGGAGCGTTGTCAATAGAGTCGAAACTCCTTACTTCAGACAATCCTTTGTCTGCAAGTGTTTTGGTAATCGCAGCCGTAAGCGTAGTCTTACCGTGGTCTACGTGACCAATAGTTCCCACATTTAAGTGCGGCTTTGAACGATCAAAATTTGCTTTAGCCATAGCTATTTAATTTTTTCGAAGTTGTTATTATTTAATTCAATATATATACATTACCATTACCCTGAAGGCAGAGCCAATGACGGGAATTGAACCCGTGACCTCTTCCTTACCAAGGAAGTGCTCTACCGCTGAGCTACATCGGCAAAAATTAGAGCGGAAGACGAGATTCGAACTCGCGACCCTCAGCTTGGAAG
>JAGQYO010000028.1 GCA_020435995.1 Flavobacteriales bacterium | reverse complement strand
TTAACTCTTCTTGGGTTTTATTTTCTCTGCTAGGTCTTCTTGTGTTGCCGTATGATCCCTTGAATCGTTTTCCTTTCCCAGATTTTCTATCTCCTTTACCCATAAATTGTCGAATTGTTTATTATCATATTAAGGGCAACCAAAGTAAAGATTTTAAGCGACGGTTCAAAATAAGATATGATTAGAATTTAGGGTAAAAAAAAACCCCCTATCACTTGTGATAGAGGGCCTCATTTTTTTGAAGTAAGAAATTCTTAGTTCACTGCACTAGAAAGCTCAGCACCTGCTTTGAACTTTACTACATTTTTAGCAGCAATTTTGATTTCTTTACCAGTTTGTGGGTTTCTACCTGTACGAGCAGATCTCTTAGAAATAGAGAAAGATCCAAAACCTACTAGAGCAACTCTACCACCTTTTTTCAAAGATGCAGATGTAGCACCGATAAAAGCATCAAGAGCTCTTTTAGCATCAGCTTTAGAAATTCCGGCTCCATCAGCCATCGCGTCAATTAATTCCGACTTGTTCATTGTGAGTAATTGTTTATAGTTAATAATTAATTCGTGAATCAAATTAAACTGAAAAAACCACACGGATAAAGGCATGCAGCCCGAAAAGCCCCTATTTGTTAATAAAAATGGCCATTTGTTGATAACCTAGCCATCTTTTGCAGGCCTGACGGGCATTTCAGCGAGGTTTTCGCCCAAAAACTCACTTTTGGTGGTCTACCCAAATGCGATCTTGACCTAAAAATTCGGGTGTTTGTACCGAAATCACCTTCACTTCTGCCTGAGAAGTCGTTTTGAAGGAATGAATTTGGCCTTCTGGAATTCTTAAATAATCTCCTTTTTTTATGACCATTGTTTCAGAACCTAGATAAAACAGTCCCTCTCCCTGAAGCACATAAATCAATTCGGTGTGTTTCGCATGGTAGTGTGGTTTCACTGAATCTTTCACCCAAATGAGATAACTCGTTTCATGCCGATCAGAGCACATTTGATGTACAGTTACATTTTCGTTGAGGCTATCAGGTGTAAAGTTGGCGGCGTCAAATAAATTTTGAGCGAAGCTAGTGTTCGCTAAACCTAGAAATATGATACATATTAAAAAAGTGTTCCGTGCTTTCATAAGATGATTTTAATGTTACCTCGAATGCCATTCAACAAATCGGCAATGCACATTTGCTTTTTACCTTGTATTTGAACTTCCTTGAGCCAAACGGTCCCTCCATTGTTGCTTACCCCAAGTTGGTTTTTGGTATTTCCTACTTGAACGGTTGTATTGGAAGTATTCTCTGGATCCAATTCAGAAGTATACACCTTGAGTTGGAGTATTTCACCGCTTATTTCTACCGTACAATAGGCGCATGGGTATGGGCTAAGGCCTCTTATTTTGTTGTGAATGCTGGAAGCATCTGCATTCCAATTTATTTCGCAAAACGGCTTGAATATTTTGGGCGCATGTTTCAATTCCTCACCGTGGGCCAGTTCTTCTTGCGGTATGGGTTTTACATCGCCAGATTCGATCATGTTCACCGTTTTTAGCAATAGGTCGGCGCCAGTGTTCATCAACTTGTCATGCAAAATACCCACGTTATCGCTTGGCGCAATGTCAACTTTTTCTTGAAGCAAGATGTTTCCCGTATCAATTTCATGTTTAAGAAAAAAGGTACTTACCCCAGTTTCGGTTTCTCCATTGATAATAGCATGATGAATGGGTGCTGCACCTCTGTAATTGGGAAGGAGGGAGGCGTGTAAATTAAATGTGCCCAAAGGAGGCATATTCCAAACCACTTCGGGAAGCATACGAAAAGCAACCACTATTTGCAAATCAGCCTTGAGGGATTTGAGTTCTGCTAAAAAAGCTTCATCTTTTAGGTTGCTAGGTTGTAGGAGATGAAGGTCTTCTTTAAGCGCATATTCTTTGATTGGAGAGTATTTCAATTTTTGATTTCTACCCGCAGGCTTGTCGGGAGCCGTAATGACCCCAACAATGTTTTTTCCAGCATCAACCAGTTTTTTCAACGATGCAACTGCAAAATCGGGGGTTCCTATGTATATGATTCTCAAAATGTACTTAAATATTAGATTCTCGCCAATTTCCCTTCCAGATATAGGCATAAACAAGAAGGCAAAACAAACCAAAATAAACGAATTCCATCAACCATACTTGATACAACTGAATGCCAGGTAGGGTAGAAATGAACCAAGCCAAACAAAGATAAATAGACACCACAAACACTTCGATTAGCAGCGCGACTAAGGTTTTACCAGCGCCAGATATCATTCTAAATCCCATAATGGCGATGGCAAATGGAAATAGAGCAGTAAAAACAACCTGCATTACAGGATCGCCAAGTTCTATGATTTGCTCGCTTGAGGTAAATGGCAGGAATAGACTTTTTCCAAAAACGTAGTATATAGGTTGGAGCAAGGCCATGGTAGCAAAGGCCAAAATGGAAATATTGCGGAGCATGGGTAGTACCAAACCGACATTTTTTTGTCCAATAAGGTTGCTTGTAAGGGAATTAGAAGTATCGCCCATAGCAAATACCGGGATAATGAGTACCATATAAAGGCTTCTAACTATATGTGACGCCGCTAATTCTGCTTCACCCATGTGCTCTATAATGGAAAAGAACACAAACCAAGATGTAATAGACAGAAAATTTTGGATCATGATCGGCACACTAAGCTGAAAAATCGATTTGTATCTGGCTATGGATATCGGATGTTTTCGAAACAATTGATATTCACTGTTCTTGAAAAAGATGAAAGTATAAGCGAGCAGCAAGATACTTCCGGCCATTTCGCTAATGTTTGAAGCAAGGGCAGCTCCTTCAACGCCCATTTGTGGCATACCCAAATTACCGAAAATAAGTCCGTAATCAAGTACTATATTCAGGATGGAGATGAGAGGTGTTACAATTCCAATAATGCGGGTTTTGGTGATGCCCACATAAAATATCATAAATGCCAAGTTGATGTAGTTGAAATAAATACCCCATGAGCGTGTTTCCAAAAACTGGACAATTACAATTCCTACATCTTCAGAGTCCACTAAATGTGGAACCAAATAGCCAATTACAAACCTCAGGATGAGATAGAGCAGGGTGCCATAAACCAATAAAAACAAAAGGCAATGCTGCACCAAGTGCCCAATGAGTTCATATTTGCGCTCGCCGTTTCGTCTACCGATTAAAATTTGAGAACCCGTGGCGAATCCCATTCCGATTACCACCAAAAGAAAAAACAGCAAGCCAGCATTGCCAGCTCCACCGAGTTCGGACTCACCAAGACGGGCGAGAAAAGCTGTGTCGGTGAGGTTAACCAACGTCATTGAAAGCCCACCAACCATGATGGGAACAGAGATTTTTAATAAACTTATGAAACCTATTTGAGCTCGGTTAATGTCACTCATTGGAGGGGCCTCTCGGTTTTAGAAACAAGTAGGCAAGCGATAGCTCGGTATAAACGTTTCTTACAGGGTAGTTTATGGTCTTATAATCTGACCTAAAAATAGAATTGAAACCATAACTCAACCTGAAGTCGATTACAAGTGGTTTGAATTGGTATTGAACACCGCAAATTGCGCCATAATCCGTTTCGTTCATTTCTGAGCTTAGGTCTTTTTCTTCAACAGTGAGTATGGTACTGGCTCCAACAAATCCTTCGGCAAGCGTTTTCGAATTACTCATAACAAGGGTAGCGTAGTACCCTCCGCCAATTAAATGAAACTTTGGACTGAAGGAATACCTAGCCAAAACAGGAACTGAAAGATACCAATTATCTAGCTCGCCATTTGATTTACCATTAAAAATGGTTTTTATTTCTGCGCGATGTACGGTTCCGTCTGGTGTTACCAACACGACCTCATCTATGTATTCCTGATTAACCAATTTCGATTCGAACTTGGCGCCTTTTTCGTGAAAGGATAATTCGGAAAACACAGCCCATTTATCTGTGAAGTGGTAGCCAAAGAGCAAGCCCAAATTTGGTCCTAGCAAAGGCTTTCCGGTAGCATCTTCTGGCGCGTTACCATGTGGAACAGGAGCCCCAATCATCATTCCCACCTTTGGACCAAACGAAACTCTCTGATTTTGTGCTATTAGATGCGAGGTAACAAAAAGTGAAAGAAAAAAAACTACACCTTTCATTGTTCTATGAGAATTTTTCCTTGGATTTCTTTCAATCCTTTTTGGGTTGCGCGGTAGAAATACAAACCACTGCTAAGGTTCGATATATCAATTGGGTTAAAGCTGTCAACAATGGTTTCAGATAGTACAAGACTTCCAGCGCTGTTGTAAATGGAGAATTCCACCTCTTTTTTTATTTCTTTTAGTCGGATAAAAACGGTGTGCGAAGCTGGATTGGGAAATATGCGAAGCAGGTTGTTCTCCTCTAATTCGGGCAAGCCTGTTTCTCCGGGATACAAAAGCTTGATATGATCGAGGTATAATTCTGTACCATTTCCCCCTTTAAAATTGATACCGTTTCCGCTTGCGGTAAATACAATGCGAATCGAGTCAGGCTCTCCTTTATTGGCGTAGTTATAATTAAAAGGGAAATCGAATTTGGTGTAAGTACTTACCGTTTTAGAAACATCAGAGGCAGGAATTTGGGCTCTGCCAATTGTATCCGAGCTGCTTCCATTCCACTTGGTGAGTATAGCGTCTATGATACAATAGTCTCCATTTTTGGGCAGGTATTTATAATATCCCACAAATCTCTCTGGCTTTCCTGTCCAAGGTCTCCCACTTTTTATAGCTTTTGCTGGATCGGTGCCGCCTAGATACGTTCCAGAAACTAAACTTCCAGCAGCAATACCAAATGGGAACGTAGCGGAACGCAGCAACACGGCAGTATTATCAATGGCATCTTCAGTTCTCAAACAGGTAGGAGCGAAGGAGATGGTTCGTGTACCTTGGTTGCTGGTTGTCCAAAAGTTACCGGGTCGAGGCTCCCAAAACTCTGGATACGATACACCAGAAATTACCACTTCTGAAAATTTTATCCAATCAATAAATTCATCGTTTTCCAATTTGGATTGGGAGTAGCAGGAAGTGGAAAAGCTGAAACAACAACAGAGGAAAAGTAAATAGCGCATAATTATGGAGTTATACGCAAATTTAGAATTTGCGCAATATCATTTTATGGCTCTTCGTAATTGATTTGAACGGGTAATTCACCAATGACCCTAAAACTTGTTCTTCTATTTCGGGCGCGTCCCTCAGGATTATCAGTGCCATCAGGGTTTTCATTTGGTGCAATGGGCTGGGTTTCACCATAGCCTTTGGGTTTCACTCGGTCTTTGGGAATTCCTTGCTTTCTTAAATAATTAACCACTGATTCGGCCCGTCGCTGACTCAAATTTAAATTATAAGGATTTGAACCTTTGCTGTCGGTATGTGATGCAATTTCGACTATGAGCGTTGGGTTTTGGGTAAGCAATACAAAAATAGAAGTATCGATAGCAGTACGAGCCAGTGGCGTCAGCCCAGCATCGTCAAAATCGTAGTAAATATTTGGAATAATAATTTCAGCATCAGGAATTGGCCTCATTAAAACGTTCTTTGTGATAACAGTTGTTTTTACAATTCCCTTCGTGCTTACATCAAAAGTTTCATTGAAAAGACCTTCTTTGTGAACAACAATGCGGTATTTGTTCTCTTCAAATAATTCCAAATCGAATGTTCCATCTTCTTTTGAAAGAATGCGATCTACCTCAATTTCTTCTTTGTCTTCTTCATTAATTAAAAAGACAATGAGTTGCGCATCGTTAATGGGTGTTTTGTCGGAGTCATTTTTTATCCCCCCTTTTAGGTTAATGTGAATGGAGTTATACCATTTAAATTGAAAAATATCATCGCAACAATGTTCGTGTTTGAGCGAGATACTTCCTTCTCTATTCGAAATAAGCAGTCCAGTTTCTCTATCGTCAAACAACATATAATACATGTCATCAACAGGGGAGTTGATAGATTTTCCAATGTTCACACCTTTTCCGGTCCATCTGCTTCTTTCGCCCGAGGTGTAAAAAATATCGTATCCTCCGATGCCAGGCTGACCATCGCTGCTGTAATACAAGCGATGTGCTTTGTTATCATAAACGGGTGACATTTCATTTCCAATAGAGTTCACCTTTGTACCGCAGTTTCTGGCCTTTTCAAATGTGCCCTTGGATATGCGATACCGGGTGTACCAAATGTCCATGTGGCCTTTTCCATCAGGTCGGTCAGAAACAAAATATAAGATTTCGCGGTCAGGCTTGGAAGAAAGACCTACTGCAGGATGGGTGCTTGTATATTTTGAAAGGTTAATGTCTCCGGGCAAAAGGATGGGTTTTCCCCATTCACCATCTTCTTTTTCGGCCATGTATATTTTACACATAATTCTGTTTTGCCAGTTGGGCTTGCACACGGTGTAGTATATACGTTGCTGGTCATGAGAAAAACAAAAACTTCCTATGTTATTCTTCGATTTATTTACAAATATTTCGGCTTCACCATTGTTTTTCCACTCACCATTAACTTTTTTGGCTTCATATATTTTCCTTTTAAGTAGGGTGGTTTCATCAACTACATCTTCTTTGATAAAAACGACTGAATCACTGGGCAAGCTTATGTACCAGAATGTATTGGAATCAATTATCTGCGGTGAGAATTCTATGTTGGCGAAATTGACATAACCCTCTGTGTGCTTCACGCGGGCAAATTGGGTAGCGGTGTCTTCGGCGAGGGCAAAATCGCATCCTGCTATTTCAGCTTTTACTAAGCTCTTGTAATATTTTCCGTTGTTTTTATCGCTATAACCCTTCACAAACTTCTCGAAATACACCTTAGCCATATCGTACTGCTCACGGGTTTTCATAATTCGGCCCATGTGGAACAAACAAACTGCGTAGGCTTCTTGGTCGGCGTAATAAACTTTAGAGTACTCCTCTAAAGCCCGTTGAAAATTCCTCGAATTATCATAGGCTCTTGCTAGATCGTATTTGTATTGAAGTTTTTCAGGTTTTCTCTTGGTGAGTTCTTCCAAAAAATCAATTTGCGAATAATGATCTTTGGCTCTTTTGGCACTTTTAAAATACTTTTTGAGATGGGGCGTTTTGATGTCGGTGACGTTTTCTTGTGCGCCAAGAGACAATACCATCAACAAGGTCATTACAGATACAAATGAACTCTTAAGAATGAATTTAATATCGATCACAAGGAATAGCTGTTTTTTTCAATAAGGTACTCAAACTGGTATAAACCAATGAAATTTCGAAAGCGCCTTTGTTGTCGGTAGCCAATTTTAGTTCGGATACGTTTATATCGTAGTTTACGCCAATTTCAAGGTGAGTGTATCGGATTCCCGCAACGGCTATGGCTGCATCGGTATTTCTATTAAAACCATTTCTAAACATAAGTCCGCCATATATTCCGGTGGCTTTAGAATTATTCTCTGGTAAATGAAAAATGGCGTTGGCGCCAA
The DNA here is from genome assembly GCA_020435995.1 of Flavobacteriales bacterium. Lineage (GTDB taxonomy): Bacteria > Bacteroidota > Bacteroidia > Flavobacteriales_G > Salibacteraceae > JAGQYO01. Next base: position 38,884 of record JAGQYO010000028.1, on the reverse strand, counting down.
TGACCAATTCCGACGCTTTATTGTGCATCATATACATTCCGTAGGGCATTACGCTGAGCACATCCAAAACTTCAATTTCACTTTTGGCATTAAAAATATACCTTACTGGCAACCGGTTGTCGTTGTTATAAAAAGTTTCCTGAGGTTTTGTTAGGTGAAACATCGCAAATCCCACTTCTGGGTGCGCTTTTCCCAAGTCGATGCCATAGGCAAGGCCTGCATTGAAGTCGAAGTAGCTGAGCTGCGCTTGTATATAAGGGTCGCTTGTGGGCAGATTGCTATTGAACCCGCCGGTATTTCGGTCGTACTGATCGGGTAGGGAAGTGCCATTCAAATCAGCAGCTTTAATGGCGTATCCCGGTTGAAATCCGATATGAAAACTATGAATATCAAAACTCTTGTGGTAAGCCAAAGACGCCATTATTTTTTCAAGACGAAGATTTACCAATCCCGACTCATCGTGCATAAACATGAGTCCACCGCTTAAATGTTCGTTGTAAACAAAGAAATTTTGATCGTAGCTAAAGGAGGTGCTAATAAAGGGTCTACCAAGGCTCCTCCATTGGTTTCTGAAGTTGCCTGCAAAACGCCAATCACCATCTATGTTGCCCGTGTTTGCTGGGTTTGTTGTCAGTGGGCTTAAATAAAATTGGCTATAGTGTACGTCTTGAGCGTTACTCATTCCAACCGTCAAAATGATGGATAGAAGAAGAATATGGTCTTTGATAAATTTCACTTTTCGAATTAAGCAAAGAAAGTTTAATTAGTGAATATAAATCTATCCTTTTTAATAAATCAAAAGAATCGGTTTACAAATCCTTGAAAGCATATTTTGATTTAAAAGTTACATTTGGAGGTTTAGTCAAGCAGGTGAAAAAGCCAATTTTATTATTCCTTTTTGCACTTCTCCAAAGCTCGGTATTTGGAGCCATTACTGTTAAGATTAAATCGGACACAACCCGTGCTTGTGCGCCAGCCCAGATTAATTTTATGGATTCGAGCACCAGCACCAATGGCCCAATAGTTTATTGGCTCTGGGATTTTGGAAATGGCGGTGTAAGCACGCTCAAAAATCCCGCGAGAGCTTATCCCAATAATGGAAGTTTCACCATTAAATTAACCGTTTCGGACGGAATAGACACCGTACAACAGATTTACTCTAATTACATTCGGATTTTTAGAGGCCCTACAGCATTGTTTAGTTTTACAGAACTTACCAAATGCCTCCCAGTGAATGTTGCGTTTGTCGATAACTCTACCGCTGGTGATGGAAAAATCACAAAGTGGGAGTGGGACTATGGCGATTTTTCTCCGAAAGGAAGTAGCAAAAATTCGACTCATGGATACACCAACAGAGGTACCTATTCCGTCATTCTTAAGGTAATTGATACCAACGGTTGTCAGGGTGAGGTGCAGCGTTTAAATATAATAGTAGTGGACCCACCTAAAGCTCAGTTTACGGGTGCAAATATCTCCGACTGTCAAGCGCCGTTGACATCGGTTTTTACAAACTCAAGTGTAGGTAAACCACCGTTGACCTACCAATGGTATTTTGGTGATGGCAGCAATTCTACAAGCGCTAATCCTACACATACTTATTCTACGGCAGGAATCTACGATGTCATGCTGATTGCCACAGATATCAATAATTGCAAAGACACCCTCAACCGCAAACGATATGTTTCTATTGGCGTAACAAAAGCTGATTTTAGTGGGCCAGATACCGTGTGTATCGCGAAAGCAGTACATTTTACAAACCAATCCATTGGGGCTAAAAATTTTAATTGGAGTTTTGGTACTTTGGGAACGTCAACCAACAAAAGCCCTACTTATGTCTTTTATCGATCGGGGTGGCATAGTGTAAAATTGGTAGCTAATTCTGGCCCTACTTGTATAGATAGCATTACCAAAAGTATATATGTTGATAGTGTTAAAGCTGATTTTACGGCCACCATGGATTCTATTTGCAAACCACAACTTTTTATGTTTCGTGACAAGTCTTATGGGAATGTTGGAAAACACTTTTTTAAATGGTTGATACCTTATAACAACTACCACAGTTATGACCGAGACACATCTTTCTTTTTCCCTACAATTGGTTGTGCAAAGGCCACATACATTATTACCGACTCTGTGGTATCGAAATTTGGATGTGTGAGTGTGGTTACGAAACCGATTGAGGTTTATAAAGAACAAATCAACATAACCACTAATGCGGCGCTTTGTGTACCTACCACTGCAGCGTTTAGCCAATCCAATTGTTTAAGATTTAAGCCCGTTCGATATTCATGGAATTTTGGAACTGGAAATCCGGCAGACACTTCTAATTTGGCCTCTCCGACCAACATTATTACCATTACTACCCCTGGGAGCTTTGTGGGGTCGCTTACTATTTGGGATTCGGCAGGTTGCAAAGTGCGTCAGCCAATTTCCTATTCAGTCGGAGCCAAACAACATCCAAGTTTTGTGTGGAATAAGGATACGGTTTGTTATGATGAATTAGTTGTTTTCAAGAGTACTTCTACCGATTCCACCAAAATTACCAGCTATACTTGGGAAGTAACGAGCGGAGTTCCAGGAACGGGTAAAAACTACTATTTACCAGCCAGAAAATTAGGTGCAATCAACGTGAAACTTACCGTGTATCAATACGGTTGCAAGGCAGACACATCACTAAACAAAGTGGTGTGGGTCAGCGGACCGATAGTAAGCACCGCCTACATTAACGATTGTATTAATCCTTTAAAATACATATTCACCAACCACATTACAGGGGGCTACAACAGACATTATACTTGGCTAGGGGATACATCGAAGGTAGATTCAAACAACTTAACTTTTAACCATACCTACGCTACTGCCGGTACATATACCTATAAGTTTAAGGCCATCAACGACACCACCAAATGTGTTGACTCTGCGTCCTTCAAAATCTCTCCGATTCCATTAAAGGCTGTTATTGATATGTCCGATACCATTTGGGTTTGCTCTGGCACAGTAGTTCAATTTGACGGGTCGAAATCTGTTGGTGTTTATGGGCTCTGGTATCATTGGGATTTTGGTGATGGTTTTACCAAAGATTTTGATAAACTACCCGATCATACTTATGATTCCGCGGGTTTGCGAAGGGTGATGTTAGTGGTGTTCAATGTCGATAGTTGTAGTGATACTACATATAAATATGTGTACGTAAATAAACCACAAGCACGTTTTTTTCTACCCAGTGTTATTTGCCACGGTGATAGCCTAACTATTACGGACACTTCCATCGTTCAAAGCTCGGTTACATGGCGAAATTGGTTTTATGATGGCAGTTTTTACTCAAGCGATAAGGTTATTGGAATAAAAACCCTTTTGTATACAGATACGCTTTTTCCAAAAAAGAATATGTGGCTCGACACCATGTTGTTGGAGCTTCAAATAAGAGATAAGTATGGATGTGGTGGTTTACTAGAACAACCGATATACTTTACCAAAATAGTCGCGAACTACCAAACCAATGATTCTACAATATGCAGAAGAGACACAATAGAGTTTCTTGATACCAACCTTCAAATGCCCGGGGCCAAGTTTATTTACCATTTTGGAGATGGAGATACAACTACCATGAGAAATCCGAGACACGGTTATGCCAATAGCGGAGTTTATCATTCCAAATATATTGTGGAAGGTAATGGTTGCAAAGACTCGTTAATTATACCCATTAGCGTTCAGGGAATTGACTCAGTAGGAATGTGGGCAACTCTAACTGACACTACTTGTTATCCAGCGACTACTTTTTTTAATGATGTATCCATTGGAGACTCCATTAAATGGCGAATTTGGGATTTTGGCGATGGTACGATTCCAATTCGATCTCCGCTTAAGAACAACCTAACCAAAACCTTTTTAAAGCCAGGTAAGTTTTCTGTCCTCCTTACGGTTGAAACCAGTTACGGCTGTATGAACTCAGTGAGGCTAGATAGTTTTGTCAACATAAAAGGCCCGTATGCGCGTTTTGAGGTTTCACCAGATTCGGTGTGCACCTTCGAAGAAGTTGTGTTCAAAGTTGATTCTTTAAACAGCTATACCCACTACCTCGAATGGGATTTTGCCGACGGTAGGCTAGACTCAACAGATGTGCATACAACGATAAAAACACACAAGTACTCCATTCCAGGAAATTTGTTAACGGTTTTGGTTTACAGTGATTCTAACAGAAGTTGTAAAAAATTCAGGTCGGTTCCTCTCGTGGTGGAAAATGTGATAGCGGATTTTAACATCTCTCCTGACACGATAGGATGTATGCCCTTCAAAGTTGATTTTACCGACAAGGGTCAAAGGGGGAATTTGTGGAAGTGGAACATGAACGACGGAAATGTAAGCAGCATTCCAAATCCAAAAAACGAGTTTAAGCAGGCAGGTACTTACCAAGTTGAATTGATGTATGAAAACACAAAAAACTCCTGCAAGGACACACTTGTTAAGCAAATTGTTGTTCACCAGCTGCCCCATATTACGGCTAAAAAGGACACTGTTATCTGTTTTGGAGATAGCGCCTCTCTGAGTGCCTTCGGTGGAGCTACTTATTCTTGGAATCCAACTCAGTTTGTTAGGTTTCCACTTCGTCAGCATACAAAGACTGCCCCCGAAGTGGACGTTACTTATAAAGTATTAGGCACCGATACTAATGGTTGCGTAAATGAAGCTTCTGTATTGGTTCGGGTGCTTCAAGAACCTCAAATTTTTCTTCAGGCAGACACAACGATCATCATAGGGGAGGAGTTTAAAGTTAACGTAAATTTTTTCAATGCTTCGGTTTGGAAGTGGACGCCAGGTACGGGTTTGAGTTGTACCGATTGCCCCAATCCTCTGGCCTTTCCCTTAGAAGCTACTAGGTATAAAGTTTTAGTTTCTGATTCGCTAGGTTGTTTTACGGTAGAAAGAAATTTTTTAGTCAATGTTGAACAAAAGTTTTCAATCGACGTCCCCGATGCATTTACCCCAAATGGGGATGGGGAAAACGACCTGATTTATCCTGCGGGTTGGGGAATTGCGGATATTCTGGAGTTTAAAATATTCAATAGATGGGGAGAACTTGTATTCGAAGCATCTCCAAGTATTCCGGCATGGGATGGTTATTACAAAAATGAGTTACAAAACATGGATACTTTTATCTATTTCGTAAAAGCTACCGGTTATGATGGAGAAACTTATACTAAAGAAGGATACCTAACTTTGCTTCGTTAAAATTAAAATGAAGAAACTCTATTCAATCATATTTATTCTGGTCGTTACGTACTCAGTGCATGCGACCATCACTGTGCAATTTCGGGCAGATACTACCAAAGCCTGCGCTCCAGCTCAGATTAATTTTTTCGATCTCAGCACAAGTACCAACGGTTCAATTGTGTATTGGAAATGGGATTTTGGCAATGGAGGACAATCAGGGCTTAAAAATCCGTCTCGGGCATACCCCAATAGTGGTTTTTATACCGTTACACTCACTGTTTCAGATGGTATAGACACAACTTCATTAACCAAAACGAACTACTTGCAAATTTTTAAAAGCCCTACGGCCAAATTTACATTCACGGAATTGGACAAGTGTAAACCTATTTTGGTTCAGTTTAGTGACAAATCCACCGCAGGTGATGCGCCAATTAACCGTTGGGAGTGGGATTATGGTGATCTAACCACCAAGGGAAGCGTAAAAAATCCCACCCATTCTTATAGCCTAAATGGTACCTACTCAGTAATTCTTAAAGTATTTGATGTCAATGGTTGCAGCGCAGAGGTTATTCACTCAAGAGCCATAACGGTTAAACCTCCAATTGCAGCGTTCTCAGGTACAAATCTATCCGGCTGTCAACCGCCGCTAACGAGCTCTTTTACGAATACCAGCACCGGAAAAGGGAACTTGAGCTACCTATGGATATTTGGAGATGGTGCAACAGATACCACTTCCAATCCATCGCACACCTATACAGTAGCGGGGTCGTACACGGTAAAATTAGTGGTAACAGACACGAGTGGATGTAAGGACACCTTATCGAGGGTAGGATATGTGAATTTAGGACAAACTAAGGCCGATTTTCGAGTAGACGACACCCTATGTACTGGTACAAGCGCTAGTTTTATCAATCTATCTCAAGGCGCTTCAACCTACCTATGGACCTTTAGCACCTTGGGAAGTTCAACAGTAAAAGATCCATTTTTCACCTTTCCAGTTAGGGGAAGTTATGTAGTCAAGTTGGTTTCTAAAGCTGGAGTTGGCTGTGTGGATAGCATTTCGAAAACGGTTTATGTTGATAGTGTTCACGCTAATTTTACTTTTAGCCAAGATTCGATCTGTTCTCCAGAGTTTATTTCATTTAAAGACAGCTCTTTCGGGAACATAAAAACCTATCGTTATTCCTTTACCGTAAATGGCACACAGGTCATTAAAAACACAAAAAATTTTAGCTATCGTTTTCCCCCCAGTTTTTGTACAAATACTACCTACCAAGTAACCTTAACGGTAACAGGGTACAACGGCTGTCAATCTACTGTTGTAAAAACGGTTGGGCCTATATGGAATAGCAGGGTTCAAGCTTCGGCTGTAGTTACCGATCCATGCGCGCCAACTTTCGCGAATTTCACAAAAAACGAATGTTTAAAATTTAAGCCGATAAGCTACTCATGGAATTTTGGAACAGGAAACCCAGCTGATACCTCTGCAAAAGCTACTCCCGATTCTTTGCAACTCACTGGTATGGGGAAATATACAGGTCGTCTGCTTGTAATTGACTCGGCAGGATGTAAGCTTGAAACCTCGTTTATCTACCAAGTAGGTGAAATACCCAAGCCTAATTTTTCTTGGTTTCCAGATACCATTTGCCGCAAGGATTCTATTCAGTTTACCAACTTATCCACCGATACCACTAAAATAACAAGCTATTTATGGGTATTTGGTGGAGTGAGTTCAACAAAAAAGAATCCGAAACTACCGTTTACTAAATTAGGCTGGAACAGTGTAAAACTTACCGCTTATAGTTATGGTTGTCAAAGAGATACCACAGTGGTTAATGGGTTTTGGGTTTCTGGCCCTGAGGTAAAGGCCGGAATGAGTGTTAATTGCGTTAATCCACTTGCAGTTCAATTCACAGGGACCATTAACGGAGGTCATTCTAGACAATATTGGTCTTTTGGTGATACCAACGCTAACGATACCGTTAATCTGTCGCCATCCCATCTTTATGGCGGACCAGGTACCTACGCAATTAAATTTTGGGCCATCAATGACACAACTGGGTGCAAGGATTCTGTTGCATTAAGCCACAACCCGGCACCTATTCAAGCGGTAATTACACCTGCCGCCGATACATTAATTCAATGCGCGGGAAGTAGATTGTATTCTGGGTCCAATTCTGTAGGTGCCATAGGAAATCGGTATTTCTGGGATTTCGGAAATGGCTCAACGGCTGATTTTAAAGTTTCTCATAATGCACAATTTCCAAACGCAGGTCAATACACGGTTCGTTTGGTTGTAATGAGTGTTGATAGCTGCACCGACACAGCATATAAACGAATTCATGTTTACAAGCCAGAGGCAGCTTATTCAAGTCCAGCAATTATTTGTAATTTGGATAGTGTTCAATTGATTGATACTTCTAAGTCTCAATTGCCCATCAATTCTCGCTCTTGGGTTATTAATGGGATTTATTTTAGCAACGATTCCATATTTACAAACAAATTTGATTTGGGGCCTAATACAAGTGTTCCTAAATTGAATTACAGGAGTGCCAATTACAATGTAATGTTGACGGTTAGGGATAGCTTTGGATGTGTTTCAACCATAACAAAACGGCTAACCGTTGAAGGGCCTGAAGCTGAGTATACGGTTGACAAAAGGACATTATGTAAAAATGATTCAGTAAAGTTTCAAGATTCTAGGAGCATAGTAGCTGGCACGCAATCGGTTTATTATTTTGGCGATGGTGACACTGCTTTAGCCAATACCATTTCACATATCTACAAAAAAGGGGGGTATTACCTTTCCAAATACGTAGTTCGTGGGTCTGGATGTGTTGATTCTATGCTTATTCCAATCGATGTGCAGGGCATTGATTCTGTTGGATTTTGGGCTACCCTTACTGATACTTCTTGCTATCCAGCTACTACTTTCTTTTCGGATGTAAGCTCAGGCGATTCTATCAGAAGCCGAACATGGGATTTTGGCGATGGAAATGCACCAATTACAAGCCCTGCAAAAGATTCATTAACTAAAACTTATTTTGGGCCTGGTCTCTTTACGGTAAAACTCATTGTGGAAACAGCTTTTGGATGTAGAGACTCCGCAGAGCGCGTACATTATATCAATGTAAAAGGACCTTATGCGAGGTACACTTTACAACCCGATTCTATTTGTGTATTTGGCAAGGCCGAAATGAGAGTCGATACAGTCAATCAGTTTACCAAGTTTTTGGAATGGGATTTTGCGAATGGGCGACTGGACTCCACCGACACCAATACCAAATCATTGATTGAAACGTACACCACAGCAGCCAACTTACTGACGGTTTTAATATTTAGTGATTCGAATAGAACCTGTACGAAATTCGATGCGATTCCTCTAACTGTATTGGATTTAGTTGCAGATTTCAACATAAAACCGGATACCTTAGGATGTTCGCCGTTTCAAACTTCATTTGAAGATAAAAGCCAAAGAGGAAGTAAATGGAATTGGGACTTTGGAAATGGCAAAACAAGTTCGAGTCAAAATCCCAATGCCACGTTTACCGAGCCGAGACAACATCAGGTTAGGTTAATTTATGAAAACTCATTGGGATGTAAAGACACCATGCTTAAGTCTTTAACAGTGCTTCCACTTCCTGTGGTTAAAGCCAGTGCTGACACCATAATTTGTTTAAATGACAGCGCACATTTGCTTGCAACAGGTGCTTTTTCTTATTTGTGGAATCCCGTGGAATACCTCAAATACCCAACAAGGGCCAAAACAGGAGTTGCTCCTCCAATTGATCAGGAATACAGGGTATTAGGCACAGATACGAATGGGTGTACATCAAAAGATTCGGTTTTGGTCCGCGTGATTCAAGAGCCAATTTTAACAATGCCGGCTGATACAACCGTTATTATTGGGGAAGAATTTGTTCTCAAGCCCATTTTTTCTAAGGCACATAAGTGGCTCTGGACACCTCCAGATGGTTTAAGTTGCACAGATTGCAAAAATCCATTTGCACAACCATTAATCGGTACGCGCTACAAATTCACTGTTTCAGATTCATTGGGTTGCTTTAGTATCACTGGAAGTATTTTGGTAAATGTTTCACAGAAGTTTTCAGTAGATGTGCCAGATGCATTTACTCCTAATGGAGACGGAGAAAACGATCTGATTTTTCCTAATGGTTGGGGGTTGAAAGAAATACTGGAATTTAAAATCTTCAACAGATGGGGTGAATTAGTATTTGAGGCCTCTCCGTCCGTACCAGGTTGGGATGGTTACTACAAAGGCGAACTTCAGAATATGGATACATACATTTATTACGTGCGAGCCGAAGGATTTGATAACGAAGTACACACCAAGGAAGGCTATATTACCTTACTACGCTAGATTCGCCAAATGAAATTTCTACAGTTACTATTCATTCTCTTTTCTTTTCAATTAAATAGTATTGGCCAAAAAATTAATGCTGGATATGTTGATTACAAAATCAAAATAGAGGTCGGAAGAGGAGATGCAAATGTTCTTACCCAAAAAGTCGAGTTTATTGAAGTGTCTAATCGAATGTACTTTATGGATAAGGTAGGCTTGTATGTTCATCAATCTTCTGATAATGAATTAGCGCAAATTGCCCCGAGTAAAAAAATGCTTTTTTGGAAAAAGGGTAAATATGCTTATAAACACGAATTCAAGGATTCGAATTGCTGCTTGTTGTACAGCAACTTAAAAACACGATATTCCATAGAACACACCAAGCTTCATGAAGTAATCCTTGGGTACGCCTGCCACAAAGTTTTGATTTATGACGATGTGAACAAGGAGAATTATTTGGCATGGTACACTCCTCAGTTACAAGGCGGAATATCGCCCATTGGTTATCTTTCTGTTCCAGGCATGGTATTGAAATTAGAAACACCACGAGTTAGCTATTTGGCGACAGAAATAATACCACAAGAATTAAATGAAAAGGAGTTTGACATTCCAAAGTCAAAGCTCAAATTTTCAGAAAAAGCATTTAGATCTGGAATCATTCCTTGATTTTACTTTTCAAATTAGGAATTATTAAAGTCCATTCCATAATTCTTTTCGCAATTGATAAAGTATCTTTGTACCCGCATTTAGGGTAAAATGGCAATAGATTTTAGCAAAGAAATTGACGTAGTTGACTGTATTGATTATGAAGAGTTCGTCGAACGCTACATGAAGCCGCAGAAACCTGTTAAATTTAGAAATCTACTCAGAGACTCCACAGCCAATTCGAAATGGTCTCCCGAATATTTTAAAAAAGAACTTGGCCACATCGAAGTTGGGGTGTTTGATAATGATCCCGCGTATTTAGACAGATCCTATAAGCAAGCGCCAGTAAGAATGAAGTTTGCCGACTACCTTGATTTAATCACCTCAGGCCCTACTGATGCCAGATTGCACCTATTTAATGTATTTAAGCATAAACCAGAATTAAGACATGACTTTGAGTACCCTGAACATCTAGTGGATAACATCGTCAAAGGATTTCCTTTCACATTTTTTGGAGGCGAGGGGTCAGTAGCTCGAATGCACCGAGATATGGACAATGCCAATGTGTTTCTTACCGAATTTTGGGGAAGGAAAAAGGTCATTTTATTCGGCCCTGAATATGATGATCTCTTATACAGGTATCCCTTTACTACTCATACTGGGGTAAACATTGAGGAGCCCGATTACGAAAAGTATCCTGGGCTTAATTTTGTAAAAGGCTCTCACACAATTCTTGAAAAAGGTGAAACGCTTTTTATGCCTTGCAAATATTGGCATCACATCAGGTATCTATCAACCGGAATAGGCATGTCGTTTCGCAGTTTGGGCACCGTATCCAACACGGTAGACGGTTGGATTCAAGTCGGACTCGTATCTACATTAGACGATACTATGCGAAAAACGACTGGAAATTGGTGGTTTGAAAAAAAGACTGAAATGGCAGATTCCAGAGCCAGACGGATGATGAAGAAGGGTAAATCACGAGTAACTAACGAATAATTCGTAGACCTACATTGAAGGTCTGACCAGCACCTGAATTCCAGCCGTAATAAAAGTTCGTGTACGAACTTTCTAACTCCAACAATCCTTGAATTAATTGGTATTTTACTCCTAGACCACCTTGGATAAAATAGCTAGAAAACTGTCCGTTATGGTTTAGGGTCGGCCAAATCTCATTTTGAACATATAGGGTGAGTTTCTTAGAAGGAAAATAGGAAAAGAACACATCTATGGGTAGATCTAACTTTTGTTTTTCTAGTTCGTGTACTTTAGGGATCGAATACCATGGAGCTAATTGAAAAAACAATTGAAATTGTGTTCCTATCGGCAGATCATAATAAAATTGGGTAATCCAGAGGTAAGCGTCTGCGCTGAGCCAAGGTAAATTGGGGTCATCAGATCCGTTAAGGTCACTTACTGTTGGAATTAAAAAAGTGCTGTTTATCGAAAAATGGTGCAATTTTTTAATGGGAGAAATTCTGATTTTTGGACCTAGCCCTGTTATTGCACTTCGGCTTTGAGCGGTGTTGGAGAATTGAAACACGGCTAAGGGTGAGTCAGTTTTTGGGCCATAGTGCACACTTTTGAACCATAAATCGGCTCCTATGTTTACCCGCTTATTTATTCCAAATGTGAATTGATTGATCGATGAGAAAAAACTACTTCTTCCATTGTTGTCGGTATATTGGTTGCTGTTGTCGTAGCTTCCTATTTGGGTGTATAAATTTTGAAAACTCTTGAACTCCCATTGGCCCTTCGATAGCAGCACAGAAGGCGTGTAGCTCTGAATATTTACAACTTTCTTGGTGCTATCGTTATTTACCACATCGCTATAAATGGTTAACTGACTATGCGCCACCTCAGTGCTATGAGCTAAATTAAATAGCATAAAAAGTAGGAGTGCAAGAATTGAATTTCTTTGAATCATTTGGCGATATTAAACACCGTAAAAGTGGTGTTTACACTGTACTTTTATTGTTTGAGAATGTACAAAACGAAGGGTTAACGGCTTATTGTATTTTGGCGCTGGCCTTTGTATAAATAAAGACATTGTTACTACGAAGCCTTTTCTTTCTTTGCCTGAGCTTATGGGGAACAAAACAGAACACATTGTAATCATAGGAAATGGAATTTCGGGAACTACGGCTGCACGCCATATTCGAAAGAGAAATTCAAGCTGTATCATCACCATAATATCCTCTGAAACGAAATACTTCTTTTCTAGAACAGCCCTCATGTATGTGTATATGGGCCACATGAAATTTGAACACACCAAACCCTACGAGGACTCATTCTGGCCGAAAAATCGCATTGATTTGGTATATGGCCACGTCAATCAAATAGACTTTGGCAAAAAAATCTTGAAAATAGATAACAATGAGGAAATAATGTACGATAAACTCATTCTTGCCCTGGGTTCGGTCCCGAATAAATTTGGCTGGCCAGGACAAGATTTAAAGGGCGTACAAGGCTTGTATAGTTGTCAAGATTTGATGCTCATGGAAACGAACACCGATGGAATCGAACATGCGGTGGTAGTAGGCGGTGGTTTAATTGGAATTGAAATGGCCGAAATGCTCTCTTCGAGGGGTATAAAAACGACCATGCTGGTTAGGGAAGCTCGTTTTTGGGGAAATATTTTGCCTGAACAAGAATCTAAATTAATTGAGCGCCATATAATTTCTCATGGAATCGATTTGAAATTAAACCATTCTTTAAAGGAGATTAAAAGCAATGGTGCCAATAGAGTGGGTTCTATTCTTACAGAATCGGGAGAAGTAATTAATTGTGAGTTTGTGGGGCTCACTATTGGCGTGAGACCAAATGTTGATTTTTTGAGAGGTTCTGGATTAGAAGTAAACAAAGGTGTTGTAGTAAACAAGTTTCTAGAAACCAATCAACCCAATGTGTACGCTTTGGGCGATTGTGCTGAGTTTAAAGAAGCACCAAGCGGTAGAAAAAACATAGAACAGGTGTGGTACACAGGAAGAATGATGGGGGAGACCTTGGCCAAAACTATAACCACTTCGAAAACAGCGTATCAACCAGGAAACTGGTTTAATTCAGCAAAGTTTTTTGATATTGAATATCAAACTTACGGTCGAGTTGGGAACAAACTTCATGAAGGTGAGTCTGACTTTTATTGGGAAAATATAGATGGTAATAAATCACTAAGAATTGTCTATAATTCGGATTCTGAGGCCGTAATAGGCATTAATGTATTTGGAATCCGCCTTCGCCATGAGGTAATTGACCGATGGTTGACCGAGAAAAAAAAGGTAAAGGAAGTGGTAGGCGAATGGAACAACATTAATTTCGATCCAGAATTCTTTAAGCGATACGAAAAAGAAATTGCTCATGAGTTTGCTGAGCACTTTGGAATTTCCTTTAACATCAAACCAAAGAACTGGAAATCAATATTGAATTTGGTATCATGAAAATACTCCACTCGTTTTTATTTTGTTTGTTAGTCGCGCATGGCATGGCTCAGCCTCCAGTTGATGGTTGGTCGAAGGGGAAGGGAAATATTGATGCCGTTGTTTCCTATTCGTATGAATCATATTCCAAGTATTACGCTGGCTACGACATGGTTTCTCTGGGCAGAAAAACGCAGGGAGTGAGCTTATATGCTGCCGCAGGCTTAGCCGAATGGCTCGATGTTCAAATGAGTGTGCCTTATGTAATTACACAACCTGGTTATAGCGGGCTGCAAGATTTTTCAAGCTATTTAAAAGCAAGAGCTATCAACAAAAACTTAAGTGGGGGAGGCTCTCTTACCATGTTTACGTCGCTTGGTTTCTTAGCTCCTATGACCGCCTACGAAACAGAAAGTTTGTTTGCTATTGGTCAGCAAGCTACGGCTTTTGACATTCGAGGAATTGTACAATTTAAACATACAACTGGTTTTTTTGTTATGGGCCAGTCGGGATATACAATACGAGTAGACCCCGTTACATCTTCTTTACCAGCCGCCTTGAAAATGGGTTTGGCCAAATCAAAGTACTATTTTGATGTTTGGGTAGATTTTCAGCATGCGTTTGGAGGAAGCGATTATAGGGATGGTTCAAACTCGTCTTTTAGAACATTCGGCGTGTCTTATGCCAAAATAGGCGCATCATTTTATCGACCATTTAAAGGGGGAAAGTCTGGAATTGCCCTAGGTGGTTCGTATGTTTTGGGAGGACGAAACATAGGTAAAGCCTATACTGGAGCGCTTAGCTTCATTAAAAAATTCTCAGTTTCTAAATAATGGGTAAACTCAGAATTATAGGATTGTTTTTGTTCGGACTTGGCTTTGGACTGCTCGTATCCGAGCTTTCTATGAGCGAGTACCAATTGACCAACAGGGCTTTAACAAAGGCCGTGACCAACCCAACTCATTTAGAACTTATATCACCTAGGGTTGAAGGTATGTTGGGTCAAAGGTTTACTTCTAAAACGGAGTTTATTCGAGGCTACCAAAAGGCATTTAATGCCATAAACAGTGAGTTTAAATCAGCCGGAGAATGGGACCGCGTAATTTGGACTGACTACACATTTAACGTTGTAAAACAATCAAGTACGGGTATTCTTATTGATAAATACTATGGGTTATTTGGGCTTGTGTTTTTGATGGTGGTGCTAGGTGCGTTGCTATACATTTTTGCGTCGAAACTGGCTCGTCCTCCTGGAATTGACCACAACGACATCTTTTTGGATCCAATGAAAACGAGGGGATGGCTGGGAATAATTACTGGTATTGGCCTTATTCTCTTTTACATAGCCTTGTATTGGTATCCAGAGTATATTACCAATTGGGTTATTCTTCTCGACCCACTTAGTTTGGCCTTGAGTGGCAATGAAGCGTCGCAGTGGTTTCTCTATGGCTTTTTGTATTGTGTGGTCATGGTGGTCATGGGAATTCGTATGATTTTGAAGTATAGGCACAACAAATACCAGCTGATTCGAACATTTTCAGTCATTTTTTTTCAAATTTCATTTGCTTTTTTACTTCCTGAAATCCTTGTGAGATTGAACCAACCTTATTATGATTTTAAAAATATTTGGCCCTTGGATTACGACTTTTTCTTCGACTGGAATATGAATCATCTACTAGCCTCTGGTGGTTTGGGATTGTTTATGCTGGTTTGGGGTATTGTTCTTTTCGCAGTTAGCGTTCCCATTCTGGTATATTTCTACGGTAAGCGTTGGTATTGTAGCTGGGTATGTGGTTGTGGTGGCCTCGCCGAAACGCTTGGCGACCCATTCCGCCAATTGTCAGATAAATCGCTAAAAGCTTGGAAGTTTGAAAGAATAAGTGTTCATCTAGTTTTGGTTTTTGCAGTATTGATGACAGGAATGACCTTATACTCTTTTTTTAGTGGCGATACAGAAGTGTTTGGGGTGAGTACCTATAACGTTCAAAAAAGCTATGGATTTTTAATTGGAGCTGTTTTTTCGGGAGTGGTTGGAACCGGTTTTTATCCCATTATGGGTAACCGGGTTTGGTGCCGGTTTGGCTGTCCACTGGCCGCCTACATGGGCATGATTCAAAAATTTAAATCTCGGTTTAGAATTACAACCAATGGAGGTCAATGTATTTCATGTGGCAATTGCTCTACCTACTGTGAAATGGGTATTGATGTGAGATGGTATGCCCAAAGAGGGCAAAACATTGTTCGATCATCTTGTGTGGGTTGTGGTATTTGTTCGGCAGTTTGCCCCAGAGGGGTTTTAAACTTAGAAAACGGCCCTGAAAAAGGAAGAATCAACGACAACCCAATAATTATTGGTCAAAAACATGCTTTTTTAGATTTAAAATGAAAAGGTCATGGTTGACTGTTATTCAGGTATTGATATTGGCGCTTGTGTTGGTCAACATGGCTTTAAAACCTGATATATTAGATGCATCTCGAATAGACACCACAGATTGGAGCACAACCCCAAAATATCAAAAAACTTATTTCAATGATGGGACATTGAGTTCGGAAGGTCGAAATTTGAATCAGAATCCAGTAGGGTGGTGGAAGGAGTATTACGAAAATGGAGAATTAAAATCCGTTGGCGAGTTTGATGAAAATGGCTTGGAAAAAGGGGAGTGGGTTTTTTACTTCACAAATGGACAAATAGCCGAGAAGGGCTGCTTTAAACAAGGAAAGAAATCTGGAATTTGGTCTAAATACCATACCAATGGGGCGATAGAATACAATGAGAAATTCGTTGACGGCAAAAGAAATGGATATTGGAAATTGTACTCAAGCGATAAAAAATTAGAGGCTGCAGGTCACTATTTGCTCGGTGAAAAAAATGGTTTTTGGCAAGCATATTATGATTCTGCCGCGGTTGCCGAAGAAGGACATTTTGAAAATGGAATAAAAACCGGCTGGTGGAAGAGGTATTATCTAAATGGTTTCCCATCTAGGGTAGGTCAGTATGAGAATGGTGAGCGCAGTGGCTTTTGGAAATTCTTCTACGAATCGGGCAAATTGCAAAAAGAGGGATATTTTTATTTAAATGAAGAGACGGGTTGGTGGAAGTATTATAACCTTGACGGAGTTTTAGAAAGCGAAGGAGAAATGATTGGAGGACAAAAATCTGGGTTTTGGCGCGAATCAGTTGGCGATGAAAAAAGTGAAGGAAATTACAAAGAGGGAAAGAAAGTAGGCACTTGGCAAAAGACTTCAGTAAAGGGCGCGAAGCGAGAAATAATTGAACTTGGAGAATAGGGTATCCGTCGTTATTCCGGCATTTAATGAAGAAAATGCCATAGGTCAAGTTCTTGGAGATTTGCCGTGGGACCTACTTTCTCAGGTGGTGGTAGTTGATAACAATTCCTCCGACAAAACACAAGAAGAAGCGCAAAAAGGAGGGGCAATCGTTCTAAAGGAACACTTTCAGGGGTATGGAGCCTCTTGCTTAAAGGGGATAAACTATCTTTTGGAACAGGAACTGCCGCCAGATATTATCGTATTTCTCGATGCAGATTATTCTGATCACCCAAATGAATTACCCGCTTTGTTAGCTCCCATCCTTCAAGATAAATTCGATTTGGTTATTGGAAGTAGAGCCCTAGGAAATAGGGAAAAGGGTTCAATGACCTTTCCCCAAGTATTTGGAAACTGGCTTGCAACTTCATTGATAAGATTCATATATGGCGTGCGGTATACCGATTTGGGCCCCTTTCGGGCTGTAAAAACGAGTTCATTGGTCAAGCTTGGGATGTGTGATCTAACCTACGGTTGGACTGTAGAAATGCAAGTGAAGGCCGCGAAACTAGGCATGTTGGTTAAGGATGTGCCCGTAAGTTATCGCCAACGGATCGGCGTTTCAAAAATATCAGGTACAATTAAAGGAACTCTGCTGGCGGGGTATAAAATCATAACTACCATTTTTAAATATAGATAATGCAGGTACTCATTTGGATCATTCTTATTACTTATGGTTTTTTCCTGCTTTTTATATTCGTGTACTCGCTGGTTCAGTTGTCGCTTTCGGCTAGCTATTTACGTAGCAAACGCCAACAGAGAATCACTTTAAAGGAGCCTGAAAATTGGCCTCTTGTCACCATTCAATTGCCCATATACAATGAGCGCTACGTTGTAGAGCGACTTATTAGAGCCGTTGCTGAAATAGATTATCCGAAGGATAAAATCGAGGTTCAGGTTTTGGACGATTCTACAGATGATACCTCCGATATTATTTCAAAAGCGATTTTACACTATTCGCAAGACGGAATTTCTATAAAACACATCAAAAGGGAGAATAGGATAGGGTTTAAAGCTGGAGCACTCAAAAAAGCCACTGAATCGGCTATCGGGGAGTTTATAGCCATATTTGATGCCGATTTTATTCCCGAACCGAATTTCCTTAAAAAGTCTATTCCTCTTTTTACTTCCCACAATATTGGAATGGTGCAAACGAAGTGGGAACACCTCAACCCAAAGTACAATTTACTTACACGCTTGCAAGCCTTTGGTTTAGATGCTCATTTTACCGTGGAGCAAAGCGGTAGAAATTATTCAGGTCATTTTATCAATTTTAATGGCACCGCGGGTATTTGGAGAAAAACCTGCATTATAGATGCTGGAAACTGGCAGTCTGACACACTTACCGAAGATTTAGATTTAAGCTACCGGGCCCAATTAAAGGGTTGGAAATTTGTATTTGACCGGCAAAATGGCACTCCAGCTGAATTGCCGGCAGCTATTAACGCACTTAAAACACAACAGTACAGATGGAACAAAGGTGCGGCAGAATGTGCCGTTAAAAACCTGAATCAAGTACTTCAATCAGGGTTGCCAATGAGCACTAAAATTCATTCGTTTTTTCATCTCCTCAATAGCTTTGTTTTTGTCTGTATTCTATTCACGGGAATAATGAGCGTACCATTGTTATGGATCAAACAAACCCATCCTCAGTACAATTTTATCTTTAAAATTGGGGCACTCCTTTCCATAAGTTTTTTGTTTATCGGCTATTTTTATTGGTTGGCTACATCTGATAATATTCCGAATAAAAAAAATGCCCTTTGGAAGTTTCTTTTGAGTTTCCCGTTGTTTCTCTCTATTTATATGGGCTTGTCGTTCCACAACAGCTTGGCGGTTTTAGAAGGGTATTTTGGTTACAGAACGCCGTTTATTCGTACCCCAAAATTTAATATTACCGAAAATACCCAGTCGTTGCGTGGAAACATTTACCGAGCTACAAAAATGTCAAGATCTCTTATTCCTGAAATATTATTGTTTTTGTACTTCATTTATGCAGTTTATCTGGGATTTGCGTTAAATGATTATGGATTGTTCCTTTTTCATTTTATGCTCATTTTTGGGTTTGGAAGCATCGTATTCTTTTCAATTCGGCATTCTAGGGCATAAAAAAAAGGGCCGAAGCCCTTTTTAATTAATTGTTTAATCAATAGTAGTGTAAACGTCTAACCTTAGATATATACTTGGCCAAACGAATAACCTGCTTAGTGTATCCAAATTCATTGTCATACCAAACGTAAAGCACTATGTTAAGTCCGTCGTTGCTCACAATTGTTGCTGGTGCGTCAAATACAGAGCAACAGCTGTTGCCAATAATGTCGCTTGAAACCAACTCTTCGTCAATTGAGTAGTGAATTTGATTAACGAGGTTACCTTCTAATGCGGCCTTTTTTATAAGTCCTAAAACTTCATCGGACGAAGTTTTTCTTTTCATGGTGAGGCTTAATATGGCCAAAGAACCATTTGGCGTAGGTACCCTCACGGCATTCGCTGTCAATTTATTCTGGAAAGATGGAATTACCTTAGTTACTGCGCTTCCAGCACCCGTTGAAGTAATTACCATATTGATCGCAGCTGATCGACCTCTCCTTGGTTTCTTATGCATGTTGTCCAAGAGATTTTGGTCATTGGTATATGCATGAACTGTTTCAATATGTCCGCGTTCTACCCCAATCTCGTTTTCCATGATATACAGAATCGGACTAATAGCATTAGTAGTGCACGAAGCTGCTGAGTAAATGTTTTCATTGTCAATGTCCACAGTTCCTTGGTTAATTGCATAAACAATGTTTGGAATTTCCTTTCCAGGTGCCGTTAACAACACACGGTTCACACCTTTCGACTTAAGGTGGCGACTTAGCGCTTCTCGGTTGCTAAATACACCAGTGTTGTCGATAACCAGACAATTGCTAATTCCATACGCTTCATAATCAACGTCTTCAGGGTTTTTGGCTTCAATCAAATGAATCCGTTGACCATTGAGAATCAAGTCTTTGTTATCCATATCCACAACCACGGTACCATTAAATGGACCATGTACTGAATCGGACCTCAATAGTGCAGCCCTTTTGGTAATATCTAATTCGGTAACTGAACGAGTAACTATGGCTCTAAGTCTTAATTGTTGGCCTTTTCCTGCTTGTTTTATCAATTCGCGAGCGGCCAAACGACCAATACGACCAAATCCATAAAGAACCACATCCCTCGGGCTGAATTTCGCATTACCCGCAGAGGAATAAGAACTCAATTTCTTGTTAAGAAAATCGGATTGGGACGCAAAGTTCTTTCCTTCCGTACTCCACTCATAAGATAATTTTCCTATGTCGATTTTGGCAGGCGCTAAATCCATGTCGCCAATGAGCTGGGCTAATTTTGTTGTGTCGTGCACATTAATTGGCTTACCTACAACTTGAGCAGCATAATCGTGCAAGCGCATAATTTCACTCATGTTGGTATCCAACAAGTGGTTTCGAAATAAAACCAATTCCACCTGCTTTTCACTCATAAGACCGCCCACCGCTGCGATCAATTCTACAGCCGCCTTTTCTTTTTCGACCCAGTTTTTTAGTTCATCATTGTAATTCTCTACGTTACGAGTTTTCATTCGTTTTGCCTTAAAAAGTCAATAAAAAAAGCGCTTTTCAACCTACTTGAAAAGCGCTGCAAAAATATAATATTCAATCCGCTTGGTAAGGATTAATTATCCTAAATAAGCCTTTAAAAGTTTGCTACGGGAATTATGCCTCAACCTACGAATGGCTTTCTCCTTGAGCTGACGAACCCTTTCACGAGTTAAATCATATCGAGCACCGATTTCATCAAGTGTCAAGCCCTGGGTCATACCAATACCGTAGTACAAACGAACAACTTCTCTTTCTCTCTCTGATAGGGTAGTGAGGGATCTTTCGATTTCCGTTATCAGAGATTCGTGCATGAGGTTGGAATCAGTTTTTGGTGTACCATCTGCCGTCATTAAATCGAGCATGGTATTGTCTTCACCTTCTCTAAAAGGCGCGTCTACAGATACATGCCGACCTGAAACCTTCATGGTGTCGCGTACTCTTGTGGTGTCCATTTCCAATGAAGAAGCAATTTCGCTTGCTGATGGCGTTCGCTCGAATTCCTGCTCCAACATGGAAAAAGTTCTGTTTATTTTGTTAAGTGTACCTACTTGATTCAAGGGAAGGCGAACTATTCGAGCTTGATCTGCCAAAGCCTGTAAAATAGATTGCCGAATCCACCACACTGCATAGGAAATAAATTTGAATCCCCTCGTTTCATCAAATCTGCTCGCCGCTTTTATCAGCCCAAGGTTTCCTTCATTTATCAAATCAGGGAGCGTAAGCCCTTGATTTTGATACTGTTTTGAAACGGATACCACGAAACGCAAATTCGCTTTTACGAGCTTGTCCAACGCACCTTGATCACCGGCTTTGATTTTCTGAGCTAGAAGAACTTCTTCCTCCGCCGTGATCATTTCCTCTTTACTAATGTCTTGCAAGTACTTGTCGAGAGATTTATCTTCTCGATTTGTAATTGACTTCGTAATTTTTAATTGTCTCATAATAAACCATTTTAGTGAGCATACCCTGGCTAAATCAGAAACATTAAATACAATTTACATACCTATTCCGTAATAGGCTTGTCTGCCATTAGGGTAGATCCCTTCTAGCAGTACTCCTCCTTTTTTACCTCTAACCGAAGCCATTAAGTCTTCATTAGAAGCAACTCTCCTTCCGTCGGCTTTTACTATGATAAACCCTTTTTTCACACCAGCTTTCATAAGCTTTCCAGAATTTAGTTCTATCACTTGTAAACCATAGCTTAAGCCCAAACGACTTTTTAATTTATCCGACAACGGTTCGAACGAAGCTCCTAATACTTCTACCAAATCGTTGTCTTTGTTTTCAACTATTTCGGTGTTTCCATATTTATTTCGAAGGGTTAGGGTGTAAGAATGTTTACTTCCTTCTCGCAATACAGTTACTTCAACTTTGTCACCAGGTCGGTAACTACTTACTTGCTCTTGCAACTCGGGTACATTATTAATTACCTTATCCGAGATTTGAATAATTACATCTCCCTTTTGTAGTCCCTCCTTCACCGCAGAGCCGTTTTCGGCCAAACCAGCAATGTATACGCCGTCAAGCACTGAAATGTTCTTCTCTTTAGCCAGTTCAGGTGTTAAATTTTGTATGCGCACACCGAGAAATGCCCTTTGAACTGTTCCAAATTCTATTAAATCGGCTACCACTTTCTTTGCGATATTGCTTGGAATGGCAAAAGAATATCCCGCAAATGAGCCCGTATTGGATTTAATGGCGGCATTAATTCCGATGAGTTCTCCATTGGTATTCACCAAAGCACCACCACTGTTACCTGGATTAACTGCTGCATCCGTTTGTATAAAAGATTCTACTGGCGAAATCCCATTTTGTGGATCGCCAGATAGAATATTAATGTTTCTCCCTTTAGCACTAATAATTCCCGCTGTTACAGTTGAATTCAGGTTAAACGGATTTCCTACAGCCAATACCCATTCTCCAACTTTTATGTTGTCGGAGTTGCCATAATTCAAGAAGGGCAGGTTTTCTGATTCAATTTTTAATAAGGCGAGATCACTCGAAGGATCCTTTCCAATCACCTTGGCTACAAACTCTTTTTTATCATAAAGCGTTATTTTTACTTCTTGAGCATTAGCAACCACATGGTTGTTGGTTACAATATATCCATCAGGCGAAATAATTACTCCAGAGCCTGTTCCCTCTGGCTGGTAGTACTGTGTGCGCCCGTTGAGTAAATCTATAAGAGAGCCACTGTAATACTCTTGTCCTTGGTATTTTGTGCGTACGTGAACCACAGCGTTTAATGAGACTTCAGCAGCGGATACAAAGTTGGGCATGGTACTCATATAAGCCGACCCAACAAGTTGGTTGTTGTTCGAAGCTGTTTTTATAACGACTGTTTCGCTTGGTTGTGAATCTGGCGATATAAGCTGAAATGCTGCAAGTGAAAATAACCCACCAACAAAGGCACTAAATACTATAATTCCAATCTTCTTCATAAGTCTATCTTCTTTTATCTGATTAATTTCAAACAAAATTAGATAAGTTCCATTTTTTATTGCTGGTTAATGATTGTTAACACTCTGAAATCCAGTTAAATAAATTTAATTAATACCCGTATTGACTATCTATTCATTGTCAATCAACTACTTATAAAAACGTACTTTTGGGCCATACAGTTGGCTACATGAAGTTTGTAAAATACCAAGGTGCTGGGAATGATTTTGTCTTAATAGACAACAGAAAGGGTGATTTTCCTGTTATAGGGAGCAAAAATGAAATCCAAAAGATATGTAATCGTCATTTTGGTATAGGCGCCGACGGGCTAATTTTACTTGAAACCGATTCGAAGTATGATTTTAAGATGGTGTACTACAATTCTGATGGGCGAGAGTCTACCATGTGCGGAAATGGCGGAAGGTGTATTGTTGCATTTGCTCGAGATATTGGACTCATTGTGAATGCGTGCCGGTTTTTGGCCATTGATGGCACCCACGAAGCCTTAATAAGGAAAGACTGGGTAGAATTAAAAATGATTGATGTGAGCGGGATAACGCGAATCGGAAAAGATTTTTTTATTGAAACGGGAAGCCCGCATTATATCCGAATAATGAATAGCATAACGGAGCTTGAACAGCTTGATGTAAGAACAACTGGCGCAGCGATAAGGAATGGTGATATTTTCGGGCCGAGAGGTGGAACCAACGTAAATTTCATTTCCTTCGAAAAGGACCATATAGCCATGAGGACATTTGAAAGAGGAGTAGAGGATGAAACTTTGGCTTGTGGAACAGGAGTTACCGCAGTAGCCATTCTTGCGGCCCACCTGGCCAAGAGTACAGGTAATCAAATGTCAAAAGTAAAAACCCTAGGAGCTGAACTCGAAGTCAGTTATGAGCAACTAAGCGACTCAAAGTTTACCCAGGTCTGGTTGAAAGGCCCAGCCAAAAAAGTCTTTGAAGGAGTAATTGAACTCTAGTTGTTCAACATGACTGGCATAACCAGCATCAGCAGCTTTTCGTTTTCGTCATCTCCATCCGCCGGTGATAGTATGCCTGCACGGTTAGGTGCCGACATTTCTAAGTTTACCATGTCAGACTCAATATTCGACAGCATTTCAACCAAAAATCTACTGTTGAATCCGATCTCGATATCTTCGCCTTGATGATCACAGGTTAAGCGCTCGTTGGCTTCGTTTGAAAAATCGAGGTCCTCAGCTGAAATGGTAAGCTCATTTCCTTTAATGTTTAACCGAACTTGGTGAGTTGTTTTATTAGAGAAGATGGAAACCCTTTTGATCGAAGTTAAAAAAGCAATTCGCTCTACAGTCACTCTATTTGGGTTTTCCTTTGGAATAACCGCCTCATAGTTAGGGTACTTACCGTCAATTAATCTACAAATGAGTGACACATTAGAAAAGGTAAAGTGAGCATTCGTATCTGTATATTCTACTTTAACATCGCCATCAACACTTTGCAATTGTCCTTTGAGCAAATTAGCAGGCTTTTTGGGAAGGATAAATGCAGCTCCTTTTGTTGCCTTGGTATCTAGCCTTTTGTAACGCACAAGTTTGTGTGCATCAGTAGCTACAAAAGTCACGTTGTCTTTATTTAATTCAAAGAATACACCTGACATTACTGGTCGAAGTTCATCATTTCCACTTGCGAAAATGGTTTTGTTCATAGCAGTATAAAGCACATCTGCATCCATTGTAATGGAAGCAGGAGAATCAATTTCTGGTGTTTTAGGAAAATCTTCGGCGTTTTGGCCGGCCAGTCTATATTTACCGTTGTCACTAGACAACTCTATGCCATGAGTAGTTGTATCAATTGTAAAAGTAAGTGGTTGCTCCGCAAACGTTTTTAATGTATCCAAAAGAAGTTTGGCAGGAATGGCCACCTTTCCATCCTTATCTGATTTGTCAAGCTTTATTTGGGTAGTCATCACGCTTTCTAAATCTGAGGCAGAAACCACCAGTGAACCCTTCTTGATGTCAAAAAGGAAATTGTCGAGGATGGGGAGGGTATTGCTTGAATTCAAAACTCCAGCTATGGAATTAAGTTCTTTTAGTAAGTGCGAGCTAGAAACGATAAACTTCATGATAATATCCTGTTTTGTAAGGGAAACAAAAGTATTGGATTGCTCAAGAGGGTCAAAGACATAAGGCCCCTATGCTTTTTATTTTTTCAACAAAAAAATTAAGGCTTAAAAAACGTAATATCCACGTTTAGAGGATCAAACACGAAGTATTGAATAATTACAAAATGCTCCTTGTTAATTAAGCCGTACATCCTGTCCATATCGTACAGAATATCGTTGTCTTCATAATCCTTTCCATCTTGGATGGGTTTGTCGTAAGTTTCGATAGAAATTACCTTACCATCTTTAGTGGTTACGGTAAATACTTCCTTGACTGGAATATTGGAAATTATAGAGTCTTTGAAACTTTCGTTTTTAGTTTCTTCGAAACCTTCGTAGCTAACAGACTCATATTGCTTTACATAGAAAATAATTTTATCAGCAGATGCACCTTGGACTTTTTTGCCTTGATAATCATATAGATCAAAGCCGTTGGTTTCGTTAGCTTTAATTTCGAAAGACATGTTTGGGACTCTCTTTTTGTCAACTTTTATGGAAGCGATGGTTTTTAGTTTTTCTCCCGGAAAAGACCACAAAGTATTACTGCGCCAGTCATTTAAGTGAGTGCTATATCGACTTCCCAAAAAGCCATAGTGACCTTCTACATGCATCACAAACGGTATGCTCGAATTTTCCATGAGCATAAAAGTGCCAGTATGATCTTGATTTGAGCTCCCAACGAAATATACCTTGCTAGGTGTACCTTCATTATTTTGATAAATCTCTACTTTGGTAGAATTTCCGGCTAGCCTTCTCACAACACTTTCAAACATGGCTTTAGAAACTGGTGCTCTTAGTGTGATGGTGTTTATGGTTCCCAAAAGGTTGTTAATTACATCGGGTCGCACGAGGTAGGTGTCATTAACCTTCCATGTTCCATCATCTTGTCGCTCCAGTAAAATAGTGTTGTCTGCCTTATCTGCCAAGAATATCTTGGTAACTGAAGCGGTATCTTCAACCGCAAAGTCGCGAAGCTGGGTTTTAATGGTGCTCGATTGGTTGTTCATAGCAAAATAGATGGCGATAGCTGCCACAGCTACACCAAGCAAAGTATAAAGCCAATGTTTTAATCTCATATTATGCTCCGTATTTTTTTCTTCGAATGATAAATGCAATAATTCCGAGAACTATCACAATTCCGATAGGATAGGTGGTATTGGCTATTTGCCACTTGGTCTTTTCTTTTTCAATACGCGGTCTATCAAGCAAACGCATTTTGTACTCTTTCGCTCTTATTTCAAGCATCCCTGAATCATCCATTAAGTAGTTTATGCAATTGAGAATAAACTCCTTGTTTGCGTAAATTCTTCTCGTAAATCGATCATAACCAAGCGTATAGAACTCATCTGTTTTAGGATTGATTTGGTTTCGAATGATATCGGCATCAGAAATCACAATTTGACGAGTAGGCACACTTGTTTCTTTAAAAGCAATGTTTTTGTTATCGGCTATTTTGCTGGTAATTCTGTTTTTGAAATTGGAAGTAAAGGTACCTTCTACCAACACTGCAATGTTTTCGGGGCCTACGTTGTATTGTCTTTTGTCGGGGGGCTCTCGAAGAATATTGAAACTAACCCGAGCTGGGGTAGTGGCCAGTTTGGTATAATCAGAAGAGGTAAGTAGAATGTGTTTCTTAATAGCCGTATCTTTTCCTACAAAATCAATAGTAGAAGCGAATTCAGTCATGATGGCATCAAGGTTTTTAACTATGGGATGGCCCTTTTGTGAAACTACCAATGGAAAATAAAACCAAGGAAGCATTTCCTGACGGGGGGTGTTTCCAATTTGTGAGGTTACAATAGGTATCGGTCGAGCTTGTAAATCCATAATGAGATTGCGATTTACTCGAACTCCATATCTAAATAATTGGTCATCCAAATTCAAATCACGGGGTATGGCCATGGTGGTGGTTGTGTTTTTTAAACTATCCATGGTTACGCTCACATTCTCTACGAGCCAAAGTACTTTTCCGCCTCGCATAACAAATTGATCTATAATGAATTTGTCCTTCTCAGTGAAAGCAGAATCTGGGCCAGCTATGATGATGGCATCAACTAATTTTAAGGCGTTTATTTGTTCATTAATAGCAATTCGTTCTACGGAGTAAAACTCCTCTAAAGAGCGGGTCATATCGGCTACTTCAAACTTGGGCAATTCTCCGTGACCATCGATAAATGCAATTTTTTTCAAGGTGGTGGATTGGAGGCTTTTTACCACGCTGATGAACTGGTATTCCAGCTGCTGAATGCTGTTATTGATCATTAATGGCTCAGGCACACCCATTTGTGTTTTTAATAATTGCCACGGAAGCGATTTGTCTCTATACGTCACAATGGACCCAGGAAATATAACCTTTTCAGAGGTTTCCTCCATTGATCTTTTTGCAATCGTAGAAGGCTGAAGTCCTTCCTTCACGAGTTTTTCGTAGACCTTTTCACGTGCTTTGATATCTGGGTTGGCCGAAGGGTCGATAAATTCATATTGGATGTTATCACCTCCCCAGCTTCGGTATTCGTCTAGCAGTTCTTTTGTAGATGTTTTGAGTCGGTTATAATCTGCCGAGAGGTCTCCATCGAGATAAACACGAACAAAAATGACATCTTCTAATTTTTTGGCTTCTTGAATAGAGATGTCTGAAAGTGAGTAGCGTTTGTCTTGGGTTAAATCGAGCCGGTCGAAAACAAATGAACCCACATAATTGAGCGCAGCAATCAGTCCCAAGCCATAAACGAGCGACATAAACGAAACCGATTTCCTTGTTTTTAATTTCATTACCACTTTCTGCTCTCGAGCTTTGTTTTAGTTAGCAATAAAAAAAGAAATATCAATCCTAAAAAATACAGTACATCACGTGTATCGATAACTCCACGGCTAAGGCTTATGTAATGCTCGTTGATTCCCAGGGAAAGGATAAAATGATCAGCCAAACCAAAAATTTCGAGGCTGCTAAGCGATTCAAAACCTACATAGGCAATAAACGATATAAATACCGCTAGAATAAAGGCAATGATTTGGTTGGAGCTTAGACTAGAAGCAAAAACGCCAATAGCAATAAATCCAGAACCCAAAAAGAGAAGCCCTATATATGACCCCCACATGGCTCCTGTGTCGATATTGCTAGGTGGTGCGCCTAAATTAGAAACCGTGTAGAAATAGAACAGGGTAGGAATCAAACTCATTAGCAAAAGGCTTACTCCAGCAAGGTATTTCGACAATATAATTTGCCATTCACTTACTGGTTTGGTCAAAAGCATTTCTATGGTTCCCGTTCGGGTTTCCTCAGCAAACATTTTCATGGTGATAGCTGGAGCCAAAAACATAAATACCCAAGGCGCCAGAACGAAAAGGGGATCAATGTTGGCGTAGCCCGCTTCAAGAATATTGTAGGTGCCCGGAAAAACCCACAAAAACAAGCTTATAGCAGCCAAAAAGATGATGACCACGATATAACCCGTGAGCGAGTGAATGAAGCTATTTATTTCCTTTAAAAAGAGGGTTCCCATACCTAGTTTGAGGCGGCCAAAAATAATCGAAATTGAAAGCTTCTTGGTTGTTATCAAATGTTAGTTATACAGCGGTTTGTTTAAATGAATAGAAGGAAAAATAGAATCAATCAAAGCAAAGGCTTGATGTACATTTGTGCCCCTTTTAGAAATACACATGGAAGTAATAAAGTTTGGAGGAACCTCCGTAGGCTCTCCCGAAGGCATGAGTAACATTGCTCGAATCATCAAAAGCAAAACCCCTAAGATTGTGGTTTTATCAGCCTTTTCGGGCGATACGAATACCTTAGAAAAAATATGTAAGGCGCTTTATGTCAAGGATAGCGAAGAGGCTAATAAACTCATCGACCAGCTTGAAAGCAAGCACAATCAATTTATAGATACGCTGATTGAATCGGAGTTAGAAAAAGAAGCTGCTCATGAAACAGTGTCGGCGCACCTCAACGGAATAAGGGCTTATACCAAAAAGTTGATAAACCTTTTTATGGAGAGGTCAATTTTGGCTCAGGGTGAGATGATATCAACCAACATTTTCTACCATTATTTGAGAAGTTTAGGTGAAAAACCAGTACTGCTTAGTGCACTCGATTTTATGCGGATTGACAATTCGGCGGAGCCCGATGCTAAGTATATAGCTGAGAATTTAGATTTTGAATTAGCAAAATACCCAAACAAAGAAATATTTATTACCCAAGGCTACATTTGTAGAAATGCTTATGGGGAAATCGACAACCTCAAAAGGGGTGGGAGCGATTATACGGCCTCCCTCATAGGCGCCGCCATCAAGGCGAGTAACATTCAGATATGGACCGACATCGACGGAATGCATAACAATGATCCTCGATATGTCCCCAATACAAAACCTATAAAGGAACTCACCTTTAAGGAAGCTGCAGAATTGGCCTATTTTGGGGCCAAAATATTACATCCATCGAGTATTCGACCAGCCGAAGAAAAGGGTATTCCAGTTTGGCTAAAAAACACCATGAAACCAGAAGCTTATGGTACCCTGATTAGCGATTCAACCCAGTCTCATGGATTTAAGGCTGTAGCCGCCAAAGATGGCATTACTGCCATTAAAATAAGATCGGGTAGAATGTTAATGGCTTATGGCTTTTTGAGAAGTGTTTTTGAGGTTTTTGAAAGATTTAAAACACCCATTGATATGATAACCACTTCCGAAGTGGCCGTTTCGGTGACCATAGATGACGAAACACATTTGGAAGAAACCTTGAAGGAACTAGAAGGTTTCGGACAAGTAGAAGTAGATAGAGATTTAAGCATCGTGTGTGTAGTTGGGGATTTTTTACAAGATGGACATGGCTATGCGGCCATCATTTTCGAAGCGTTAAAAGAAATTCCAATTCGTATGATTTCCTACGGTGGAAGTAACAACAACATTTCACTCTTGGTGCGAAGTGGAGATAAAAAAGCCGCCCTTATTGCATTGAACAAAGGGGTTTTTAAGCTATAAAAGAAATGAAGATTGCCGTTCTTGAAAAAGTAAAAAATCTCGAAACCCCGCTATATGTGTACGATACACAAAAGCTCAGAAGAAATCTAGATGCTTTGGTATCGGCATTCCAACCACTTGGCTACCACGTGCATTATGCGGTAAAGGCCAACACAAATAAGGAAATAATGGGCATTATCCAATCTTATGGATTAGGTGCCGATTGTGTAAGTGGCAACGAGGTCCAGCGGGCTATCGATTGTGGATTTGCCGCAAAAGACGTTGTTTTTGCCGGTGTCGGCAAATCTGATGCGGAAATCAACAAAGCGCTGGACCTAGATATTTTTTGTTTTAATTGCGAAAGCATTGCCGAATTGGAGGTGATTGACGGGTTGGCTCATAAAAAAAACAAAAAAGCAAGAATTGCACTGCGGCTAAACCCTAATGTAAATGCATATACTCATTCGTATATTACCACTGGGTTGGAGGAGAATAAATTTGGAATTAACATTTGGGAACTGGACAAGGTGTTGGGAGTGCTGAAAAGGGCCAAAAACCTCGAATTAAAAGGACTTCACTTTCATATTGGGTCGCAAATAACGGAACTCACCCCTTTCAAAAATTTGTGCAACCGTGTGAATGAAATACAAGAGTGGTTTTTCAATCATCAAATCATTCTCGAACATATCAACGTTGGGGGAGGCTTAGGTATAGATTACCATCAGCCAGATTTGGAGATTCCTGATTATCAAGCTTACTTTCAAGTATTTCGTTCATTCCTGACCTTAAGGCCAAATCAAAGTTTGCACTTCGAATTGGGGAGATCTATTGTGGGCAATATGGGAACTTTAATGAGTAGGGTTCTTTACATAAAAAAAGGGGTTAAAACCAATTTTGCCATATTGGATGCTGGAATGACCGAATTGATTAGACCTGCTTTATACCAAGCCTACCATAAAATCGAAAATTGGTCGAAATGGGCGGAGCCCAATTCGGAAAAATATGACGTAGTGGGGCCGATTTGCGAGTCGTCAGACAGTTTTGGAAAAGCAGTAGATTTACCAACCACCGAACGGGGCGACATTATCGCCATACGCTCGGCTGGGGCCTATGCTGAAGTAATGGCTTCGTCGTACAACCTTCGGAAAAAAGCAGATGTATTGCTGGTATAACCCCAAGATTTGACCCAATTTGGGTAAAAGTATTTGTGGAGATTATGAGTAGTTATGTGCGTTGCCATTTGGCTACGTTCACCTCATAAACCAACTTCTAAATTCGTATTAATTTCAATTGGATTGGTCAACATTCTGTGTACGGGACAACTTTTGGCAATGGTGAGCAACCTGGCCTTTTGTGCTTCATCAAGGTCGCCCGAAACCATTAGTTTGGTGTTTATGGTGGTTTTATTTTCTTTTAAATCTCGATCCAAATCAATTTCGAGTTTTACCTCTTGCAAATCCCAACCCTTGCGGTCAGCATACATGCGAAGTGTAGCACTTGTGCAAGCTGCAAGCGCGGCCACCAACAATTCTTTAGGTGAAAAACCTAAATCTTTACCGCCCATATCCAATGGCTCATCTGCTATGAGAACATTTCCTGAAGGTGATTTGATGTCAACTTTATAGAGTTCATTTTTTATGCTAGAAGATACTTTTGCCATGATATTTAATTTTTTTTGGGTGTAGGATAGGGAATATATTCTGCCGAGTCACCTTTTATTTTAGGGAACTCTTGCGCCATCCATTTCTCTTTGGCTTTCGCAATTAATTCCTTGTCTGAGGAAACAAAATTCCAGTCAATAAACCGTTTTTCTGGAAAAGGCTCACCACCAAATATGTAAACTGTGCTGTTCGCTCCAATCGTAAATTCACAAAGCCTGCTGTCTTTTGCTACCAACAGTTGTTTAGGTTCAAAAGTATTGCCATCATGCTCAATGCTCCCTTCGAGTATATACAAACCTGCTTCGCCATATAATTCGCCACCAATATTTACCATTTGCTTGCCTGTGCTTTTTATTTCTATCATAAAAAGTTTGCTGTGAACAGGAACGGGAGACTTTCGTCCAAAAGCTTCGCCTGCTATGAGTTTTATCTGAAGGCCATCGGATTGCCAGTTGGGAATTTCTTCTTTTCCAACGTGAAAAAATTCGGGTTCCATTTGTTCTAGCTTTTGAGGTAGAGCTAGCCAAATTTGTAAGCCGTGCATTTTGAGGTTGGAGTTTCTTAAATATTCAGGAGTTCGTTCAGAATGAACAATTCCCTTTCCGGCAGTCATTAAATTTACAGCACCGGGTGTTATTTCCACCTCGTTGCCCAGTGTATCTCGGTGCATAATACTTCCCTCAAACAAGAAAGTAAGGGTAGCAAGTCCAATGTGTGGGTGGGGTAGTACGTCAAAATTTTCTCGTTCATTGAGTTTTACTGGCCCCATGTGGTCGATGTAGATAAAAGGCCCCACCATTCGTTTTTGCCTGAATGGTAGAAGGCGCCCTACCATGAATTTCCCAATGCTTGCCGATCGTTCTTCTATTATGAGGTGGATATTAGACATAAGATATTGCGCCTAACGCTTGTTTAATTTTGCAATCAGTTTTGCCGAGGCGCTGTCGGCATAAATTCCGTAAGCATTTACTAGCAGGCCTTTTAAATCACTTTTTTTTGCTGAAATGGCGTACAAGATGCTTTCATTATCCACATCCGACATTTCTTGAAAGCGAATTACTTGGTCAATTTCAAAATCTTCAGGCTGGAGTTGAGTGTTGATTTCTCCACACTCAATACATTCACCTTTTATATTAAAGTTGAAGGTGTAACCTAGTTTTGTAAGGTCGTTGATCGCTTCCGATAATGTAGTGTATTTGCCCATTTTTCCTAAGATTTTATTTGTTTGATATCCAATAATCAATTGAAAATTTACCTGCGCCAACTAATGCTATGGTAGCGTAAACCGCCGCATAGAGTAGGGGTAATTCTTGTCTGCCAAATCCGTCATTCTGATGAACTATAAGAGCTGCTACCAACATGGTGATAAGTAACGGGATAGCTGCAAACCGCGTAGCTAAGCCGATTATTAACAAAATAGAACACAGCACTTCGGAAAAAACCGCAAGGGCCAAAGATGCTGTTGCACCAACTCCGATCGGGTCGGGAAACTGTATTGGCTCGCCATCAAACAAAGTGGCGAATTTTCCAACCCCATGGGTTAACATAAATACTCCAGCAGAAAGCCGGAGTATTAAGAGTGCCACATCGATTTGAAGAGCAGAGATGCCTGAATTGAAGATACTTTTAATCATTCCCGTTGAGTTTCTAGCACCAGAATAGTGGCTGTTCCAATTTCATTTATAAAACAAAGTTGTTTTTGTAGCCCAGTAGTCTTTTAATGTAAGTAGGAGTTAAGCATCCAAAGCGTTTTTTCAGTTTGAGAAATATAATCGCTCATTAAGCTAACAGTTCCTTCGTCATTTGCCTCCTCTGCTAGAGCCAAAATTTCTCGTTCGGTGGTAATGATTACCGAGAAGTTTTTGACGATTATTTTCACTCCTTCAACACCGTTTGTTACGTTTTTAGCTTCTTTAATATTTGAAACCTTTAAGTAGTCAGTGTAGGTGTGCAGTGGCTCACCTTCGAGGGTTAATATTCTTTCGGCAATTTCATCGATTTTGATGAAGGCATCGTCGTACAATTCTTCAAATTTTAGGTGTAATTCAAAGAATTCTTTTCCTTTAATGTTCCAATGAAATCCTCTTAGGTTTTGATAAAATATTTCATAATCCGCTAGTAGTTGATTTAAAATATGACTAAGCTTTTCTGCCTTTTTTTTGTCTATTCCAATTAAATTTTTCATGTTTATTATTTTATGATTTTCGTTTATCGTAAATTTAATAAAGTTATTGAGTCTGAGGCCTGAAAAGCCCTATTTCTATGCGGGGTTTAGCATTATTTAATGATCCACATGGAGCCGTTTTTGGTGCTTAATTTTTCTAGCTTCCCACTATCCGACAGTTTGTTCAACTCTTCCTCACTTTCAGCACTGGGCATTCCAGAAAGAACTGAAAACTCTTTAGCTGTAAGCGAGTGGTATTGAGAAAATAAGTTTTCCCATTTTTTACTGTATTCACTTTTGGTAATCGATGGGTTTAGTTTTAAGATAGCGGCTTCGTAAAGTGCATAAGGCTTAGAGCCATATACCATTTCTTGCCTACCATCACCATCTACAAAGAAAATAGTTGGAAAACCTCTTACGCCTGATTTTCTAGCAATGTTCAAATCCTCTTCAAATAATGTTTTTGCCTTTCCCTCATAGTCTGATTTTAATTGCTCTACATTGAGGCCAACATTTTTGGCAGCAATGGCCATGTTCTCCCATTTCGCGAGGTTTTTCTTCTTCAAAAACATCATTTCCCGCATTTCCCTCATAAACAAGGTGGCTTTTTCGTCACTTTGCAATTGGGCCGCTTTAAAAGCGATAGAAGGTGGATAAGATGAACTCATGGGATCTTCCAACCATAAATCTCCATCTATGGGCATATCGTAATACACACTTACTTCATCCCAATGGTGGGCAACATCTGACGGTTTACTAATTCCACCACTGTTGTAATTCCAATCGGGAAGTAAGCCTCCCATTCTGTATTCAATATCAATAAATTGCCCGTATTCCAGTTTGAGTTTTCGCAATTGCGGCTCAATGCCCCAACAAGATGAACAAATAGGATCGGTAAAATAAACGAGCTTCACCTGCTTATTACTTGCCTGAACACGTTCAGCTTTAGCATCTGTACCTTCTTCACCTGGCGTTTCGCACATTCCTGTTTCAATATCGCAAAGCAGCGGATTGTTTTGTGTTGTTTCCTTTTTCATGTTTTTTGTTTTTGATTGTCCTTGACAAGCAGCGATGCTCGACAAAGAAATTAATAGCATTATTAGATTTATTTTAATCATTGTGTAGAAATTTAGTTTATGCTTTCGGAGGTTGCAAATTCCTCCATTCTTGTAATTAATTCGTTTTCCACTGTGTAGATCTGAACCCATTTTTGTTTTAGTTCTCTACCTGATCTCTTCACCCTTTGATGTTCTTGCCCGAGCACAACCACCATGTTTCCTTCAACAATATATTGTTGTGGCTCAAAGCTGAGTATTTCAGTTTTTTCTATGATGTTACTGAAAAAGGCACGAACGCCTTCTTTTTTTTCAAATATTCCTGCAGGGATGATTTGTGTGCCATGATAAATCCAGAGAGTATCGTTGGAAACAGTTGCAACAAATGCATCAACGTCCCCGCTAGTGAATGCGGAAAACATTTTTTCTACAGTTGTTTTTGCGGAATTTTTCATTGTGTTTGTTTAAGTTTTTATTTCTCGACCAAAGGTACTCCTATATAAATGTACATTTGACATGGATTTCCTTTTGGGAAGTGGTTTCCTAGAGGAAACTGCCTAAGGGAAAATAGAGTTGCGTAATTTTATCATCTTTAAAAAGTAATGAAAAAGAAAGCCGTAGTTAACGATACCGCCGTTTGTCAAGTTAGAATGCAAGCCATAAGTGATACCATGAGCATATTATCTGGTAAGTGGAAATTTCACATTCTTGGTACGCTCATCGAAGGTAACAAATTAGGTTTTATGGATTTGTTGCGAGAAGTGAATGGAATAGGGACCAAGATGCTTTCCAAAGAACTTCAGGATTTAGAGATGAATCGTTTGGTAAGCCGAACCGTAATGAATACAAAACCAATTACAGTTGAATATTCGCTCACTGAATATGGCGAAACACTCTCTCCAGTCATCAATGAATTGGCCAAATGGGGAGTTGAATACAGAAAGTCGGTTTATGGAGATACACAAGTTTAAGCCCCTAAAATTGAGACTAGCTTTTTAAACCATTACCAAGCGGTAAGTAGCTGATTTGTTATTCGAAAGTGGTATTTGAATCGGTTTCTTATTTTATCATTTTACGGAACTGCTCTATTTTACTTTGGTTGCCCTGAACGTAGATCACGTCGCCTTGTTTTAAAATTTCGTTTGCTTCAATGCTTTCCAGCACTTTATCTTTTCTCTTGATTACCAATACGTTAATCCCGTATTTTGTTCTTAAATCTAAGTCTTTTAAGGGCTTTCCGATAAATTTATTGCTGTCAGCCGTCATACGTAAGCAGGTGACGTTGAAGTCTGTTATGTTGCTGGGGCGGTAAGTTTTGGGGAGTTTTAGTTCACCTTGAAACAGCTGATAGTTGTCGGCCCTAACTTTTTCTATCAGGCGGTCAATATCGTCTTCGGGTACAAGAAAGTTTTGAAGTACGTGGGTAAAAATTTGAACAGAAGTTTCAAACTCTTCTGGAATTACTTCATCAGCACCCAATGCCAACAGCTCTGAGGTTTCTTTCACGTATCTTGTTCGCACCACCAAATAAAGTGAATCGGAATGTGTGCGAATGTTCTTAATAATGCTTTTGGTCGCATAGTTTTCAGAAATTGCGATTACAGCAGCTCTGGCGGAAGAAAGGTGTGCCGTTTCAAGGATATGGTCTTGTGTGGCATCGCCAAAAATAATGGGTACTCCCTTTTCTTTTTGGCGCTTAACGGTGGCAGCATTCATCTCAATTACTATATAGGGAATATTGCTTGACGCTGCCGCTTTTGCGAGGTTACTGCCGTTTACACCATATCCTATTATTACCAAATGGTTCTCTAACTTAAGTTCCGTAATTTCCTCATGACCATTGTTTGAAATCAAGACTTTTTCAAGCCCCAATTTTTTAGAAATACCTATAAATCGCCCGACAATATCCTCCGAAAAAATGATAACAAAAGGCGTGAGAATCATGGATACTATTGAAACGGATAAAAAATATTGGTTGGTTTCTGGCGTCAATAAATCATACTCTATACCTACCTTAGAGAGAATAAAAGCAAATTCCCCAACTTGAAAAAGTGATAATCCAGTCAATAAAATAGTTCGGGTAGGGTATTTAAGAATTGCTACAGAGGCGGCTGCGATGCTCGATTTTACAACAAATACTACCAATACCAAGAGTAGGATTACGGGAATATTGCTGAGAAAAAAACTTAAATCCAGCAACATCCCAACGGAAACAAAGAAAAAACTGGTGAAAAGCTCGCGAAAGGGGAGAATGATGCTTGTGGCTTGGTGACTATACTCCGATTCGGAAACAATTAAGCCAGCTATAAATGCGCCCAAAGCCAATGACAAGCCTGCTTCTGATGTAAGAAATGCGATAGCAAAACACAGCGTAATAGTCACCAGTAAAAAAAGTTCCTTGCTGTTGGTTTTGGCAACCGCATGCATGAGCCGTGGCACAATATAGCGTGCGCTGACATAAGTGATGACCACTACAATGGCAGACTTAATCAGCAGAGAAAGAATATTCATTCCCAGATTCGCGGATTCGCCCGCTATCATTGGGGTAATGAGCATCATAGGTACTACTATGATGTCTTGAAAAATTAGAATAGCCAAGGCATTTCTTGCATGGGGCGAAGAAATCTCCTGTCGGTCTTGAAGGGTTTTCAAAACAATGGCCGTACTCGAAAGGGAGAAAAGGAAACCAACAAATACTGACTCATTCCACGAATGATCTAGGAAGTAATAAACGAGGCCTGCAACTCCCACAGTTAAGCCTACTTGCAAAAAACCACCGATAAATACGGTTTTTTTGATGGAGATGAGCTGTTTGATCGACAATTCCATCCCAATCACAAATAGCAGAAGGATAACCCCGATTTCAGATAAAATCTCAACTTCTTCTACTGCCTTGATAAGGCTTAGTCCATAGGGGCCTATAATGACGCCGGTAAGCAAAAAGCCGATGATCGAAGGAAGTTTGAGTCGTTGAAGTACAAAAACAATAACGACAGAAAAACCTAAAAGAATGAGTACATCTTGTAGTAATGGTAAATGCATTAGTTATTCCTGTCTTAGTGTTTGTTTAATTTATTGAAGCTAGACGCCCTAATTTCCTTAATAAAGGACATTGGCAAATCTAAACTAAGGAAGGCTAAATCATGAATTAATATAAAGTTTTCGATGTCGTTTTTTGTCAAATTTATGATGTGATAGTGATTTTTAGATAGAGGATTTTACAACAACTTCCAACTAGCTCCTTTGTGATTCGTAGGTTCTTAATTCTGCTCTATAGCGATTGACCAACTTGACGTTGCTGGTTTATAACAACTTATAAAGAGCCTAAAGCGGATTACATCGCTGGCGTTGGGCTTATTATTCTTTGCTCTCTATTTCATCTGTTGGTCTTTCGCTTTCAGCAAATGCGATAATGTGTCCGTCCAAATCTGCTATATAACCCACTTGATCTCCCCAATCTCGGCTTTGTAGTGCACTGATTTTTTTAGCTCCAGCGCGAAATCCTCTTTCCAAATAAGTCTCAGCGTTTTCAACCTTTAGATACAACTCACATCTTGGAATTCCGTTGCCTAGCCTTGGATGCGGAACGTGGTCAGACAGGATTCTGGCAATTCCATTTTCTGGCATTAAGCCTAGTTTTACACCTACTGCCAATTCAAATTCCGTCATTCCGGGCACATGCAAATGAGGAGTAATTCCCAGAACGTGTTGGTAGAAATTTTTACTTTTTTCTTGATCGCCTACGTAGAGAATAAACTCAATCTCTTTCATGGTAGTCATATTGAATTCGACCTAACGCAAGCTTTGAAATGTGGCCTAAACTTCAACGGCGACTCCATTGCTCATGTTTTATTTTAAATCCCTACATCACTTTTGTATTGC
>JAGQYO010000027.1:21127-46988 GCA_020435995.1 Flavobacteriales bacterium | reverse complement strand
TCCATTTTCTAACTTTTGAGGCATAGCTGTTCCGTTCACTCTATTTGTGTTGTGTATCAGCATTTGGTTTTTATGTTTTGTAATTGTTTATCAAACAACAGTGTGTATTTGCTTGGTGGCCCTCTTTTGCCAAAAGATAGTACTGGCTCTAATCTTCCTTTTTTGCAATATGGACAACGTTTTAAATGGGTAACAAACAACTCCTTTTCTTGTTTTGTTTCTTTGGCTTTTGTCACAGTTTTGTTCCTGTTTAGCAGTTCTTGCATGTGCGGCAACTTCTCCTTTTTCCAACTGCTGCTCAGTATTCCATAATGCCGTATTCGGGTAAACCCTTTGGGTAATATATGAAGTGAAAAACGTCTTATAAACTCTTTGGTTGTAAGGGTCATAGTGCTGTTTTTTCCAGGTACGGTAAAGGGACATAGTTTACACTTTTTAGGTCGTAATTTGAGATAAAAATCTATATTTCAACTTTCCTTGCTGTTGGACAAGGGAATGAATTTTATAAATTTATTGGAGAAAATGGAAAATATAGATTCATTGATAAGACAGGACAAATCAAGATTGAACCCATCTATTTAAGAGTTAATGACTTTTCCGAATGCCTATCTTTTGTTTCTAAAGAAGTAATTAAAAAGGGATATAAATGGATATGTATTGACACTTTAGGAAATGAAGTGTTTGACATAGCCGAGAATTTACCAGAAACAAATTATAGCAACGGATTTGCCCGAATAAGTAGCTTCACAGAACATTGGTTTATTAATAGCAAAGGAAAGAATGAGTTAGGGAAAACTTGGGAACTGGCTCCTGCTCATGAAATATGTCATGCTTATCGTCAAGGTAGTATTTGGGTAAGTTCAAGAATGCAAAAAACATAATCCATCAGGTTGATGGTGCAATTTCAAAATAGGAGTCATTTGCTAGGGAGGTGCACGTAGATACTGAAAATAGGAAACATATTAAAAGCACTTTAATTCTTATAAAGGATAATTTGTAATGCTTTACAGGGGAAAAGCCCTAGTAGTCTTAAGAAAAAAGACAGTTTTCGGAAAAACCATTAAAAAAAGGATAGAAGATTAAAAATGAGCGTAGTTAAAACATATCAAACTGTCAATGCCCAAAAGGAAAGCGCGAGTTTTGGAATCTCTAAAATGGAGGATATTTATACCAAACGCCAAGGTGTAGTTGATGAGCCACACCGGCACAATTACTACACGGTTCTCATCATAAATAAGGCAACTGGCCAGCACAAAATTGATTTCAATACCTACGAGTTATCCAAAAATCAAATTTTTTTCGTTGCTCCAGGTCAAGTTCACCAAGTGATAGAAAAAGAAAAGTCTTTGGGGTTTGTTATGACTTTCTCCAACCAGTTTTTGGTCGAAAACTCTATTCCTTTATCCTTTATCAATAGCCTGAACCTCTTTCAAAATTATGGTCAAAGCCCTCCCCTACAGCCAGCTGAAAAACAGTTTGGGATTATTGAAGATTTCGCAAACAGCATTTACCAATTGTTTACGAGTGAGCTCAACATGAGGCACTTGTCTATTGGTTCCTATCTAAAACTCTT
This sequence comes from Flavobacteriales bacterium, assembly GCA_020435995.1. Taxonomy (GTDB): domain Bacteria; phylum Bacteroidota; class Bacteroidia; order Flavobacteriales_G; family Salibacteraceae; genus JAGQYO01. The sequence continues at coordinate 45,415 of JAGQYO010000027.1, read as the reverse complement.
GCTTATTGAGTGCAATAATATTTGTGCAATCAACCCCATCGAATTGGATGTAGATACTTCTGGCGATAACCTCATTAGGTCTTTTAAAAATCTGGTTGATCTTCATTTTAAAAAGGAGCACTCAACTGCCTACTACGCTAGTTTACTCTTTATTTCACCCGACCATTTAAACCGGACTTTTAAAGCAAAAATTGGAAAAACGGCCAAAGAATATATCCAGGCAAGAATAATAACCGAAGCCAAACGCCTCATCTATTTTACAGATTTGTCCAATAAAGAAATTGGTTATGAACTCGGGTTCAATGAGCCGGCGAACTTTAGTGCATTTTTCAAAAAACACACAAAATTATCGCCCTCAAACTTTAAGAAAAACGAGTCAATTTTATAAAAGAGTCGGTATATCGGAATTTCATAAGCTTCCACCCTATTTTCATCTTCCGTAGCGTGTACATCTAGGTCACCTTTGCCTCATAGTTTTATAGCAAGGGATATGAATCGCAAAAATTTCATTAAAAAAGTTCTCCTGACAGGCGTTGTTGGCGCTATTGCACCACAAGTACTCAGAGGCAGCCATAGCAAACCCATAAAATCTACCTACGATACTTTATGGCAACAAGTCGGATTTAATCATTTACCTGCCGATGAGGTGGGATTATCTAATAAAAACACAAACATCATGAATACAATAATTCACCGAGCAGAAACAAGAGGAAACGCAAACCACGGTTGGCTAAACTCTCAGCACACCTTTAGCTTCGCCAACTATTACAATCCCGAACGAATGAATTTTGGGGTACTCCGCGTATTAAATGACGATAAGGTGCAAGCAGGAATGGGGTTTGGCACACACCCCCACGACAACATGGAAATTATCTCTATTCCATTAGAAGGCGATTTGGAACACAAAGACAGCATGGGCAATGTGGCTGTTATCAAAGAGGGGGATGTACAAGTTATGAGCGCAGGCACGGGTATTACCCACTCCGAATACAACAAAAACAAAGACAAAGAGGTGAAGTTTCTTCAAATTTGGGTTTTCCCAAAAGAGAAAAATGTAACACCACGGTACGACCAAATTTCTATAAGAGACATAGAAAGAGAAAACAAATTTTATCAGGTGCTTTCTCCAAATAAAAACGATCAGGGCGTATGGATTCACCAAGATGCTTGGTTCAACCTAGGCAAGTTCACAAAAGGAAGTACTGACCAGTATAAAATTCAAAAGGAAGGCAATGGTGTCTATGCTTTTATTCTGGACGGAGAAACCGAAATAAATGGTGAAAAACTCTCAAAGAGAGATGGTATGGGTATTTGGAATACGGACGCTATTAAGGTAGTTGCAACAGAAAACGCACGTGTACTTTTAATGGAAGTTCCCATGAGCCTTTAAAAAATAATTGAAATAAGTAGGATTAATAATTTAAACTGAGAAAAATGAAGACAAACACAAAATGGTCGATAGACAAGGCACATTCAGAAATAGCTTTTAAAGTAAAGCACATGATGATTTCAACGGTAACGGGATATTTTCAGGATTTTGAGGCAAACGCAAAAACCGATGGTGAAAACTTTGAGAATGCACTAATTGATTTTAGCGCAAAAACTGCTTCGATAAATACCAAAAACAAGGATAGAGACACGCATTTGAAATCGGACGATTTTTTTAATGCAGACAAATTTCCAGAAATGAAATTTGTCTCAACTTCTTTTAAAAAAGATGGTAAGCTCATTGGTGATTTAACCATTAGAGATGTAACCAAAAAAGTCACTTTAGATGTTGATTTTAACGGTATTGCGGTTGATCCTTATGGGCAAACCAAAGCTGGTTTTGAAATCCAAGGTGAGGTGAACCGAAAAGACTTTAATTTAACATGGAGTGCCGTTACAGAAGCTGGTAGCATTGTGGTTTCTGACAAAGTAAAACTAGTGCTTGACGTACAATTAACTAAACAAGCATAAACGAAAAATGTACTTAACAGAAAACCTAATCTGGCGCTATGCCACTAAGAAGTATGATACTTCAAAAAAGGTATCAGAACACGATATCCATTACATAAAAGAGGCAGTTCAATTAACTGCCTCTTCTTATGGCTTACAGCCCTTTAAGGTATTGGAGATTAAAAACCCTGAATTGCGTGAAGAACTGAAACCATTGGCTTGGAATCAATCGCAAATAACGGATGCATCTCATTTGTTTGTATTCTGCAATGCAATTGAGGTTACTGACCAAGATGTAGATGATTTGATGCAATTGAGAGCTCAAACCAATGACATTCCACTTGAAAAGTTATCGGGTTATGGCAACTTTGTTAAAGGTAAACTCAAAGAAAAGTCGGCAGTTGAAATGTTTCATTGGACGGCCAAACAGGCCTACATCGCATTATCAACCGCCTTAAATGCATGTGCAGAGCAAAAAATTGATAGTTCGCCTATGGAAGGTTTTGAATCCGACGATATCAACAAAAAACTAGGCTTGAACGAAATAGGACTCAACGCATGTGTTTTGCTTGCAGTAGGTTATCGACACGCAGATGATCGGGCTCAAAACGCCAAAAAAGTGAGAAAACCAATTGATGTTATTTTTAAGGATATTTAAGCGCATGCCCATTATTCCAAGGGCCCTCAACGCTTCAAGTCTGTATACATTTGGCTTACTTTTTAAATTCAAGATACATTTAGGTAAAATCAGGATTTTGACAGAAAAAAGTGCTTGGGCAGGCCGAAATGAAGTAATATTATGGTTTGGTTAGTATAAAATCATCAAACTAGAATTAAAAGGAATAGGATAACAAATAAATGTAAATATGAAAATTCAATTTAACACAGATAAAACCATTAGTGGGAACGAGAGGAAGCAAGAATATTTCACCGATCTAATTGCAGAGGAGCTCGATAGGTTTAAAACTCACATTACCCGAATTGAAGTTCACCTCGCAGATGAAAATGGTAAAAAAGAAGGAAAAAACACCATTAACTGTTTGCTCGAAGCACGACTTGCTGGTCGAAAGCCTATTGCAGTTTCTAGTTTAAATGATACCGTTGAGCAAGCGATATCTGGCGCTATCGAAAAGTTAAGAATTTCATTAGAGTCCATCATAGGACGCCTTCAAAATCATTAGGCGACAAAGTTCACAAATAGTTAAGGAGAAGGACCTGTTTTTCTCACCTTTTGGAGATAATCACTTCCCTCCTCTTACTTTATTTCCTAGTGTTTCCGGCAATTGTGTTGTTCCTGTAACGATGCATGGCAATTGCCTATCTAAATGATAATTAAGAATGATTATTGACGTTCACACCCACATCAACAATTACCACGAGGATCGAGTTGCCTCTCTTGAGGACTGCCTTAACAAACTCACAGATAACATGTTGGCCAACAAGGTAGATTATTCCTTGGTGCTTTCATCCTATAAAGTAAATGAATATCGGCCTAGTACCCGCCAAGTGGTTGAGGCTATTAAAGGCCGAAAGAATTTAGGTGTTGTGTCTGGTATTAGTTATCTGCACTACGATCACAGAGACGTAAGGGAAATTAGCGAATACTTAGAAAATGGATTTATCAAAGGTTTAAAATTTTACCCTGGATATGAGCCATTTTATCCAAATGATATCCGCCTAAAGTTGATGTACGAAATGGCTGTAGAATACGATGTACCTGTAATGTTTCATTCGGGCGATACCTATGCTCCCAGAGGAAAAGTTAAATACTCCCACCCGATTCATATTGATGATTTAGCGGTGGACTACCCAGATTTAAAAATTGTTATCTGCCATGTAGGAAACCCTTGGATAAAAGACTGTATGGAAGTGGTGTATAAAAACGAGAACGTTTATGCAGACATTTCAGGGCTAGTTCTTGGTGATTTTTCTGAAAAATTCGAGCGCTACATGAAAAAAGAAATCGAAGAAATGATCACATTTGCTGGCGACCCCAATTACTTGCTTTATGGCACCGACTGGCCTATTTCCAACATGGAATCGTATTTAAAAATTATGAGTCAATTGGATTTGGCCGACGAGAAAAAAGAATTAATTCTTTGGAAAAATGCCGCACAGCTCTTCAAAATTGATGTCAGTAATTTATAGTAGAATCAAATACTTGGGTTAAAATGAAATACGCTTGCCAAGTAGAAATTAACCTAGCCATTGACCAAACTGTCTCCCTCTGGGAGAACGAAAATAATTTTAGCGAATGGCAAGATGGCTTTCAAAGTATCGTGCTGTTGAGTGGTGAACATAATATGCCTAAAGCTCAATCTCTGATTACCTTGCAGCAAGGCAAACGAAAGATGGAGTTGCACGAAACGATTATTTCCAACAATTTGCCTAGAGAAAAAAAAGCACTCTACGAACACATCCACACAACCTATACCCAAACTACTCGCTTTATAAAATTAGAAGAAAACAAAACCTTGTATATTTCTGAGGTAGAATATACACAGTTCAATGGATTTATGATTAAAATATTGGCAAAGGTATTTCCAGGTATGTTCAAAAAGCAAAGCCAGAAGTGGATGGAGCAATTCAAAACTTTTGCAGAAGGTGTAAATCGAAACTAACCTGCACTGCCATTGATGGTAATTGCGCTATTGATTGTATCCTTGTATTTGATTTATATACCTACTCTACCCCATTGGTAGATATTGTAATTGAACTTAAAAATTAGATTATGAAAAACGTTTTTATAAACACCATAAGCGGATTTATGCTAATAATGCTTTTTCAAAGTTGTACGCAAATTATGGTAGATCCAGCAGCTGACCCAGCAAGTTGGACGGCCAGAACTGTACAGAACGAACCCACAGATTCTTTGATAAAAGGCTCAACATACTTATCGGTAGCAACGCGTGTATATAGCCAGACCGAGCATACCACCCATAGCCTAACAGCCACAGTGAGCATGCGAAACGTGAGCAAGGTAGATACCCTTTATGTCGACCAAGCGGAATTTTTTAATACCAAGGGAAAATCCATACGCACCTATCTCCAAAAACCCATTTTTGTAGCGCCATTGGAAACCTTAGAGATTGTAATTCACGAGCAAGACCAAGAAGGTGGTACTGGGGCTAACTTCTTATTTGATTGGAGAATAAAACCAGGTACCAATGAGCCTCTTTTTGAAGGCATCATGATTTCAACATCGGGCCAACAAGGACTATCGTTTACAACCCAAGGTAGAAGAATATACTAAGGGAAATCGTCGTTTAAAAAATCGATTCACTCTTCTTTTTTTACTTATTATGCCGCTCATTTGATTTATTTGTGCGTTGTTGTGCTTAGAATATGTACTTTCGCCGCTTATATTAATAATTTTTATAATGAGTAACGGAACAGTAAAATTTTTCAATACCACTAAAGGATTTGGATTTATAACTCCAGATGACGGCGGAAAGGACATATTCGTACACCAAAGCGGATTAATTGATGCAATTCACGAAGGTGACAAAGTAAGCTACGAAGTAGAAGAAAGTCCTAAGGGATTGAACGCTAAGAATGTAAAAGTCCAGTAAGAGACTTCCTTATAATTTAGTTGTTATGAAGCACGTCTGCAAAGACGTGCTTTTTTTTGCTCGTTATTTCGGAATTTGAATCTTTACAACTAGACTACGCCCTCCCTTCACCTCTCTTGAATCCTACCTAATTCTGCTATTCCTTTTTGCTTTTATGCGTATGCTCTACCCTAAACGAAGGAACCACATAATCTTTTGGTAAATAATTAGCCGGAATGGTAGTCATATTTCCATCCCGTGCTGCCCGATAGTGAGGAGATAATATTTCAATATCTGATTCGAAAAACACATCTTGAATATGCTGGTGCAGCTCTGAGTAAATGCCGGCTTGCTCATTCGGATCGTCAGAATAGGCGTTCAACTCGTAAGAAACATAAAAGTCATCCAAACTAGTTTGCAGAACAAAAGGCTTAGGTTCGTTATTGATGTCGGTGGTTCGAAGAGCCGATTCAATGAGAGCTTCATGAACCTTCCTCCAAGGCACATCATATCCAATTGTAACCGTTGTGTGTAGAATAATTCCATCTCGCTCTTTGGATGTACTGTAATTCACCACATTATTGGATAGTATGTTAGAGTTTGGAACGGTGATATATTCCTGCTTGGGTGTTTTAATTCTGGTTACAAAAGGTGTGCGTTCGATTACATCACCCACGATGTCGCCAATTTTAATTCTATCACCTATTTGGAATGGACGCATATAGGTCATTACAAGACCTGCCACCATGTTACTTATTACCGACGACGATCCCAAGGAGAAAATTATACCTAAAAACACCGACACGCCTTGAAACACAGGTGAATTGGAACCAGGTAAATAGGGGAAAATCACCACGAACATAAAGGCATAAACAAGCACCTTAACTATGTTGTAAGTGGGCTTTGCCCAATCAGGATAGAAACCAGATAATTTTAAGTTTTCATTGGAAATCTCCTCTGTCAAAAACAGCAAGAATTTGAGCAAATACCTGGTGATCAATATGATAACGATCACCGTAATGAGATCGGGGATATAATTAAAAAAAGAAACGGCGGTATTCTTTACGGGATCTAAAACATAGCCAAACAGAGTTTCCGCAATCCAACGTGTGGGTGGAAAAATGCTAAATAGCAGTGGTATGGTTAAGTACAACTGAACTGCATTGATAAAGTAACGGACCGCCTTACTCAAAACCAAGAGCAGGTGAATGAGTCGGTCTTCATCCAAAACCTCAAAGTCTTTGATTTTAAATCCTGTAAACAGGGTTCCCTTTCCTTCAAGAATATAAGGATTAACCTTGGTTCTAAAAGCCCAATTCACAACATACACCAACCCAAATTGGAGGAGAAAAACAAGGATCATTAAGCCGATATCCTTTGCCCATGAAAGCCAACTTTGCTCCTTTTTGTAAATATCCATGTCTGCTTTTATAATGGGCAGAAGTGATTGTGCAATTTCCAGTTTTTCGCGGTCGTACCACATGGCATCGAGTTCCGTAACGCTCAATATGGTTTGGCCATTCCAACTCATATCCACGGTTTGACCATAGTCCGAAATAACAATGCTATCCACTTGCGGGAGAAAACCTTTATACAAAGTTTTAAGCCGAGTTGTAACTACCTTGGACCTTTCTGAAGGACTCACCGAGCCTATTTTGGTGTAGATATAAAAGAGAGTGTCTTTGTATGCAATTACAGGAAAACCTTTAGAAGCTTTTTTTAGGCTATCAATTTCAGCTTTCAGCAACGATTTATTTAAGCTATCCTTCGAGCTTATTTGGGCCAAAGCATTTTCGAGTTCTTTTCGTTTAGACGTTTCCGTTGACTGTAAATCCTGAAGCTGACGTTGCAAAAATTCCTTTTGAAGGGAATCTGCCAACCGAATAGAATCTGATTTTCGAATAAGCTCTAAAGTGCCAAGTATATTCTCGGTATTTGTTGAATCTACTCGCGCTGAATCTGGCTCTTGGGCAAGCAAAGAACTCAAGGTAAAAAGGAAGAAGCCTAGAATAAAAATTTTTCTCATCGTCATTAAATTTAAATTAGGAAGTCCAAGTTGTTCCCATTCAACTTATAAATTAGGCTTGGTTATTTGAAACTTGGATGGCTTGGTCATCATAGTTTTTTATTTCCATGATGTTGGCTGGCATCCCTATACCCTTTTCACGAAGCAATTTAGCGACAGCATCCATAGCCTTAGAGCGAATTAAAAAATGAGACGACTTCGTTTTGGAGCTAAGTGTATCAACCCAATATACCACTCTAATATTGATGGTATTGGTTTGAAATTCATGGGCATAAACTATTGGTTTTCTTTCTCCTGCCAAAACGCCAGAAACAGCCGATACAGCCTTTTCTATCATCTCCGTCACTTCCAGAATATTCTCTTGGTAATCTACACCAATAATAAAGTCGTACCTCAAAAAACCATCGATGGTGTAGTTAAACAAAGGCTCATTTAAGATTTTGGAATTGGGAATAAACACGTCCTTTCCATCCAGGGATTTAATAACTGTTTCACGAAGGTTTAATTCGGTAACATAGCCCACTATGCCTTGAGTTTCTACAAGATCTCCTATTTGAAACGGGCTCTTGAAGGCCATTAAAATTCCCGATAAAAAATTCTCGCCTATGTCCTTAAAAGCAAAGCCTATAACAAAGGTCATGATACCGGCACCTGTAAATATGGTGGTGGCAATAAATCCTAAACCAACCGATTTAAAAAACAAGGTAAGGCCTACTAGTACAATAATCACAGACACTAATTGGCTGATAAATCGGGCAATAAGGGGGTTCTTCGACTTGGGGTTTATCCTATTCCGGACAATCTTTTTTACCATGCGAGCCAAGGCCAATGAAAACAATAAGATGCCCAGCCCAACAAGGATATTTGGTAGGTTTTCCTTTAGATTTAGTAAAAATTCGTTGACCCAATTCATAGTGCGAATGTATTAAGATTAGAAACTCCAACACTTACTTGGGAAATAAAATAAACCAATCAGAAACCCAACTAATAAGGGTGAATTGCTGCGAAAATGAAACCTGTTGTAGGGATAAAAGATTTTAGTATTAACCCGAAATAGAAGGACCAGATTATTATCAATCTTGATGACGTATCTAATACCGCCACCTGAGCTACTTTTGCTGCATGACGGAAATGAATTTGAAAGAATATTGGGAAGGGAGTTTATCCATTAAAGAATTAGTTCCCTTACTTCGAGCATGCCGGGTACTTGGAAAGGATTCGAAGGTTGAATTTAAAGTTCAAATGGTAGACTCTGATGCACCCCCACTTGAAGTTACGAGTAAACACTTGATTACACTTTGTAAGGCTGCACTAGATGGATGGCTCAAACCAGATGACCTCAACACAATTTCATTTATTCTTCTATTTTCAGAGCATTACCACTGGAACGGCAACTCTAATGATGGTGAGTTAGTTTCCACTACTGTTTTTGATTGGGATGCACCAGAGGTGAATTTTCCACTTACTAATGGCAATATCAAACGCTGGAAATCTTATTTAGAAACAGGCGAGTATAACCTTTTCGATAATGAGTAGAGCGCTTTTTTATCTAGTACCTAAAATCTTACCGATGGTGAGAAAAATAACCTTGAGGTAGTTGTAGAAAGTTGGGTTGCGAATAAAAACGAAATTCAATTCAATTTTTGCTGGCATTATTTCCTCTACGTAAGCTTTTTCGGGGTCCTCCGCCTGAGCTAAAATTTCACTCTCATCAACATAAGTAAAGGACGCATAATCGGTAATTCCAGGCTTCACATCCAGCACCTTACGTTGTTCATCACTATATTGATCGGTATATTTTCTTACTTCTGGCCGAGGGCCAACGATGCTCATTTCACCTTTAATCACATTAAAAAGTTGAGGCAACTCATCAATTTTAAATTTTCGCAGCAGATAACCACTTTTTGTAATTCGTGGGTCCCTACCTCCTACCGTAAGCTGCCCAAGATGTTCAGAATTGGTTTTCATTGTACGGAATTTATGTAAATAAAAATCTACACCGTGTTGCCCTACCCTTTTTTGATTAAAAAAAACAGGGCCTTTGTCGTCCATTTTAATCCAAATGGAAATTAACAGATACAAAGGTGACAGGAATAAAATTCCGAAGAGGCTTAAAACTATGTCCGCCAGTCGAATCAAGCGAGTGTTTTTTCTACTCCTCTTACCAAGGCATCAATCACCCAATTGATTTGCTCATTGCTAATATCGTAAAACACGGGCAAGGTAATCTCCCTGGAGTAATTATCCCATGAAACTGGATAATCATTCATTTTGTAGCCATAGTTCTTATATGCCGTTAGTAAAGGCAAGGGCTGAAAATGAACGTTTACCGCCACTTCCTCGTCTGAAATGTATTGTATGATTTGATCGCGTTGAGCCTCAGTAACTCCCTTAATTCTCAGCATGTAAATGTGGTAGCAGCTCTTTTTGTCCTCAGAATCATATTCCGGTAGCTCGGCCCAATCGTACTTTTCTAACTTCTTAGTATAAGCATCAAAAATTTGCCTTCTCTTTACAAGCATATCCGCGTCGTATCGCTCCAACTCTACCAATCCCAAGGCAGCTTGTATATCAGTCATATTGCACTTGTAACCCGGTTCTACTATATCGTATCTCCAACCACCTACTTTAGTTTTTTCTAAAGCATCTTTGTTTTGTCCGTGCAGCGATTTGGTTTTAAGTTGTTTTTGAACCGCCGCAGAATCAAAAATATCAGGAAGGTTTATGATAACTGCACCACCTTCGGCGGTAGGTAAATTCTTTACGGCATGGAAAGAAAACGAGGACATATCGGCTAAAACACCAGATTTTCTTCCTTTGTAAGTGGCACCAATAGAGTGTGCCGCATCGGCCAGCACCATGATTCGCCCAAGTTTTTTTTGCTCATCCGAATCGGCTCTAAATTTGGCTTTAATTTCTGGGTCGTTTATCAATTTATAAATCGCATCGTAGTCAACTGGCATTCCAGCAATATCTACTGGCATAATCACCTTCGTATGGGGCGTAATGGCCTTCTTAATTTGGTCAACATCTATATTAAAATCTTCGCTCACGTCAACCAACACAGGTCGCGCTCCGCAATGCAGAACCACGTTTGCCGTGGCGCAATATGTATAGGCAGGCAAAATTACTTCATCTCCTTCTTTTACACCAAACCAACGCAAGGCTAGTTCCAGACCAGCGGTTGCTGAATTAAGACAAACCGTAGCTTTTCCACCAGTATAAAGTGATAAATTGTCCTCCAATAGTTTGGTTTTCGGCCCTGTTGTAATCCAACCAGAAAAAAGGGTGTCGACTACAGCATCGGCCATTTTTTGATCCATTCGGGGAGGAGAAAAAGGTACTTTCATAGATGCGTATGATAAAAGAATATTAGGAATTAAGCTATTTCTTAAAAACGAATAAAAAAGCTTCTTTGGCGAAGAGTCCTCCGAAAAGAAATATAATTAACATTTTAAGCAAGCCGCTTTTATAGGTGTTTGTTCGAACATTGCTGCAAGCAAACGGCTGGATTACATCAATAGCCTGATCAGATGTGGCAGACCAACGAAACTTCAAGAGCTGGACCCTCATATTGAGTTTTCCCGTAAGTTCATTTTCATCCATTTTTACTAAATTCTGCGCACTTACTCCCTCTAATGAGGAATCGTTTTCAAATTTGGCAATATCAGATTCCATTTCCTGTACAACTTCATTGTATAAATCCATATTCACGGCTAGTTTTTTCTTCATGTACTCATTTTGAGAAAAAAAGTACTTGACTCCTTCGGTTAAAGAATCGCACAAGCTGCTTTTAAGACAATCTATTTTCACGAAAAAAACGTTGGATTCGAACCTTGGCGTTTTTGCATAGTCAAAATAGTTGTCTTTGTCTTCAATAATTTCAACACTAATGCCCTTAATATTGGAAGCCGTTTCAACTGGCATGTTTAAATTTTTGGCCACATATTCGAAGTCATTCTCCGAAATTCGCTTGTTAAATAGCTTCACTACCTCTTTTATTCGGTAATTGGACAATACCGTTGAATTAGCCAACATTTCAGTAGAATATACTGGACTAGATCTTTGTACTTTAACAAACTGGTACCCAAGTGCGGCTACAACGAGTCCAATTAGGACAAAACGATTTGTGTACAAGTACTTTTTGATCAGGTTTATCAAAACCATTATGTCGATTTCTCTGGGCTCTTCCATATTAGAATCTTTGTGGCAATTTTATAACATTTTTCAGCTCCTTTCTAAATTCAATCCAATTGAACACCATATTTATAAGTGGTGGAACTACTTTTGGCGCAACAGATGAAAAAAACAATCCGCAACATAGTTAAGAATGCCTTGTTTAAGGATTACTCAATTACCCTTATTTTTTCGGGGGTAAATGCAGTTTTGGGCTTCCTTATGTTCAAATTGGTTTTCCATGAATTTGGAGAAGATGGTTTTTTTAGGTTTTCCATTTTGAAGAGATATATCGGATTTGTTTTGCCCATTGTCATTCTTGGTCTTGGCGTAAGTCTTCCAAAAAGCATTTCAAAAAACCTTCAAGACGATGCTGGACACAAATCCTTCTTGCTATCTGCTATGTTTTGGTCTTGTGTTTTACCTTTAGTGGCGCTGGGCATTTTTGCCTTAATTCCAGAAACGATTTCCCAGCTCTTTTGGAATGCCCATTCCGAAATGGATGTATCCCTATCCTTGGCCTTCTTCCTCTACTTACTTTCATTGGTGATGAGCGCCATGAATTATGGTTTTTATCGAGGCAAAAGCGCCTTCACGCTGGCCAATTTTATCGAGTTCATTAACCTAAGTCTGATTCCCATAGCTTGTATTTTTTTATTCAGCAATTTAGTTGATGCCATGTTGGCTGTGGCTGGTGCTCTGCTCATTTTTAACATCATCCTTTTTGTCAAAATAGTTGACTTTAATTCGTTTTCTAAACCAAGTTTTCGAGCCTCTTCAAAAGAATTGCTAGCCTTTGGCCTGCCTCGCCTACCTGGTGACATTGCGTATTATTTTCTGATGGCAGCTCCCGCTTTTGTGGCGCTCAAGTTCTATTCATTAGAGCTTTCAGGGATTGTTTCATTCGGAATATCGCTGCTGGCCATTACCCAAATCATTCTTCAACCTATAGGTGTAATTTCACTTTCGAGAGCCGTTGATTTAATTCATTCAGAAAACAAACAACAACTTATAAACGAAACATGGGGTACGTTAAAAATAATGATGGGTATTAGCATCCTTATGTTGGTTGTTGAAATCGTATTCGTCGATCTTTTTATAGAACTCTATTTTGACAAAAGCTTTTTGAAATACACATTTATATTTCGCTACATGTTGCTTGCCGTACCTGCGTTAACGTTGTTTTATTCACTTCGAGGGGTGCTCGACGCGTTTTATCACAAACCTGTAATGGGAAATATCGCCACCGGTGCATCCATTTTCTTCATCCTGTCGTCAGTAGTGATTTACTTTTTGGGTTATTCCATTACGGCTACAGTAATTGCTTATGTAGTAAGCTTATATATTCTTGGCGGCTTGTGTTTTATATATACCTTGAAGGCCTTTAAAAAATAACGGTTCTGGTGTTTGCGGCTATTTCAATAACATACTTTTTAATTTTTGCCTTGCTAGTTTATGTCTTTTCAAGGCTAGAGAAAGGACTAACAAGCTTTTTTGTATTTGGGATTTTCGCTACCATTTATTACGTGTCTATTCCATTTGAAATGCTTTATACCGACAAGCTCTTCTTTATTTATGAACCCAACATCTTGTTAAATGTGGATGTAGAAAGACGCACCTTGCTCATTATATTGGCTATGGCGGCGTTAAGCTTGCTGGGATTTGCGACTGGATACATGCTTTCAGGGTTTAAAACCAGTGTTGCTGAGGCCTATGCAAATACTAAAAGGAGCGGCAATCTTTCCATGTATGGTTTGGTTGGTTTTTTAGGCGCACTAATTATGATTTCTCTAGTCTTATTCAGAGATGAATTGCGCGCCATTTCGAGTTATCATGGCAACGTTGAGACGAAAGCATTAAACCCCGCGTTCAACTACATTATTTATATGATTATAGTGGTCTATACCATATTACAATCCTATCTCATTTTATCCAAGCGTATCAGTTTCAGTTTGGCAGCGGGCATGACCCTCATCAGCATCGCTTGGTCGATATATAGCAGTGATAAAGATCCTCTTCTTCTTGGGTTGTTGCCCATGGCTATCTATCTCAACCGCATCAAACAATATCGTTTTGCTAGAACCCAAATTACAATTATGTTGGCCATCGTGGTTATAATCCCAATCATGCTCATGGCATTTTCAGAATTTCGCAGTCATGGGAGTGTCACATTTCAAAATTTTCAAGACGATAAGGGTCTTTTTAAGCTCACCGATGCTCGTGGAGGAATGCACGTAGCTGTATCCATCATTGAAAATGAGGAAACAGAAATGGCATTTGGAAAAACATATTTGGAAAGTGCAGTGCTTTGGATTCCGAGAAAAATTTGGCCAGATCGCCCGCTCGATCAAGCGCAAAAATTTGCAATTAACCACATGAAAGATTGGCTCCCTGGGCAAGGTCTAGGATATTCTCCAATTGCGGAAGCTTACCAAAACTTCGGTTTGATAGGAGGTTTTTTGCACTTTCTACTTTTTGGGTTTGCTTGGGGCGTACTTTGGAACACCATCCGTCGATTTTTTTTCAGAGAAAACCTTCTCATGTTCAATGCACTTTACTCCATCTATGGGGTTTACATGCTTATTATTATTCATAGAGGGGCCAGCAATGCCTTTGTTACCACCTCAATTCAAACCCTAATTCCTTTGTTGTTTATTGTGTTAGTGGTAAAATTGATTGCGATACTTGCCGCAAATAAACGAGCGATACTATGAAGAAAAAGGTGTTGATCTATTCTTCAAATTTTCCTTTTGGCCGTGGAGAAGAATTTATGGCAAACGAAATAAATGAACTTGCCAAACAAAACATCGAACTCACGCTCGTTCCCAATTTTATTCGAGGAGAAAAAAAACAAAACTTAAACCCAGCTGTCCATATCGATTATAGCCTTAGTCACTTGTTTAAAAACAAAGTGAAGTTGGCTTTACAAGTAGTTTTTCTCAGCAACTTTGTGCTGGCCCTTATCGCCTTTTACCTAAAAAAACCCGCTACCCTTTTCAAGCCCTTTTTTATAAAATACTTTTTTGGATTAAGTGCATTTCAACTTTGGGTAAAACAGACAAGTCCAAAGGCAGATATCCATTTGTCCGTTTGGTTTAATTACCGAGTTCATGCGTTAATAAATAGCCGCAAAACAGGATTCCTTGAAGGCAAAATAATTTCGAGGGCCCACGGTTACGACATTTACGAAGAACGATTCAACAAAGGTGAATTCTGGCCTAACCGTCAAGAAATCGTCGACGAAATAGATTGGGTTCTGCCAATTTCTGAAAATGGCGCAAAATATTTGGGAAAAAAATACGGCCAACAACACAAGATCAAAGCGATTTATTTAGGTGTACTCCCTTTCGGTGCAAGGATTCAAAGCGCCACAGGTGTGCATTTCGTTTCGTGCTCCTCTGCAATTCCGCTCAAACGCTTGGATCTAATTCAAAACTATATCTTGGAATATGCCACGAAATACACGGACCAACAAGTAAAATGGAGTCATATAGGTGCCGATACATTTTATACCGAATCCAAATCCAATCTTCCATCTAATTTCACATTCAACAATGTGGGATATGTGGAAAACAGTGCCCTGAGAAAAAAAATGTTGGATTTGAATGCAAACATCTTCATCAATTTGAGTGATACGGAAGGAATTCCCGTAACCATTATGGAGGCCCAGTCAATTGGAGTACCTGCTATAGCTAGAAATATAGGTGGAATATCCGAAATTGTGACCACAAGCAATGGTTCGTTACTTCCACCATTTCCAACATTCGAGGATTTCGAAAAAGGAGTATCATCAATTTTGAATAATTACACATCAAAAAGCGAAGCGTCTTTAGCTACATTTACTACTCAGTTCAACTCGGTTAATAACGCCACTGCGCTTTTTCAGATTTTCTAAACCACCCGCTTATTCCGGCTCGCTCCAATAGAAAACGGGAGTCATTTCCTTTTCCGTGAATTCAATACCATAATCCACCAATTCTTTCAAAATTGGCTCATATATTTCGGGAGTTACAGGTCGATGAATTCCGGGCTCAGCAATAGTCCCGTTTAAAATCATTTTGGTTGCAATGGCAACCGGCAAACCCACAGTTTTGGCCATGCTCGTGTGAACTTGATCTTCACCTTTGGCCACCATTGAGGAGGTCATCATTTTTTTTGAACCATCAGTGCCCAGCCAACCTATCTTGTGCCACATCACCAACATGTCTTTGTCGTCCTTTTCAAGTGTCCATTTTTTCTCCAAAATGTGTTGTAAAATTTGAGCAGGCGTGCCCTCAGAAAGCCCAACTGGAGTGCGTTCGAAAATGCCCAACCATTTCAATTTGTCCATAATTGGGTCATCTTGTGGAATATTCAAATAATGCATGAGTTTAAGCTCCACCGAATCATGTTCGTTATAAGCTAAAAATGAATTGATGAATTCGCGGTGGGTCATTTCTTCCACGTTTTCCATATCATAGGAATCATCGGTAGCACCTAACTTTACAAAAGTGTCCCAAGCACGCGAAAACCCTGGCCTTCTAAGAGTTCCTCGGTATAACGTGGGTATGTCATCTAGCCCATATACCGACCGATAGCGTAGGGAATCCCTGTTGGCTATGCCTTCAAATTTACCAAAGCCTTCAATTTCCATATATTCAGTTCTGCGAAATAGTTGGTTATAAGGAATGTACTTGTATTTTCCTTCTTGGATAAACTTGGCTGGCCCTCCTTGCCCCGCTATTACAACGTTTCGCGGGTTCCAAGTAAATTTGTAGTTCCAAGGGTTGTTATCACTCTCAGGCGCAATTAACCCACCTGTGAAAGATTCAAAAAGCAAAATTTGACCGCCTTTTCCCCGAATACCATCAATTAGTTTCATAGCGCTCATGTGGTCGATACCTGGGTCAACGCCTACTTCTTTCATAATAACCACACCTGCATCTTTCGCTGACTGTGTTAAAGCCTCGATTTCAGGAGTGATGTATGAAGCGGTGACCAATGGTTTCCTTAAACTGATACAATCCTTTATGATTTGCAGGTGAAAAGCTACTGGTAACATCGATATCACTATATCGCTTTCGCTAATAAGTTGGTGACGCACCGTTTCGTTGGTTATGTCCGTTTGACTCACTGTTACTAAATCGTGCTCTTTTAATTTAGAAAAAACGGCATCCAATTGTCTTTCTACAATCTTTAAAGTCCAATTTTCGGATTCTAGATGGGAAACTAAATAATCAATTAAGCTAGCGGTAGACCGCCCTGCTCCCAACAACAATATTTTTTTATGAATCTTCATTATTTTTTTGAATAGTCTCTACATTTGACGCCACAAAAATGTGCTTTTATGAATACGCAGAAATTTAGTTTATTGGTTTTATTCACCATTTTTTCATTTACTAACTTGTGGAGTCAAACGAGGGAATTGGAAATCTTCTCTGGCGGTGGCGAAAAATTCATTCTTTATTTTAATGGAATTCAACAAACAGGTGAGCCGGTTACTAATGTTCGTGTGAGCGATATTCAACAAGATTTTGTTAGTGTTCGGATCGTTTTTGATGATAAAACAAAAGGGGAATTATCAAAAAATTTTCCGTTGAATGCTGGAACTTTAACTACGGCACAAATAAAGCTCAACAACAAAGGATCATATAAATTGGCTTATATGGGAGAAGTGGCCATCGCGAGTGCTCCAGCGCCGGCACCCACTCAGGTAAAACGCGCTTATTCATCTACTCCGGTAGAAACCACCACTACTACTACAAGCACAACTATAAATTCGAATGACAACCCTAATATGAACATTAATATGAATGTAGCTGGCACCGCTATGTCTGTTAATATGACTGGGATGGAAGGCACGACTACCTATACTGAAACTACAACCACTACAACTACTAGCTCAAGCGGATTTGATAATATGGAAGAAGCACCTGTTGATGAGGGCTGTGTAGCACCTATGAAAGCGACTGATTTTGCCGAGGCCAAAAAATCGATTGAATTAAAATCATTTGAAGATTCGAAGTTAGCAATTGCTAAACAAGTAACTGATGTTAATTGCTTGAGCACTAATCAGGTAAAGGAAATTATAAGGCTCTTTAGTTTTGAAGAAACTAAGTTGGAATATGCCAAATACGCGTACCCATACACATTTGATCAGAACAACTACTACAAGGTAAATGATGAGTTTACCTTTGAAGCTACCATCGAAGAATTGAATGAATCGATTAAACGGTAAGCATCTGTTTAAATCAACGCTGGTATTTGCCTTCCTCTCCCTGTTTTTTGCTGTAGCCATTGGAGCAATGGGCGCACATGTACTTAAAAACCTCCTTGAACCAGCAAAGCTATCCAGCCTCGAAACTGGCGTTCGATACCAGTTTTATCATTCATTGGCTTTGTTAATAATTCCACTTCTTACTCAATATGTTTCCCAAAAAAAACTACTAGTGGCATCTTGGTTGTTTCGCGCAGGAATATGCCTTTTCTCAGGGTCTATTTATCTATTGAGCACGATAGAACTAACGCAAATTGGCTGGTTTAAATGGTTTGGTCCCATAACTCCCATTGGTGGTTTGTTTTTCCTTTCAGGCTGGTTGTTCTTGCTTTTTGCTGTACTGTCAAATCCTAAGGATTAAGAATTTCACTGTTAACAATACGTACATCAATATTTCCGCTCTTTGCTAGAAATACCACTACATTTGCAGCTCGATTTTCAAAATCTAAGTTTAACTAAAAAGCAGATTAATGAAAGAAATTGGAAAAAAAGCAGCTAATGCCACCGTAGCTAGTTATGGAATTACCGACGCTACGGCGCACTGGAATCTATCTCCAGAAAAGTTAGCTGAAATTTCTGTTGAGCTGGGTCAAGCTCAAAAAACCGATACCGGAGCTATTACGGTTCACACTGGTGAGTTCACAGGGCGATCTCCAAAAGACCGTTTTATTGTAAAGGACAGCGTAACTGAAGATGCAGTATGGTGGGGAGATGTAAATATCCCGTTTTCACCTGAAGCATTCGACAAGCTTTATGATAAGGTAGTAGCTTATTTAAGCGGCAAAGAAATTTATGTTCGTGATTCCTACGTATGTGATGATCCAAGCTACAAAATGTACCTACGAGTGATCAATGAGTATGCTTGGTCGAACTTGTTTGCGTATAACATGTTCTTGAGACCTAGCGAGCAAGAAATTGAGAATTTTAATCCTGAGTGGACAGTTATTAATGCACCGGGTTTTCATGCCGACCCAGCAGTAGATGGAACGCGTCAGCACAATTTTGCTATTTTAAATTTCTCCAATAAGATCGCTCTAGTTGGTGGAACGGGATACACAGGTGAAATCAAAAAAGGAATTTTTTCTGCTTTGAACTTCATTCTTCCTCATCAAAAAAACACACTTTCAATGCACTGCTCGGCTAATATCGGCAAGGACGGTGACACTGCAATTTTCTTTGGCCTTTCTGGTACAGGCAAAACAACTCTTTCTGCCGACCCAGAACGCAAGTTAATAGGCGATGACGAACACGGTTGGTCTAACGAAAACAGTGTATTTAACTTTGAAGGCGGCTGTTACGCCAAGTGTATCGACTTGAGCGAAGAAAAGGAGCCAGATATTTATCGCGCCATAAAGCCAGGAGCTTTATTGGAGAACATTACCTTCAAGCCTGGAACCAACGAACCTGATTACGCGGATTCATCTATTACCGAAAACACACGGGTCTCTTATCCCATCTATCACATCGATAACATTGCACAGCCTTCTATAGGTCACAACCCAAAGAATATCTTCTTTCTTACGTGTGATGCTTATGGAGTGCTGCCTCCAATATCTAAATTAACTCCTGGACAGGCTGCATATCAGTTTATTTCAGGTTATACAGCTAAAGTTGCGGGAACCGAAGAAGGAATTACAGAGCCTACAACAGCTTTTTCAGCGTGTTTTGGAGCGCCTTTTATGCCCCTTCACCCTACAAAATATGGTGAAATGCTGAGTAAGAAGATGAAAGATTCTGGCGTTACTGTTTGGTTGGTTAACACTGGATGGTCTGGTGGATCTTATGGTGTTGGTTCTCGAATGAGCTTGAAAATAACAAGAGCATTGATCACAGCCGCATTGAGTGGAAAGTTAGATAACGTTGATTATGACGTACATGAAGTATTTGGCCTAGCCTTCCCTACTTCTTGTGAGAATGTTCCTACTAACGTATTAAATCCGAGAAATACTTGGGCGGATAAAGCAGCTTATGATAAAAAGGCAAATGAACTCGCAGCGAAGTTTGTCAAGAATTTCCAAAAATTTGCAGATGGTGCAAATGAAGAGATTATGGCAGCCTCGCCTAAAGTAGCTCAGAGCGCATAAAATCACCTCTTTAATAATTGAATGCCTCTTGTGAAAACAAGGGGCATTTTTTTTACCCTTAACTTCCTAAACACTAATTATCAACAGGTTAAACTTTAGTTTTATCTCAATTTCATGAGCATTTATCCACTAACTTTGAAGGCATATTAAAAAAAAGAATTCTATGAAAAATCACATCTTATTTACAGCTACGTTACTCGTTAGCTTGTTCATCTCGTCAAACATTTGGGGTCAAACTCCAGCAGGAATTAATTATCAGGCGGCGGCCCGCGATGCTCAGGGCAATATCATGAGTAATAAAAGCCTCACGGTAAAGGCGGTTATTGCTACCGGCTCCAGCGGTTCAAATTTAGAGTACAGCGAAACCCATTCGGTTACCACCAATGAGTTTGGTTTATTCAATATTATTATCGGTCAAGGATCTAGCACTGACAATTTCGGAGCCTTGAGTTGGGGTCAAAAAAAGCATCATTTAAAAGTTGAAATTGACGCAGGTAGTGGTTTGGTGAGTATGGGCACTGTAGCTTTTGAAGCGGTTCCTTATGCCTTAAGTGCAAAAAATGTAGAAAACATTCCAACTATTGACCTAGGCGATCTCAATGATGTTAATACATCTGGAGCCACCAATGGGCAGGTGCTTCAATGGAACGGAACAAATTGGGTACCGGCAAATGCTTCGGGTGGCACAACACTCACGGCAGGAAACGGCCTCGCCATTACCGGATCAACTATATCTGCTAATTCTTCCAATCCAATGTGGAATGCGGATAAACTTCAAGGAAGTGCGGTAAGCAATACATCGCCATCAAATGGAGAGGTTTTAAAATGGAACGGAAGCAATTGGGCACCCGCCACAGACAACAATTCTAGTTATACCGCTGGATCTGGGATAGGAATTTCTGGTGGTGTAATCAGCGCCAACAACACCAATTCGATGTGGAATGCAAACCAACTTCAAGGAAATTCGATCAACAGTGCTTCACCTTCTACTGGACAAGTATTAAAATGGAATGGAACGGCTTGGAATCCAGATACTGACAACGGCACTAGCTACACGGCTGGCACAGGTATCAATATTACAGGAAGTGTGATCTCATCTAGCAATACAAGTGCCTTATGGAATGCCAACCAGCTACAAGGTAGGTCTATTTCAAACACTACACCTACTTCAGGTCAAGTCCTTCAATGGAATGGGTCTACTTGGACATTTGCTACACTTTCTAGCGGTAGCACCAGCCTTTGGACTCCTATTGGAACACAATTAATGAACACCCATAGAAACGTTGCCATTGGAAAAGATACCGCGGCTTCGGCTCTGGATATTATCGATACGATTACAAGTACTGGTTCGAGCAACTACCCAACAATGGAATTGCAGTGTTTGGGTTCAGCAACCAACACCACCTCCAATTATGGACTTTGGCTAGGTACAACAGGACGTGGTGGATATCAAAATGTTGGTATTCGTACTTGGGCTGGAGACAGTGCTACTTCAACTTACACAAGTGGCGGAGCAACTGGAATCTATTCTCTGGCCGTGGGACGAGGTGGTTCAAACAATTTTGGCGTACGAGCATTTGCTGGTCCGGGCAGCATCACCAGGAGCTATGCTATCTACTCCGAATCAAAGGGTGATGCGAGTTTTAATATGGGCATCTTTGCTTATTGCAGTGGCGCGCACAATTTGTCCACTAAAACCAATTACGGAATATATGCTTGGGCTGATAGCGCACAGACAAATTATGCGGGTTATTTTTCTGGTAATGTTACCTACACTGGAACTTTAGCGTCCGCCTCAGATGAAAGACTCAAAGAGAATATTCTTCCTTTGCAGAGTGCACTGCAAAAGGTTTTGGACGTAGAAGTAGCTACCTACACTTATAAATCGACGCCCACAACTCAAAAAATGGGACTGCCAAAGGGGCAACAAATAGGGTTTATCGCTCAAGATTTAGAAAAATCATTTCCTCTTTTGGTTGAAAACCAAATTCACGCCTTGGGCGCTGAATCTCCTGAAGGAATGAACAATGACAACCATGCCGAGTCGGTTGAATACAAAGCCGTAAATTATATCGGGATGATTCCTGTGCTCACAAGAGCCATTCAAGAACAACAAGATTATATTAAACAATTAGAAAAACGTTTAGTAGAACTTGAAGCTAAAATGGGGAAATAATGAAGGGTTTATATATCATACTATTCCTTTTTGGCTTTAGCCATTTGGGTTATAGCCAAACCCTCGAAAGATCGGTCATTGGGTCTGCGGGGCAGTTGGTGTCCGCGGGTGGAATTCAACTCTCCTCATCGGTTGGAGAATCTGTTGTAAACACTTCCAAAAAGGCCACTTTGACCATTACGCAAGGGTTTCAGCAGACATACGCCAAAAAGACGGAAGAGCCTGTTGATACTACAGGTGTAGCCGAGTTTCAGGTTATCGGAATGAAAATGTACCCCAATCCTACTCATGAATATGTTCAGCTTGCCTGTACAGACTGCGGAACTGTTCAGTTTCGTGTAGTTGATGCCATAGGCAAGGTAGTATTGATGGAGCAGTTTAATTTTCGCGATAGCAATGAAACTTCAATTTCTGTAGCTTCTTGGTCTACGGGGGCATACTATTTTTATTTAAGCGAAGTAGATTCGCCACGGCAGGGAACTTATACGCTTTTGAAAGAATAAAAGGAAGACTTCCTTAAAAACATAATTCAAGCCTCTTGTGAAAACAAGGGGCTTTTATTTTTTTTAAATAGGAGAAAAGCTAAGAAAATATTGGTTTAGGAAGTCCCTTTTTTGAGAATGAACTTATACACCAATGAAAACAGCAACATGACCCAGGGAGTTCCGTGTAACAGCACATCAAACCAGTCCATAAACTGCATGCCTTTAGCCCCGCCAAGAATCCATAGTATCTTCCCCCAGATGTGAGGTTCAGGAACAAATGGCGCCAATCCTAAAGTAATCGACGCAAAAAACCAAAGTTTGATATCTGTTGCATGTTTCATAAGGCAAAGAAACAACAGCTTATTCGCTTGAATGGTGACTTCGGACACATAGCCTTAAAATTCTAATCAATCAGGTCTATTCTATTCCGGTGCAACTTTACCTTGCCCTGTTTCTCCAGTTTCTTAAGCAGTCTTGATATTGCCTCTCTGCTTGAGTTTAGCTCCGATGCAATATCTTGATGAGTAACTGAAATTTGATTTGATTGGTGAATTTTCGACTTCTCTTTTAAATATCCAATGAGCCGTTTGTCCATGTTGTGAAATGCGATTAAATCAATGGTATTGAGCAGTTCCTCAAATCGGTTTTGATAAGTACGCATAACAAAATTCTTCCAGGTGGTGTGTTGCATCATCCATTCATCCATAAAATGAACGGGCAGGGCAATGAGTTCAACCGCCTCTTCCGCTACTGCTCTTATTCGACTGGGTTCGTTTTGCATACAGCAAGTAAGCGACATGGCACAAGTTTCTCCTGCTTGAATGAAATAAAGGAATATCTCATTACCATCATCATCTTCGCGAATAATCTTAATACTTCCCTTCAATAATATGGGGATGGTCTTTATATAGTTTCCAATATCCATAATAAAGTCACCTTCGCCGTAAGATCGAAGTACTCCGTGCTCCCCTATTTTATCAATGAGTTCCTTTTCGAAAACATTAATAAATTCAGCAATTAATCGTTGTTTTTCTACCATGCTCTATTCGATATTAATCGGTGAACAATTTATAATTTCCTAGTGAACTGAGAAATCATTATTTCCGTTACATTTGACAGAACAAACAATTTGAATATGAAAAACTTAAGTTACTTTCTATTGTCATTCGTCCTGTTCTTTAGTTCTGGCGTTTTTGCCCAAGGCCATTCAAAGGATACAAACCCGAATAAGGACAAATCAGAATTCGAAAAACCTCAACACAAACACCCTCACAAGGAACTGCTAAAAAAAGAGAGGACTGAATTTGAAAAGGTATTATCCGAATCGGAAAAAGCAACTATTGAAAAGGCTAGAATAGAATTAAAATCTTTGAAAAGCACATATAAAAAGAAGGATAAATCGGAATTGACTAAGGAAGAATGGGCACAAATCATGGAAAAGAAAAAAGCCATTATGCTTCCCGTTTCAGAAATAGCAAAAACCCATGAAACTGAACTTAACGGAGTTATCAAAAAACTCCATGAGCAGAAAATGGACTATAAGAAGGGTAAAGAATGTCAAGGAAAGAAAGAAGACGCTTGTAAGAAAGACAAGTC
>JAGQYO010000027.1:2266-21027 GCA_020435995.1 Flavobacteriales bacterium | reverse complement strand
GCAAAAAGGGCAAAGGCAAATCAGATAAAGGTGAGCATCACAAAGGAAAGGGACAATGTGGAGATAAGATGCCCGAATCGCGTCATGCCAACATGAGTAAGGAAGAAATGACGCTTAAATTTGGAGTAAAGTTTTTATTAAAGAAGCCCTCTGCAGAAAAAGTAGAAATAGAGAATGACTCACCAGCCATAGCAACAGACGCCAAGATTAAAAACGGCACCTTGTATTTTAACCATCCTTTTGACGGTATTGTAAACATTGATTTGATTGACAAGGAAGGCAAGCTCATGAGAAACATTTTAAATGATTTCCTTGATGCCGGCCCACAAGAAATTGATCTTAAAATGAATGAATTAAGTACAGGAGAACTTTATTTTATTCGATTATCTGAAGGCGGAAGGGTTTCTACTCAAAAATTCATCAAAACAGAATAAAACCGCACTAATTGAAATATTATAATTAAGAAAGCCGCATTTAGCGGCTTTTTTGCTCTAAGTCTTCAGCTTGAATTTCTTCCTTGAGCCTTCGCTCTTTGCGCAGCTCCAATATCTCATCAGTGGTCTTGCTATTTCCCTTGCCACTCATCATAAACACAACCATCCCTACGCCTACCAAAAGCGGGAGACTCAGCAAAACAAATCCAATGAGCCATTGTGTAGCCATTGAATAAAAATAAATAAAATTGCTTTATTCTTCATCAGGAATTAATCTGCTACTTGAGCCATTATCATTCTCGGTTTTCCACTTAAATCATTTCTCAGTTCTACCTGCTCGTATCCAATTATTTTAAGTAGTTCAAGGGTTTGATCGGCATATTTCTCGTGAATTTCAAAAAATAGTAAGCCCTTGTCACAGAGCATAGATTTGGCCAGTTCACCAATTCTTCGGTAAAACAACAAAGGATCTTGATCAGGAATAAACAAGGCTTGATGTGGCTCGTAATCCAGGACCGCAGCCTGCATTTCAGCTTTGTCCGACTCCAATACGTAGGGAGGGTTTGAAATAATTACGTTCCATTTTTTACTGGCTTTTATGGGTATTTCAGTAAAAATATCCCAGTTAAAAAACGCCACCTCTACTCCATTCAAGTTTGCATTTTCGCGCGCTACATCCAAGGCTTCATTTGATATGTCGCAGGCCCAAACGTCGGCTTTCGGAACTTCTTTCTTTAATGCTATTGGAATACATCCAGAGCCTGTTCCAATGTCGAGTATTCGCATGACTTCCAACTTATCTTTTATTGAACCTAGCATCCATTCAACTAGTTCTTCTGTTTCAGGACGAGGAATGAGAACGGCTGGAGACACGTTAATGGGTAATCCATAAAATTCAGTATGACCTAAAATATATTGAAGCGGCTTGTATTTCCTGAGATCTTTGGAATAATAAACGATTTTCAATAGCTCAGATTCATTGAGGAGTTGGCCCGGATTCATTAAATATTTCTCCTTTGATATCCCCAACAAATGTTGCATTCCTAATTGAACAAATAAATCAATTTCTCGGCTAGAGTAAAAAGGATTGAGTTGAAGGTACAGGTATTTTTTCACAGCCTCCAAAGTATTATTAGCCATTTTCATGAGGCAATGGCAGCTATTAACTGGCAAATAAAGCCGAGGGTAAACAGAATGGCAGCAGCGAGCAACAGTTTCTTTCTAAAAGCCTCATTTTTGATAATGGATTCAATAAAAGGCGCACCAAAATGCTTGTGTATGGCCTTTTCAATGCGAATTCTAAAAAACAAAAGCACAAAGTACAGGAGCATAACTACGCCAAGCGTTATCGCATAACCTATAAAATCAACGGGCTCGCCATCCTTGGCGTTTATTCCTTTTAAGGTGCCCATTATGCCCATCACAAGCCCCAAGCCCGCACCTAGAAAGGCAAATAAATAAATAGGGAAAACCGATACAAACTTGATTAATCCCGTCTTGAGCCTGTCAAGCGTCAATTCTCCTAATAATTCAGGCGCAGCAAGCCAAAAGCTCAAAAACTGCAAGCAAAGTCCAATGAGGTTAATCCATTTCATTTCATTTGAACTTCGTTAATTGTCTGAATATCTAAATAGTTGTCCATTATTTTGTGGTACTCAGCTAACCTGAAAAAACCACCTTTTAAAAACTGATTAAAGGGCTTGTTCCAATCGCTCGATTTGGGAAACATAAAACCGAAGGAATCTTTTGCCCTATCAGCTACGCGGTGCGCGCGCAACAGCCCTTCTTTCCGCAAGGTAAAAGCCCTGTAGCTAATCAAGTCGATGTAACCGAAGTAGAGTGGATTTCCCAATATTTTTGATAACACTTCATCAGGAGAGTTCACATATTCAATTTCTAAAGTTTTAAAATACCTTCTTTTTATGCGGTTCATCTCTTTCTCGTGCGATGAACCTTTTACAACTACGGCCTTACGCCCTTTGAATATTTCAGAAAACAAACTGTAATCTGTCAGCGAATTAACTTCTATAGAGGAAACCAAAACGGCAATGTTTTTTAGATATGCCTTAGAAAACCGCGCCTCTTTTATTCTTAACTTTTTAATAGAAACTGACCCAGAACCTACCGTTCCCACAGTGGCCCTTTTGGTGTTCAAATAAAAAGATTCGAAATCAGTATATGGTAGAAACTCAAAACTCACATCCACTCCCTTCATGGCTTTGGCCCAGTGAGAAAATTCTTGCAGGATTTCGAACTCAAGCCCCAGAAGTTCGTGGGTAGAGCCTCTGTAAAAAAATGGGTCGTTCTCAAAATAGTTAACCTTTAGAAGTGCCTTTCCTGTTTTTTGGGCACTGGCCCATGACTCAGGGTTTTCTTGGCCCAAAAGCATTGAAAAAGAACCCAAAGCAACTAAAAAAATCACAAGATACTTGCCCATGTTGCGAATGTAGATTGAAAGTTTAAAACCACGACCTAGATTTTACTAAAGTCGACTTCTTAAAAACTAATTGAATCAAAAAATCACTTCAATACGTAAAGCTACTATCTTTAATTCATTCAATTAAACTTATGTTATGAGCACATTAAACGATTTTTGGATCACCGAAGGTCCCCTTGATTTTGAGTACAAAAAATATAAGTTACTCGCCTATTTAAAGCACGTTAGAGCCGGTTTTAAAATGAACGAATTATACCCAGAAATGAGCGATTTGGTGCACCACTATCACAATTTAGTGGAATTGAAAGAGCGTAAGGAACTCATTCAAGTTCAATTCCCTAAACGACTGGAAAGTGCTGATTTGTCACAACTAAAGCTCACTTATGAGAAGCTTGTAACCGACGACCAATTTATGGAAGAGCTCAAGGCTATATTGGATTACGCTATTCCACAAATGGGAGCAACGCTCGAAGCTGGAAAGGCTATCCATGATTTTGTAGAAGAAAATTTGAATTTGGAACCCATTGGACTTGTGCCCATATATGATAAAGAGGGCTACTTGTTGTTAAAAACGAGCCTAGCTCGCGATATCTATGTATATCAATACCAAGTTTCGCTATTCAAATCATCTGGTGAGAATTATAGGGCAGTGAACCTCAAATTTATTAAGAACGAATGGGAAACCATTACCAATAATTTGAGGCAAATAAAACTCAACTTAATAAAAACATTTAAGGAACTACCGAATCCTGCTACGTTCTTCATTTACAGCGAATACGATTTTCCTTTAACGCAAACTTTATTGCCCATATCGCAGAGGATGTTGATGCGTCAAATTAAGGCTTAGAACAAGCTTACCACTCAATTTGAGGTAGGCCTCTTGATTTCAAATAAGCATTGCACTGGCTAAAGTGTTTGTTTCCGAACCAGTAACCTCTGTTGGCACTTAATGGAGAAGGATGGCCAGACTCCAACACCAAATGTTTTTGTCTATTAATGTGCTTGCCCTTCTTTTTGGCATACCCACCCCAAAGCAAGAACACGAGGTTTTCTTTTTGATTGTTTAGCGCATCAATAGCCGAATCTGTAAATTCCTCCCAACCTACATTTTGGTGGCTGCCCGCCTGCCTCGCCTCTACTGTTAGTATGGCATTGAGCAAAAGTACGCCTTGATCGGCCCACCTATTCAAGTTTCCAGAAGATGGAATTGCGGCATTTACATCAGATTCGAGTTCCTTAAAAATATTTTTTAATGATGGTGGGAATGCAACCGTCTCGCCCACACTAAAACACAGTCCATTGGCCTGCCCAGGCCCGTGATACGGGTCTTGACCAATAATAACCACCTTGGTGTTTTCAAATGTACAGCGGTTAAATGCCTCAAAAACCAAGTTACTCGGCGGATAAACTGTTTGGCTTTTGTAGGCCGACTTAACAAAACCAATTAACTCTTTAAAATTTGAGCTTTCAAATTGCTCATTCAACTGGTTTTTCCAGCCTTGTTCAATTTCTAATTCCATGGTACAATTTCTCCTGTTGGTAGTATCGTCGGGCTTTTCAAAGGAAAATCGAAAAGTACCTTATCCCCTATTTTATGTGCAAACTTCAAGTGGGCGAAAGATTTTATCTCAACCCCCTTATAAAGCAAGGTAATTTCGATAAAATGGCCGCAAAATCTAATGTTGACAATCTCCGCTTTGTATTTTCCCTTGTCCAGAATTGCGAGCTCCTCAGGTCGAACAAAATATTTGTTTTGGCCCACCACCACTTCATTGTATTCACCTAATAATCCGGCTACATAAAGGTTAATGGGTTTACCATATAATTCTTGCGATGCACCCGATTGAATAATTTTTCCTTTTTCGACAACCATAACCAAGTCGGCATTTTTTAATGTTTCGTAAAAGTCGTGCGTAACCGTGATAACAAGAAGATGCTCTTTTTCAATTCTTTCGTGCAAAAACTCAAACACCTTGTTTCTCATCTGAGGGTCAAAATGTGCGAATGGCTCATCAAGAAGCAACACACTGGGGAGGTTTATAAATGCCTTAGCTATTGCCGCTCTTTGTTGTTGCCCACCTGAAAGTTCAAAAGGCTTTTTGTTGCCCATTCCCTCAAGTTCAAACAAGGACAACATTTCACTAATTCGCTCCTTTTGCTCTTTTTTATACAGCCCCAAAGGCAGCGACTCTAATAAATTAGCTTCCAGTGTTTTAAACGTGCTTAGTTTATACTCTTGTTCAACTAAACGCATGTTGGGATTTCCCGCAATGAGTTGTTCAGATGGTCCTAAAATACGCTCGCCATTCCACTTTATGTTTCCTTTATCTAGGTCGTAGATACCAAAAATACACTTGAGCAATGTGCTTTTACCACTTCCTGTTTCTCCAATTACAAAAATGTGATTGCCAGGTTTTGATGAAAAATTAATACCCTTTAAAGCCCATTTACTACGCTCCCCTTCAAATTTTTTATGAACTCCTCTTACCGAAAGCATCCTTAATTTACCATGTGTTTTTATAGAAATTTCGTATCTTAAACAACTCCAATGGAACTTTAATCAAATTATTGAATCTCAGTCTACTGCCACCCACTTCGGTCCATTTGGTGATCGGAATTTCAATGGTGTGCTTATAAAATTCAGCCTTGTTCCAAAGCTGTTTTGCCCTAAAAAACAACTCTACATCGAATAGCCATGAGCTGATAAACGGCATTTTGAAAAGTCCCTCAACAATTTGGTGGCTGAATATTTTAGCGCCACATTGTGTGTCATACACTGGAAGTCCCAATGTTTCCGCTGCAAAAGTGGCTGAAATACGGCTCACGTAATGCCTAAATCCATTTCGCTTTATATTACCACCTATCCGCAGCAACCTGCTTCCGAATGCGAATTGGTATCCTGCCGCAAGCATGGGCTCAACTATTATTTTTACTTCAGAAAGAGGGGCAGATAAATCGGCGTCCCAATAGCCGGTATAGTCAAAAGGTTTCCAGAGCAATGAATCAAGCATGCCCTTGCGGACGGCATTTCCTTTACCGAGGTTCGGCGTGCTGTCTACAATTCGCACTTGATTAGGATATTGCGAAGCGAAAGCCTGCAACACTTCCAATGTGTGATCGCTACTTCCATCATTTACAAATAGAAAATGAAGATTTTGCTTGACTATGGCATCCTCAAAGGCCTTCGTTTGAAGTCGCTTGGCTTCGTTAAAACAGGGAATAACCAAACAAATGGTTGCTTTTTTACGGCTTTCATCCATTTGGCCTCCCATTCTATAATTGTGCAGCTACTTTTCGGTATTGCTCCGCTTCTTGAACACTTCCCTTTTGTTCCAAAATATCAGCAATAGCCAGATATGCCGGTTTGAAATTGGGCATTCCATCCAAGCACTTTTTAAAATTAACAAGGGCAGAATTTGAATCACCACCATTTAAATAGGCTATTCCCATGATGTAATAGGCATTGTCGAATTTCGGATTTTCCTCAAGCACTTTTTTGCTTACCTCAATGGCGCCAAGCATGTCACCCTTGTTTAACAGCAAGATGCTCATGGTGTACATCGCCTTGTCATAGTTTGGATACACTTCCAAGAGGGCCTGACATGTTTTAATTCCTTCATCATATTTACCAGCTTTCAAAAAGGCATCAGCTAAATTCAAATAGGCTACTTCGATCATCGGATCCTCGAGAATAGCTTCGTTCAATAACTGAATTGCAGCATTAACGTCTCCTCTATCCAAGGCCGCTTTGCCTTCCATGTCTTTTTTAGTTTTCCTCTTCAAAACCGCACATATTGGCGTATTATCTACCATTACAGTATACACAGCGTTGCTCGGAGGCCACAAGCCTTGTTTCAGTTGCGCTTGGTTGATATATGAATTAGCACAAATGAAATAATCCCAATCTTCATTTCCGCGCTCATAATAACGGCCGTATGCAGCTCTAAGTCGGTGCGTGTCGTTTCGGGCATAGTAAGCCACACTGTAAATTCCATTGGTGGCCACTATCATTTTATTATCGCTTGAGTAGCCTGTAAAATCCGCGTTATCAACTAACCACTCATAAGCTTCCTTGGTGGAGTGATAGTAGTAATCCGTTTCGTAATTTCCGTTGGCCTTGTCTATTCCACCAAACACTTCATTAAAATATAGATATTGATACGGATGGTTTTTGAAAATATGAATCAAAGGGTCCACCGCTAATAAAACGAGCATGAGCAGGGCTACTTTTTGAATCTGGTAACTCCTTATTTTGCGAATGATGGCATCAAACCCCAGTGCAGCGCATATTGCGATGGGCGGATAGGTAAACAAGGCGTGTCGCCAACCACCGTAAACATTCGAACTTTTATAGATGATGTAGCCAATGGGAAATGCGAAGAAGAAAAAGACCATAAACTTCCAAAACGGCGTATCTTTTTTAATCTTTTGGAAGAAAAAGAAAACAAATGGCAATACGCCCAGCCACACTATAATTGGGGTAGTAATAAGGATGTATTTTGAAATATAATACCAAGGTAAGTGGTCACTCCAAACAATGTCACCTTCAAATAATTGGCGAATACTGGTTCCGTATGCAACCATTTCGTCCAAAGATTGCTTTGGATTTGATATCGGATCTTGAAGGGCAAAGGGCCAAAGAATAATTCCGAATACATATCCCAAAATACTTACACCACCTAAAGCTGTGGCAGCTGGTTTTATTCGTCTCAAATTCTTGGTAGAAAACCAATTTTTGATGCTTCCACTCGACCACAGATAATAAAGTCCCGCAAACAAAAACAAGTAGGCAAACAACAACAAGCCTCCAATTCTAATCCCGATAGACATACCTATAGCCATAGCCAAATACACGATATGTTTCATTTTGAGCTTATCGATGTTCTCAAAAAACAAAATCATGGCGTATAGCCCTACTATATAGCTCATAGCAAAGGGAATATCCTTTGGGTTGTTCCACGAATGACCTAATATTCGCGGTGAAACAAATACCAAAAACATGGCGATGAGCCCTGCGCGCCAGCCCGCAATGCGCACCGCAATAAGTCCACAAAACAGGATTAAAAGCCATCCGGTGAGCGAATTGAGCACGTGCCTCCACTCATATTCGTTGCTTACCCCAAATACTGAATTGAAAAATGCCGTTGCTAAGTCGAAGCTCGAACCGTAGTAATGTAGCAAGTACTTTGGGTCGTCAACCGCAGTTCTGTTTTCATCAGTTACTTCACCAAAATTGGCAAACCAGCTCAAAATTGCTTTACCCTGTTTGTATTGAACATATTCGTCTCCGGAATATCCTGCCTGATAAGCCGCTATGGGCATACCAATTAAAAGTATGAGCGCAAATACCCAAAATTTCATCCGATAGAGTGACTCTTCTTTGATGAAATCGAATTCTAAAATAGGCTTGCTTTTAAACTCTCTGATGGGCAAGGTGACATACCAGGACCACAAAAATTTCAGTTTCTCCACCAAACTCCATTTCATTCTTCTCTCAAAGAAGGGAGTGTTTTTGTGTAGTAAACTCTGCTTGATTTCGATATCAAGTTTTTCCGCGGTTTTTATACTTTGTTTTTCAAAAGGTACTGATACCAGACCCGTTTGAAGCATATACCTCAGCACCTGGCGATCGAAGATGTATAAATGGCTCTGTTGAAGCTCCACTTCAAGGTTTTCTTGACCAGCGTACCCTATGGCTGTGATACCATTCTTTGTAAACGAAACCGACGAACCAAAAAGGTCATTTAAGTCAAACTTATGTTCTAGGCGATCTGCCTCAACATACAAAAAGTAATCTGCCTTAGATTGGCCTAGCGCGTGTGTCAGTAGCTCATTTGCTGTACCAGCAACGGCTGAAAAAACCTGAATCCCTTCCTGACCGGTGTCGAGATCGTATACCAACACTTCAAGACTACCGGAATACTCAGGGCGAAGCTTTGCAAACGATTCGAAAAACAATGCCGCCTTGTCTTGGTTCTGTTTAGCATCAAAAACGATAGCTAAATTTTTTAGCCCTCCAATATTTTTCGATTCCGTA
Organism: Flavobacteriales bacterium; assembly: GCA_020435995.1. GTDB lineage: Bacteria > Bacteroidota > Bacteroidia > Flavobacteriales_G > Salibacteraceae > JAGQYO01. Next base: position 12,119 of record JAGQYO010000027.1, on the reverse strand, counting down.
GATTTCTCTTCCTTAAACCCTTGTTTTTTCTTGCTCATACACTTAAAATCGCAGTCGGCTAAAGTAAAAAAATTGAATCAGGCTAGGCATAGTATTATTATCATTCAACGGCGATAAATAAAGGATATAAAAATGAGCCACTTGGCCAATTCATTGCAATTTCTCTTGAAACGCTTCGTTCCTTTACTTTCGCAAAAAATTGCACTTGGATTTATCCGTCATCATAGTCAATTATAACGTTAAGCACTTTTTAGAGCAGTGCCTTATTTCTGCTTTAAAAGCGAGCAAAACCCTTTCGTGTGAAATCATAGTGGTTGACAACCACTCGCTTGATGGATCAGTTGAAATGGTAAAGCAGCGCTTTTCTCAAGTGCAACTTATCGAATCGAAGGTAAATTTAGGTTTTTCGAAGGGCAATAACCTTGGAATTTCGAAAGCGAAAGGCGAATTCATATTGTTGCTCAATCCAGATACACTAGTGGAGGAGGATACATTCGAAAAAGTGGTGGAATTCATGAGAAACCATGAAGATGCCGGCGGATTAGGCGTAAAAATGATTGACGGACGCGGACAGTTTTTACCCGAATCGAAAAGAGGGCTCCCTACGCCCATGGTAGCTTTTTATAAAATGTTTGGACTTGCCAGACTTTTTCCAAAGTCAACCGTTTTTGGGCAGTATCACCTCACTTATCTTTCTGCTAATAGAATTCACAAAGTGGATATTCTTTCAGGAGCATTTATGCTCCTCCGAAAATCGGTAATTGATCAAATTGGGATGCTCGACGAAACTTTTTTTATGTATGGCGAAGACATTGATTTGAGTTACAGAATTAAGTTGGCCGGCTACGAAAATTACTATTTTCCAGAAACCCAAATTATTCATTACAAAGGCGAAAGCACTAAAAAATCGAGTGTAAACTACGTATTTGTGTTTTATCGCGCTATGGTCATATTTGCCAACAAGCACTTCTCCAAGAACCACGCAATGGCCTTCGGATTCCTTATCAATTTGGCCATCTATTTTAGAGCCTCCATTACACTCGTCGGCAACTTGTTTAAACAAGGGTATTTGGCATTAATGGATGCTTTTATTACGCTAGTTGGGTTGTTTATCGTGCTTCAACTCTATCAAGGTTATAGCGAAGTACTTATTCCAACTGAGTTGTCACAAGTTTTCTTCCCACTGTTTACGCTTATTTGGCTGTTATCTATTTGGTTAAATGGCGGTTACGACAAGCCTGTGTTGATCAAAAATTTCGTTTCAGGTACCTTTATCGGATTGGTATTGATTTTACTCCTTTATGCCGTTTTGCCCGAAACCATGAGGTTTTCGAGAGCAGTTGTACTTATGAGTGGTTTGTCTACCCTGGTGCTTGGTATCGGATTGAGGTATGCGCTGCACTGGGCCCGATTTGCAGGGTTCGTTTTGGGCAGCTCTACCAACAAACGCTTGGCCATAGTAGGATCAGAAACCGAAATTCGCCGAGTAGAAAATCTTTTGGCTCAAACCCGTATTCAGAGTCAATTTGTTGCCCACGTATCAGTAGAAGTAAACCAGCCTGTTAGTGACTTCTTCATCGGGCACATGAATCAACTACGTGAAATATGCGAGATCTTTAGAATAGACGAGGTTATTTTTTGCGCCGACAACATTTCTTCGGCCAGCATTATCAACCAAATGGGAGAATTAGACAACCATAGATTGGATTTTAAAATTGCTCCCCCTGATTCTTTGTTTGTTATCGGCTCCAACAGTATTAATACTTCTGGCGAATTGTATTCAGTACTCAACATCAACTCCATTAAAAAAGCCAAAAATCAAAGAATGAAACGCGTATTTGATGTCCTGGCCGCCCTCCTAATAATTCTTTTATTTCCATTGGTTTTGCTATTCCATAAAAACGGAATTCGCGCAATTTCTAACTCGTTTTCGGTACTCATCGGCGCAAAAAGCTGGATTGGCTACACGTCAAAAGGCAAGAATTTATACGATTTGCCAGCCATAAAAAAAGGGGTGTTGGAACTAGATGCTGGCCACGCACAGCTCAATGAATCTGAATTGGCAAGGCTTAATATCATGTATGCCAAAGACTACCAAGTGTGGAATGATGTGCAATTGTTTTGGCGTAACCTGTCAAAAATAGGCGTCCATTAGGTCACTATCGGATTGATTTCGATAAAGTTTTTTATGGGATGCCAATAGTATTCTTCCCACCCATTAGAAATAGCTTCAAAACAAGATTCCGGGATACCCTTGTGTATGAATGTGAGATGCGTTCCTCTATCGAGCGATTCGATCTTAAACTGCACCGTTGAATAATGATAATCTGGCCAATGCTCCTCTTCGGCCCTCCATTCTTGAAGTATTAATTTTCCAGGTTCAAGGAGAATGTTTTTACCCGAAATGTACCCACTGTAAACTTTGAACTCGGTATTCATTTCTGGTGATATTTCAACCTCCGATTGAGTGACAATCCCATGCAATTCCGAAGTCATCAAAATTTCATAAAGCCGATCGGGATCGCAATTGAAATATACTTCCTGAATCAGATCCAACGTTTTCATTGCACGTAATCCTTTTTAGTGACGAGCGCAACTTTGTCATCTTCTAAAAACAGAAAACCCTTGTCGTAACAGAAGTAATAGCTCTTACCTGTTTTGGTTTCAAACACATTGGTAAAATAATTAAAGTTGAACCCCTCCTGAAGCATTTTTGCCTTGGTGGATTTTGATGTTTCTTCGGGGTTTAATTCAAAGAGTATTTCTCGGTTTTTGGAAAGAATTCGGTTGATTTTACGAACGTAATTGTTGGTTACTCGATTTTTGCGGTTGTAATATCCGTTTCTACAAAAGTCATTACAAAACTTCTTATCAATTCGACCAATAAGTGGCCTTTCACATTCCAAACAAAGTTTTTCGGTATTCTCCATTGTATTTTTTGGAGCCTCTAAAGTAATTAATTATCAATTACTTCTGATGGGTTAAAAAAATTTTGGGCTGGAATAATTTTCTGAGCCTAGCCCATTAAGAAATTTTCGATACGCTTTTGAACCAACTCAGTCAGGTTTTCTGTGCTCATGTTTTCAAATTGTGAAGGATCGATTGGATCTAAAACCGTAAGGTTCATCTTGCAGGTTTTGTCGATATTCAGGCTGTTTTTAGGCATGGCATCGCATGTCCCAGAAATTACCAAGGGCAAAATGGGAACCTTGGTGCGCTTGGCAAGAATAAATGCACCTGGTGCGAATTTTTTCATTCGACCATCCTTCGAGCGGGTGCCTTCTGGAAAAATATAAACTGAACTGCCGCTACGCAAACTGTGTTCGCATTTGGTCATCATATTTACTATGCTTTTTCGCAGGCCTCTTTCCAGCTTGATGTATCGATTGAGGTACATATTCCATCCGATAAAGGGCACTTTATAAATTTCAGCTTTTGACACCCACTTAAAAGGAACGAACAGATAGGGAACCAACAACACATCCAAAGCTGATTGATGGTTGGATACCATAAGATAGGTTTGGCCAGAATCAATTTTTTCTCGTCCTTTTACCTCCACCTTCCAAGTTGGGATAATCCAGATATACAAGGCGCTCCACAGCATTGTGTAATAATGAAGGACTAGCAACCGCTTGTCGAACAGAATGGTTAGCAACCAAATGAGGGCGGCTATTTGAAATAAAAAAAAGCTTGAAACAAACACAAAACTGATGTAAGCCATACTGGCTAAACGTTGTATTGTGCCGGCTTTATCGCTCATTTAATTCAACTTAATCAAAGAGTTCGAAGTGCCTTTCTACCCTAATTATTCTGGAAAAGCTCTTTCGCAAAAACTTGAATAATTAAACCTACAAGGATAAAAAACCGAAAAGCGCGGAAGAATGATTGAAATCAGCCTTTATAAAAAAATGACTAAACTACTTCTTCCCCAGTTGGTTCACCGACCCGTGGTTGTGCAATTTTTTGTAATGACGGCAGGTCTAAAATCCTGATGTTTTTACCTTCAAGCCTAATCACGGCGTTTTTATTCAGTTCGGCCAGCACACGAATTACTGTTTCGTATGTAGTACCCGCCTTATTGGCCATATCCTTGCGCGACAGTGTAAAACTCAATACCCCGGGATCGTCCTCTTTAAAACCAAATGCGATGTAGGTGAAATAAATCGCCATTGCCACTCTGTTTAACACTGGACTTGGTTTTATTTTCCGCTCCGATATACGAAGCTCCTCAGCAAAAAACATCATAAGTTGGTAGGTAAACTCCGAATTGGCCTTAGCTACCTTGTTAAATATAGCGATGGGAATAAAGGAAAGTGTGCAGTCAACTAAAGCAATGGCCGATATGGGGTAAGTCCAATCGCCGCCAAACCCACGATGCCCAACAATATCGCCGCTTGAAGCCAAGCGAATCAAGGTTTCACGCTCGGTGTCTCTCGAAACAATCTTTACTTTCCCCGAGTTTACGATGAACAATCCTTGGGTTTTGTCACCCTCTTCAAAAATGGTGTCATTCGCTTTTACAAGGAGTTTCACTTTGTGAAAATTCACAAACTCCTGCCACTCGGTGCTGCAGTATTGTGTTAAAAAAGAATCCAATTTACCCCCCAATAGTTGTCATGCTGCGGTTGGCCCATTTTTGATCAGCAAAAGTGTGATCCAATGCCGTAATTCCACCTCGTTCCTTGTGCTTGGCTTGCACTGCATTTAGGATGATGGGTTTTATATCTTCTCCATTTCTAAATGGCTCGAGCAAATTAAACTCCTCTTGGCCAAACAAACAGTTTTTGAGACGACCATCAGCAGTTAATCTTAGTCGGTTGCAACTTTCGCAAAAAGGACTCGAAACTGGACTTATAATGCCAAATGAACCTTTAAAGCCTTTAATCTTATAATTCTTGGATGTGTCGTTGGGTTCATCATTCAATCGAATTACATCATCCTGATCATATGCCGAAGCTACATGTTCCATTATTTCTTTATAACTGAGCATTTTATCCCAGTTCCATTGGTTGCCATCAAAGGGCATAAATTCAATAAACCGAACACTTAAATCAAAAGATTTGGTGAGCTCGATAAATTGTGGAATTTCAACTTCGTTTACACCCCGAATCACAACTGCATTGAGTTTTACTCTAAACCCTTTGGACAGCAACAGATGAATGTTGTTGATGATTCGATCGTGATAATCGCGCCGTGTGATTTCGTTAAACTTGTATTTGTCAATCGAATCGAGGCTAATGTTTATTGTTTTTAGGCCTGCCTTCTCAAAAGTTTGAATAAAACGATCAACCAACACGCCATTGCTTGTAATAGCCATTTTCACAGGGAGGGAAGACATTCCCAGAATCAACTCATGCGCGTTTTTCTTAACCAATGGCTCTCCCCCTGTTAGCCTTATTTTTTTTACTCCCAGCTCGGTGAAAATTTTGGCTATCCCAATGGTCTCTTCCTCCGTCATAAAAACGGCATTGTCGCGCAATTCTATACCACATTCGGGCATGCAATAAAAACACCGTAAGTTGCACCTTTCGGTTAGCGAAATCCTTAGGTAGTCATGTACTCGACCAAACCTGTCAACTAGCTGAGGGGATGCCATAAAAGTTACTTAAGTTGCTGAAGAATTACACCAAAATCTTTTTCCGAAAGGTATTTTTGAGCCAAGGGGAAGAGTGTATTGTCTTCTCTAAATATATGAAGCCTTAACATCTCTATCAGTTCCTTTCCATTGTGGAATGCCAAATCGAAGGTCATTGCACGAGATTGGCTATCTGGTAAGCGCGACCCCAAACCCATTAAATTGAAACAGAGCGCCGCAAGTTGTATAAACTTGATGTGGTCGTCTTCCATTAAATCAACTGCTGTTTGTGGATTTTTGCCCGTTCCATGCTCGCCGGCTTTCAAAAGCGCATTGTGTAGCACTGGAAATAGGTAGCGTTCTTCCTTTCGATTGTGTGGACTGATGTGGTCGTCAAAAAATCGGAAAAATTTATTGAACGAATTGTTGATATTCTGAGTGAAGTTGTAATGTGTTTCGTGAAACTCGGTGAGGGATTCTTCGAAATTTTTGATCACTTCTACCAACTCTTTGTGCTCTTCGACGAGCTCCAACAAAAACGAATGCGAAACAGGTACCTTTTTTGCCAGTACCGATGCTTTATCATCGTAAGCTTCTGGAGGATCCATCGGCGAAAACTCTTCTATTTCAGCTTCTTTTTCGGCTTTTCCGTAAACTGGATCTACATCTTTTAAGCGCTTAACATCCTTAACGCCAAGACCATCAACTCTTTTTCCGGTGGCAGAATCTATAATTTTCATAGTTTGCTAATTTGGAGGTAAAGAAATAGCAAGTCGACAGCATAATGAATGATACACATCATAAAATTCACGAAAACAAAAGTGGCCGTAAATGCCCCACTTCTATCCTCTTTTTATTGGTTTTTGGCCGCTGAATCAAACAAAGTAGGTTTGATAACCAACATAGCCCAACCCCAATAACTTGGCTCGGACTGAAGGCCGCCTTTGAGCGCTATCATGGTTTCGGTATTAGCCATGTACGATACACCCATTTTCATGGTTACCGCATTAGAAATCTTAAACCCTCCGTACATGTCAATCTCCGCGCCTAAGGCTCCGTCCATTGCTGTAATCACTCCATTGGTAGCCAACGCTTTTTTGTCCAAGACATCAGCTGCCGACAAGAAGTAGTGACCATCAATTCCTATATGCCATCCTTTAGTTTTGTACTTCAATTTCAAGTAGGCATCTTGAAGGCCCACCGTGTTGGTGTGGTTGCCTACATAGAAATAGTCCATGTGTCCGTTAAATTTATGATTGGTTCCGTAAAATGGATTGAAGGCGTGATTTACTTCTCTATAGGCTTTTGAAGTATCTGTTTGGCTCTGCCCAGAGAGGTATTCGTAGCCTAGGCCAACGCTAATTTCTTCGTTAATTTTAAAGGTTATTTCAGGATTAATTTCGAGGGCTGAAATTTGAGAATTGGCAACGTCTGGTGCAGTACCGAATTGATAATAAGCACTCAAGCCAACATCAATTTTATCCGATTTGTAAGTCAACCTTGTTCCCGCAGTTTGGCTGTAATTATCCTTCCAAGTAGTCACATTGCCTTTGGCATCGGTAACCGTGGGTACTTGAATACCATTATTGAGGAATAAAAAACTAGCTCCTAGGTTTTTATTAAAATCCTTGTGCAACCATAAAAACTGAAACGATTTGTAATTGTTGGCTACGCCATAGTAGTTGTCGAACAATGTGGGACTGGCCGCATTATATGCCACCGAAAAATTGACTTGGAAAGTAGAATCTGTATAAAGTAAGGATGCAGCATCGTGACTTCTGGCTTGGGTAGCCCAATCTACGCTCCCAAAAATTCGATCATCGTCAAGCCCAATTTCTTGTCGCCCTACTTTTACAGCCCATTTGGGTTGAAGTTTTATCAAAGACCAAGCTTCGTGCACTGACATATTCGCATCTGATCGATTGAGTTGAGAAGTGTTTCCCCAAACACGGATATCTTGAATCGCCACAAAGAACTCGTAATTCTCGTGCTGATAGCCAAAGTTTAATCTGGTACGCTGATCTATAAATCCAACACCTTTGGTGAGGGTATCAGCTGGTTTGGAAAATCCATCGCGATATTCAAAGCGAGGACGAAATTCACCTGTGAGTTTAAACTGGGCAAAAGAACCCTTGCCAATTAACGAAAAAACCAATGCCAATGCGGCTATCCGAACTATTCTTCTCATTGTATTAAAGTATTTATTATCAAAGTGTAAAGCTAAAAAGTGGCCTCGGCGTGAACCAATGATTCAAATTGTTGATACATGTGAGGCAAATCATAATGGCAACTAGATTTAGGAGTGATAAACGAAACAGAAAAATCGAATGGACAACAACAGTAAATAATGAACAAACAACTAGGTAACTTTGTGGCTTATTTGCCCATAGAAAATATTACTATTGAAAGTGCAAAACAATGTTTGAAGGATTTGATATATGGAAGCTCTTAGCTGGCCTGGGCATATTTATGTTCGGTATGTTTTTGATGGAAGAATCGATCAAAAAACTATCGGGAAGAGCGTTTAAACAACTCATTCGAAAATATACTTCCAGTAAAATAAAGGCCATATTTTCTGGCGCCTTTGTAACCGCCATTCTTCAAAGTAGCTCTGCCGTTTCATTAATGGTACTTGCATTTGTAGGTGCTGGAATTATGACCATGGAAAATGCCATTGGTGTGATCTTGGGTTCCAACATTGGCACCACCGTTACGGCTTGGATTGTAGCTTCTGTGGGGTTCAAACTCAAAATAGAAGCTTTTGCAATGCCTTTGATTGGTTCAGGTGGGCTTGGTATCATATTTCTCGGAAAGTCAGAGAAATATTCAAACATAAGCAAGCTATTGGTTGGCTTTGGCTTTCTGTTTATGGGGCTCGATTATATGAAAGGAAGCGTAGAAGTATTTACCGAAACCTTTGATATTACAACCATCCCCAACTATGGCTTGGTGGTGTATTTGATGATTGGATTTATGCTTACAGCCGTGATGCAGTCCAGCTCAGCTACCATGGCCATCGTACTCACCATGCTCAATGCGGGCTTGTTGGCTTTTGATGCCGCGGCAGCCATGGTTATTGGCGCCAACTTAGGTACCACCGTTACCACACTTTTGGGTGCGATAGGTGGCGTGCAAGTAAAAAAGAGGGTGGCATATAGCCATTTTGCCTTTAATGTAATAACAGGAATTTTGGCCCTCCTGCTCCTTCCTATTCTTACCTATGTGGTAGTTCAAGTATTTGACCCCAAAGAAAATGCTGTACTGGGGCTGGCATTATTTCACACTTTATTCAACACCATCGGCGTATTGGCATTTTTTCCATTTATCCATCTTTTTTCCAAGCTGCTGCTCAAATATTTTCCGGATAGAAAGGCGGAACTCACCTTGTATATCAATAACACCACTACCGACGTTGCAGAGGCTGGTATAGCGGCAATGAGACAAGAAACCTTGCACTTGGTGAAAATGGTGTTGCGCTACAACTTAGGCGTATTGCACATCGACGAAAAATTGGTTTTTTCTGATTACGACTACATCCAAATTAGAAAAAGACAAAAGGATATTTCCTCCGATACGCAATATGAAAATTTGAAATTGTTGCAAGCTGAGATTTTAACTTTTTCAGCGTCCATTCAAGGAAATGAATTGAGCATTACCGAATCGAAAGACCTAAACCGAATATTGCACGGAGCCAGAATGGCCTTACATTCTGCTAAAACCCTGAAAGATGTAAAACAAGAATTAGATGAGTTTGAGAGTGCGGACAACCTATTTCTCAACGACCAATACACCCATTTTCGCAAACGCTTGATCGAAAACTACCTAAAACTCGATAAACTGATAGAAACGCATGAAAAGAAAGAAAAGACAATCTCCATTCTAAAAATTCTTAAGGAGCTTAAGGAAGATGATACGCACTTCGTTTCGCTTACCACCCAAGCCATTGTGAGCAAACAAATCGAAGATTTAAATGTAGCTACTGCCATTATTGTAAACAGGGCCTTTGTTCAGTCGGCAAGGCAAATCTTGCTAGCACTCAGAGAAGTGCAACTGTCTAACGAAGAGATTACACAATTTGATGAAATTCAAGAAATTAGCGACTCCCTTGCCGACGCGGAATAGGCCACAAAATGAGGTCTTATTTCGAAAAATTACAAGACATTTAATCAAAGATAAAGTATCGGCCATAGCAAAAAATGGATTCAACATGTGCCAAAAAATATGACATTCACGCTCCATACCCCACTCGATTTTGTGGAAAGTTCTTGGTCGGGTGGT
>JAGQYO010000027.1:0-2166 GCA_020435995.1 Flavobacteriales bacterium | reverse complement strand
CTACTACACAGCTCTATATTGCGCCTGAGGGCACAACCTACTCCGAAAGAAATTTTGATACTCGAATCAGTACAGCTAAAGTAGAATCTGAGACGTCCACCTTCACTCGGTTGCCTGGTTATCACCGCAAACTGATGGTTTTAAATGGCAACATTCAGCTAAACCATCAAGGACATCCTTCCAAAATACTCCGCGCCTTTGACGTGGATTCATTTGAAGGAGAATGGTCTACCGAGGCAAATGGAACCTGTACCGATTTTAATGTAATGACCGCTAAGGGTATAGAAAGCCACCTTACTTGCTTGCTGTTAGCGGCCAACAAAGAGTCTGAAATATTGCTAGAAAACCCGTGTAAAACCCTCTTTCTTTTCTCACCATTTGAAAGTATAAACGTGACACTCAGCGGGGAGCCTATTTCGTTAGAACAGCATAACCTGTTAGAAATTCAGCATACGAATGGCCTTAAAGTTTCCGTATGTGCTGCGTACAATACCCATGTCGTGCTCATCACCATACACTGACCTATTTTGTTTACTTTTATTTTATGAAATCAGTTTCCATTCTTGCTATTGTTTAAGTGAATATAAAAACAAATCGAACCATACTGATTGTGCTTCTGGTACTTAATGCCGTTGTTTTGCTTGGTCAGATTTGGCCCGAAGGCGCCCCTCCCTTTGCGAGGGTGGTCAATATTATTTTTTTGGGTGCAAGTTTTTTTTATTTTGCTTACAATCTATGGCCCTTCAAAAAATAAATCAGCGAATCATATCGTCAATCACTTTCATTTTAGGCGTGATTATTCTCCCCCTTTTTGCCTCCGGCCAGAAATCCGATAGCGTTTTTGCCAAAGACTGCCCAGAAGCGCAAATAATTAGGGCCAGCGGTAGGCAAATCTTCACCACTGCCCCATTCGGCCAAGGCAACCTACTCGAATTTTCAGGAAATTCGGCCAATTCCTTACACTATTTTCAAAGAGAAAAGAACACGGCTTGGTTCAAATTTAAGGCGGTAACCTCTGGTGATTTTATATTTACCATACAACCACAAAACCTTGAAGCCGACTTTGATTTTCTGCTCTTCGAAAACACAGGACTTGGCTTTTGCGAGGACCTTCTGAATAGAAAAGTCAAACCCATTCGAACAAATATTTCTAGAAACGATACCTTGGAAAATAGCAGGACGGGATTGTCACTTTCCGCCAAACACAATTATGTAAAGAGTGGAGTTGGGAGCCATGTGAGTAAATCAGTAACTGTGGCCAAAGGTGATAGTTTTTACCTCGTTATCGACAATGTAAAAGGCATTGAAAGCACGTTTTTTATTTTATTTGATTATTATACCAATACCCCTATTTCGGGTCAAGTACACGATGAAGAAAGCCATGCACCAATAAAGGGAGCCACCATTACTTGGGAAGAAAAATCAGGCGAAATACTAGCGCAAACCACCACAGATGATTCAGGTCGATATCGGATGGATGTGCCTATCAAAAAAACCAAAATGGCCCAAGAGTATATTCTTGTAGCGAACAAAACGGGGCACTTTTTTTCAGAACAAAATGTAAAAGCATCCGCAACGGACTCCATTCTACCTATTTCTGTGGTATTGCCTTCACTTAAGAAGGGAGCCAAAATGGTACTACAAAACATTAATTTCTATGGTAACCAAAGCATCGTGGTGCCTCAAGCTTTCCCTTCTATGAAAAGGCTGCAACGCCTAATGAGGGCAAACAAAACCCTAGAAATTACCATTGCAGGACATACCAACGGCTGCCCTTCAGGAAAAAAATTCAGCAAGAAACTCTCGGAAGACCGCTCCGAAACCGTTAAACGGTATTTGGTAAGTCAGAACATAAAAGCCGACAGGATTTCGACCATAGGGTTAGACTGTCAACAAATGATATTTCCAAATCCACAGAGCGAAGAAGAAGGCCATATCAATAGGCGTGTAGAAATTTTGGTGGTGGCGTATTAGATTTAACCGCGATCTTCCCCTACTAAAAAATGTAACCATGAATGGGCAGAGGCCAAATCCAAGGAAATTAAAATTCTCTTAGATGAAATATATTTGTGAGGGATATATGGCGGATATATGTAACGTTACATATATTCGGCTGTTAGCCTTTATTTAAAAAATGACCGAAACACAAGCGACATATTTGAAGGA
>JAGQYO010000026.1 GCA_020435995.1 Flavobacteriales bacterium | reverse complement strand
CATTGCCAACAACATAGTACGCTTTGATGGTACTCATTTTTACGAAATGGGTGCGGGGAGCGATTGGGCCGTAAGGGATATGAAGGTACACAACGGCGAATTGTATGTAGCTGGTTGGTTTACTCTAATGGACGGAATTCCGGCCTATCACTTTGCCAAATGGAACGGTACCCATTGGTGCAATTTATCCAATGTAGATACCTTCAACAAACCTGTAATGGCCATTGAGTTTTATAAAGACACCCTCTTTGCCCTCGGCTGGTTTGATGAGGTAAACGGCCAATCGCTTCAGCACTTTGCCAAATGGGTAGGCAACCCAAGTATGGTAGATAGTTGTGCACCTCCTGCCAGGCAAAACATAGTAAACTACAATGTGGGAATCTCTGAATTAGATAGGGCATACGGCATAACCGTGTTCCCTAATCCTGCCGAGTCAATTATCAACATTGCGATAAAAGAAGAATTTGCTGGGGGCTATGCCGAATTGTATTCCAGTTTTGGAAAAAAAGTATCCGAACAACAAATAGAGTCGAATGTTCAGATTCCGGTGCAACACCTTGCACGAGGGCTATATATACTAAAGTTACGAGTGCACAATGAAACCTATTATAAGAAAGTAATATTGAAATAACGAGGGCTTGACCCACGGCTGCAACCGTGCGTCGAGCATTTATAAATAAAATTAATGTCCCAACAAGACAAATTGAAAAGGCTCTTTGCCCTTCATCCTACTTAACTATAAGGCTCACCGACCATCCCATCCGCATTTATTCAATTAAATTTTTTATTAAAAATATTTGTTATGAAAACATCATATTATATCACTTTACTAGGGCTTTGCTTGGCCTAATTGGGCGTGGCCCAATCATACATTATTCCAGACGGGCTTGGCGACGATCCGGCTGGTTGGTTTCATTTTAGGCAAAACGATGGGCAATTGCTCGACCATCAGGCCAACACGGCAGGAGATGTAAAATACTATTGCAGCCAAATGCCTTCGGAAGTTTATTTGCAAGAAAACGGTTTGATAAGTTGGGCAGGGCTGGTAGTAGCAGATTCTACCGACACTTTGTTTCGAATAGATATGCAACCCATGATAGGTTATGACGAGGAGCGTTACCCCGTAAGCTCCACCATAGTAGCCGAAGAAGATGCCGACCTACCAGCCAACTACTACCTACCACAATGTGGTGGGTATGGGATAGAAGATGTGCCCGCTTATGATCGGATTACATGGCCAGATATTTATAGCCGCATTCACCAGCAGATTTACACCTGCAACGATGGCTACAAAATCTATTACATCATAGAGCCAGGTGGAGACCCTAGCGACATCCGCATAGAATTTACGGGGCAAGATGCCATGACGGTAAGTACCAGCAAGGTTGAATTTTACACAAGCAATATGTATTTGGCTTTGGAAGGTGCGGTAGCCTACGAAGTGGATGGAAGCAATAATGCCACTTTGTTGACATGGGTTCCCACTTTTTCTCAAAACACCGATGGTACGGTAAGTATAGGCACCGACACCTACAACAGCAGCAATACCCTCGTGGTTCAATTGGGAAAGGCGGCGAGCCGCAGTGCTGTGGCCGACCCGCGCAATATGGAACATAGTACCTACGTGGCCGGCACCTCGCAGGATCATCCTACTGCGGTGTTTACCGCCGAAAACGGAGACGTATATTATGCAGGGTATGGCAGAAGTGCCACCTTCCCAGGTTTTACGGGACCCAATATTGGATTTAAGGCCAGTAATGATGGTTTCATTTTGCAATTTAACTCAAACATCAAAGCTTTACAAATGACCTTTTTCGGCTCAAGCGATAATGATGAGATAAGCTGTGGGGAAATCACCAGCTATGGTGAAGTATATATTGGAGGCACAACTTGGGGTACCGACTTGTATCATTTGGCAGGGCAAAGTTCAACCAACCATTCCACATTTAACAGTAGTACAGGCATGATTGCACGGTTTGATAATAATTTAAAAATTGCATATTCAAAATACTTTGGAGGCAGCCTCCTAACCCAAATAACCGACTTGGCCGTGAGTGGGCACGATGCCATAGTGGTGGGTCACAGCAGTAGCGATCAAAATTTTCCGAGGCAAACTGTATCGGGATACTATGATCAGGGTAGCAATACGTCAATGATTAATGATGCCTTCGTGGCCAAAATTACCAATACGCTAAGTGTATCCTATTGCTCTTGGTTGGGCGGTGCCAATACGGAAGAGAACCCACGCATCGATGTCGATAATTCTGGTAATTCCTATATCACAATGTTCACCAATTCGTCGGCTTCGCACACAGGATGTAGTGGAAATACATCGGGCCATACGCTGCCTCTTTGCAGCGCATCGGGCGCTTATAACCAAGGGGTAAGCACCAATGGCGACCATTTTTTGATGATGTTTAACAGCGGTTTTTCGTTGCAATGGAGCACATACATAGGCGGCACCAGCATTGAGGATCAATACAGTTTAGATATTGTTTGCGACAAAACCACAACAGGTAAATTCTATTTAACGGGGATAACTAGTGATGCTACGGTTTTCCCCACTTCAAGCGCCACTGCGGGTTATATATGGACGCCTGGAACAGCAAACAATGTTGTCTATCTTATGCGCTTTAATAACAAATCTTACGATTGGCATACATTTTTAGGGTGCGCAGCAGGCAATGCCTTCAACCCTAGATTAACCTATACCGACAATGAAGAGGTAGTTATAGCCTATAATACAAATTGTGGAGGCGCTACAGCATGTGGCAGCACTACACCATCCAGCGGTGCGGTTCCTCTATGCGATAATTTTGGCACCAAATACCATGACGGCACCAATGCTAGTGTGGGTGATGCCATGCTCACTGCTTTCAGATCAAATAACGAATTGTTTTGGTCTACTTTTTTAGGTGAAGGCAATCTTAATATGCCTACTGGATTAACTTTCGAATCTACTGAGAACAAGCTATACATAGTAGGAGGAACCACAGGCAATATCGTATTTTCCAATCAATTTCCTACCCATCAACTTGGCAGTAACAGCTACTTTCAGACATCAAATTTAGGAGGAAAATCAGGCTTTCTTTCACGATTTAGCGTTGAGTACGCCAATTCTGTTGAAGAAATCAGCGATAATGGATTGAAATTAAAAGCATACCCCGTTCCGAGTACCCAGCTCGTTACTATTGAATCGCCAATAGGCGATAGCAAAACATATCAATTAATTGATATTTCGGGGAAAATCATAACTAAAGGAATTTTTGATGGTTTTAAAGACAATGTAGATTTATCTGATCTTCCAAGAGGTCAGTATATCATTCAGGTAAATTCAACAACTGGAAGTTCATCAATTTCAGTAATCAGGGAATAAATCTTAAACATTTAAAAAGAAAAAATAGCTTCTGGAAACCCAGAGGCTATTTTTTTTATGTGTAGCCACCTAAATAAATATTTTGTGTAGCCGGTTTTTTGGTTTTTGAAAGTGTATCCGGACTTTTGGTTTTTAGGTGTAGCCGGACTTTTTTCCATTAAGTGTAGCCGGACTTTTTTTTTTAGGTGTAGCCGGACTTTTTTTTAGGCGGCTACACCTATTCACTTCGGAAATAAAAGGCAGGTATTTACAATTTAATTTAGATGAACACTATTACAAACTAAATGGTAGATATTACGGTAGCAAGGTGTTTGACAGACTTATGCCTGACTTAGCTAATCTTACAAGTAATCAATTGGGGAATCAGTTTTTTATTCTAAAAAAACCATAACATAAATTCAATCTAAATTTGGCCCGAATTAATTTAAGTATGAAAGTATTCATTTCAGGAGCGTCTGGTCTTGTTGGCGGCAATTGTTTTCATTTTTTCAAATCGGTAGGTTGGCAGGTGGTTGGTTCGCATCATTCGTATGCTACCGATTACACAGTACCTTATAATACTTTAGTACCTCATCACCCTTCGAATTTCGATATCCGAGCGTTTAATCCTGATTATATTCTCCATTGCGGCGCCCTTACTTGGGTAGATTACTGCGAAGATCACGTTGAAGAAAGTTTTCAAAAAACAGTGCAAAGCACCAAAAACCTGGTTGAATTGGCACAATCTATCGGCGCCAAACTCATATTTATTGGTACAGATTACATTTTTGATGGAAAGAATGGCCCCTACTCCGAAAACGATCCTCAAAATGCCCTATCTGTTTATGGCCAACACAAACTAGAAGCGGAACAATATGTTTTAAGCAAGATTCCAAAGAGTTTGGTTTTGAGAATTACCAATGTTTATGGCAAGGAACTTCGCAATAAAAATTTTGTGATGCGCTTGATTGACAACATAAACAAGGGTGAAAAAATGGAATTGAAACTTCCGTACGACCAATATGCTACTCCGGTTAATGCCCACGATATTGCACGTGCACTACAATTATTAATGCGTGATCGAAAAGAAGGTGTCTACCACATTGCCAGTACCGATTACCTCAACCGAGTTCAGCTGGCTCAACGGATACTCAGCTACTTTCCCCAGCATAAAGTAAAGATAGAAGCGATCAGCACTACGGAAATAAATCCGCCGGCAGCTCGTCCGCTGCTTGGTGGGCTTAGAACGGATAAGTTTTTATCCGAATATCCTACCTTCCAATTTGGGAATGTTGATGATTTTTTGAAACAAATCCTCTCTTAATTGTATTAAGACACATTGGTCGTTAAATTCGCGCTCCAATTCACTTGAATAATATGGAATATACAAATGTGCCTTACGGATGCACGGTTCACGGAGAAGAAGAAATAGCAGCAGTAACTGAAGTGCTTCGCACCTCTACCCAAATGGGTAAGAATGTGCGTGCAATGGAAGAAAAAATTGCCAAGCTGTTCAATAAGAAATATGGCATTATGGTGAATTCTGGTTCATCAGCCCTTTATTTGGCAGTTGAGATTTTAAACCTGCCAAAAGGTTCAGAGGTAATAACACCCGCCCTCACCTTTGCAACCACCGTAGCGCCTCAAATAAAAAATGGACTTGTGCCCGTGTTAGTTGATGTAATTCCAGGTACCTACTGTATTGATGCGGATAAAGTAGAAGAAATGATTACGTCCAAAACATCGGCGATGATTGTTCCCAACCTCATTGGAAACCTTCCTGATTGGAACAAGCTGGGCGCTCTTGCAAAAAAATACAAGCTTAAAGTAATCGAAGACTCCGCCGATACATTAGGTGGCACAATCAACGGCGAAAGTTCAGGAAAACACTCTGATATTTCTATTACCAGTTTCTATGGTTCACATGTTATCAACTGTGCTGGAAATGGAGGGATGTTATGCGTAAACACAGATGAGCATTACGAGAGAGCAAAACTGCTTAGAAGCTGGGGAAGGTCCTCATCGTTGTTTGTTGAATCTGAGAAAATTGAAAACCGATTTAACGTAAAAGTGGACGGAATAGACTACGATGCCAAATTCGTTTTTGAAGCACTCGGATACAACTTAGAACCATCTGAAATGGGTGCTGCTTTTGGCCTTGTTCAACTGTCTAAATTAGATCACAACATTGAAGAAAGGGAAAAGAATTTTGATTTTATGACCAACTTTTTCAAACAATACGAGAAGTGGTTTATTCTTCCCAAGCAATTTCCTAATTCGAGAACAGGCTGGTTGGCCTACGCAATGACGATAAAAGACGAAGCTCCATTTACTCGTAAAGAGTTTCAAATCTTTATGGAGAAACGAAATATCCAGACGAGAACAGTGTTTACAGGAAACGTGGCCCGTCAACCGCTTTTTAAAGAAGTGGAATATAGGATGTCTCTGGATGGTGCTCCAAACGCGGATCACGTGATGAGAGGAGGTGTACTTTTGGCATGCCATCATGGATTAAATGATGAGCAACGAGCACACGTTATTGCCTCAGCAAAAGTCTTTTTGGATCAGTTTTAAAGACCTATTTCGAAAACACAGTTTCGGGTTTAATTACACCCTTGTACTTGTTCCACTCGGATGCGCCAAACCCAGATTTGAGCTGGTCAGATATGTGTTTCTTTTTGGATAACTGAGTGCCTCCAATACAAAGGTCATCAGCCGGGTTGGCAGATTCCAGCACCACGTTGTCGGTGTTGATTTCAATATTAAAAACATCATTACTATTAAACCAGTGAATTTTTTCGAATGATGCCTTAATTGAAAATGAGGTGTGGCTCGGGATGTAGGTTCCATTTTCTTCTTTGTACCTGTATGTAATATCTGCAATAAGGTAGTGGATTTTGTATCCAAATAGAAGAAGTGCCGTTTTTGCAGCCACCCATCCAGCCCCAGATGGCGAAACTTCCACTTGCAGTTCTCTAAATGCTAGGCTCTCATAGTCGAGTAAAATATGTCCAGTTTGCGCACTCTTATCTTCCTTCTTTTTGTTGTGCATTCTGATTTCCATAATCTGCTTGTCTCCTTCGTGCAACATTCTACCCTGCGTATAATAGCTTTCATCGAATGAAGCAGAATCCTTATAGAATGATCTAATTAGGGTGGAATCCCATAGGTTGTGAACCGATAAGGATGCAAAGAAGGCCTTGAAGGTTTCGTACATTTCTTCCTCGTCCGATTTCACTTCCTCCACATCCTCTCCTTTTTTAACTCGTTTTACATTCTTCTTCTCCTCCTTTTTAACGCGCTTGGCACTTTTCTTTTCATCAATAAGGGGCTTGCCCACATCCTTGTTTGAAAACTGCCTATATGCCAGTACCTTAATTCGAGAAGTATCGCCTGTGTTAGTTAAAAAGGGTTGAAAATATCCTTTGAGCAAGGCCTCCGACAAGGAATAAAACTCACCATTAATTTTAACCAGTTCTCGCGAAAACACCACACTATTAAATGTACTTGATGAATAATACTCAGGGAGTACTTTCATGCTTTGGCGTAGATAATATACGGGTGGATGCGGGGTCACGATAACCTCATCCAGTTGAAAAGCATTTGATTCCATTTGAATTTTAAGTGGCTCGTTCAGCTCCAGTTGGTCAATTTTCATTTTCATGGATTTGAATCCCATAAATAAAAATTGAAGCGTGTCATTTGTCATTTCGAGCCGAATTCCTAGCTCAAACTCACCTTCTGCATTAGTTAAACATCCCTTTGATGTCCCCAACACGTTAACTTGTACATAAGGCATCGCTTCCTTGGTGGCCACATCGGTAACCTTTCCTGAAATAACCAAGTCTTGCGAACTAGCGCACCACACCCCAGCTATGAGGTAACATATTACCAAAATGGATTTCAATCTCTTATTGGTTTAAAAAGTAGGCAAGAGCCAATTGATAGCTCCTTAAGCCAAACCCAGAAATTACTCCAACGCAGTTTTTGGAGAGCAAGCTTTGATGCCGAATAGTTTCTTCTCGTGCCCAAATATTCGAAAGATGTACTTCAACAACAGGAGATGAAATGGCCTTAATAACATCCGCAATGGCAATCGAAGTGTGCGTATATCCGCCAGCATTTAAAATGATACCATCAGATGTGTAGCCAACTTCCTGCAATTTATTGATAAGTTCTCCCTCTACATTACTTTGAAAATAATCGAAGTCAACACCCTCATTATTTGCCACTAGTTGTTTATAAAACTCTTCAAAACTTAAATTCCCATAAATCTCGGGCTCTCTTTTCCCGAGTAAATTCAGATTTGGGCCATTAACAATAGTTATCCGCATTCTTTGTTGAAATAAGTTGAACGTCAAAAGTAGACAATTGACTTTCATTAGGTTTCTTTGAAAGTGATGATCGGTGGATATACAAAAGGGTTTAAAGCATACTTGAAACTGGAACGTTCCCTTTCCAACAATTCAATAAATGCATATTTGAGCGACGTAGAAAAGATTTACCAATACCTTGAAATAGCGGGCAAGAGTGGCGACGTATTAAAAATGGATCTCAAAACCCTTCGCGAATTTTTAAAATGGTTGAACGAGTTTTCGATAACTTCTACCACGCAAGCGAGAATTATAAGTGGTATTAAATCCTTCTATAAATACCTCCTGCTCGAGGATTTAATCAAATCAGATCCGACTGAACTTTTAGAGTCGCCTAAAATTGGGCGAAAACTCCCCGTAACATTGGCCCTTACAGAAATAGACCAAATGATAGCTTGCATCAACCTTAGCCTTGCCAGTGGAGCGCGCGACAAAGCTATTATCGAAACACTTTATAGTTGTGGTTTGCGGGTTTCTGAACTCACAGAACTTAGGTTATCCAACATATTCGTAGATGAGCAATTTGTAAGGGTAATTGGTAAAGGAAACAAGGAGCGCTTGGTGCCCATAGGTTCAAGTGCCTTAAAATACATCTCTATTTATGTGAATGAAGTTAGAAACCACCTCACCATAAAGAAGGGCGACGAAGACATTGTGTTTCTAAACGCCCGAGGTGGCAAAATGAGCCGCGTATGGGTTTTTAATATCGTAAAAGATTTGGTTGAAAAAGCTGGAATCGATAAAAACGTGAGTCCTCATACCTTCCGTCATTCGTTTGCCACCCATTTGGTAGAAGGTGGTGCCGACCTGAGGGCTGTGCAGGAAATGCTTGGTCACGAGTCCATTACCACCACAGAAATTTATACCCATTTGGACAGGGAGTATTTGAGAGAAACCATTTTATCATTTCACCCCAGAACGAGGAAATAATTGGCCCCCGTATTCTTATATGAGATTATTTTTACTCCATGAAAAACGGCAATAAATGAGAAACATCCTTTTACTTTCTTTATGGCTCTTCGGTACTTCATGTAAATCGCCAGCGCAACAAATCGAAAACACGGAATTCTCCTTGGTACTAAAAGCACTGTTGAGTCATTCGGTAAAAGAAGTTGGCGTGAGAGATGTGGAACCCAGCGATAGCGTTTTGTTTTTGGATGCTCGCGCGATAAATGAGTACAATGTAAGTCATATTAAAAATGCGGTCTTCGTAGGTTACGACCACTTCGATGCAGCGTCGCTTAATGGGATTGACAAGAATAAAAAATTAATTGTGTACTGCTCGGTAGGCTATCGCAGTGAAAAAATATCCGAAAAACTTGAAAAGTTAGGCTATACCAACATTTATAATTTATATGGTGGTATTTTCGAGTGGAAAAATGTAGGTAAAAAGGTGTACGACAACAAAGGTCAAGTAACTGAAAAAGTACATGCCTACGATAACGTTTGGGGTAGATGGCTCCAAAATGGTGAAAAATGTTTTGATAAATGATGACTAAAATGAAATACAAATTTGCACTCCTATTTATAATTGCATTTATAGCAACCCTTTCGGGTCAACCCATAGCCGAAAAGCAGGTTATCCAATTAAATACCATTGCGGATGAAACAAATACCCAACTCAAGCTTACTTGGCCACTTCAGGCTAGCGGCACCAGTCTCTCGATATATCGGAGAGATACCTTAGGAGCTGGGGCATGGGGAAGCCCAATTGCAACGTTGATGTTATCAGACAGCACCTACACAGATCAATTGGTGGAAATTGGCAAGGGCTACGAGTATAAAATTGAATCGGCTATTGCTTATGGTTACATCTATTCTGGTATAAAACTAAAAGCAAATCACCAAAATTCTGGTTGTGTTTTAGTCATTGACAGCAGCTATTCCGATGCCCTTTCTTTTGAATTAGATCAATTAGAAAACGACTTAAAAAATGATGGATGGAATCCTGCTCGAGTTCTTGTGGGCCGAAACGAACCTGCCCCCAATGTGCGGAATAAAATCATGACCAAAAGAGCCGAAATGGACAACTTAGTAGACGCTGTGATTCTTATCGGACATGTGCCCGTTCCTTATTCAGGAGATTTTAGTAAATACTCAAGCACACCTCCTCCAGATGGTCACGTAGAGGGCTCCGGAAACCACACAGGGGCCTGGCCTACTGATGGTTACTATGGCGACGTGGATGGATCGTGGACGGATGCTGTGGCCAACCGAACTACTGGAAACCAAACCCGGCATCACAATGTACCTTTTGACGGAAAATTTGATCAATCAAAGTTTCCCAGCGAATTGGAGCTGCAAGTTGGCCGGATTGACTTATACGACATGGGTAGTTTTTCGGCATCGGACACCCAGCTATTAAAAAATTATTTCAAACGCAACCACCTTTGGCGCACTGGTCAATCAAAAACAATAGAACGCGCTTTGGTAGACAACAACTTCACGGGGTTGAATTTAGCATCTACGGGATACCATAATTTTTCCTCCTTCTTTCCTTTTGATAGCATTTCTAAAACTGACTATTTTACGGGTATGAAAAACGCGCCTTACATGTGGTCTTATGGATGTGGCGCGGGATCATACACAAGTTGCAATGGAGTTGGAAATACTGGAAACTTCGCAGCCGATTCTTTGCAAAGCATATTCACCATTTTAGCCGGAAGTTTTTTTGGCGATTGGGATGTAAAAAACAACTTGTTGCGCGCACCATTAGCTAATTCTGCATTGGTTAGTTTTTGGGGTGGCATTCCGAAGTGGTATATTCACTCCATGGCCATGGGCAAGCATATTGGAGAGGGCACAAGAGCCAGCCAGAATAACACTTCAAATTATTTTAATGGCAATTTTAATGGCAGTTATAACGGTGTTTACATTGCCTTAATGGGCGATCCTACATTAACGATGCGACCGTTTGCCGGTGCATCAAACCTCACCGCAGCAAGTGCAGAAAACAAAGTTTCGCTCAACTGGAACCACACGAATTCTAGTAACAAATGGTACTACGTTTATCGAATTGGAGATTTTAGAACCTACACCTTGCTCACTCCTACTCCCATTTCAGATAATTCGTTCGTAGACAGCACAAACAGAAAATCTGGAAATGTTGAATACGTGGTGAGGGCCACCAGAATTGATACCACGGCATCTGGAACTTTCGCGAACCTGAGTGTGGGAGTTTCGGTAGAAGTTGATCACGTTTTTGATAAATATGTTGGCTTGCAAGAAGCAATCGAATCACAATTTGTTGAATTGTTTCCAAACCCAGGTAAAGGCTCTTTTCAGTTAAACTATAACAGCAACACTTCTTCCAATGCAACCCTTCGCATAGTTGATCTTGGTGGGCGTATAATACGATCTGTACAACTTCCATCGCAGACTGGACAAAATTCTAAGCAGCTTGAGTTTGATTTACAACCAGGTGTTTACTCCATTGAATTGATGAATGGAGTCAAAAGAATAGGCCAGTCCAAGTATGTGGTAACTTATTGAGCTAATACAATTGCCGAACCCATATATCTTGTGGTGTCGGCTGCAGCAAAGGTTTTTCCAGCAACATTAACTTGAATGGCATTTACAATCCCCAAAGATTCAATGGGAATCACCATGTGTCCCAAAGCCCTGAGATCATTTTCTGCTTTGGCGCTTATTTTACCCTTTTCAATAGCAATGTAGTCTGGCTGCCACTGGTGGTGAATTCGCCCTACATCAATAGCTTCCTGCAATGGCATATCAAATTCCATTACATTCATTATTACCTGAAAAACAGTGGTGATTATCGTAGACCCGCCGGGTGTGCCCAAAATTAGAATGGGTTTATTTTCATCCAATATAATAGTTGGTGTCATGGAGCTAAGCATTCTTTTTTCTGGCTCTATAGCGTTAGCACTTCCTCCCAAAAGTCCAAACTGATTGGCGACACCTTTCTTCGCCACAAAATCGTCCATTTCGTTATTCAAAAAGAAACCAACCGAAGGAAGCCATAATTTACAACCATAACTGCTGTTGAGAGTAACCGTCATAGAAACCGCGTTCCCTTCCCTATCAAGCACACTAAAATGCGTGGTTTCATAGCTTTCGATGCGTTCGGCCTTTCCCGCCTTGATATCTTCCGAATTGGTTTTCCCTTTCAAATCAATGGTCCGATAACGTTCCATAAGATACTCTGGATGTACAAGTTTTTCAACTGGCACCGGATGAAAATCAGGATCACCCAAGTGCGTTGTGCGGTCGGCGTATACCCGACGCATCATCTCGGTGTACAGATGCAAATTGGCGGCACTGTTGTGACCTAATCCAGCCGAATGTATCATTTGAGCTCCATTTAGTAGTTGAATGAGCGCCACTCCTCCACTGCTGGGAGGTCCCATAGAAATTACCCTATGGGTTCCTAACCAACCTTCTACTGGAGCCCGAAATACTGCTTCATACTTTTCCAAATCTGCCTTGGTAATGATACCACCCGCATCTTGGATGTCATTCACCATTTTTTCACCAACTTGGCCACCATAAAAAACAGAAATACCAGAATCTGCCAAAAGCTGGAGTGTTTTGGCCAGTTTTTCTTGAATCAAAGTATCCCCCTCTTCAAATTGTTCCTTAAAAAAAGGTCCTATTTGACCGGGGTTTACCTGATCAAACAAAACCTTAGATTCATTCAATTTAATGGCCTCCAGCCTTGAAATTGTAAACCCATTTCTTGCCAATTTTACACTGGGCATTATTAATTCATTCCAAGTGAGGCTTCCGTATTTCTTATGTAAATGCCACATACCACTCACTGTACCAGGAACCCCTGCGGCCAACGCTCCAAGTATTGACTTGTCTTTTATGAGCTCTCCCGAGGCATCACAATACATGTTTTTTGTTGCCAATAATGGTGCTTTTTCTCTAAAATCGATTGAATTGGTTCTACCATCAGAAGTAGAAATTACCGCGAATCCACCACCACCGAGGTTCCCAGCTCTTGGATAGGTTACCGCCAAGGCAAACTGAATGGCCACCGCAGCATCAAATGCATTTCCACCATTTTTAAGTATTTCTATACCTACTTGTGTGGCTTCATGAGTTACCGAAGATACAGCTGGCTCAAAAAACAGAGCTTCATCTGTTTCCGAAAAATTAGGTTTATCCGGTTCCGCACACGATAGACATGCCAAGAACAGGAATAAAGAGAATAATTGTTTCATACTAAAGGTGTTTTGCCCTCGCAATTTCGGCTTATTAAATCAAACATGCAAGGAGAGGTTAATGTTTTCAAGAATTGATTTACTTAGCGTTATGAAAATGGCCTATCATCTCTTACTGATTCTTGGAATTTTGGGGACTTTCTTGTCTGCTTGTACCTCATTAAAAAACCAAAGTTCTTTCAACAACGGTGGTATTTCAACTAAGAACTTCCATGAAAATATTTCGGTAGAAAAAGGTATTGGGTATATGATCGTGCCGGTAAAAATAAAAGACAAGCCTTACCGATTTCTATTCAACCCAGGTTCCTTGACAGCCATAAGCACCGCCCTCGATACCATTCTAAAATTACCAAGCGCGCGAAACGTTAATTTAAAACATGTAGAAGGCATTGACAAAAAACAAACAATGGTTCGTTTGGACTCACTAACATTGGGCAACGTTTCCTTCAAAAACATTAATGCCATTGTTGTCAACTTTAAGGTACAAAATGCGACGAGATGCCTTCAACTGGATGGTGTTTTGGGAGCCAATGCCTTGAAAAACTGTAAATGGAAAGTGAACTACAGCAAGGGATATATTGAGTTTTCTGATAATATTAATAACTTGACTGACAGTAATTTACTCACGATTCCCTTCCACCAGGGCATCACAGGAATTCCAATCGTTGATGTAAATATCGGTGGTCAACAGGTTGCGGGGTTTACCCTAGATATGAATTATCAAGGTGAGGTTTCGATGAATGAAAATGATGTACCTAAGACTTTGGATTCCGCATGGGCATCTATGGTAAAATCAATTGCCATGGGGTCTAGTACTATTATTGACACATCAACTTGGTTTTTGACGAAGGCCCAATTTGATGAAAGCAACAACATGGAAGTCATGGTTAAGGCGTCAAACAATTACACCAACCGTGTAGGTATAAAACTACTCAAGAACTACGAATTCGTGATGGATTGGAGCTCTGGAAAAATGGGATTCTCCGAACCAAACCAAGAAAATAGAATGGACAGGCTCCACTTGGAAATGGGTCCGGCCTATATCAATCAGGAAATTATAATTGGAGAAATAGTTTTGAATTCAATGTCGTGGATGCATGGACTTAGGTTGGGAAATGTGATAAAAAAATTCGGGATGGTATCTTACGAAAATCCTACTGAAAAAGAATACTGCGAAATATTAGGACTTTTCCAAAAACTCCCTGGTTCTTATGTAGTTGAAACAGACCACAACGACCCATTTATCGGTAATTCACTGCTTCTGAATGAATTAAAAATTGAGTAATTTCGCGCTCTTAATTTACAATTCATTTTATGAAAACATTTTTACGATTAACAACAGGCATCATCTTTCTTTTTGTCTTTAGTTTTAATGCCAAATCATCCGTATTTGTTCAAGCCACAACAAGTTTAACTACAGCAAACCCATTAGAGTGCGCTGACATCTTTTACTCTGTGGATGTCCAAATTGGATGTATTAACCACGTTTATAGTGGTAGCTCTGTTGTGGTAAGTGGCTCAACGATTACCGTAAATATTATCTATACAGCCCAACCAATTTGTTTAGGAGCCATAGGTTACCAAACACACTCGGTAAATATCGGGCAAATTGCGGCGGGCACCTATACCGTGGTTTTTCAAGGTGTGCTTGGTAGTAGTGTTATCAATACGATTTCACAAAGCCTAACTATTGGTTCTTGTTGTTCTTCCACGGCAGCATTTACCTCAAACTCAGTGAATTATTGTGCAGGTGACAGCTTGAAGCTTACCAATTCAAGCTCAACTAATGGGACTGCAACATATACATGGTTTAGAAACGATACAGTAGTTGGTACCTCTAGAGATTATATGGAAATTTTACCTTCTGTAGGTAATCGTTCTTATAAATTGGTTTCTTCAGATACGTGCGAATCAGACACAGTTGTCAAAACAATTAAGGTAATTCCACCTCCAGAATTAGGACCTGATACCAGTATTTGCCTAGGCGACCAATTAACCTTGACAGTTGCTACTGGATGGGCTACCTATAAGTGGAACACCAACAATACTGGAAGAATCGAAAGAGTATCTTCAACTGGAAAGTATGTTGTTACTACAACACTTGCTTCTGGCTGTGTGCGAAGTGATTCAGTTTCAGTCACTGTTGTAGGTCCATTTTTCTCATTGGGGCAGGATAAGACTATTTGCCCAAATGGAAGCACCGTATTGGATGCGGGAGTTGGCACTTGGAAGTCGATTTTGTGGAGCACCAGCGATACCACAGCACTACTTACAGTAAACACCCCAGGTAGTTATATAGCCACGGTAACCAATAGCATTGGGTGTAATTACAACGATGCAATACAAGTTACTCGTGATAAGGATAGCGTTCTCACAATTACAGGAGCTGATACAGTATGCATTGGAGATAGCGTGTATTTACAGGCACCTACCCATTTTGCGTCCATCAAATGGTTTGATAATGATACCAATGCCATTACAAAAGGTGTAGGAACTGCGGGAAATTATTCTCTGATGGCAACTACAAATACGGGTTGTCATGTTTACGATACAGTACACGTGGGATTCGATACCTTACCAATTGTTTCATTGGGAAATGATACCGTATTGTGTAATGGCAAAAGTTGGTTGATTCAAACAAATACCCCAAATATTCTTTTATACAGATGGCAAGATGCAAGTAGAAAATCAACTTTTAATGCCAATAAAAAGGGAACATATTCTGTGGTAATTACGGATGACAACGGTTGTAATGGAACAGATACGGTAGTTGTAGATTACAAGGATTGTGAAGTTATTGATCCCGTTGATACCAATAAAACATCAGTTAATCCGCACCACATAAGCTCTGGCGTTTCTATCTATCCAAACCCTACCCTCGGAAATGTTACAGTTAAGTTTCAAAATTCTCAATCTACAGTTGAAGTACAACTCTTGGATATGATGGGTCGGGTTGTGCTTAAAACATCTAGAACCGAAACAGATCAAGTTGAACTCAACCTAGAAGGTTTTAATTCGGGGAAATATGTTTTGTTCATTGCCACCGAAGAATCCCACACCGCGCATGGCATCATCCTTCAATAAAAAGAAATAATTAGAATTAAAATCCCTCTCGATTTTCGAGGGGGATTTTTTTTTGGGCTTAAACTCTCGAAAGTCCCCGAAGGGCTTTCATAGCATTAGGAAGACAGGTAATCAAATCGCCCGCAATCATTCCATCAAGTCCTATGGTTTCTGCCGCTATATCACCAGCAAGCCCGTGGATATACACGCCCAATATGGCACTTCGAATAGGTGAATAACCTTGGGCCAACAAGGAAGTAAGTATCCCAGTGAGCACGTCTCCAGAACCTCCTTTCGCCATGCCAGAATTTCCTGTCGAATTAAAATAAAATACCCCTTGCTGGTCACAAACTCGGGTATGTGCGCCTTTCAAAATCATAACGCATTGGTGCTTTTTACAAAACTGAGCCTGAATTTTCATGGCCTCTTCTGGAGAGGATATACTTCCGAATAATCTTTGAAATTCTCCTAAATGAGGGGTGAGAATGCTGCCATGCGGCAATTTGGACCAAAGATCCTTTCGTTTTGAAAGCAGATTAAGCGCATCAGCATCAATAACCATTGGTTTCGAATAAGTTTGAATCAACTCGGAAATCAGCTGCTCACAAGCTACGCTCGTATCTATTCCAGGTCCAATCCCAATGGCATCAAAACCGAGTAAATTGGGCAATTCTGTGTTGTATTTTTCATTGGAATCGCCAATAGCCATAGCCTCGGGTACAGTACCTTGGATAAGGTTCAAGCCAAATTCAGGTACTTTTACACTTAGTAGCCCCACTCCTACTCTCAAGGCAGCTTTAGACGCCAATATGGCCGCGCCCATTTTTCCTTTCGTACCCGCGATTAACAAAGCCCTACCATTCGTTCCTTTATGAGCTGTTTTTATAACTGGCTTTAACTCCAGCGCTGATATTTCTCTGGAAACAAAATGATAATTGGTCTTTGCTTCCTGCAAATACTGGGGATGTAAACCTATATTTAATACGGCAAACTCTCCCACAAACTGATGCGAAGAATCGTGCATAAACGCAAGTTTAGGGGCTTGAAAAGTCAAGGTGTATTTGGCTCGGATAATGGCACCCAAATTATCAGAATTATCATCTGCAAAAAGGCCAGAAGGGATGTCAATAGCTACCGTTTCGTTGCACTTATTCATTTGGTGAATAAGTAGACCAAGGTCGGAATTAGATGCTATGGGCCGCGTCAAACCGCTGCCAAAAAGGGCATCAATAAGAACTTCATCGTTGTGAACGACCAATTTATTTCCCAATTCCAATAATTTCAAACTGGCTTTCTGTTGTTTAAGCCGCTTTAAGTTCGTCTCATACTCAATGCTGCCTTTGGTTGAGTGCTGAATAAGACTTGTTCTTACTTTAAAGCCAGATTCGAGCAGTTTTCTGGCGATGACCAAACCATCGCCACCATTGTTTCCCTTTCCCGCCACAACATGGAAACAACTTTGAGGATACTTTTTTACAATCCAACTAAAACAACAGTTTGCAGCGCGCTCCATTAAATCCAATGAGGATATAGGTTCATTCAGAATGGTAAATTGATCCGCCAATCGAATTTGTGCCGAACTCAGAATCTTCATTTGGTTAATTCATTATGAAGTGCTATTACTTGAGGTATCAGTGCCGAAGCTCCGTCGTTTACAATAATGTAATCTGACTTCGCCAATCTTTGTTGCTCACTCCATTGGTTGTTCATTCGTTGCTGCACTTGTTCCTTTTTGGATTGGTCTCTTGCGATCACCCTTTCGAGTCTGACTTTTTCTGGGGCAGAAACAACAATCACTCGGTCTAGCGAGGTATAGCTTCCCGACTCAAACAAAATGGCTGCTTCCTTAACTATGTATTTTGATTCTTTTTGATCGCCCACCCATTCTTCAAAATGACGACCCACAGCCGGATGTACTATGGTATTTAACTCCGACAACAATTTGGGCTCATTGAAAACCAAGGAAGAAACTTTTGCGGAATCCAATTGTCCGTTGGCATCATAAATTGAATCAGAAAATAAGGACTTGACTTTAGAAACAACTTCAACATCGTGATGCAAGAGCCACTTTCCAGCCTTATCTGCCTCATAGACCGGCACCCCCAACAATTCAAAAATCCGAATTACGGTGCTTTTTCCACTTCCAATGCCGCCAGTTAAACCAATTTTGAGCATAATGTTCTAATTGGAACGAAGGTACACACAATCTACTTTTTGAGAATGTATTCTACCTTATGTGGGTCATAAGCAACTATGCTTACGTTGCTCGGTACTTGCCGTTGCTTGATTATCAGATAGGTTTTGTCAGATGCAATTTCATTGGTATTTACTTCAAACACAAATTGATTGGCTTGGATTCCTTCATAATCTCGTAATCCAGTAATGTATGTTACGGTAACTTCAGGAGGGAAAAGCACCAAAGTACGGTCTCCTATTTCGCCCTCTATCTGTACAGGAACTTTAATTTCACCTTGTGTTTTTCGATCAATGGGAATGTACACATTCACCTTTTTTGACTCAGAACTAATGCCCTGCGGGAAAACCAAATCTAGCTCTTTGTTTATGCTTTTGTCCTGTGCATTTGCAGAAAGAGGAAGCGTTTTGATGGAATCCAATTCATCTAAAAAACTGGGGGGACCTTTTACAACAACAGAAGCTGGCTCAATTTTAATTTTACCATTAATAAAAAACTGATCGGCCAATGTAATACTCCGGTCTAAACTCACAAACAAGATTCTTTCCTCAGATTTTTCTAAGACCATTCGGATGGTGTCTCCAATTATTCTGTTAATTATAATGTCATCAGGCAGTTCACTATTGGCGAGTTCGATGAGCGATTGACCACTAATGGAACGAACCGAGCGGTCACCTTTTCTGAGTACCGTAGCCGCATCGTAATCCAATTCGAGTGAATCGGTATTAGATCTTAATTGGCGGGTAAGTAGGCTAAACCCAAAGCCTGTCACCTCAAATTGAACAACACTTGGTAATTCTGATACGAGAACTTGGTTATCGGGTAGGTTGATATACTTAACTGGGAAAGAAACCGTGGTATGATATGATTTGGTAAATGCGTTGAGAAACCAAAACGTGAGTGCAATGATTAAACAGATAATAAAGACCGATAAGTTTTTACCAGGCCTCCACTTTACTATAGAACCAAAAGCCGTTCTGCTTTCAGCCTCTTTCACTCTACTTAATTTGCTCTATTTCTTGAGCTGCTTCCTCTACCTTTCCAGAAGAGAAATCCATAGAAATGGCGCTCTTTTCAATTCTCATACGAGCTCCACCTTCTGTTTCAATAACAACCGTAGTATCAGCCATTTCTTTGATTTTCGCGTGAATGCCACCAATAGTAACAATGCGATCTCCTTTGGCCAACGCGCTTCTAAATTCCTTCTGTTTTTTGCTTTTCTTCATTTGAGGACGAATCATGAAGAAGTAAAAAACCACCGCAACTAAGATAAGCGGTAAAAATGAGCCAATTCCGCCTCCTGCTTGAAGCATGATATAATTTAATGTCATAATCTATTTGTTTTCTGCCGTAGAAGGCGCTATTATATTACCACTTAAGGCTACTACATTGTTACTAGGTTGGGTGTTGGCGATAATCTCCACTGTTTTATGTTGTTTTCCAGATTTGCCATCCGAATTAAAAACCACTTTTATTTCACCGCTTTCTCCTGGACGAATAGGCTCTTTTGGCCATTGTGGAACAGTGCAACCGCACGAACCCTTGGCAGAAGATATAATTAGATCTCCCTCACCAACATTGGTGAATTTGTAACTAAAGTTCACTTTTTCACCTTGACTTATTTCTCCAAATTCAAACAATTCTTTCTCAAACTTCATTATTGGCATCTTAACGTCCACGGAAGTTTCTGAAGCTGTATTGGGGTTATTAACTATCTCCGTATCTACTGTTGTGTCGTTTCCGCAAGATGATGCTAAAATGGCAAGAGCCAACATAAGATATGTTGTGTATTTCATGGGTATTGTATTCTTTTTTTCTGCGCGGCAAATGTAGGAAATCAGGCCACGTGCTTGGCTGCATTAAGAAGATTTAAAACCAGAAATTAACTTTCGAATAAGCGTAGCCTTTTTGTAATGATAATAGGTTTCTCGAATCGCGCCAAACCCAGAATAGAATCGTGCAATACCGGGATTCATAGACCCCTCAAAATCAAAAACTGAGGTATTACCTGAACCATCGAGAATTGTTTCCGCCACCAACTGATGCATGGCGCCTGAATCCCGAGCTGCTGAGCCATTTGCCATAAACATAAGTACTTTTCTGTTCCTGCTTTTCATTATAAAAATACCTCCAAGCAGTACATCGTGTTGGTCGTAAACGCAATTTATCTCAAGTGCTGAGTATTTTAAAGCAGTGCCGCATAGTTCTTTAAGTGTTTCTAATTCCGCTGCCAAGTCCTTTTTAATGGTTTTGCCTTTATTGGCTAAAAACATTTGTATTAAAGGTTCCAAGTAATCCAAGCCAGAGTTGAGTTTAACCGCATTTCCAGCATTTTTGGATTTACTCATGTTACGCTTATGATTTTTTGAAATTCCTGATCGAATTACTTCTTCTGGTTGGTTTAAGTCCAAAACATAATTGTTCAATTCCTTAAATTGGATGCCCCATTTTTCGGTTGAATTAAAATCGCCAAATGAATAATTACCCAGGGTTTGCCAAATAAAGTCGCTGAATGCTCGGTTTTTCGTCCCAATGATCGAGCTCTTCTGATAGTAAGGCGGCTGAAACAAATATTTTTTACCCCACTTTACTTTTACCGGAATGGGGTAAATACTGATGTAATCACCCATGATAATGGCTTCCCAGCGCGGGCAAACCACATCGAGGTACCACGAATACATAAAGGGTGAATTATTTGGACTGGCATCAACTCTAGCATTCCACTTGGCTCTATCAATCTCCGAATTTGATATTAGAATTGGTTTCACGCTTAAGTGGCGATTTTCAACGTTTGTTCATATAGCCCTGACCAGCCCTTCCAGCCTTCGTGTTCGCACAGCGATTCGCTGTGCCATAAAAACGAAAACTCTCCTTTTACATTTTTTACTTCTGAAATAACGGATGAAATAGACGCCAAGGCCTCTTCAGGCTGCATACCCTTATAATACTTGTAACAGGCTTCCATTACAGAAAACGGATGAACTATAAGTGGCGTTTTTTGATTTAATTCCAAATCGAAGAATGAAAATGGTGTACAAGTACCAGCCCGAAAACCAGGTTCATCGGGAAACCCCATAGAATAATCATGCACAACTTCACATTCTATCAAATTTCTATAAGTCATGGGCAGGTTCATTTTCAAAAAATGCTGACGACTTTCCAAAATCGGTTTATGAAGTATTTGGCTCAAACGGTTCAGTTCCTTTTTTAAACACTCCACATCAGTACTGGTGCGAAAGCCTGGGTGGATGCCCACATCAGCATGATCATGCAGATGCTTAATCAACGCTTGAAATTTCCTTGATGTGTGAGGCACATTTTTATCGTTGAGACCATAGTCCGCAAGTAGAATAAAGTATTTAGCTCTTAAATTGTACTTGGAAGTCGTCTCGATAAGCCTATCATATATGTCAAATGGATCGTCGCGCATCCCTGCTAAGGTTTTTGCTCGTGCAATAATATCTGAAGTATTCAATTGAAAAGTAGATCGGGCAAAAGCACCCAAGGTTCTTGCTAGGCCTTTGCCCAAAAATGCGTAGGCATTGTCAATATCTATGGTAGGTTCCACCTTATATTTTCTGTTATCCTCTATTTTACCAGGAAACTGACTTTGCAACATGTAAAGTATCTGTGCCGCCCATTTATCTACCACAGGTTGGTTCAGAATTCCCATTTGAAACATAGCAGATTCACTCGCCGGAAACCTTTGATGAACATCGCTTCTGTGAGGCCAATATTCTTCGTATCTACTTATCAGAAAAAAAGTTGCAGCCAAAGGATCAAAGGGTATAACCTCGTTATTTACTTGAAAAAAAATGGGAAGCCCATTCCAATCAGTTAGCACAAGGTGTAATTGACCGATACCCTTCGCCGTAAGCAGTCCGTGGGGTGAAATTTGAAGCTCGTTATCGATGGATTGATGAGTATAACTCACCTTGGGGAGGTAGGATTCATTCTTAAAATCTTCTTCACTTTGGGTGTAGATTACCCCCAGTTTTAGAATGGTTTCAAAGAAAAAATCGAAGGCATATTTCGCCCTGTTACTTAACTCGGGAATATATATAAGTACTTGATTCACCGTTCTAAATTATACCTTCATCGGCAAAGCTGAAATATCGGTTTTCAGCAATGATGATATGATCCAAAACGGTGATGTCCATAATTTTTCCCACTTCAACCAGTTTTTTCGTTAGGGTGATATCGGTTTGGCTGGGCTTATTATTGCCCGAAGGGTGGTTGTGAACCAAAATAATGGCACTGGCCAAATGATCAATACCACTTTTGAAGATAAGCCTTGTATCCGCCACGGTCCCACTAATTCCTCCAGAACTAATTTTTACTTTTTTGATGACTTTGTTGGCTCTGTTGAGCAACAAAATCCAAAATTCTTCTAAGTTCAAATCGCTCAAATCGCCATGAAACAGTTCAAAAATATCGTTACTTGAAGAAATTTTCTTTTTTTCCAATGCCTCTACTTCCCTGCGTCGCCTTCCTAATTCTAGTGCCGCAACAATGGAAATTGCCTTAGCTTCTCCTATACCTTTAAACTTCATAAGATCGGCTACGGAGTTCTTTCCCAATTCAATTAAGTTATTTTCAGCTCTATGCAAAATTCGTTTGCACAAATCAACTGCACTCTCACCTCTTGATCCTGACCCAATTAATATAGCCAAGAGCTCAGCTTCACTCAATGCAGACTTACCTTTTGCTAGAAGCTTTTCGCGTGGCTTATCATCGTCCGCCCATTGTTTAATCGGTTGTTGTTCACTTGTATCCATAGTTGACAGATAAGGTGTAAAGGTATAAAACAAAAAAAGCCACGTCTTTCGAACGGGGCTCATTTTATTTTAAAGTTAGAAAACTATTTAACGGCCTTTTTAACCTCTTTAGCTTCCTCTTTTACTTCCTTTTTCACATCCTTGGCATCTTGTTTAAGATCACTTTTCATTTCTTCTTTGGCTTCTTTTAAATCAGCCGGAAGTTCCTTTACATCCTCCACAAGTTCTTCTCCGAGTTCCTCTACTCCTTCGGGTATATCTTTTACACCTTCTACCAAATCCCTATCTACATCTTCAACTATTTCTTCCACAACTGTTTCATCGTTAGAAGTATTGTTAGATCCGCAAGCCATTAAGCCAAAAATGAATAGTCCTCCAAAAATCAATTTTCTCATTTGTTCCAAATTTTAACCAAAAGTAATATTTCTCTTAACTCCCATAAAACAAAAAAGCCCCCTTGAAATCAAGAAGGCTTTTGAGCGTAAAACTTTTATTCCTAAAATTATAATGCTGCTACAGCGCGAGTCAACTTCGATTTTAAGTTCGAAGCTTTATTTCTATGAATGATGTTTTTCTTAGCTAATTTATCAATCATTGAAATCACAACCGGCAAACGCTTTTGAGCTGATTTCTTATCCTCATCAGCACGAAGGTCTCTAATAGCATTACGAGCTGTTTTGTTTACGTAACGATTTCTCAATCTACGTACACTCGCCTGTCTTATTCTTTTTAATGCGGATTTATGATTCGCCATATTTAACTATTCTAATGTGAAAAATTATTGCAGCCCATAGGAGAATCGAACTCCTGTTTCATGGATGAAAACCATGCGTCCTAACCACTAGACGAATGGGCCAAAAATTTGGATTTCCATTTTTCAATTTCAATCCCTTATATCAAAGAATTATGCTTATTTCAAAAGCGGGTGCAAAAGTAGAAATCATTCTCGTATGAGCAAATCATTTTTCCAAATAATATCATTTTTCTCCACTTTTTTATTTGAGGTAGTTCAAATGTCTTTCCATTCAAAGCGGTACCTTTGCATCATGAAACTTATTTTATTATCCATTGGCTTAATGGCACTGGCTTTCGCGGGGATAGCCATTAAAATAATTTTTAAAAAGAACGGAAAGTTTGCTGGTACATGCGCATCAAATAGTCCTCTATTAAATGAAGATGGGCAACCTTGCAGCTTTTGTGGTGCATTACCAGAAGAACAATGTAAAAAAGAAGACTAAGGAACCGTAGATTCTAGGTTCTCTTTCAATCTTTTAGTGGTATACGATTTCAATTCCAGCGAATCACCCACAAAGATCAGGTGCGCTTCAATGGCTCCAGATTGGCGCTCAATAAAATCAATGCTTTTTTCTAATCCCATTACCATACAGCTCGTTGCGAAGGCATCTGCCAATGCGCAATTTTCTGCAACTATAGTAGCACTAAGCAAATTGTGTTTGGCTGGGTAGCCTGTTAAAGGATCGATGGTGTGATGAAACTTTGCGCCATTCACTTCATAAAATTTTCGATAATTTCCTGAGGTAGCAACCGATTGGTCCTTTAAATTGATTTTTGCAGCGATCGTTCTTTCAATCCTCTCTTGCGGTAGATCTATCCCTACAACCCACTCGCTCTCATCGGGTTTTAAACCCCTTGCGCGCATTTCTCCACCCAATTCGATAAGGTAACTCTTCACACCCCTAGATTCGAAGAATTGGGCTAGCACATCAACTGAATAGCCTTGGGCAACGGCATTAAAATCGAGCATCACCTTTCTGTTGTGTTTTTGCACGAAATATTCTTTAGGTTTTGTTGAACTCAGAGAAATGTTTCTTAAATCGTACAACTGGCCATTTGATTCTATTTTCAAACTATCAAGCTGAGAATATCCAAGTAGGGAAGCAACCAAAGTAGAATCTATTTCTTGCACTTTCAATTTTTTTTCGCCAAAGCCCCAGTAATTGATAATGGGTTTTATCATGGGATTAAAAGCACCATTAGTCATTTCGTTTACGATAAATGATAGGTTCAAATTATCCATAAACCTTTGATCGACCCATGCACCTCTTTCCGAATTATTGAATTTTGAAATCATGCTCGAATCCACCCACGTAGACATTGAGTAATCTATTTCCAGTAATATAGAGTCTACCGAAGCCTTGGTAATCTCCTGATTGGCATAGTACTTAATGGAATAGGTCGTACCCTGGGCCTCACCAAAAAGTTCTCCTGCCGTCTGCGGTTCCTGTTGCGTACAGCCAAATAATAAAAGGGTAAAAAATATTGCGGAATATCTCAGCATGGGTTTTTGGGCATAAAAAAACCCCTTGGTTAGAAGGGGTTTTTGTTACTTTTATTATCCTCCAAAATCATCAAAGGCAACATTCTCAGGGGGAACGCCCCACTCGTCGCACATCTTGATCACCGCCTGATTCATCATCGGCGGACCACAGAAGTAAAATTCAATATCCTCGGGTGAGTCGTGTTTTGAAAGATGCTGTTCAATAACCGTATTGTGCACAAAACCAACGAATCCATCACCTTCATCATTCACATCCTTCATTACCTTCCAATTGTCCTCCTCCAATGGTTCAGAAAGTACCATGTAGAATTTAAAATTTGGGAAATCTTTTTCTAACGCTCTAAAATGATCTACATAGAAAAGTTCTCTTTTGGACCGTCCACCATACCAATAAGTAACTTTTCGACCCGTTTTAACAGTACGGAATAATTCATACAAGTGCGAACGCATGGGAGCCATTCCAGCACCACCACCAATGTAAACCATTTCTGAGTCATTGTCCTTAATAAAGAACTCACCATAAGGTCCTGATACGGTAACTTTATCACCTTTTTTCCTAGAAAAAATGTAAGAAGAAGCAATACCTGGGTTAACGTCCATCCAGCCATTTTTAGCTCTATCCCATGGTGGAGTAGCAATTCTCACATTGAGCATAATTCTACGACCTTCGGCAGGATAAGAAGCCATTGAATAAGCGCGTTCTACAAGCTCATCGTTTTTCATCGTTAGTGGCCACAGGTTAAACTTATCCCATTCCATCTTAAACTTATCTGGTTGTCCAGGATGCTCTTCAGGGTGAGCCTCGATATCGATATCGGAGTACTTTACTACAGTTTTGGGGATTTCAATTTGAATATAGCCACCTGCCTTATAGTCCATGTCCTCAGGAAGTTCTACGATAAACTCTTTGATAAACGATGCCACGTTGTAATTTGAAACAACGGTAGCTTCCCATTTTTTGATACCAAAAATTTCTTCTGGTATCTCAATTTCCATGTCCTCCTTAACTTTTACCTGACATCCTAATCGATAATTTTCGGCGATCTCTTTTCTCGAAAAATTAGGTACTTCAGTCGGAAGTATTGAACCTCCTCCACTGTGCACTTGACAAGTACATTGTAAACAGGTTCCTCCACCACCGCAAGCAGACGGCAAAAAGATACCAGCATTTCCTAATGTAGAAAGTAAGGAGCTACCGCCCTCTACTTCAATTTCTTTTTCTCCATTGATCTTGATTTTTACTGGACCCGATGAGCTCAACTTCGCCTTAGCAAAAAGGAGCAATGTCACCAGCAAAAGCATGATGATCAAAAAAACAACTATGGTAGCAATGAGGGTAGTTCCCATCCTTTAAATTTTATAAACGATTATTATAATTCAATTCCCATAAAACTCATAAAAGCAATACCCATCAAGCCCGTAAGAATGAAGGTAATACCCAATCCTCTTAACGCAGGAGGAACATGAGAATACTTAATTTTTTCACGAATTGCCGCAATGGCTACAATAGCCAATAACCAACCCACTCCAGAACCCAGTCCGAAGGACGTAGCTTCCCAAATAGTAGAGTATTGTCTTTCTTGCATAAACAAAGCGCCTCCAAGTATAGAGCAGTTTACAGCAATAAGTGGCAAGAAGATTCCCAAGGCACCGTAAAGTGCTGGTGAAAATTTCTCTACAATCATTTCAACCAATTGAACCATGGAAGCGATTACAGCGATGAACATGATAAAGCTCAAGAAGCTAAGATCCACTGTTGCGTATTCTTCACCTAACCAGACCAAAGCACCTTCTTTCAAAAGGTAATTCTCCAACAAGTAGTTTATTGGAACCGTTACGCCCAAAACGAATATGACAGCGGCACCTAAACCTACTCCAGTTTTTACTGTTTTTGAAACAGCTAAATAGGAGCACATGCCTAAGAAATAGGCGAAAATCATATTTTCTATGAAGATGCCTTTTACAAATATGTTTACTAATTCTTGCATTTCTAATCTAGTTTATGAATTAGTTTGTTTCAATTAATTTGGTATTCCTTGACCGCTGAATCCAAATAATGATTCCAACTATAATAAGAGCCATTGGAGGAAGAATCACCATGTTGTTGTTCATGTAACCCATTCCGTATAATCCAGTTTTTTCAGCTGCATTGCCCAACAATTCTATTCCGAATAACTTACCCGATCCAAAAAGTTCTCTAACCACCGCAACCATTACCAAAATGATCCCGTAACCAATACCATTTCCAATTCCGTCGAGGAAGGATGGCCAAGGCTTATTAGCAAGTGCAAATGCCTCTAACCTACCCATGATAATACAGTTGGTAATGATGAGACCCACGAATACAGATAGTTGTTTGCTCACATCATATACAAAGGCCTTCAACACCTGATCCACCAGGATAACCAAGGCGGCTACAACAACCAATTGAACAATAATTCTAATTCTATCAGGAATTGCGTTTCTCAGCAAAGAAACGATCACGTTTCCCAGCATAAGTACTACAAGTACTGATAAGGTCATTACCACCGCATTTTTTACTTGCGTAGTAATAGCGAGTGCGGAGCAAATTCCCAATACTTGAACCGTAATTGGGTTGTGGTCATCCAAAGGATCTATCAATAACTGACGATTCTTCTTTGAAAACAACGGCTCTTTTTCCTTAACTGCAATAGCTTCAGCCATATCTATATTTTATTATTTTGAAAATAAGGACTGTAGATTTCAAATGTTCTAATCAACATTTCTTGAACTCCAACAGATGTAATTGTACCTCCGGTAATTCCATCGACACCTGAAGGATCTTCTTTACCTCCACCCCCTTTAAGTACTTTAAAAACTACCTTACCATCCTCAAACACTTTGTCACCGGCGAATTGCGCTCCAAAGGAAGCTTCTTTGATCTCGGCTCCTAAACCAGGTGTTTCAGTTTTGTGATCGAAATTTGCTCCATAAATGGTATTCAAGTCTTCCTTTAAAGAAACAAAACCCCAAACAGGCCCCCAAAGACCAGTTCCAACCATAGGAACCACCACAATGGTTTCTCCATCTTTTTCACATACATATAAAGGATAAGACATGTCTTCTGCCTTGCGTGCACCAGACTTCCATTCCTTATACTCTTTGTTTACATCAACATCAAATGCCGATTTTCCTTCAATCACTTCACCTTTTACATCAATCACAACTTGTTGTTTAACAAAGTCATCAAATTGAATGTTTGCCTCTTCACGACTGAGATTCACATTAATAGAGGAAAGGATGTTTTGCTTTTTCTCCATTTCCACATTCTTCTTTTGAAATGGCTTAAGGCCCATTGCAGCAACTGCAAGTAGGGAACCCACTATCACAACCATTACGATAGCAAACCCAAAAGTGTAACCGTTACTATTTTTATCAAATGCCATAATTCTAATTCTTATGCAGTTACCTTAATCCGTTTAAGTCTTTTCTTGATATTTCCTTCAACCACATAGTGATCGATTGTAGGCGCCATAACGTTCATAAACAATATTGCCATCATAATACCTTCTGGGTATGCAGGATTGAACACACGGATCATGATTCCTAAAAACCCACACAAAAAGCCATAAATTATTTTTCCTAAATCGGTTTGCGCTGCACTCACTGGGTCTGTAGCCATAAATACCAAACCAAACATAAATCCACCCAATACCAATTGATGGTGTGCCGGAATAGCCATGTACTCATTAGCACCCCACATGTTAAAAATCAGACCCATTACATAACCACCGACCAACATCGACAACATAATTCTCCAACTTCCAATTCCAGATCCGAGTAGTATCAATGCTCCCAACAAGCAAGCAATAACTGACGTTTCACCAATAGATCCAGGGATAAATCCTATAAATGCATCCATGAAAGACGGAACACCAGCAACGCCTTGTTCCACCGCGTTTCCAAGAGCCGTAGCACCAGAGAACCCATCTACTGTAGCCATACCATCGGTAGCCACCCAAACAGAGTTACCCGACATTTTAGTAGGATATGCAAAAAACAGAAATGCTCTAGCCGTAAGTGCAGGATTAAGAATATTCATTCCCGTTCCTCCAAAAACTTCCTTACCAAAAACAACTGCAAAAATGGTAGCTACAGCAACCATCCACAAAGGGACTTCCACTGGCATAATCAAAGGAATAAGCATCCCTGACACCAAGAAGCCCTCTTGAATTGAGTGGCCTTTTGCAATACAAAATCCAAACTCAACACCTAGACCAACACCATAAGAAACAACCACAATCGGAAGTACTTTAATGGCGCCGTAAACCAGCATTTCAATCATACCAGCTTCCTGACCAATGGCCAAATAGTGCTGATATCCTACATTCCACATTCCAAAAAGTAAGCAAGGAACTAGGGCCGTAACCACGGTAATCATCGTTCGCTTTAAATCTATACCATCTCGAATATGAGAACCCTTACTTGTAGCATGGCCAGGAACGAATAAGAATGTTTCCATTCCATCAAACAATGGCCAATACTTTTCTAGCTTGCCGCCCTTTTGAAAGTTCGGCTTTACACTATCAACTATATTTCGTAAAAACTTCATAGCTTATCCACACTCTTTTTGAATCAAATCAAGGCTATCACGAACGATTGCCTGAACATTGATTTTTGACGTACAACCAAACTCACATAAAGCAAAATCTTCAGGAGCCACTTCATACACTCCTAAGTTTTCCATTTTTTCAATATCACTTGTAACCATTGCTTTCAATAGGTAAACAGGTAAAATATCAAAAGGAAATACCTTTTCGTACTCGCCTGTCATCACAAATGCTCTTTCTTCACCGTGAAGACCTGTACCTAAATTGTAGCTCTTATTCGGAGATAACCACGAAAAAAATGTTTTTGATAACGAGAATTTATCAAATCCAGGAGCCAACCAACCAAATAATTCAGGTTCGTGATCTTCGCGAATAACCGTAATTTGATGCGCATAAGCGCCCAAATAACCAGCTCTTCCAACGTTGTCTCCAGTGAGCACATTTCCCGAAATATATCGGTTGTGATCTCCTATTGTATTACCTTCACAAATGGATTTTAAAGAAGACCCAAGTGTAACTGTATGATATTGTGGCTTTGAAACCTGTGCACCAGTAAGGGCAATAGTGCGATGTGCATCTATTTTACCATGATTCAAAAAAGAACCAATGGCTGCCAAGTCCTGTGGATTTAAAACCCAAACTCTTTCGCCTTTGTTTACTGGATCGATATGATGAATTTGAACCCCAACATTTCCAGCAGGATGTGGTCCAGATATGGAATGAATCTCGCAGTTTTTGAGGTTAGAAAAAACACCTTTTTCACCTCGACCATCCAAAACCAAATTTACCTTTCCAGATGTAAGCTTTTTACAAGCGTCGATTCCGGCTTGCAAATCGCTTCCTCTTTCTCTTAAGATGTAACCATAATCTGGCGCATGTGGCGCAGAATCAAAGGTAGAAACGAATATGGCCTTAGGCGTGTCCTTGGGATTTGCAACTACATCATACGGACGCTGGCGAATAAATCCCCATTGCCCTCCTTTGCACAGTAAATCCTTCAACTTATCTGCATCAAGGGTATTCCATGACGAAGTATCAAAAGATTCGTACTTGGTTTCTTTGTCAGCAAGAACCTTTACCTCTAAAATCTTTCTTTTTTCACCACGAACCACTTCAGCTACCTCACCAGAAACTGGTGACACATACTTAATTGCATCGTTGTACTTATCGTAAAATAACGGTGTACCTGCCTTTACCTCATCACCTTGCTTGACCTCCATTTTGGGAATCATGCCATGGAAATCCGGTGGCTTTACAGCAACTGTGGAAGACGAAATTGCAGAAATTTTCTTTTCTGCTTCGCCAACTAACTTGATGTCCACACCCTTGCTAATCTTGACGTTTTTTGCCATTTATCTATAAATTTACCTATAGGAAATTCGCGGCAAATTTATCATTAAAACTGTATTCCAAAATGCTATTATAGGCGGATATTAACGCAGTAAAATTGCATTATGTTGACTATTAATTTGCCTTAGTTACATACCGCTGTAAACGTGTATGTTATGAACATTACAAGTTGGTTTTAAAAGGCTGTTTTTGGTGTAATTTAGAATTATTCTAAATAAAGAACGGAGCTGGATGGAAGAAATACAAAAAAGCCCTTCGAAAAGGGCCTTTAAAATCAATATTTAGAACGGGATTATGCTAATACTTCTTTAACCCTATCTGCGGCCTCTTGTAGAAGAATGGCGGAAACCACTTTCAAGCCAGATTCATCAATGATCTTTTTAGCTTCTACTGCATTAGTGCCTTGTAACCTTACTATAATTGGAACATCGATATCTCCCATGTTTTTGTACGCATCAACGATTCCTTGTGCAACGCGGTCACATCTAACTATACCTCCAAAAATATTGACCAAAATGGCCTTTACATTCGGGTCTTTTAAAATTAGTCTAAAGGCTTTTTCAACTCGTTCGGCATCGGCTGTACCTCCCACATCAAGGAAATTGGCAGGGTTACCACCGCTCAACTTAATGATGTCCATTGTGGCCATTGCCAAACCCGCACCATTAACCATACAACCAACATTTCCGTCTAGTTTAACGAAGCTCAATCCTGCATTGCTCGCTTCAACTTCTTCTGGTTCTTCTTCGTTCAAATCGCGCATGGCTGCATATTCTTTTTGACGATACAGCCCATTGTCTTCAATATTTACTTTGGCATCAACGGCAATTACTCTGTTATCCGAGCATTTAAGCACTGGATTGATTTCAAACATAGCAGCATCACTTCCCAAGTACGCTGCGTACAATGAAGCAACAAATTTTGTCATGTTCTTAAATGCCAATCCACTCAATCCTAAATTGAAGGCAATTCGTCGGGTTTGAAATCCCTGAAGACCAACCCTTGGATCAACCTCTTCCTTAAAAATCTTTTCTGGAGAATTTTCAGCTACATCTTCTATATCCATTCCACCTTCAGGAGAATAGATGATCACATTACGTCCTGTTTCTCTGTTCAACAACACCGACATGTAGAATTCCTCTGGCTCGCTTTCTCCAGGGTAATAAACATCTTCGGTAATAAGAATTTTACGAACCAACTTTCCCTCTGGGCCGGTTTGCTTGGTTACGAGTGTCATACCCAATATTTCTCCCGCAATCCGTTTCACATCGTCAAGTGACTTAGCTAGCTTTACACCACCACCTTTGCCTCTTCCGC
Organism: Flavobacteriales bacterium; assembly: GCA_020435995.1. Classification (GTDB taxonomy): domain Bacteria; phylum Bacteroidota; class Bacteroidia; order Flavobacteriales_G; family Salibacteraceae; genus JAGQYO01. The sequence continues at coordinate 15,247 of JAGQYO010000026.1, read as the reverse complement.
CTGCATGAATCTGAGCCTTTACAACCCACCATGAAGTACCTGTAGTTTCGGATAGTTTTTTCGCCGCGCTTACTGCTTCATCAGCTGTTTCAGCGGTAAGTCCACGTTGAATTTCAACTCCGTAGCTGCTGAGAATTTCCTTTCCTTGATATTCGTGAATATTCATAAATGTAATTTAGTTTTTATGGGCCGCCAAAATTAAGATTTAATGCCCTGCCTCAAAGAATAAAATCTCCTTTTGATATTAAAATATCAATGCTTTTGAACAAAAGAAATAATTCTTACATTTACGCTCATTCAAATTTTGGATTTCCTGAAAATGAAAAGATTAGCATTATTACTCGTCTTAATTGGAACTGTCGGTATTCTCAGGGCAACTGGTGGTCAATCCAAACTTTCAATTTCTGGCCCTGAAAAACCCGTTTGTATTGGTTCTGAATTTCAGTTATTCGCAGAAGGGTTAAATTCAATGGAATATCAGTGGGAACCATCTGAAGTATTTTCAAACCCGACTTTAAAAAACCCCTTGGTGTCTATTTACAAGACCACGATTTTTAGGGTGGTGAGAATTGATCCACAAAATGGCATTTCTGACACCGCTTATTATTCGGTTGCCGTAATGGAAAAACCTGTTGAAATTATTGGAAATGATTATGTGTGTAAAGGCGACAGCACTTATTTAAAAATCGAAAATAATTTTAATCATCCTTACTGGAGTACCGGCGAAAGAGAACGCGGCATTTGGGTAAAAACCCCTGGTATTTACAACGTTACGGCCCAAGAAGGTTGTTTTAGGTTATATGGCGAAACCTTTGTAGGATCAAAAACGCAACCCCTTGCTAAAATCATAGCATCACGAGATATGGATTTATGTGAAGGGGAACAGATTAAACTCACTTCATTTTCTGACGACAATATCGAGTGGTCGACACGAGAAAGATCTAAATCCATTATTGTAAAAGAATCGGGTACTGTACTGTTAATGAACAAAAATGAATGTGGCTGGGACGCGGACGAAATAAAAATTAACGTTCATGCGGTTGAAGCTAATTTCTTTCCGAGTCACTATGAGTGCATCGCCCCCTTAAACCTTGTGTTATTTAATGAGAGTGACTCTAGATTGGAGTTTAACTGGAAACTCAATGGTGAAACATTCTCTAATGAGGAAAGCCCATCTATTTACTTGAATGAAAATGGTGAGTACCAAATTACGCTTGATGTGAAAAACATATACGGATGTACCGATTCAAAAACAATTGAAAACATTCGCGTCGTTTCGGAAGAAGAATATTACGCCACCAACGACTTGGTCATCTTTCCTAATTCTTTTTCACCAAATGGAGATGGCATAAATGACGAGTTTAAAGTGCAGTCGAGAGAAATCACCGATTTTAAGTTGGTTGTTTTTGATCGATGGGGAAACCAGGTTTTTTCAGAAAATGGTATAGATGCTTCATGGAATGGAAAAAACCACAATGGCGAGCTATTGCCAGCTGGTAAATATGGCATTCGGTACTCCTATCAAACTTCTGCGGGGCATAGTGTTTCCAAACTGAGTTCCATTCAGCTTTTGCGCTAATCAAAACTTGAGCACAAAGTTTTCCTTCATTTGTTCCTTTCTTAAAAAAACAATTCCCACAAAAAACAAATCCAAGCTAACAGTAACTCTATCATCTGCCTTGATTCGATTCCAGGCCGAAAGCATACCTCTACTCCACCTAATGTCATCAAAAACGATGATAGATTCGTTGTGGCATTTTTCTATTACCAAATTAAAATACTTTAAGGTGGCCTCTTCCTGATGGTTTCCGTCTATAAACACAAAGTCTACGGACTCTTGAATTTCGGTCAAAAGTGGCTCAAGTACTTCATCAAATTGTCCAATTCGCAGTTCGATATTTTCAATCTTTTGGCGTTTGAATACATTATTCGAATAATTAGCAAGCGAACTCGATCCCTCAATGGTGTACACCTTAGCCTTTGAATTGGCCTTTGCTAGATAGGAAGTAGTAAGCCCAAGTGATGTTCCTAATTCCAATATGGTGTTGGCTTGAAACCGATTCACCAATTTGAAATACAGTTCGCTAAACTTTGTGGAGCTCAATGATGTTTTGGCAATGTCTTTAATTTTTCTGTGATTTGATTTTAATTTGTGGGAGCCAGCTCCAAAATCCTCCACCACAATTTGCGAATTGTCCGCAAGCAATTGATTGCGAACGGCATCTAGTTGGTGAAAGGCATAAAAAGGCGTCCGGTCGTAGAGTACTTGCGTAACCAAGTTGTAGACAAATGGGGAATGAACTCCGTGCTCGTCCTTGGATTTGATTAAATATTGCAGATAATCAATGGCCAATTTAAATTTAGACAAAGGTTTATTCGAATTCATTGAAACAAAAAACCCAGTTCGAATAGGCCTTCCTTTTGAACTGGGTTTTATTCATATATTACATGTATGTAGTTACTCAAATATGGAATAGGATACTCCCATACTAGAAAATCCTCCATCGTGAAACAAGTTTTGCATTGTCACCATTCGGGTGTAATCACTGAACATAGAAAGGCAATAATTCGCACAGTCTTCGGCAGAAGCATTTCCCAAAGGCGACATTTTATCGGCAAATGAAATAAAATCTCCAAATCCCTTAACACCCGTACCGGCTGTAGTTGCAGTAGGACTTTGGCTAATTGTGTTTACTCGTACTTTTTTGGCTATGCCATAGTGGTATCCAAAACTTCTGGCAATCGATTCTAACATGGCCTTTGCCTCAGCCATGTCACTGTAATCTGGGAAGTTTCTCTGTGCGGCTATGTAGGTCAAGCCCAATACGCTTCCCCATTCATTCATAGCATCTTTTTTAATGGCTGTTTGAAGCAACTTGTGAAAAGACATGGCGGAAACATCAATTGTTTTATGAAAAAACTCGTAGTTCAAATCGGTGTATGGCCTCTGCTTCCTCACGTTAGGCGACATTCCCACGCTGTGTAAAATAAAATCTAAAGGCCCGCCTAAAGTCTCCATAGACTGGTCGATCAATACTTCAAGATCCTCCACGAGGGTTGCATCTGCTGGAATTATTACCGAATCACAAGCACTAGCCAATTCATTGATCTTACCCAATCTCAAGGCAATGGGCGCATTGGTAAGTGTGAATTTCGCTCCCTCTTCATGTGCTTTCTCAGCTACCTTCCAAGCAATCGAATTTTCATCTAATGCGCCAAAAATAATCCCTCTTTTTCCTTCTAATAAATTTTTACTCATTCGATTTAAATTTTGCCAAAGTTAGAAAACCATTAATTCTCCAAAAGTTCTTTTGCATTTTCTGTGGCGGCCTTACTAATTTGCTCGCCACTGAGCATTTTAGCCAGTTCCAAAATACGCTCTTCGTTGTTTAGTTTTCTCACCGATGTAAATGTTTTGTTTTCTCTATCTTCCTTGTATACCTTCAAATGTACATTACCTTTTGCTGCCACTTGTGGCAAATGGGTGATGGCTACTACTTGTATTTCATTCGAAATGCCTCGAATAATTTCGCCCATTTTAAATCCAATTTCACCACTAATACCCGTATCAATTTCGTCGAAAATAATCGTTGGTAAATCAGTTGACCTTGAGAGAATACTTTTGGTAACCAACATAAACCGCGACAGTTCTCCTCCCGAAACAGCCTTAGAAATCTCTTGCAGCTCCATTCCTTTATTTGCCGAAAACAGGAATTGAATGTGGTCTTTTCCGTATTTATCCATGTTTTCGGACGACTTTATTTGAACCGTTACTTTGGCGTGCGGCATTCCTAATTCATGTAAAACAACTTGAATTTCTTCTTCGAGCTTTTTCGCCTGCTTTACCCTGTTCTGGTGCAAAACATTGGCCCTATCGGCTAGCTCACTAACAAGCTTAGTTCTTTTATCTAGGAGTTCTTCTAATATATTCCTCCCCTGCTCTACCCCAGCTACTTTTTTCTCTAGCTCCTCTTTTTTTGAAATAAGATCATCGGTGTTGAGTGCCTGATGTTTGTAAAGCATCAAATTCAATTGGTTGATTCTTTCTCTTAATTCAAAAAGTTTTTCCTCATCAATTTCCACATCGCTTGATGCAAGGGTATATTCTTGCTCTATATCATTCAATTCTATCATCAGACTTTCGACGCGGGCCGACAATTCCAGAAGTTTAGATGAGTATTTCGAAATGCTTTTTGTGTATACAAACAGTTGTTTAAGGTCTTGACCCAAATTGGCCTTTTCGCCAGACCAAAATGCTTCAATGGCCTTTAATCCATTTTGAATTTCTTCAGCATGTGAAAGCAATTGAAGTTCCTCTTCTTTGTCTTCCAACTCATTTGGTTGTGGATTTACCTCAATTATTTCATTAAGCAGAAAGCTGTTGTAATCTAGGGTTAATTCCGACGCTCGTTTTTCGTCTTCTAATCTTTTTATTTCTTCGGTTAGCTCAAGAAAATGCTCATAACGTTTTTGGTATTCGGCTAATAATTTTTGGTTACCCGAATAAACGTCAATTACAAAAAACAAAAAGGATCTCTTTCTTATTTCCAAATTGGCAAATTGGCTATGTAGGTCAACCAGGTATTCGCCTAGCTCCTTCAATTGACTAAGCGACGCTGGCGTATCATTTATAAAAGCCCTGGATTTGCCAGATGGTGAAATTTCTCGCCGAAGAATAATGAGTTGGTCGAAATCGAAATCTTCCCTTTCAAAAAAACCACTAACGTTTTCATTGGCCTTGGTAAAACTTACTTCAACTATACACTTCTTTTCGTTGTTTTTTACTTGTGAAAGATCGGCACGATTACCCAAAACCAGCCCTAATGCTCCAAGTAAAATTGATTTACCAGCTCCTGTTTCACCTGTAATGGTTGTGAAGCCGGCATTGAGTTCTAGTTCTAGGTGGTCGATGAGCAAAAAATTTGAAATATGGATTCTATTAATCATAAATCAATTTAATATTTCTTGGTATTTAATGATATTAGCTGGGTCGACGGTGTTCAAAATATCAATTACTTTGGTTTTTTGATCGCGATCTGCCTCCTTAAATATATTAATCAGCTCGGAAGCCTTTGAATCAAAAAATACCCTAATATTAAAGGAGTTGGGAACATTGGTATGCACTGTTTTTAAATATTCAAGACTTTTGGCAATCGCGTCTCTTCCACCTTTTACATCCGTAGACATTTGGTCTAAGCCCAATCTGTGGTATTCATACATACACTTGCGCAATCCTGCAAATCTAGGATTAAGATGATTTTCTACCAGCCAGTATCGGTTTCTTTTTTCGTTTGATGCCCATCCTTCATATCCAGAAGATTGGCTCATCTGGGCGATTTCTTGTGCCTTGGTCAAATATGGTCCTCCACCATTTTCAGAGAAAGACTCATAATCGTAGGCGAGCACCATATAGGAATAGTAGGCCAACAGTGCTGTTAAATTGGACAAAAAAGTATTCTCAGAATATTCTAAGACAGAATTTTTATCGAAAATAAATGCCACATTGGCATCCTTAAAACTCCAAATGGTAGAATTGTACGATGAACCATAAACAGGCCTCCGACTCTGAACCTGAATACTTCCCGTAAAGGTATTGGCGCCATCGAATGTTTGAAGCTCAATTAATATACTCCACTGAATTCTCTCTTGTGACTTGAACTGATCACCAGTCCATTTTCGTGAGTTTATAAATTCGTAAACACGCTCTTCGAGGGCCTTAGAAATTGACGGATCGGCGGATTCCAATCGCTGAGAGTTGATCACTACATTACAATCAAACTCTTGTGAAATTGCTTGAAGATAAAAAAGGGAAAGAAAGAAAAAAGCTAAAGCTCTCAAGATTTCAGTTTGCTAATAAAATTCAATATATCGTTGGCTACTTCCGTCTTCGACTTTAACCCAAATTCCAATATATTATTGTTCTTGTCAATAATAGTAATCTTATTATTATCACCCTTAAAACCTGCACCCTCATCCTTTAAAGAATTCAAAATAATTGCATTTAAATTCTTTTTCTTCAATTTTTCGGTGGCGTACTTTATTTCGTCGTTGGTTTCCAAGGCAAATCCAATTAACAATTGGTCTTCGCTTTTAATTTTGCCACAATTTCCCAAAATATCCTGAGTCTTGACCAAATCAAGGCTCAATTCGTTGTCGTTCTTTTTAATTTTTGTATCCGAGACTTGACGTGGTGTGTAATCGGCTACGGCTGCCGCAAAAATCCCAACGTCTACAGAGGGAAAGAGTGCTTGCACTTTGTTGTTCATTTCAGAGGCGGAAACCACCGAAACCAAATCGACCCTTGGATCTAATTCCGTGATGGCGGTTGGCCCTGATACTAAGGTTACCTGCGCACCTTCAGAGGCCGCCTTATTAGCCAAGGCATAACCCATTTTTCCACTGGAATGGTTGCCTATAAAACGAACGGGATCGATGGCTTCATAAGTAGGGCCGGCAGTTATAAGCACATGTTTTCCGCTCCAATAGGTCTTCTGATTAAATAAGTGCACAACTTCATCTCTAATTTCTTCGGGTTCTTGCATTCGCCCTTTTCCAGAAAGGCCAGATGCCAGTTCTCCTTCAGTGGCCTCAAATACCTTTACACCCATTTTGCTAAGTATCTTAAGATTGGCTTGCGTACTTGCATTGGCATACATATCGAGATCCATTGCTGGGAAAACCCAAACCGGACAGCGTGCCGATAAATAACAAGCCAACAATACATTGTCGCAAATGCCGTGGGCCATATTGGCCAGTGTGTTCGCCGTAGCAGGCGCTATAAGCAAAAGGTCAGCCCAAAGTCCAAGCTCCACATGGTTGTTCCAAGTACCGGCCTCTCTATCAGAATAAAAATCCATTATAACGGGATTTTTAGATAACGTAGCCAAGGAGACAGGGGTCACAAAATCAAGGGCAGCATGGGTCATGACAACCTTGACTTCGGCGCCTTCCTTAACTAAATAACGAACTAAATATGTGGATTTGTAAGCGGCAATACTCCCGCTAATGCCGAGGAGTATTTTTTTACCTCGAAGCATTTAATACAGGGCTATTTAAAGAATCGTTTTTGCTTCCGTTTCTTTCTTTCGGAAGTAAATTTTATCCTCAGCTAATTCCTGAATTGCAATGTTCGCTGGCTTTGGAAGTCTTTCGTAAAATTTTGAGATTTCGATTTGCTCGCGATTTTCGAAAATTTCTTCCAAATTATCGTGAGTTGTTGCAAACTCTTCCAACTTAGAAGTCAATTCTTCTTTTACTTCCTGATTAATTTGATTCGCTCTTTTGGCCATAATAGCAATAGCTTCATAAACGTTTCCTACGTTTACAGCTAAGTCAATTAAATCTCTGGTCTCAGTTGTTGGGTTAGCGTTTGTCTTTTTGTAGTCCATTCTACGAATTTTTATACTTAATTATTTCAAGTTCCTCGTTAGTTTGCTCCAATATTTCCGCAGCTTCTTTCAAAAACTTACTATTTGGAAACGAGGCTGCAAATTTAGCATAAGCTTTTTTAGTATTGAGAAAACGTTCTTCTTTTTTTGACTCAATGCTATTCTTCGCCCAATAGTAGTTCGATTTAAGCATCACAAACACTATTTCTTCTCTGTGTTTTGTGTCTGGATAATCCTGTAAATTGTTCTGTAAGCTAGTGAGAGCGGCCCGATAATGCTCGGTATGGAAATATTGTACGCTTACTTTAAAAGCTTTTTCCTCTAGCTTTATTCGCAGGTCATCAAGCAGTGCATTACATGAATCTATCTTCTCACTTTGGGGATATTGGTTCACAAAAGTTTGAAATTGCGATACCGCCAAGTAAGTATCTTCCTGGTCAAGCGAATATTTGGGAGATAATTTGTAATGACAAATCGCACTCATAAACTGACATTCTTCGCTATATCGACTAAAAGGAAAAGTGCGGACAAAAGTCTGAAACCGGTGCGCAGCCAAAATATAATCCCTCATGTTATACTCACAATAGGCATATATATAATACAAGCGTTCTGATTTTTCAGTTCCCCTATAAATTGGTATAAGTTCTTCCAACAAGGGTACGGCCCTGTAATACTGGCCTTTTTCGTAATATTTATTGGCCATTTCGTATTTATAAGTAAGGTCGGTACTTTTTAGAATTCTGTTGTGCTTGCAACCAAACGAAAGTGTGGTTAACAACAGGCCAACAAGCAGATATAGAAAGTCCTTTTTCAAAGCGCGGCAAATATACGTGCATTCGAGAGTTTTATTGTTAGTATATCCTTAATTGGAAATAAAACTTATGGAAATAATTCTCTTAATTTTGGCCCGAATTTCAAAACGACATACGTGGATATTTTTGATAAATTAAAAGACAAAAAAGGACCTCTTGGACAATTCCGAGAGGTGTCTCATGGCTATTTTACTTTTCCAAAATTAGAAGGCCCCATCGGAAACAAAATGAATTTCCGAGGAAAAGAACAATTGGTTTGGAGTGTAAACAATTACCTGGGGTTGGCTAATCACCCTGAAGTAAGAAGAGTAGACGCCGAGGCAGCTGCTGATTTCGGATTATCATCTCCTATGGGAGCCCGAATTATGTCAGGCAACACAGTGTATCACGAAAAACTGGAAGAAGATCTTTCTAAGTTTGTAGGGAAGGAAGATACCCTACTTATCAATTATGGATACATGGGAATGTCGTCTGCTATTGATGCCTTAGTTGATAGAAATGATGTTATCGTGTATGATTCGGAATCACACGCTTGTATTATTGATGGCGTGAGAATGCATCAAGGAAAACGATTTGTTTATCCTCATAACCAAATGGACAAATTGGAAGTTCAATTGGATCGTGCTACACGCCTAACAAAAGCTTCTGGTGGCGGAATCTTGGTCATCACAGAAGGTGTATTCGGAATGGCTGGCGATCAAGGACTTCTCAAAGAAATTGTTGCGCTTAAAGACAAATACCAATTCAGACTGTTTGTTGACGATGCACATGGCATTGGAACTCTTGGTAAAACAGGGGCTGGAACAGGTGAAGAGCAAGGCGTTCAAGACGGAATCGACATCTATTTTGGAACATTTGCAAAGTCTTTCGCCTCTATTGGTGGATTTATTAGCTCTGATGAGTCGATCATCAACTACTTAAGATATAATACACGTTCTCAAATTTTTGCCAAATCGATGCCTATGCCTTTGGTACTGGGTAATCAAAAAAGACTGGAATTGCTGAGAGACGAACCTATTCATAAACAAAAATTATGGGACGTTACTACGGCTCTGCAATCTGGGCTAAAAGCGCATGGGTTCAACATCGGTGAAACTAATTCTTGTGTGACGCCTGTGTTGATGAACGGTGGTATTATTGAAGCTACCAACATGATCTTCGACATGAGGGAGAACTACCAAATATTCTGTTCCTTAGTGGTTTATCCAGTAGTACCTAAAGAAGTGATTATGCTTCGTTTAATACCTACTGCAAATCACACCCTAGAAGATGTAAATTACACCATCGAGAAATTTGAAATTGCAAAAGCGAAACTTGATAACCAAGAGTATTCTAAAGACAAACTAGAATGGGCTGAACAAGCTCCTGACTGGGTTGGAAACAAAATGCAATAAATTTAAAAATCCCGCTTCAGCGGGATTTTTTTTTGCATCCTTTCAATTATGCAAGTTGCAACACTGGAAGCATTCTGTACGGTTTAGACACCGAAGGCTCTCTTTATGGTATATCTACTTGTCTCAATTAGAACGGTGGCGAGCATGTACCAACTAATCTACTTTCTTAGATTCTCAAAAAATAGTTTTTTAATTTCTACTGTATGAACTTAACATTAAACGCCCGATTTGCTAATTGATAGCTGACACCTTACATAGGTATTATATTTTCTGGCTCATGATTTAAGCGGATGAAAATTTCATACTCTTTGGGCATTTTTGGAATACGCGTTGATTTGAGCGAATGACCAATGTGTATGAGACAATTGAACAATTATTAGAAAAAAAATTGATTTTTAAATCTCTTTTACTTAATTGTTAAGCTAGCTCTATTTGACAATAGCCACCCACTCCATATTCCAGAACATTTTTGGCTAAACGCAGCAGGGAAATTTAGTTCAATGAAATAGGCATGGGATGTTCCTACTTGCCATTTTTCAATTTGAGGATAGTACCCAATTTCTTTTAAGTTTAGATAAAAGGATATAGAATCATTTGGCAAGACCCTATAATAGTAATCATTCCAATCCTTAACCTCATCAGGGCAAATACCGCTTTCGTAAGAATGATGAGAAACCCCTGACCCACCAGAATTATCAGTACTATCATCTATTATAGTAAGTTTGAAATAAGGTGAGTATTTAAGCTCTTCTTTTGGAATCCAAATAGTATCGCTCGATCGATTGACAAATTGGGCTTGAATCCTTGGATTGGATAATTGGGTCTCTAAATTTAATGCTCTCAGTTCGTACAAATTTTGCGTGTATCCCAAGTTATTGACGCAAATTATTGTCCATATGGAGAGAATTAGTACTCTGTATTTCAGTATCATTGATTATTGCTTTTAATATTTTCTTTCACTTCTTGGTTTCCATTTGCATCTATATTCTCTCCATATGCATTTGTTTCAAAAACAATCCCAACTTCCTTGTTGTGAAGATTTGAAGTGATTTGCCCATCCTTTGATATAGAAAATTGGAGAGGTTCTTGGGAGGCTTCAATTTCGTCTTGTTTGTCACCGTGGTGGACAATTTCATGTAGTAATGTAGATTCAAAAAGGAGATTTGCAAATTCCTTTCCACCTTCACTTAATGAGTTGTCATTAAGGAGCCGATATAGGTTTTTATCAAGATCAACATTAGTATGAATTACACCGGTTTCTTTATTGGCAAATCTATCAGTACGAATTCGGCCATTATCACCGACAATTTTATCCTTATCTGAATTATATGAAAGCATAGCTCTAGCTCCAAGTGTTATAGACTTATTTTCATCTGAGAATAGTGCAAACACGTCAGTCGATGTTTGAAATTCACCTAATTCCACTATTTCCTTCAAAATATGAGCATTGGACGGGTCCTGAAGTCTGGTTAGGACATTATTCAAAGCTGGTTTTAACTCAGGATAGGCGGCAAGCAATGACTTCGGTATTTCAAATTTCCCATCAGGATCAACGAACATTATTGGGTTGCAAAAAGCAAATCGATAAGGACTCCAGCCTGGTGCTTTGGCCGCAAGAGGATCAGGACTCATCCAGCGGCTAACAATATCAGGTTCTAGGGTTGCTTCCGAATACAAAGTGTCATACTCAACAAACGCTATAATTTGTTTAGTCTTGGTATTAAATAATACCGAACCCATTTGAACTACGGTATCATTATCAAACGATTCATTGAATTGTCCTTGACTAAGAGTTGCTACTTTAGGTGTGTAACCATATTTTTCAAATGGATTGTCTTGAGCTTGAGTTGATATAAAACCAACAATTAAAGCGAAAAAGAGGAGTAGTTTTTTCATATTATATTGTTCATTTATTGCAGAGGTTACTTGGTGAAAATTCCATACTCTTTGGGCATTTTTGGAATACGCGTTGATTTGAGCGAATGACCAATGTGTATGAGACAATTGAACAATTATTAGTGAAAAAATTGATTTTTAAATCTCTTTTACTTAATTGTTAAGCTAGCTCTATTTGACAAAAGCCACCCACTCCATATTCCAGGGCATTTTTGGCTAAACGCAGCAGGGAAATTTAGTTCAATGAAATAGGCATGGGATGTTCCTACTTGCCATTTTTCAATTTGAGGATAGTACCCAATTTCTTTTAAGTTTAGATAAAAGGATATAGAATCCTTCGGCAAGACCCTATAATAGTAATCATTCCAATCCTTAACCTCATCAGGGCAAATACCATTGTAATAAGTATGATGAGACATCATTCCCCCTCCGTATTTGTCAGTTTTACTATTTAGGAAGGTAAGTTTGAAATAGGGTTGATATTTCAGTTTATCTTTTGGAATCCAAATGGTGTTACTTGATCGGTTGATAAATTTAGCTTGAATTCTTGGATTAGATAATTCTGTATCTATATTCAAAGCCTTAAGTTCGTATAGATTCTGAGAATATCCAATGTTACCGAACCATAAAAGACTTAAAATAGGCAGCAATAGTATTCGAAGATTGTTCATCATGGTGTGTTGTTTTTAATGTTCTCTTTTACCTCTGGGTTATTATTTGAATCAATGTTTTCACCATAGGCATTTGTTTCAAAAACTACTCCAATCTCTTTGTTGTGAAGATTTGAGGTGATTTGTCCATCAGAGATTGAAAATTGAAGAAGTTCTTTTGAGGCCACCGATCCATCTTGATAATCACCATGGTGGGCAATTTCATGAAGTAGAGTAGATTCAAAAAGTAAGTTAGCGAAGTCTTTTCCTTTTGAACTTAACGAATTGTCTCCAAGAAGTCTGTAGAGATTATTATCAAGGTTGATTTTGGAGTGTATAATACCCGTCCTTTCATTGGGCTTTTGTTCAGGAATATGTTCTCCATGATCTCCGGCAATCTTATTTTCAATGGAATTATATGAAAGCATAGATCTAGCTCCAAGTGTTATAGACTTATTTTCATCTGAGAATAGTGCAAACACGTCAGCCGATGTTTGAAATTCACCTAATTCCACTATTTCCTTCAAAATATGAGCATTGGACGGGTCCTGAAGTCTGGTTAACACATTACTCAAGGCTGGTTTTAACTCAGGATAAGCAGCAAGTAATGCTTTCGGTATTTCAAATTTTCCATCAGGATCAACGAACATTATTGGGTTGCAAAAAGCAAATCGATAAGGACTCCAGCCTGGTGCTTTGGCCGCAAGAGGATCAGGACTCATCCAGCGGCTAACAATATCAGGTTCTAAGGTTGCTTCAGAATAGAGAGTGTCATACTCAACAAAAGCAACAATTTGTTTTGATTTTGTATTGAATAAAACTGAGCCAATTTGAACAATAGTGTCATTGTCGAATGATTCGTTGAATTGACCTTGACTAAGAGTTGCTACTTTAGGTGTATAACCATATTTTTCAAAAGGGTGATTTTGAGCCTGAAGAGTAACAACAATAATTAATGGCACTAAAAGGGAGACTAATCTTAACATATTGATTCGTCTTTATATTAATAATTTGGAGGAGGGGGTAGACTCAACCAATCATCACCTTTTGAAGAGTACTTTAATTCTATATAAATAATACCCTTGATAGGTTCATTTAAATTTTCAGTAGTTGCTAATGTGAAAGAAATTAGTTCACCTACATTTGAAATATTGAATTTGTTCGATACTTTAAAGCTTAAAAACAAATTGCCTTTATTTATTGGAATGCTAGGACTACGAGAACTTAAATAACTAATAAGAGAGGCTGTGTCAATAGAGTTTGAATTTATAATTATTGCTGGAGTTGCTTCTAGGTAATTATTTGTTTCAACATCAATCAAGGAAACAGAACACTTGTTTTCAGATAAAGTCATTATTTCATATTGAACATTTGATGTTTGTTTTTCCTCATTACAACTGGATAAAAAAACGCCACTTAGGAGAATGATTAATAAAATTTGAATTTGTTTCATTTTTTTATAGAGTTAAAGAAATTCACATAACTATTGAACCGTTCTTGAATATCTGGATCTGAACTGATTTTCAGTTGATTTAAATATGATTTTGTATTGCTTAACATGTATCCTCGGAAATCAGAGGTTGTTTTATTCCATGTTGAATGACTCATTTGTGTTTGATATGCATCTAATTCAAAATAAGCCGCATGACTCTTATAATCATATTTATCTAAAGGCTGATTATTATGTAAGTTTTCATGGACTAATGCATTCCGTAAATTCCATTTATTTGAAAGGGTACTAGAAATTGTGCCGTTTTCAACAGGTACAACAATTCTGTTTTCATTTGTCCCAAATTGTTTTTGGGGGTACGCAAATAAAAGAGGAGTTCGCATACCATTGTAAGGCTTGTCACCTAAATCCCAGTTACTTGAACCTGATATTTTAAATCCTTCGAAAGCTAACACCGAAACCTTATTGTTGTGTAAATCTGAACCATTATTTTGATTGTGATAGTATGCGGCAATATCACTTAAGGCATTCAATTTATTTTGATCATTAAATTGAAATTCGGAAATTAACTCGTTATTTACATAAATTTCGTCTCCTTCTGTATCCAATAATTTTGCATTTCCTTTTTCATCTATAGACCAATGGTCATCAAGTGCCCCTGTTGGATCAATTCTAATAATTGGATTATTTTGTACAAAATTATAAGGCGAAACCCAGTTTCGAAGGTATGCTAACGGATCAGGGCTCATCCATCGGCTCACAATATCAGGCTCAAGAGTAGCTTCTGAATAAAGTGTGTCATACTCAACAAAAGCAACAATTTGTTTCGTCTTGGTATTAAATAATACCGAACCTATTTGAACTATGCTATCATTGTCAAACGATTCATTGAATTGTCCTTGACTAAGAGTTGCTACTTTAGGCGTATAACCAAATTCGGCAAACGGATTGTCTTGCGCTTGTATCGCAATAAAGCCAAGAATTCCAATTAAAAATAGAAGCTGTTTTTTCATTTGCTTGTGGATTTAAAATTAGAGATTTCTTTGTTTTCGTATTGGTTTCTTTCTTCTTTTAATGAAACCAACCATTTTAAATACATTTCTTCGGGCATTTTTCGATAGCCGAGGTCGTGAACCTTTGAATAAACAGCAGTCATTTCCGAAAAGATTTCTTCTGCTTCAGGTATTTTCAAAATGTCAGTTGGATATTGAGCATTGTATTTAGTCATCAAAGCATCAAACGTTTTCTTTTCAGTTTCTGCTTTGAGAAGTAGAGCATTGACATAATGAGGGTAAACTTTTAAGGCAGCGTCACAGCATTTAAGAATGAACTCCTTTTGAGTCAAAGCTCCTAATTTCTTTTCATATCCTTTGGCTAGGTCAATCATGTTCAAGGCAATCATTTGTTCATCATTCAATGCTTCCATATAAAGTTTATTGACAATGGCATCCAAATGAATATATCCCGAAGCCATGAGCCAAGCATCAATCGGAAAAATACTACTGGTTAATTCAGTATTGTACCAACCATTGCCTTTGTTTTGGTGCTTTATGTAAAAATGATTGGGAGCAACTGAAATATGAGCTTTTGCGTCAATTTCATCAGCCAGAATTTTGTACAAATACGGAAGCGAATGACAATTGCCTTTTTTGGTTTC
>JAGQYO010000025.1 GCA_020435995.1 Flavobacteriales bacterium | reverse complement strand
TATTTATTTAGTCGACTTTTATCAGGTTTCGGTTATCCTGTCCTTAAAAAAGATTATTTAAGGCAATCCAAATGGAAGCATTTCGCGTGGATTAAGCAGGACAAAAAGTGTCTGATGTTTGTCGTTTTCTGTCTGTTGTTTGTCGGTTTTTGTCCGGTCACCAGACAGATTTTGTCCAATGGATAATTTTTGGTGGAATATTTTAGTCTATGGACGAGGTTGTGTCGACATTGAATAATTGAAGAAGCAACCATTCAACCAACCACCTTTTCCACCTACTCCTTCGCATTTCTAAACGCCATAATCCAAGGACTTAAAGACCTCCCAATACCCTACAAAGGATGTGAACCAAAGCGAGTAAATGTAAATGTATACATTATAAATACTCGTATATTCGCACCATGATATTAAGAGAAATAACGTCCAATGCACTCAACATTATAAGGGAATATCCTTGTTTAGGGATAGTTGGTCCCCGTCAAATTGGGAAAACCACATTTTCTAATCAGCTTTTGAAGCAAATAAATATTGAGTCTATTTACCTTGATTTAGAATCGCCTTCAGACTACGATCTGCTCAACAATGCGGAAGATTATTTTTTGTCTAACCAAAACAAACTAATTGTAATCGATGAAGTTCAGCGGAAAAAGGAATTATTTCCCATATTGAGGTCGGTAATCGACCGAAACCGCGTGCCGGGAAGATTTATTTTGTTAGGCTCAGCTTCTCCTGAACTTATCAGAGACTCTTCCGAAAGTCTAGCAGGAAGAATCGCTTATGTGGAAATATCAGGGCTTACTTTAAACGAATATCCACACCAAATGCAATTGTGGCTAAAGGGAGGATATCCTTTAATTCATCAATCAAAAATGGATGTAACCCGTTGGTATAAAAATTACCTAAACACTTATATTGAACGAGATTTGCCATTGTTAGGAATGCCTGGCCAAGCCATCACCATACGCCGAATGACGTTTATGCTGGCGCAATTCCATGGTCAAACTTTGAATATGGCCATATTGGCAAAAAGTTTAGAGTTGAGTATACCTACGATAAAAAAGTATTTAGATTTTCTGGAGGGCGCATTCTTAATTCGACGACTTCATGTTTTCGCTATAAATGCGAAAAAACGTTTATCCAAAAGTCCCAAAATATATTTTCGTGACACTGGTTTGCTCCACTATTTAATGGGCATAAAAAACGCCGAAGAACTGAATCAGTTTGTCAATTTTGGGGCAAGTTGGGAAGGTTTTGCTATTGAGCAAATTGCAGGAATTTGTGGAGATGATATTGACCTATATTATTATCGTACCCAGCACGGAGCAGAATTAGATTTGGTATTGGTAAGAGGAGTTACTCCAATTGTGGCAATTGAAATAAAACATGGAGATAAAACCTCACCTTCAAGAGGAAACATTATTTCTGCTGTAGATGTTGAAGCAGAAAATAAATTCGTGATTCATTCAAAATCTGACAAACCTACTTGGACCAATCAAAATGGATGGACGATGTGTTCATTAGCTCATTTTTTGTCCAATGAGCTTAACTACTAGCTTGTTCTTTCCACCCATTCCCGTGCATTTTTAAAAGCCAAAATCCAGGGACTTAACGCTTCTTGTTTTTTGTCTTCGGGATAGTGGGCCCAATTCCAGGGAAAAACCGAACGCTCGAAGTGTGGCATAATAGCTAAATGCCGTCCGTCTTTGGAGGCAATTCCGGCTACGTTGTAATCCGAGCCATTTGGGTTGGCGGGATATGATTCAAAGCCGTATTTACCTACAATATGGTAATCTTTTTCGAATAGTGGTAAATGGAATTTTCCTTCTCCATGTGCCACCCAAATTCCCAATCGGCTACCAGAGAGCGAACCCAACATCACCGAATTGTTTTGAGGGATTTCGATATTTACAAAACCAGATTCAAATTTGCCGCTTTGGTTGTGTTTGAGTTTTGGATGTTCGCTGTGCTCAGGATATAAAAGGCCGAGTTCGCCCATGAGTTGGCATCCATTGCATATTCCCAGAGACAACGTATTTGGTCGGGCATAAAATGCGTCGAGGGCTTTTTTAGCTTTTTCGTTGTACAAAAATGCCCCAGCCCAACCTTTAGCTGAACCCAATACATCGGAGTTGGAGAATCCACCCACAAAAGCAATCATGTTTACATCGCTCAAATCTTCTGCACCCGAAATAAGGTCGGTCATGTGAATATCCTTTACATCAAAACCCGCCAAGTGCATGGCGTAGGCCATTTCGCGGTCACCGTTTACGCCTTTTTCTCGAATGATGGCGGCCTTAGGGCCTTTTCCAGTTTTGCGGTTTGGGTCCAGACCCAGAGATTTATAATCGCCTTTAAATCCTTTTGGGAAATTGAATGAAAGTGTGTTGTTTTTGTAATTCTCAAATCGCTCAGTGGCATGTTTTGCTCCAGATTGTTTGGTGTCCAACAAGTAAGAAGTTTTGAACCAAATGTCGCGGTATTCCTCAATATTGAAGAGGTAAGTATCGTGTTGCGTTTCGATGGTTACATTAAGGTCGCTCGATATTTCACCTATTTCTACATAAGGAATTTCAGCTTCTGCGAGGGTTGTAAAAGTTTCGTTTAGGTCATCATGGCTCACTTGGAGGATGATTCCAGCTTTTTCTGAAAACAACAGGGCCACATCGTCATTTGCTTCAAGTGGCGTTAAATCGATATTTAAACCCACTTCATTTTGTGCAAAGCTCATTTCGAGTAAAGTAGTGACCATACCGCCTGCAGAAATGTCGTGACCCGAGATGACTACACCTTTTGAGATCAATCGCTGAACAGTATCAAAGGTTCTGGCGAACTTGGAGGCATCCAAAATTCTTGGTGCCTTTTTACCAATTTTATTTACAACTTGAGCTAGACTTGATCCGCCTAATTCAAAACCATCTCCCGAAAAGTCGATGTAAATGATGGCAGATTCTTGAATGGGTTGGATAACGGGTTCAACAATCCGTTTGATGTCAGAAACTTCACCTACAGCTGAAATGATGACTGTACCTGGAGAGTACACCACGCCATCCTTATATTTTTGAACCATCGAAAGCGAATCTTTTCCAGTGGGAACATTCAATCCCAATGCGCAAGCGAAATCGCTGATTCCTTCAACGGCATCGTAGAGTCTTGAATTTTCACCATCGTTCTTGGCAGGCCACATCCAATTGGCACTCAACGAAACGCCCTTTATTCCACCTTCAATAGGTGCCCAAATGATGTTGGTAAGCGATTCGGCAATGGAAGCCTGAGAACCAGCCACAGGATCAATCAATGCTGAAATAGGTGAATGCCCAATGGCAGTCGCAATTCCTTTTTCGCCACGGTAGTCCATAGCCATAACGCCTAAATTATTCAAAGGCAATTGAAGCGGTCCAGCACATTGTTGTTTGGCCACACGGCCAGTTACACAACGGTCAACTTTATTGGTGAGCCAATCTTTACAAGCCACCGATTCCAGTTGGAGCACAGCCTCTAAATACTCTGCTACCATAGAGGTGTCGTATTCTACTTCTTTAAAATTAGAAGCTACTTTTTTATCTTCCAAAATGGTTTTTGGCGAGGATCCGAACATGTGTCCAAGCGCCCAATCCATAGGGTTAACACCTGTTTTGTGGTTTTCAAAAACAAAACGCTTGTCGGGCGTGGTTTCGCCTACTACATAAATCGGGGCTCGCTCTCTGTTCGATATTTTTTCGAGAAGTGCTAAATCGGCGTTTTTGATAATCAAGCCCATTCTCTCTTGTGACTCATTGCCAATGATTTCTTTGTCGGATAGGGTGGGGTCGCCCACAGGAAGTTTGTTAACGTCGATATGTCCACCGGTTTCTTCAACCAACTCTGACAAACTATTGAGATGACCACCAGCTCCGTGATCGTGAATGGAAACTATGGGGTTTTTGTCTAATTCGGCCATGGCACGAATGGCGTTGTAAACCCTTTTTTGCATTTCAGGGTTTGATCGCTGAATGGCGTTGAGCTCAATACCGCTAGAAAATTCTCCAGTAGCTACAGAAGAAACTGCGCCCCCACCCATTCCAATGCGGTAGTTGTCGCCACCCATCACCACTATTTTGTCGCCAATGCTGGGCTTGTCTTTCAAAGCATCTTGTTTTTTGCCGTAGCCAATGCCGCCCGCCTGCATAATAACTTTGTCGTAGCCATATTTTTTACCGCCTTCTTCGTGCTCGAAGGTGAGCACAGAGCCATTGATGAGCGGCTGCCCGAATTTGTTTCCAAAATCTGAGGCACCATTTGACGCTTTAATCAAAATGTCCATCGGCGTTTGGTACAACCAAGGGCGCTCGGCCATTCCATTTTCCCATTCTCTTCCTTTTTCGAGGCGAGAATAAGCGGTCATATATACGGCCGTTCCAGCCAACGGCATGGATCCTTTTCCACCCGCCATTCGATCGCGTATTTCGCCTCCGCTCCCGGTGGCAGCACCATTGAAGGGTTCAACGGTGGTGGGGAAATTATGCGTTTCGGCCTTAATTGAAATTACAGAATCGAAGGGTTTGGTTTCAAAAAAATCCGATTGGTCTTGTCGCTTGGGAGCGAATTGCTCAGCACGTGGGCCTTCCACAAAAGCTACATTGTCTTTGTAAGCCGAGATAACTCTATTCGGATTTTGGGCGGTGGTTTTTTTGATCATTTTGAATAAGGAAGAGGGCATTTCCTTTCCGTCGATAATGAATTGGCCATTAAAAATCTTGTGTCGGCAATGCTCTGAGTTTACTTGAGAAAAACCAAAAATTTCGCTGTCAGTTAGTTTGCGGTCCATTTCAACAGCCACTTTTTCGAGGTAAGCTACTTCCTCGTCGCTCAGGGCCAGTCCTTCTTGGGTGTTGTATGCTGCTACGTTGTCAATAAACAAAACTGGTTCAGGTTGCTTTTCGATGGTAAATAAAGATTGATCTAAACCATCATAAACCGATTGAAGCATTGGGTCGAAGGTTGTGGCTGGTGTAGTGGTAAATTTTGAAAATTCTTCAATTCTAAAAATTCCCTCAATACCCATATTTTGTGTAATCTCCACAGCGTTGGTACTCCAAGGGGTAATCATTTCTTTTCGAGGTCCCACAAATTTTCCTTTCGAAGATTTTGCGGATACAAAAGACGCATTACCAAAAAGCCATACGAGCTTTTCAATGTCAGATTGGGGCAGTTCTTTATGGGTTCCTACGGCAAAAAGTAAATCGGAATCAGTAGAAAAAAATTGAATCATTTTGCGGATTTTACTCTCAAAAAAGAGATTGTTTTTCGTGTGCCGCAAAAGTAAAAAGAACGCTTCGGTAGGCGGTCTTTGCCATCTATTATTATTAACATTGTAGCCATTGAATATGGGGATATCCGAGGCTATTTATTTTGTTGTTTTCGCTGGCTTGTTGTTGTGGTTTATCGGCTATCAATCATGGGTTAGGGTTGAAACATTTTCGGCTAACCAAATTCGTTTTTTTTTCGCTGTTAAAATCATGGTGGGAATTGGGTTTACACTGCTCTATAAATATTATTACGATGATAGGGGAAACAGCGATGCCTTTAAATTTTACGATGATGCTATGTTGCTTTACCAGCATTTTAAAACCGATCCGTGGTCGTGGTTCAAGCTCATGATTGGGGTTGATTTACAAGACCCTAAAGTGGTAAATATGGTTGATGAATTGAACCATTGGTTTAAATTATACAAGCGAGGAATGTTTAACGACAACCAAACAATTATCCGATTTAATGCACTGCTGATGCCCATTACAACAGGCTTTTATTTTGTTCATGTGCTCATTATTAATTTTTTGAGTGCATTTGGGATGTTGGCTTTGGTTAAGTTTTTCGAAAATTGGGGTGTTAAAAATAAATGGTTTTTTATCGGACTTTTGCTTTTTCCCCAAGTTATTTTTTGGTCGTCGGGCTTGCTCAAAGAAGGCTTACTTTTTTCAATTTTTGGTTGGCTTCTTATCGCGATTCAAAGGGTGGTTTTCAAAATATCGTTCAAGTCGCTCTTGGTATTTTGTATCTGTGTTTATCTGGCTTTTTTGATTAAAAACTATGTGTTGATCGCCTTGTTACCTGGCATAATTATTCTGTTTGTCCATAAAAAATACCCCCGAATTTCTCCTTTGGCTATGGCGTTAGGAATTTTGATGGTAGGGGTAAGTACCGCGATTCTGTTCAACTCACTTTTTGACCTTCATATTCCGATAAGCATATACCAAAAACAACGAGATTTTATCAATGAGGCTGAATTAACCAAGGCCGGAAGTTATTTTCATTCGTTTGTGCTGGAGCCAACTTGGTGGGGTTTAATAAAAAATGGACCTTATGCCATTTGGAATTGTTTTGTACAACCCTCTGTTTTCAATGCCAATAATGTGTTGATGTGGGGAGCGGCTTTCGAGAATTTATTTATCATTTTAGCTGTAATAGTTGTTATGATTTTTCCAAACACCCAATTTCTTTCATCGGACCGGGCAGCATTTAGCATCCTTTTTATTTTGGTAATCTTGGTAATTATTGGATGGGTTACGCCTATTTCTGGCGCCTTGGTTCGTTACAAAATTCCTGCAATTCCTTTTATGTTGTTTCTGTTTTTTCGAGGAACCAATTGGAGCAGAATTCAAAATCTATTTCAAAAATCATGAGTAAAATTGCGCTGTTGTTGAGCCTAATTGTGTGCACAAGCTGCATGAAAATCGATAAGGTCGATCAAGTTTTTCACAATGGACTCATTCTGTCATTTAGCGAAGGTGTGCTTCCATCTGAGGCATTTGCTGTGCTAAACGGCAAAATCGTTGAGGTGGGTCCTGAAAGGCAGATAATGAATAAATATGGCGCTGACGAATATGTCGATCTCATGAGGCAAGTGGTAATGCCAGGCTTTCATGATGCGCACAATCATTTTTTGGCTATTTCAAAAAAAAGAGCTAGGGTTGTTCAAGCCAGCGAAAACCTCCAAGCAACTGTGCAAGAGCTTGGTTTAGATAATTCGGTAACTACCGTTTATGTTATCAATTGGAAGAGTGAATGGGCGGTTCCTGAAGATTTTTCTAATCAATTGGAAATTGGCTTGAGAGGCCCCGATGGCAGTTCAATTACCATATCACCGACCTTGCATTCGGCTGTATTTGGTTCAACAACAGATTCATGGAAAAAGCTAAGCAGCGATTCGATGCAGTTTGTCTTGAAATATTTCGAAAATGCCGATGAAGGCCAACAGACAAAACATCTGTTGGAACTTTTTCGGAAAGCGAATGCCTTAGGCTATGTGGGCGTTCATCTGTTTAATGCTTCAATTGCTGATGTTAATATCATGAAGGAATTGGAAGCCAATAGGGAACTGAACCTGAGGGTGAATTTGGTACTTGCAGGAAATGATAACAATTGGGGGTGGTTGAATCAAACTGGCGGGTATGTTTCTAATTTAGTTCGAGTTAAATCGATGAGTTATTACCTCGATGGAGGTTTGGAGAGCCGCTCTGCTTCTTTGTTGCTGCCCTATTCAGATTCTACAAATTACAGTGGCCCAGGCGTGCTTATTCCAGATGAATTACAACGCAGGGCTGGGTTGTTCAAAAACATGGGTTTTCAAATGGTATTTCACGCTATTGGCGATTCTGCTGCTAAAGTGGCTACTCATTTTATGGGCTCGATACTCCAAGGTGTGAATGATTCTCGCTGGAGAATAGAGCATCTTCAGATGATAGGAGACAAAGAAATGGAACTTGTCCGTAAGCATTCGATTATTCCTTCGGTGCAACCCAATAATTTTTTGTTTGATCAGGTATTTCTTATAAATCGAATTGGAGAACGAGAGGCTGCATCCTATGCCTGGAATTCTCTTTTGGAGCTGAATAAGACCTTAGCTATTGGTTCATCGTATCCCATAGGCCCGCTCGACCCATTTCAAAACCTTAGAGCCCTTTCCGAAAAAGCTGAACAACGTAATTTAAGTAGAAAAAAGGCCTTGCTTTCTATGAGTCTTCACGGGGCACTCGCAGCGTTTCAGGATTCAATTTCTGGCTCACTGGATTCAGGAAAATATGCCGATTTTGTTGTCCTAAATCAAAACCCGCTGACCGCTAAACCCGATGAATTTTCGAAAATTAAAATTTCAAAAACCTATTTGGGAGGAAGGCTGGTTCATAACACTAATTAGGTCTTCCACGTTGGTGAATCTTATATATTTGAAACTCTTCTAAACTTTGTATTCATGTACGGAAACATTAAACGTCTTTTTGACATTCACAGATATCAGCTTCAGAATTTCCCTAAGTCTGACGCTTTTGTAGCTAAAATTAATGGAAAGTGGGTGCCTACCAGCATCGAGCACGCCATCAAAACTGGAAATAGGGTAAGTAGGGCCTTGCTTAAAATGGGTATCAAGCCAGGAGATAAAATTGCTTTAATTTCTAATAATCGCCCCGAATGGGTGATGATGGACTTGGGTATTTTACAAATAGGTGCGGTTGATGTACCGGTTTATCCAACAATTTCGGAAGAAGATTATAAGTACATTTTTAATGATGCCGAGGTCAAAATCTGTTTTGTAAGTGATGCAGAGTTATTTCAAAAAGTAAGTAATATTAAAGGGCAGGTACCGAGCCTAACACATGTTTACACATTTGAAGAAGTTGAAGGCGCCAGTAATTGGAAGGATTTTCTAGAACAGGGTAATGATGAAAGCAGTCAACCCGAGGTTCAGTCATTAATGGATGGTATAAAGGAAGATGACTTGGCCACTTTAATTTATACTTCTGGTACTACTGGAACACCCAAGGGTGTGATGCTTTCGCATAAAAATATTGCCACCAATTCCATTGCATCAAAAGCCCGACTTCCGGTTGATGCTAAGGGTAAATCTTTGAGCTTTTTACCCGTTTGCCACGTGTATGAGCGGATGCTTATTTACTTGTACATTCTTACAGGTGTGTCTATCTATTTCGCAGAGTCAATGGAAACCATTGGCGACAACCTTAAGGAAGTAAAGCCGGAGGTATTTACTGCAGTTCCAAGGCTTTTGGAAAAGGTGTATGATAAAATTGTGGCCAAAGGTGCTGAACTTACTGGCATTAAAAAAGCTTTGTTTTTCTGGGCTTTGGAATTAGGTGAAAAGTATGAGCCGTATGGAGCAAATGGCGCATTTTACGAATTCAAATTGAGCATCGCCAGAAAAATTATTTTCTCAAAGTGGCAAGAAGCTTTAGGTGGAAATGTATTGGCTGTGGCTTCGGGTAGTGCTGCGCTACAACCGAGATTAGCTAGGGTGTTTAATGCAGCGGGAATTCCTGTAATGGAAGGCTATGGCTTAACCGAAACTTCACCAGTGGTAACCGTTAATTGCGAAGACGGAAAAGGATTGATGTTTGGTACCGTGGGCCGGCCAATAGATGGTGTAACCGTAAAAATTGCCGAGGATGGTGAAATTTTGGTTAAAGGGCCAAATGTGATGCAGGGTTATTATAACAAGCCCGACAAAACCGCAGAGGTAATTGATGCCGAAGGATGGTTTCACACAGGTGATATCGGTGAATTTGTGGGAGATAACTTTCTGAAAATTACGGACAGGAAGAAGGAAATCTTCAAAACTTCGGGCGGAAAGTACATCGCCCCTCAAGTGATGGAAAATAAGTTTAAAGAATCTCGTTTTATAGAACAAATAATGGTGATTGGTGAGAGTCAAAAACACGCTGCAGCGTTTATTGTTCCGAGCTTTGCGTTCCTAAAAGAGTGGTGTTCTAGAAAAGGAATTCCTTATTCTACAAACCAAGAGATGATTAAAAACGAGCGGGTAATTTCACGAATTCAAAAAGAGGTAAATCGCTACAACGAAGGATTTGGAAAATGGGAAACCATTAAAAAGTTTGAGCTTATTGGCGAAGAATGGAGCATACCAGGGGGCGAGCTCACTCCAACACTTAAATTGAAAAGGAAGGCGATAATGGTTAAATTCCATCATTTATTTGAGAAAATATATTCAGAATAGGTGAAGCAATTCTTTGTAACGCTGGTCGTTATTTGGCCAGCGATTTTATTTTCTCAACATTCCAAACCTTATTTTCAGCAGGAAACGAATTACACGATTGCGGTAACGCTCGATGATAAAAAGCATGAGTTAAACGGCTTTGAGTATGTAGAGTATATCAACCGGTCTCCATCACGTCTCGATTTTATTTACTTCCATCTGTGGCCTAATGGCTATAAAAACAATGAAACAGCTTTGGCCAAACAGCTTTGGGACAGGGGAGAATACGGGTTCAAATATGCCCCTGACTCTATGAGGGGATACATTGACTCGCTTAGCTTTAGGGTAGACGACAAGCTGGTGAGGTGGGAGTACGACAGTATCCATCCCGATATTTGTAAAATTTACCTCAACGAGCCACTTAATCCCATGGAGAAAATTACCATCTCCACGCCCTTTAAGGTGAAAATCCCAGGAGATTTTTCGCGATTGGGACATGTTGGGCAGTCCTATCAGATTTCTCAATGGTATCCGAAGCCTGCAGTTTATGATAGAGAAGGTTGGCATCCATTTCCCTACCTTGATCAAGGTGAGTTTTATTCTGAATATGGTTCGTTTGATGTGAGGATAACCCTGCCTGAGAATTATACCGTTGGGGCTACGGGTGATTTGCAAAATGAAGATGAAAAATTGCGATTACAAAAAATAGCCGACTCTACCGCCCAGATTCGTTTCACTAAAAGGGACTACACCTATGAATCTCAAGCGTTTCCGCCCTCTAGTTCAAAGCTTAAAAAACTCAGGTATATTCAAAAAAATATTCATGATTTTGCGTGGTTTGCGGATAAGCGCTATCATGTTCTTAAAGGAAGCGTTGGCTTACCAAATTCCAGTGATTCAGTTGATACGTGGGTTATGTTTACGTCAAAAGAAGCCTATCTATGGCAAAACTCTATTCCCTATATGAATGACGCCATTTATTATTATAGTTTGTGGAATGGAAACTATCCATATAAACAAGCTACGGCCGTGCAAGGCGCTTTGAGTGCTGGAGGTGGAATGGAGTATCCAAATGTTACCGTGATTGGAAATGCGGGCGATTCTATAGCTTTAGATCTAGTTATTACACATGAAGTAGGGCACAATTGGTTTTATGGAATCCTTGGTTTTAATGAAAGAAGGTATCCGGGCTTGGATGAAGGGATTAACTCGTTTAATGAAGTAAGGTATTTTGAAACCAAGTATCCTAAAAAATCTGCTTTTTTTGATGACCTATCAGAGCCAGCAAAAAAATGGTTGAATTTGACTGGAATTAACCACAAGGATGAGAATTATCTGTTCTATTTGTTTCAGGCCAGAAAAAACGAGGACCAAGCCATCCTCATTCCCGCCGAGGAATATACCGAGTTTAATTATGGAGCTATAGTTTATGCGAAAATGGCGATAAGTATGCAAATGCTTAGGGCACATCTTGGGGATAGCACCTTTGATTCTGGAATGCAGCTTTTTTTTAGGGATTGGAAATTCAAACATCCCGGACCTAAAGACCTACAACAATCGTTGGAAAAGGTGAGTGGACAGGATTTGAATTGGTTTTTTGTAGAATACCTCAACACAACCAAAAAATTGGATGTGAAAGTGAAAAAACTAAAACATGCGAATGGCAAGATTGAACTGACCTTAAAAAATAAAGGAGATTACGCTTCCCCTGTGTCTATTTCGGCCATGAATAAAAGTGGCATACTCACCACCTACAATTTTAAAGTACTTGAGGAAAAACGAACCTATTCACTTCCTTCGGAAGGAGCAACACATTATCAATTTGATGGAGGAAAAAACTTAGTTGAAATCAACAGACGAAACAACTATATCCGATCTAAGGGCATCTTAAAGAAGGCAAGGCCACTTGAATTTAAGCTTCTTACAAGTTTAGAAAAACCCGAAAGAAACCAAATACTTTGGACCCCAATAGTTGGGTGGAATAGCAGCGACGAGTTGATGGCCGGATTAGCTTTTCACAACAAGTCTGTCTTAGAAAAACCATTTGAATATATTCTTGCTCCTATGTATTCTTTTCGTCGCAGTTCTGGAGTAGGGTTGGCCGATTTGAGCTATCATTGGTATCACGACAGGGTTTTTAAGAGAATTACTGCCAATTTTAATTACATGAGGTTTTCTTACAACACCTTTTATACCCAAGGTGCTACCACATCATTTAACCGATATGCCCCAAAAATTCGTTTCGATATCAAACCTCAAAGGGAGCGATCGCGGCACAGACATAGTTTTGCTTTAGGAGCCGTTATCACTGAGGAACATACGACTCAGGAAGGAATGGCAGATAAAAACAACAACAATGCTTATCCTCATTTTATTTATAACCACGAGTACCGCAGTACCCCAGTACATTTCGATGAAGAGTTTTATACCGAAGTAAATGATAATTTTTCGAAGGTGAGTTATACAGGGACTTTTAAGGCTTTTTACGACCGAGGCTCTCATGCTTTTTCTGCACGGCTTTTTGTCGGGGCTTTTATGCACAACAACACAAATGACCCTAGGTATAACTGGCGAATGGATGGGCCAACGGGATACCACGACTATACATTTAGTACGGTGATGCCCGATAGAGAACAAACTTTGGATGTATGGCAAAATCAAATGATAGATCAACACGGTGCATTTAAATCGCCCACTGTGGTAGGACAGAGCAACGAATGGCTGACAGCACTCAACCTAAAGGCTGAAGCTCCTTTTTGGTTCCCAATTGGGCTTTTTGCCGATATGGGTTATTCTGCTAAAGGAGATTTTGAATATGATGGCGGTGCTTTTCTCAAGGTTTCGAGGGATGTTTTCGAAGTGTATTTTCCTTTTATATGGTCTGAGAATATAAATAAAGCTTACGAAGTCAATAGCACTCCTTATGGCTACAAGATTCGCTTTATTCTAAATTTGCACCGCATAAATCCTTATAAATTGATACAGCCCAAAAACTTGTAGTGCAAGAAGGAAAGAAAATATATTTCGCATCTGATTTCCATTTAGGAGTTCCGGATAAAAGATCGAGCAAAGAACGAGAGGCGCGTATTATTCGCTGGTTGAATATGGCTCAGAAAGATGCTGCAGAAATATTCCTAGTAGGCGACGTATTTGATTTTTGGTTTGAATACAAACGGGCTATACCAAAGGGATACGCCCGTCTGCAGGGCAAAATCGCCGAGCTCACCGATTCAGGAATACCGGTTCACTATTTTATTGGTAACCACGATATGTGGGCCTTTAATTATTTTGAAGAAGAGCTTGGTGTTAAAATGTACCGCGATAGCGCCGACTTTGAGTGGAATGGAAAGAAGTTTTTGGTGGGACACGGAGATGGATTAGGGCCTGGAGATTACGGATATAAGTTCATTAAAAGAGTATTTGCCAATCCTATTTGCCAATGGCTATTCGGTTGGATACATCCCAATATAGGCATCGGTATGGCTGATTTTTGGAGCGGGAGAAGCCGAATGGCAAATAAGGGTGAAGATCAAAAATTTTTGGGTGACGAAGGGGAGTGGTTAGCTGTTTATTGCAAAGAAACACTTCAGAAAAAACACTATGATTATTTCGTTTTTGGGCATCGCCATCTTCCCTTGGATATGAGGGTGGGCGAAAAATCCCGATACATCAACCTGGGAGAGTGGGTTAATTACAACACCTATGGTGTATTTGATGGGAGGAAATTAAACTTGCTTGAGTTTAAGGGCTAATTACTTAGCGAGTAATATCAAATCAATCAGTCTATTAGAGTATCCAATTTCATTGTCGTACCAGCCAACTACCTTCACCATTTTACCAATTACTGAAGTCAACAAGGAGTCGAATGTGCAGGAATATGGGCTGCCCAAAATGTCGACGGAAACAATAGGGTCGGTTTCGTATTTGAGAATACTAGGCATTTCTGAGGAGGCTTTTTTAAACGCGGCATTCACTTCTTCAGCTGTACAAGCTTTGGACACTACACAACTGATGTCCGAAAGCGAACCATTGGGAACCGGAACGCGAATTCCACAACCTCCAATTCTACCGTCCAACTCTGGAAAAATGCGGGTAATGGCTTTTGCGGCACCTGTGGTGGTAGGAATAATAGATTGCGCTCCTGCCCGCGCTCGTCGCAAATCTTTGTGCGGAGCATCGTGTAATGATTGATCACTTGTATAACTATGTACCGTTGATACATAACCAGATTCAATTCCCCAGTTTTCGTGAAGGATTTTGAAAATAGGTGCTACATTATTGGTGGTGCATGAAGCATTAGATATTATAGGTTCTTTTCCGGTGATGATATGATCGTTGATGCCAACCACTACTGTGGGGATGTTATTGTCATTTGGCGGAGCTGAGAGAACCACTTTTTTTGCTCCTGCTATAATGTGCATTCCAGCTTTTTCTGCGCTTCTAAATAGCCCCGTGGACTCAAGTACCAAGTCTACCTTCAATTTTCCCCAAGGGAGGTTTTCGGGATTTCTTTCGTTGCATATTTGGATGGCATGCCCATCAATTAGTATAGAATCACTGAGGGTGGAAATTTGGCCATGAAACCTACCGTGAATCGAATCATATTTTAACAAATGGGCCAAAGTAGGTGCATCGGCTAAGTCATTTATTGCTATCACTTCAACTGAAGTGTTTAACAAATTTCGTCGGTGGAGCTCTCTTAAAAAGTTTCTGCCTATTCTTCCAAAACCATTAATGGCTATTCTCATTCAATTATAGTTTAGGTGTCAAAAGTAGGGTATAAAAAAAGCCCTGCCGACTACTCGGCAAGGCTTTCATTAAGTTATTTTAAATAGACTATCTAATTTTTACGATTTTAGCTACTTTACTTTCATTTCCAGAATGAAGCGTAAGGAAGTAGGTTCCCATAGGTAAATCGCCAACATTAATGCTGGTGGTATTTTCACCTATTCCAGTTCCACTCGGTCTTAGAGATCGAACTATATTACCTCTCATATCGATTATATCGAAGTAAACTTTCTCGGGGTTAGAAATGGTGTATTCCACCTGAACTCTATCTGACACTGGATTTGGATAAACCTTTAGTGAAGTTTTCCACGTTTCTTTATCTGCAAATTCAGGATATTCCCTTTGCCCAACAAAAGTTCCTGATTTGTAAATACCACGTCCATAAGTTCCAAGGTAAATCATTTCATGATTGGCTGCTTTTGAATGATTAAATTCTTGCTGAACAATATCAAAAACAAGGAAATTACCAAGCTCTTCTTTTGCCCATTGTACCTCAGTAGCCGTTATATCAGATGTAGAGAAAACACCTAGATCTGTTGCGAGAATCGCTTTTTTAGGATCATTAATTTCAAAAATAGCACCATATACAGGCATGGCGATTTCCTTCATGTTTCCTGTTTTATCTACTGGGGTCCATGTGTCGTTGCCTGGGTTGTATGTCAATAGCCAAACAGTTTGTTTGTTTCCCCAATTTCCATAAGTAACGAGCAATTCATCTGGATTAAGTGGATTCGGAACTATTCGAGTACAAGTAGCACTAATGCCATTCCAGACTACTCGGCTTCCACCACTTGCTAACAACCTTGTTGCTTGAGTTTGGTTATAAACTCCCGACATTCCCTTTATTCTTTTTATTGTACCACCTTCTGCATAATAAAGTGTGTTTCCATCTTTAGAAAAGGTCATGGTATTCACAAAACCAGTAGGAAATCTAAACCACACCGGCGCCTCTCCGAATACTATGGCTCTTCTAGACATTATAATTCCAGTTCCTCGATCAGGCACTTCACCTGGGTCGGTACACTTGTTTTTAATACCAACGCCCGCAGTTGTATCATACGGACAATTGTAATCCGTTTGCATGGCAATAATTGATTGAATAGGATCTTGAACCAACAATACATCACCTGGGCTCAAATTGGTTCTAAGTGCATGTTTTATAGGCATTTTATCAGTTTTACTGCCCACTGTTATGACTGAACCTGCCTCATAGTTTGCTGTGTAATATGCGTTAATTCTAGCATTCAAAGGAGGAGGAGTATTGAAAACTACTTTAAAGACTCCAGTAGCTTCATCGTAAGTTCCTGAGCCATTTCCAGTAAAACCACCATTTCCATTATAAACTAACTGATCTTGTACTGTACCTATTCTAATTGATCCTGCAATTATTTTAGCAGCAGACTGAGGATGTACAATGGTGTCCTCAAATGTTGACCTTAATCCAGTTCCCAAACCAATTTCTTGTGCGGTGGTGTCTACCACAAACAACACTGAGTCTTGGCTTAAAATATCATTTTCGTTTTCCCAAAAAGCCAATCTGGTTCTAAAACTCGAACGATCGCAATAAGGTGTACAGGCTCCAGATCCAGTTGTCGATGAAATTCTACTTCTTCCTAAGTTACCATTTTGTGCACTGGTATATTTAACATCAGTAATATTGCTGATTACCGCATCAAAGCCATCTCCATTGGTGATGCCGGTATTAATTACCCCTGTTCCGAAATCTGGATTTCCAGGTCTAAACGATGTTATAAAAAGATTCCCATTATCCTGAGTACCTCCAATCACATAATCCTCCTTGGCAATAGCTATATCATAAAACTGTGCGGTGTTATAACCCTTGTTGATGTCATAAAAGGTTTCACCTCCATTAAGTGATTTCCACACACCTCCATCATTTCCAAAATAAACTATACCAGGATTTGCCTTATCTTCAACTACTACGTGATGATCTACGTGAAGTGAATAGGGGTTTTGCCCTGCTCCGCTGCTTCCACCGAAAGAAGCAAGGGTCCAGTTGCCATCAAATCTCCACATTTGCACGCCACCAACAAAAAGACGGTCTTTGCTAGCATCATCAGGGTCAGTAGTAGCTGTGAGAACAAAGTCATAATACGCTTGTCCAGAACCAGTATCTTTGTTTCGGCTTTTTCCAAAAATGTCGTAGTATGACACGCCACTTGGTATTGGCGGATCAAAGGAGGACCATGTCAGGCCACCATCTTTGGTAGTTTTTATATCCACTATATCTCCGCCATTAGAGCTTGCCATAGCGGCATAGCACACTAAATTATTTGTTGGTGAGGTAGACAATACGTTTCTGCCGCCAACTCCGTTCAAAGAGTCCATTCGAGCAAAACCACAATCAAGTGTGTAAGAACTTCCTTTATAAAAAGTACCGTTGGAAAATCCTACATACAAGATATCTCCATCTTTAGAAAAGTCAACCGTGTGCGCTTCTGATTTTAATGCATCGCCGCCAGTATTACATATTAAATTGTCAACCCAAGTAATTCCACCATCGTTTGTCAATCGCAAACCTTTGTTGGTTGCTGCGGCAATGATGCCTGCATTGGTAGGGTGTGCAGCTAGATCATTTATTCTGCCAAACTCATTATTTATGGCTGGTACCGTTGGTTCAATCACGCGTTTGCTTGATTCAGGTATGGTCCAAGTTAGTCCTCGGTCTTTTGAAACATATATTCCAATACCCATGCCTCCCGTTTCGCCGCTTTCAAATGCACAACCAGTACCGGCGAAAAGTGTTCCGTCTGAACTTTGTGCCATACAACTTATCTGCTTCCAGGGGTAATATGTGCCATCAGCTAATTTTTGGTCAAAAGAAGTTGACCAAGAATTTCCACCGTTGAGTGACAAGAAAATGCCACCGCTAACCGATGCAGCGTAGAGCCTCTTAGGATTTGCGTTGTCCACTACAATTGCTCTTGTTCTTCCTCCAACATTCATGGGACCCATAGGGGTAAATTCTAAGCCCAAGCCTGCGCGAGAGGATTGCAATTCGTTAGCTTTTCTGATGGATTGTTCAATATCAGCGGAAGTAAACCCATTTACAGTTCCTCTTACACTCTGCAAATACTCGAACATACCTTTTGCTTCCTCTGCCGATTTATCTACTCGGGGAGAATAGTTAGAAATGTAAAAGTCTTGAGAATCATTATGATATGTGGTAACAAACCAAGCTGTAAGGCCAAAAGCCGCAGCTCCAACTAGTAATTTTATTTTCATATTCTTTCGCATTATTCGAAGCTCTATTTCGGCCTGCAATTTAAAGTATTTTCACTATAAGATAAAATTTGATTCACTTATCGGACGGTTTTAATCAATAAGTGGTCATTTTGGTTCAATTTCAACCTAAAAAAGATGTTTTTCAGCATGATAACTTGAGCGTACCAAAGGCCCGCTTTCTACATAGCGAAATCCTTTTTCTAGGCCGATTTTCTTGTAAAGAGCGAATCTTTCAGGTGTAACAAATTCTTCAACTGGAAGATGATTTTTGGTGGGTTGAAGATATTGCCCAAGTGTAATGATATCGACATTTACTGCCCTCAAATCATCCATGGTTTCATAAATTTCTTCTTCGGTTTCACCCAAGCCCAGCATAACCCCAGATTTGGTCCTCATACCTCCTTGTTTTAGCCTCCTCAATACCTCCAAACTTCGGTCATATTTTGCTTGTATTCTTACTTCCTTTGTGAGTCGTCTTACTGTTTCAAGGTTATGGGAAACAATTTCGGGTGCCACATCAATAATTCGCTGTAGGTTTTCCCATTTTCCTCCAAAATCTGGAATAAGCGTTTCTAATGTTGTAGTGGGACTAGCTTTCCGCACGGCTTCAACAGTTTCCTTCCAGATAACGGAACCACCGTCGGCCAAGTCATCTCGGTCTACTGAGGTGACTACCGCGTGTTTCACCTTCATGAGCTTAACTGATTTTGCCACACGGCCCGGTTCCAATAAATCAGCTGGGAGGGGTTTGCCTGTTGATACATTGCAGAAACCACAACTTCGGGTGCATATATTGCCCAAAATCATAAACGTAGCTGTACCTGCACCCCAACATTCGCCCATATTGGGGCAATTTCCGCTCACACAAATGGTATTTAATTTATGCTCAGAAACAATATTCCTAACCGCTTTAAAGTTTTCGCCAGTTGGGAGTTTTACTCTTAGCCAATCTGGCTTTCGTTTCGCAAGGGGTTTTTCAATCTGATCTTCCATAATTATAAAAAACTCTTTTTTCCGAATTGGAAATTCACATATAAAGTAAGTTGGACGCTGTATTGGGTATTGAAGGCCATTAAGGGAAGGGGTTTCATAAACCCATCTATGTTAGCTCCAACTTCTATTGCTTTAATTTTTTCGTCGGTAGGTGCAAATTCAAAATTCATGGCGGTCTTCAAACCAAAACCTGGGATAATTTGTGCTTCTCCAAATCCTTTTAAAAAAGGACCTCTCCCTATAATCTGTCCGTAAGAGTGTTCGTAAGGATTGTAGCGCTCAGTGCTTTCTACTTGTCTTTCATCTTCAAATCTATATACATTAACGTAAACAGGTTTTACCAATGCAAAAAGTAAATTGGCCCCTACCACACTACTAATCTGAACTCCCCGGAGCACAAGTTTTTCGAACATAATACTCTGTCTTCCTATGCCGCCTTTGAAGACATAAACTTGGTTCATTTTTCCATATATAAAACTGTTGCTTTGGTCTCCAGAAGGGTTAAAAGACTTCTGTTCCTTGATGTGTTTTATATTATAAGCTTCAATGGCATAGAAATTTTTAATTCTTGACCCTTTAAAAACCTCACCTCTATAGTGTCCGCCAATTCCCCTGGTATGAATAAGAAAACCTGCGTGCCAAGCTTTGCGATATATGTTTTTGCCAGTTGATGCGGTTCCGGAGGAAACAGATGTAGAGTCCTGACCCACCAATTGGGCAGGACCAGCGGTTAAACAAATTAGGAACAATATGACCGAGCTTTTTAGCATAATTCGCAACCCGCAAATATAACCATTAACAGAGCCTTAGATTCTATGCTGTGTAGGACAAAAAAAAAGCCCAAAAATGGGCTTTTAAATTATTGTTGACGATTTATCAAATTGAGGGCAGAACCTGCTTTGAACCATTCAATTTGTTGGTCATTATAAGTGTGATTCACTTTTATCACATCCTTCTGGCCATTAGAATGAACGATTTCCAAAGACAGCTGTTTGCCTGGTGCAAATTGATTCAAATCTAAAAAGTTGAATACATCATCTTCTTGAATCAAATCGTAATCACTTTCTTTGGAGAAAGTTAAGCCCAACATACCTTGCTTTTTAAGGTTTGTTTCGTGAATTCGAGCAAATGATTTAACCAAAACTGCACAAACTCCCAAGTGACGTGGCTCCATGGCGGCATGCTCTCTTGAGGAGCCTTCGCCATAATTGGTGTCTCCAACAACTATGGTAGGGATTCCCGCAGCTTTGTATGCTCTTTGGGTAGCAGGAACTTCACCATATTCTCCTGTTAATTGGTTTTTAACAGAGTTCGATTTTTGATTAAAGGCGTTGATAGCCCCAATCAAACAATTGTTTGAAATATTGTCTAAGTGACCTCGGTATCTCAGCCAAGGGCCAGCCATTGAGATATGGTCGGTGGTACATTTTCCAAATGCTTTAATGAGCAACTTGGCACCTGTAATGTTTTTGCCATCCCAAGGTTTAAAGGGTTCTAGTAATTGAAGGCGTTCAGAATCGGGTTTAACTACAACTTCTAAACTTTTACCATCTTTTGCAGGTGCTTGGTAACCATTATCTTCAACCGCAAACCCACGAGCAGGAAGTTCAATTCCGCTAGGCTCATTTAATTTCACCCTTTCACCCTTGGTATTCATCAGCGAATCCGTAATGGGATTAAAGTCTAATTTGCCACTGATAGCAATGGCCGCAACCATTTCAGGAGAAGCTACAAACGCATGCGTATTTGGGTTTCCATCTGCCCTTTTTGCGAAATTCCTATTAAAGGAATGAACTATCGAATTTTTCTCTTGTTTTTCAGATCCCTCTCGTGCCCATTGGCCAATGCAAGGCCCACAAGCGTTGGTGAATATTCGAGCAGATTCAAACTTTTTGAATGTGTCTATGAGGCCATCTCGCTCAGCTGTGTATCTTACCTGCTCCGACCCTGGATTAATGCCTAAAATGGCCTTAGGTTTTACGCCTTTGCTAAACGCGTCTTCAACAATAGAAGCTGCCCTCGTTAAATCTTCGTAGCTAGAATTGGTACAAGAACCAATTAGAGCCCATTCGATATCAATGGGCCAATTGTTTTTGGCAGCCTTTTCTTTCATTTCCGCAACGGGTGTAGCCAAATCTGGTGTAAAAGGTCCATTTAAATGTGGCGAAAGCGTCGATAAGTCTATTTCAATTACTTGATCAAAGTATTTCTCAGGTTGCGCATACACTTCTGGGTCTCCCGTTAAGTGTTCGGCGATTTTATCTGCCGCATCCACAACTTCCTGGCGACCAGTGGCGGCCAAATATCTTCTCATCGAATCGTCGTAACCAAATGTGGAAGTAGTGGCTCCGATTTCTGCACCCATATTCGATATGGTACCTTTTCCGGTGCAAGACATAGAAGTAGCGCCTTCGCCAAAATACTCAACGATGGCACCTGTTCCACCTTTTACTGTGAGAATACCAGCTACTTTCAAAATCACATCTTTTGGAGAAGTCCAGCCGTTTAGCTTACCAGTTAATTTTATCCCGATAAGTTTTGGGAATTTAAGCTCCCAAGCCATGCCTGCCATTACGTCTACTGCATCGGCACCACCAACTCCAATTGCTACCATACCAAGTCCGCCTGCGTTTACAGTATGGCTGTCAGTGCCAATCATCATCCCCCCTGGAAAAGCATAGTTTTCCAAAACCACTTGATGGATGATACCAGCTCCCGGTTTCCAAAAACCGATTCCGTATTTACTGCAAACAGAACTCAAAAAATTGAAGACTTCGTTGTTTTTATTAATCCCATCTTGAAGGTCTTTATCGGCGCCTAACTTGGCTTGAATAAGGTGGTCGGCATGGGCCGTAGACGGTACAGCGACTTTATCTTTTCCTGCTTGCATAAACTGCAACAGTGCCATTTGAGCTGTAGCATCTTGCATCGCAACGCGATCTGGTGCAAAGTCTACATAATCCTTCCCTCTTGTGAAAGGTTTATCAGAAAGCCCATCCCACAAGTGGGTGTAAAGAATTTTTTCGGAAAGTGTAAGCGGTTTGTTAACCAATTTTCTTGCTGCAGCTATCCTTTCTGGGAACCGCTCATACACCTTTTTTATCATCTCTAAGTCGAAAACCATACCTTTGAATTTGTTCGTTTTTTGCTCTTAATATCTGGGCTCGCGAAGTTAATAATTTAGCAATAGGCTAATCCAAATTAATTGAGACAAAAGGTTAAAACATAGATGAGAAAGGAAGTATTTCGCGAAAACGTGATTATGGCTATTCTTTCAACCAAAAGCCAGCTCACCAGAACCATTCTGACGGTTCTTATTATCGCTTTTGGAATTATGGCCCTTGTTGGAATATTAACGGCGATTGACTCGATCAAAAGTTCGATTAATTCTGAATTTACGAGTATGGGTGCCAATACATTTATTATTAGGCAAATGAGGTCACGGGTTCGAGTTGAAAATAAACCAGAAAAATACCCGGTCGTGGATTTTCGACAAGCCACCAAATTTAAAAACGACTTCAGGGAAGCTTCCATGGTTTCCATTTCAACAAGGTCTTCATTCAATTCAACGGTAAAATTCAAGGAGAAAAAAACGAACCCAAACGTGAGTATTTTCGGAGGAGATGAAAATTATTTAGGGACATCTGGATACCGCATTAACTCGGGGCGTAATTTTTCAGAAAAAGACCTAAACTTGAATGCGAGGCTGGCCATTATCGGGAAGGAAATAGCAGAAACCTTATTTGAATATGAAAACCCCCTAGATCAATTTATTACCATTGACGGTGCAAAATACAGGGTAATTGCAATTTTAGCGGAAAAAGGATCGAGCGCTGGATTTGGTGGGGACCGAACTGTTATTCTTCCCATCGGTGTTGCCCGTCAGCAGTTTCAGCTTCCCAATGAAACCTTCCAATTAAGTGTTATGGTTTCTTCTCCTGAAAAACTTGATGGAATACTAGAAGAGGCGAGGGGATTGTTTCGCCAAATACGCAAAGTACCATTGAGTAAAGACGATGATTTTGAATTAAGAAGAAGCGATAATTTGGCCTCGAAACTTATAGATAATTTGAGGTTTGTAACGGTCGCCGCATCCGTTATTGGCATCATTACACTTCTTGGGGCGGCCATAGGATTGATGAATATTATGCTTGTATCTGTAACTGAAAGAACTCAGGAAATCGGCGTTAGAAAGGCCTTAGGAGCAAATCAACAAACAATCAAATGGCAGTTTTTAATTGAGGCTGTATTTATCTGTCAAATTGGGGGAGTAGTTGGAATTATCTTGGGAATTTTAATTGGTAATATTACTTCTTTGCTCACCGGTGGGGCGTTTATTATTCCATGGATTTGGATCTTGACGGGTGTGTGTTTATGCATGGTTGTAGGCGTTGTTTCGGGGTATTATCCCGCAGTAAAAGCCGCCAAACTCGATCCAATTGAGGCCCTTCGATACGAATAATTAAAACATTCGATACCCGTAATAAACCTTAAAAGTTCCTGAGTTAAAATTAAATCGGCCTTCCCCTTGGTTGTAGTTAAAGCCAGAACTGTTGTTGGTGTAAGTTATTCCTCCAAAATGTTTATCGGAATTGAGTCCGCCACCAAATTGAAATTTGAAGGTGGCCGCAGGGCGTACCCTGTTAGAGACCTGCCGTCCTTCATTGTCATAAAGCCGAATTCTAACCGCCCCAATGCCAGGGCCAGCACCAACAAATAAAAACCCATGTTTTTTAATAACCAAATTGTAGGCGTATCCTCCATAAATACCAAGGTTAAAAAAGCTGGCTCCGCTAAAATAATCGCTAGAATCTGGTTTGTAGTTGGGTACTTCAGGTGCAATGGCCGAATCTGCCCCTATGCTAAATATGGCATAGTTTAATCCAACTAGAAAAGTCCCAGCCGATTTTTTTTGCCATTCATTATTGGTGTAAATGCTTTTGAATGAAAATTTGGAATGGTTGAATATGTAGAAAACTTCTGCGGCGAGAGAAAGGGTAGCAATGTCGGACCGAATTGGATAAACCGAGTCGGTGTTGTAGCTTGGGTCTAATGACGAAACGTTGGATAAATAAAACCCCTGATAATATTGTAGTCTGAGATCAGCACCAATTTTTTTAGTCACCAAATTACCTTGGATATCAAATTTCCTAGTTTTACCATATTTCACATCGTTGTTTTTACCCATTGGTAAAAAACCTATAGAAAGTCCGAGCGATTTGTAATTAAATCCGATACCAAATGTGGACTTGCCATTAGGCTCGTAATTACTCACCACATCGTTTTTACGGTCGGTGATATCAAATTCATTTGACTTGTTTTGAATATATCCTTTAAGGATAAGCTGGTTTCGGAACTGTTTGATATAAGTCGAGCCAACTTCTTTATGGTTTACATACTCTTGAGAATAAGCAGCCAACGAGATGGGAATTGCAAAAAGAAAAAATAGGAACCTCAAGAAGTGTGAATGCTAATTTGAAAAATGGAGGGCGTAAAAATAAAAAGAGCCAGTATTTCTACCGGCTCTTTTTAGCTTTAATGTAAAATCAATTACTTTACTTCTTCGAAGTCTACGTCGGTTACTTCGTCTTCCGTATTTTTTTGATTTGAATTTGCACTTTGTGCATTTCCTGAAGCAGCTCCTTCGGCTTGTGAAGCTTGCTGGGCAGCGTACATTTCTTGAGAAGCAGCTTGAAAAGCAGTATTTACTTTTTCCATGGCTGCATCGAGTTTATCGATATCTCCCGCCTTGTGAATTTCCTTTAATTCTGCCAAAGCATCTTCAATAGGCTTCTTTTTGTCTTCTGGGATTTTATCGCCATATTCAGCCAATTGTTTTTCTGTTTGGAAAATCAAATTATCTGCTGCATTCTTTTTGTCCGCAGTTTCCTTAATCTTAGCATCTGCTTCAGCATTAGCCTCTGCTTCTTGCCTCATTTTCTCGATTTCTGCCTCTGATAACCCTGTAGAAGCCTCTATTCGAATACTTTGTTCCTTATTAGTGCCTTTGTCTTTGGCCGAAACATTTAATATTCCATCCGCATCAATGTCAAAAGAAACTTCAATTTGAGGAATACCTCTCGACGCAGGTGGAATAGAATCTAAATGAAATCTTCCAATTGTCCTGTTGTCTTTTGCCATTGGGCGCTCTCCTTGAAGCACGTGTATTTCTACTGAAGGCTGATTGTCAGCTGCAGTTGAAAACACTTCACTTTTCTTAGTAGGAATCGTGGTATTCGCTTCAATCAATTTTGTAAAAACACCACCTAAGGTTTCAATACCTAAAGAAAGTGGCGTAACATCCAATAGAAGCACATCCTTTACTTCACCAGAAAGTACACCGCCTTGAATTGCCGCACCTAGTGCTACTACTTCATCGGGGTTAACTCCTTTTGAAGGCTCTTTGCCAAAGAATTTCTTTACAGCTTCTTGTATGGCCGGAATTCGAGTTGATCCCCCAACAAGAATTACTTCATCAATGTCGCTCGGAGATAAATCGGCATTTTTTAAGGCGGACTTGCAAGGCGCAATGGTTCT
Source organism: Flavobacteriales bacterium (assembly GCA_020435995.1). Taxonomy (GTDB): domain Bacteria; phylum Bacteroidota; class Bacteroidia; order Flavobacteriales_G; family Salibacteraceae; genus JAGQYO01. Next base: position 23,269 of record JAGQYO010000025.1, on the reverse strand, counting down.
TTCAATTAGTGATGCAGCCAACTGCTCAAACTTTGAACGGTTGAGTGATCTTACCAAGTGCTTAGGAACCCCATCAACTGGCATTATATAAGGTAAATTGATTTCCGAAGTAGTTGTACTTGATAACTCAATTTTTGCTTTTTCCGCTGCTTCTTTCAAACGCTGAAGTGCCATTGGATCCTTTCTTAAATCAATACCCTCATCATTTAAAAACTCATCCGCTAGCCAGTCGATAATCACTTTATCAAAGTCATCTCCACCTAAATGCGTGTCGCCGTCGGTAGACTTTACTTCAAATACACCATCGCCTAACTCAAGTACGGAAACATCATGCGTACCACCACCACAGTCAAAAACCACAATTTTAATGTCCTGGCCTTTCTTATCTAGCCCATAAGCTAATGAAGCAGCTGTAGGCTCATTGATAATTCGTTTTACGTTAAGTCCAGCAATTTCACCAGCTTCTTTGGTAGCTTGTCGCTGCGAGTCATTAAAATAGGCCGGTACTGTAATTACAGCTTCTGTTACTTCTTGGCCGAGATAATCTTCAGCTGTTTTTTTCATTTTTTGAAGCACCATGGCCGAAATTTCTTGCGTGGTGTACATTCTGTCATCAATAGAGACTTTTGGTAGGTTTCCGTCTTTTACAAGTTTGTACGAAACTCTCCTAAGCTCACTATCAATCTCGTCGTAGGTATGTCCCATGAATCGCTTGATGGAGTATACCGTTTTTTCAGGGTTAGTAATTGCTTGTCTTTTAGCAGGATCTCCCACTTTTCTTTCGCCACCTTGAATAAATGCAACGATAGATGGAGTCGTCCTTTTTCCTTCACTGTTTGGAATAACTACAGGCTCGTTTCCTTCCATTACGGCTACACACGAGTTTGTGGTTCCCAAATCTATTCCTATAATTTTTCCCATAATAATATTTGGATTAATTAGATTTTCAATTTCGAATCGGCATAGTCAATGGGTATGCCATTGGGTCTTTCTATTAATAAGAGGGATATTTTGTCAGTATTGGTTGGAAACTTAGATTGTCAGGTGACAAAAAAGTGACAAATAGGCAGCGCTTACTTACACTGCTCGCATTTCAAAGATCCGTAGGACGAACCAGCTGCAATTTCAGGGTCCATACAAAAGCCTTTAGCTCCTGTACCTCCTCCGAGCGCGCCTGTAATTAATTCGTTTTGTGTATGAGAATCAAGTAAGCCGCTGAGGTCTTCATAATTGACACGAAGTGTTTGTTGGCTCAAACGAGTAATAATTCGACAGCCAAAAATCCCGAATCCATTTTCAATATTGGAGAATTGTGGTTTGTTTTGGTTCAAATCGTCTGAAGGCTTGGTAACCTGTATATAACTATAGAAGTCATCATCTCCCATAATAATTTCGAAGTCGCACCTATCGGCAACACGGCGATAAAAATTGGGCACATCCCCCGCATCGAGCATTCCGTTGCTTATTTTTTCAAAAAATCTTTCAGAGGTGATGGCAAAGTTTTCTTTGTTCAATTTATTAGGGTCTGTTACCGTAATGGTTCCCATATCATATTCAATACTTTTTAATTCCTCGGTGCAACCATTAGGTCCTGTTAGTATTTCCTTGTAATAGAAAATCATTTTCATTTTTGCCATTTTGCAGTTTACAGGTAGCTCTGCTTCTAGTTTTAATCCTTCTAACATTTGGGATGAACTCGCAAATTTTATGGTTCCTTGGGACTTTGTATTGCCCGGTTTTTTCCACAGTTGCTGTCTCACCGATTGTTGATAGAAAAAACTTGGTGCGTCAACTATCATTTTGGTCCGGCTATTAATATCTATGGTGCCATTTAATTTGGCGCGAATCTCAAATTCAGAATTTGTATTCAAATAAGTAGCTGTGCCGCTTACCAGATTCGTTTTGAAAGTATAAAGCGTTTGATTTGGACTTGCAAAAATTCCTGGTTTTTTGTTGTTCAGTTGAGTTGCTTGTAGGGGGTAGGTATTAATCTTTACTCCATCAAGGTATTCATCTACATATCCCTCTACGGTGTTAAACTGGCTTGAATCGGCAATTCCTGCGTAGGTCTCTGGATTTTCCTCACCCAAAAATGATTTCACCACCTTGATGTATTGAATTGAATCGTATGGGTTGAGCAGCGCATACACAATGGGCTTAGCATCATAGGGTGCGTTTATCTCTAGATCATTCTTACAAGAATTAACCATCAACAAACTACCCAACAAAAGTGTTAAGATTGAAACCCTATTAATAGACATAGTCCTCTTCATTTACCGCTATATATTTGTATCCGAAAATCGCGCTGGCAAATGTAGCAAAATAGGGCCCTCTTGATGGGAATAATGATAAATGGGCCAATAAACTATGTTAGCGGAAAATATAAAATGATGAATGTATCACATACGCCTGTAAGCAGTAAGGCCAAAAAAGTAACAACACACGTACTTACCGAAATGAAAATGAAGGGGGAGAAAATCTCCATGTTGACTGCCTACGATTATAGTATGGCTCGGCTGATTGATCAGGCTGGTGTTGATGTAATTTTGGTAGGAGATTCAGCAAGTAATGTAATGGCTGGCCACGAGACTACATTGCCTATTACCCTCGATCAAATGATTTACCATGCTTCATCAGTTATTCGAGCGGTGTCAAATGCATTGGTAGTTGTTGATTTGCCATTTGGCACATATCAAGGGAACTCTAAGGAAGCTCTAAATTCTTCAATACGCATAATGAAGGAGTCAGGAGGTCATGCGGTGAAAATGGAAGGTGGAGTAGAGATTGAAGAATCGGTGAGAAGAATTGTTGGGGCTGGAATCCCTGTAATGGGGCACTTAGGTTTAATGCCTCAATCTATCTATCAATACGGTACTTATGTGGTGCGAGCTAAAGAAGAAGCCGAAGCTGAGAAACTTTTGAGTGATGCTAGAATATTGCAGGAGGCAGGATGTTTTGCCTTGGTGCTTGAAAAGATTCCAGCCGAATTGGCCACTCGGGTGGCTAAAGAAGTAGAAATTCCTGTAATTGGAATTGGTGCCGGTGGAGGAGTAGATGGGCAAGTATTGGTATTGCATGATATGCTTGGGATTACCCAAGAATTTTCGCCTCGTTTTTTGAGAAGATATCATACCCTCGCGGAAGAAATAATGGGCGCCGTTGGCAAATACATTAAAGATGTAAAGACCAAGGATTTTCCGAATAGCAAAGAGCAATATTAATGATCACAGAAGAAAAGGTCCTTTATGAGGATAACCACATTATTGTAATTAATAAGGCACCCAAAGAAATTGTTCAAGGTGATATTACGGGTGATGTGCCGCTTCTAGAGCATGTAAAAGAATTTCTTAAAGAGAAATATAACAAGCCTGGGAATGTTTTTGTGGGTTTGCCGCATCGACTTGATAGGCCCACTAGTGGACTGGTGCTTTTTGCAAAAACAAGCAAGGCACTTTCGCGATTGAACCTCATGTTTCGAAATAAAGACATGAAAAAGACCTATTGGGCGGTGGTAAAGGAGCAACCGCCTTCTAAAAAAGGAACGCTCAAAGATTACCTCTTAAAACACAACGAAAAGAACAAGTCGTTTGTCAAAAAAGTGGAAGCGGAAGGAGCAAAATATTCGGAGTTGGACTACGAAATAATAGCCGCTTCAGACAGGTACTTTCTTTTAAAAATAAATCCTAAAACTGGAAGACATCACCAAATACGAGCTCAACTTGCAAACATGGGATGTCCCATTAAAGGGGATTTGAAATATGGTTTTGATAGAAGTAATCCTGATGGTTCGATACACCTTCATGCCAGAAGGTTAGAATTTATTCATCCTGTGAGTCAAGAAAAAATGGATATTGAGGCTCTGACACCAGATGAGCCACTTTGGAATGCGTTTATGAAACTAGTCAAGCATTGAAGTAATCAAAAAACTATCTCCGTATTCCCTTACACGATTTTGTTCATCATAAACCTTAGCGAGCCAAATATACATTTCACCATTCGGGGCCTTTTCCCCATCAATAGTTCCATCCCAAGCTTCATTTGGATCTGATGTTGAGAACACTTCATTGCCATTTGTATCTAAAATTCTCAAGCTAAACTTAGTTCCTGATTTTTTCAACCCAAGTGGCAACCATGCTTCCTTATCAGGATTAAATACAGAGCTTGCCATTAAATTATATCCCTGTAATATCCTTATGCTCTGAAAGCTCGAATCTTTACAACCTTCTTCGCTTTCGCTGACCAATTTAACCGAGTATTGACCACGTGTATTAAATAGGTAACTCATCTGGCTACTAGATCCAACAAAATCGTTATCTATATACCAATTGGCTTTGACCGTGCCTTCCGTGCTTGAAAATGTAACTTCTGGATTCTTCGGGTCATTTGATTTTTTAATTATAAACTGCTTATTGGGCAACCCACTCACTTTTATTCGCACGGAGTGTTTTTCTGACTTGCTTCCATTTTCCAACTTAAGCAAAGTAACTTTATAGTCACCCGGTTGGTCAAAGGCAAGTGTCATGTTTTTGTCAGCAGGAACTTCGATGTTGCCATACTTAATATATGTGTTGGCCGTGCTTCCCACCACAATCTTTGCTTTTTCACCCAAGCAAATAGCGTTTCGTTCTGCTATTAGCAAGGGTGCAATCGTTCTTACTGCCTCTTTGGGAGCTTCTGGCATCATCTGCTTCGCGGGAGCTGCCTCTTTCGGCGAGATCACTACTTTTACTTCATTCGGGTTTTCTTTTACCGTAGTTTCACTTTCTGTCTTGGCCAATATAGGTTGTGTTATAGGGGTTTGTGAAACCTTAATTGGAGCATCAATGTTTTTATTTTGACTCACAAAAACGAAGGCTAAAACAGCAACTGACAACCCGCCCAGTCCCCATAATATGTTCTGCAGCCTTGATTTTTGGCTATGAAATTTATGGTTATTTTTTAGTACCTGGTTTTCAATTTTATTCCAAGCTTCTTCGTTAAACTTTGGTTCAAAGTTGCCAAGCGATTCTTGTGTTTTTTTTTCAAACATCATGACGCGTGTTTTGCTTTTAAAATATTTTCAAAGGCTTTTCGTAAATTGCCTTTTGCCTTGCTCAAATTCGATTTGGAAGTTCCTTCAGAAATCCCCAATTCGGACGAAATTTCTTGATGAGTATAACCTTCTAATACATAAAGATTGAATACAGTTCGGTACATGGGAGATAGATTCTGGATTTCCTCCAATAATTTTTCCCGACCTATGAGCTCAAGAAGTTTGGAGTCCGAATTTTCTTCTTCGGGTCGCACCCTTGTGACCTCATCATTGTAGTCCAATGAATAAGTAAGAAGCGAATTTTTTGATTTCCGAATTTTATCGAGGCACAGGTTTACAAAAATCCTCCTCATCCAGGCCTCAAAAACGCCGTTTCCGTTATACAAATCAATTTTGTCAAAGAGCTTAATGAAACCGTCCTGCGTCCAATCCTCTGCTTCTTCACGAGAGGGCGAGTAACGAATGCACACACCAAGCATTCTACCATAGAAAGTCATAAATAACTCTTTTTGGCAGTGAGGATTTCTTTTTTTACAACCCTCGATAAGCTCTGCTATAGACACATTCAGGACTAATTTCATTTCAATTCAAAACAATGACGTCGCAACCCTCATTTGGTTGCTTCAAAAACCAAAATTAGCGATATTCTCATTTGAAGCATTTCTTTATGATATTTGAGTAGGTTTTCTGTTCAAGAAAGCGACCGAATGAATTACATTTGCGCTCCGAATTTTTAACCCAATAATTGAAATGAAAGTTACCGTTGTAGGAGCAGGAGCCGTAGGAGCTAGTTGCGCAGAATACATTGCTATCAAAGACTTTGCGTCTGAAGTTGTACTTGTAGATATTAAAGAAGGCTTTGCCGAAGGCAAGGCAATGGACTTAATGCAGTGTGCCAGTTTGAACCATTTTGATACCAAAATCATTGGAAGTACAAATGATTATGGCAAAACTGCTGGTAGTGATGTGGCAGTTATTACCTCTGGCATTCCTCGTAAGCCAGGTATGACTCGCGAAGAGTTGATAGACATAAATGCTGGAATAGTTAAAGGCGTGACAGCTAATTTAATTAAGCACTCACCGAACGTAATTGTAATTGTAGTGAGTAATCCTATGGATACAATGGCTTATTTAGCTCATAAAGCGACGGGTCACCCCAAGAATAGAATACTTGGAATGGGTGGCGCTTTGGATAGTGGCCGTTTCAAATATAGGTTGGCCGAAGCCCTAGAATGTCCCATTTCAGATGTGGATGGAATGGTAATAGCGGCGCATAGTGATACTGGTATGCTTCCACTTATCAATAAGGCAACCAGAAACGGAATTCCAGTTGCTAAGTTTTTGAGTCAACCACAAATGGATGCTGTGGTTCAAGAAACTAAAGTAGGTGGAGCAACACTTACTGGATTGCTTGGAACATCTGCTTGGTATGCACCAGGTGCAGCGGTTTCTGAAATGGTTAAAGCAATTGCTCTTGATTCGAAGAAAATGTTTCCTTGTTCTGTAATGCTTAATGGCGAATATGGCCAAAAGGATATTTGTCTTGGAGTGCCTGTAATATTGGGGAAAAGTGGTATCGAACGAATTGTGGAGGTTGAATTAGGCGATGCTGAAAAGGCAAAATTTGCAGAAAGCGCTGATGCGGTTAGAAAAGTGAATGGTTTGCTTGAAAGCGCTTTGTCCTAAAAAGCATTTTTTCTACTTCTAAAACATTAAGGCTGGCATTTGCGAGCCTTTTTTTATGACTTCGTGCGAAATAATTTACCGTAACTATTTGTATTACAAGTGATAAGACGTAGTGTGAATTGCGCCTTGTATGTGCATTGAAGTTCTATATTTGCACGCTTAAAAATTTTCAAAATATATATATAATGCAAAATAAAACTGCATTGTGGTTTTTTACCGCGCTTCTCACTCTTGCCTGCTTATATCAGCTCTCTTTTAGTTGGGTTACTTCAAGTGTTGAGGGGGCTGCCAAGGAAGTGGCAGAACAAAAAATGGACTCGCTTCTAACTGTCGAAACGGAGATATCTGCCTATGATCAAGATTCTATTCTACAGAAATTCGAGGCGGATTACTTATTAAGTCAGAACAATGTTGCTGTCTATCCAATTTTAGGGTACACCTACAAGGAATGCTTGCGCAATGAGATCAATCTTGGTCTTGACCTTCAAGGGGGTATGAACGTTACACTCGAGGTTTCCGTTGTAGATTTAATTCAGGCAATGGCCGCGAATCCAGAGAATCCTGTGTTTAAAAAATCAATTGCTGATGCATTGATAATGCAGAAAAGCAGCCAAGATGATTTTACTACTATTTTTGGTAATGCAGTATTGGCTAATGACCCTAACTTTAAGTTGGCTTCTGTGTTTCACAGCCGCGAAAACAAGGAGTTGTTTCCTAGAGAAGCTACTAATGATGAAATTCTTGCTATTATCAGAACTGAAGCTGAAGATGCAGTAAAAAGAACTGAGCAAGTATTGAGAAAGAGGATTGATAACTTAGGAGTTGTTCAACCAAAAATTCAACGATTATCCACTAGCGACAGAATTGTTGTAGAACTTCCTGGGGTAAAAGACAAAAGCAGGGTTCGTAAAATCTTACAAGGAACTGCCAAATTAGAATTTTGGGAGACTTATGACAATAGAGAGGTGTTTGCAGGCATGGATAAAGCCAATGAATACATGAGAAGTCTTGCGAAAGGATCAAAGACAGATTCTTCCTCTACTGATACCAACAAGGCAGCAGTAGCGTCAATCGACGACAAAGCGAACGATTTGTTTTCAAGCGAAGAACCTACTGACTCAAGTAAACTAACTGAGGTTGCTGATTCAAACGATGAGGTTGAAGAAGTGGAGCAAGATTTACTTGCCGACTTGGCAAGTGATTCGGCTGCGTCTGACACGGGCAGCGCATCATATCAAGATTTTGCTCAAGAAAACCCTCTTTATTCATTGATTCAACCCGTTATTTATCAGGATGAGCAAACCCAACAATACTATCCAGGTGAAGGACCTGTTATCGGATATGTTGCTGAAAAGAATAAAGACGAAGTCGAGCGTTTGTTGAAAGACAGGAACATTAAAAAATTCTTTCCACAGAATGTCGTTTTTATGTGGAGCGCAAAATCGATTTCTGATGAAGCAGATGTTTATTCCTTACATGCCATAAAAGTTATAAGAAGAGATGGTAAGGCGAGGCTAGAAGGTGATGCAATTTCTAATGCGAGAGTTACTGCTGATCCACTAGGTAACCCTGAGATTACTATGATAATGAATAGCTCGGGAGCCAAAATTTGGAGAGAAATGACAGCCGAAGCTGCAGCTGACCCAAATAACAAGAAGAGCATCGCCGTAGTGTTGGATAACCTAGTTTATAGTGCTCCTACAGTTCAAGGTGAAATTAAAGGTGGCCAATCGTCAATTTCTGGGAGGTTTACACCAGAAGAGGCTGAGGATTTATCAAATGTACTAAAGGCTGGAAAACTTCCAGCTCCTGCCAATATTATAGAAGAAGCTATAGTTGGTCCTTCTTTGGGGCATGAAGCTATCACCAGTGGAATGATATCCTTTGTATTAGCATTTGCGCTTATCCTTATTTACATGGTGTTTTATTATTCCAAGGCGGGTGTGGTTGCTGATATTGCCTTAATTGCGAACGTATTTTTTGTATTCGGGGTGCTAACGAGCCTTGGCGCTACATTAACACTCCCTGGAATTGCTGGTATCGTACTTACAATTGGTATGTCGGTGGACGCAAACGTGCTTCTCTATGAAAGAATTAGGGAAGAACTGCGCGCGGGAAAAGGAATGAAACTGGCTATTAGTGAGGCTTTTAGCATTAGAGGTGCGATTCCATCAATTATGGATGCCAACATTACTACTGGGCTTACTGGTATTATTCTATTGCTTTTTGGATCTGGACCTATTAAAGGATTTGCTACTACATTAATTATAGGTATATGTACCTCTTTGTTTTCTGCCATTTTCTTAACTCGCTTGATTTTCGAATGGCAAATGGGCAAGAAAGACATTATCTCTTTCGCTTCAAAATGGACTGAAGGAGCTTTTAAAGATTTGAATTTCCAATTTGTTACCCGAAGAAGAACATACTATTTAATTTCTTCGATTATTGTGATTGCAGGAATTGCGTCATTGGCAGTTAGAGGGCTTAACTATGGGGTTGATTTCACTGGAGGTCGAAGTTATTTGGTGCGATTTGAAAACAATGCTGAAGTTGGCGAAATAGGAACTGTACTTCAAAAGGTATTTGTTACTGACGGTGTTGAACAACGCCCTGAAGTAAAAATATACGGATCGTCTAACCAAGTTAAAATTACCACTAAATACTTAATTGGTGAAGGTGGAGTTGAGACTGATAACCTAGTAGAAACAACCATGACCGATGGGTTAAATTCTTTGGGCAATAATTTTGAGATCATGAGCTCTCAAAAAGTTGAAGCTACTATTGCGGATGATATTAAAACCGACGCAATGATTGCTGTCTTCTTCTCCTTAATTGTTATTTTCCTTTACATACTTCTTCGCTTTAGGAAATGGCAATATGGATTAGGAGCTTTGTTGGCCATGTTCCATGACGTATTGGTTGTTTTAGGAATTTTCTCCTTGTTTTATGGGGTTGTTCCATGGTCTATGGAAATTGACCAAGCGTTTATCGCAGCGATCCTGACTGTGGTCGGTTATTCTATTAATGATACCGTGGTTGTGTTTGATAGAATTAGGGAGTTTTTAGGTTTACACAAAAATCGCCCGTTCAATGAGGTCGTAAACGATGCATTGAATAGCACCTTGAGCCGTACCATTAACACATCCTTAAGTACATTTATGGTGTTGTTGATGATATTCCTATTTGGAGGTGAAGTTATTAGAGGGTTTGTATTTGCATTAATGGTGGGAATCGTTGTTGGAACGTACTCTTCACTTTGTGTAGCCACGCCTACGGTAATTGACTTTACGACGAAAAAAGAGAAAGTTTAATAGCTCATACTATATAGATTGAAAAGGGGGCTTCGGCCCCCTTTTTCATAAATTTGCATTATGAAAGTACTTTTGTTTTTTAATATGGGTGGCGGTGAGATTATGGTCATCCTGCTTTTTGTTCTGCTTTTTTTTGGCTCCAAAAGAATTCCAGAATTTGCCAGAGGCTTAGGAAAAGGAATCAGACAGTTTAAGGATGCGGCAAATGATATTCAACGGGATATTGAGGATAGCGTAAAAGAAACTAAAAAGGAAATTGATGAAGTAAAGAAAAAATTGGAGTAGTTCAACTTCTTCGAAAATATCAAAAAGAGCTTATTTAAGCTCTTTTTTTTTGGAATGATTTAATTTATTTCGGGGGTTGTGTCCATTATTTCATACTTTTTTGAAAATATATAGCTAATAAATAGGGGGTAATGTCAATAAAAAATAAAAAAACCGCATTGATACCCCTAAAAAAACATTTCCTTTGCGCATATTTTAAAAATTACGAATATGGCTACACTTCGATTTGCTGCATTAGATAAAGTTTTAGACCGTCAACCACAGTGGAAGACCCCACCATCGTCAAAGATTTCTGATTTCTATGGCGTCAATGTTTTTGACCTAGAAAAAATGAAAGAATATCTCTCTGGAAATATTTTGGAGAGCGTGTTAGCTTCCATTGAAAAGGGAGCGAGAATTGATCGATTTGCCGCGGACCACGTTGCCGCAGCCATGAAAGCCTGGGCAATGACCAAGGGAGTTACTCATTATTCTCATTGGTTTCAACCACTTACTGGAAGAACGGCAGAAAAGCATGATTCATTTATGCAACCTAGCGGAAACGGTGCAATGGAGCGTTTTGGAGGAGGGCAACTTGTTCAGCAAGAGCCCGATGCATCTAGTTTTCCGAATGGTGGAATACGAAACACTTTTGAGGCCAGAGGCTACACCGCTTGGGATCCATCATCGCCAGCATTTATTATAGGAAAAACACTTTGCATACCAACCATCTTTGTATCCTATACCGGAGAAGCCTTAGATTACAAAACACCGTTGATGAAAGCCAGCGCCGCTGTTGAAAAGGCTTCGATGGATATCATGAAGTACTTTGATAAGAGTGTGAGTAAAGTTGTTACCACATTGGGTTGGGAACAAGAGTATTTCTTGGTAGACTCGGCACTATTTAAGGCTAGGCCTGATTTGGTGATGACTGGTCGAACGCTATTTGGACATTCTTCATCTAAAGGTCAACAATTAGATGACCACTACTTTGGTTCAATTCCAGAACGTGCTATGGCTTTTATGCAGGATTTCGAAACAGAATGTCATAAATTAGGTGTGCCTGTAACCACTCGTCACAATGAAGTCGCTCCTAATCAGTTCGAGGTTGCTCCTATGTTTGAAGAGGTAAATCGGGCTGTAGATCACAATCAATTGGTTATGGATCTATTAGAAAAAGTGGGTAACAAACACGATTTCCATGTTCTACTTCACGAAAAACCATTTCAAGGAATGAATGGTTCAGGGAAGCACAATAACTGGTCACTTGCAACGGATACGGGAATTAATTTATTAAGCCCAGGAGTAAACCCAAAAACTAATCTTCGCTTTTTGACCTTCTTTATAAATACGATTGGAGCACTTCACAGGCATGATGATTTGATGCGCGCCACCATAGCCTCCGCAGGAAATGACCATCGCTTAGGCGCAAACGAAGCACCACCTGCTATCATCTCCACTTTTATAGGAACTCAGTTGTCAGCCATTCTTGATGAGATTGAAGCTAAAGTTCATAAAGGTAACTTGAGTCCGGATGAAAAAACTGACTTGAAGTTGAGAATTGGAAAAATTCCAGATATCATGCTTGACAATACCGACAGGAATAGAACTTCTCCTTTTGCTTTCACTGGGAATAAGTTTGAATTTCGGGCTGTTGGATCCGCAGCCAACTGTGCTTCTGCCATGATTACAATGAACACCATCATGGCCGACCAGTTGACATGGTTTAAAAAAGAGGTTGATTTGCTCATAAAAAAGGGGCAGAAAAAGGATGACGCAATATTCCATGTGCTCAAACAAGTAATTGTGGATTCCAAAAGAATTCGCTTTGAGGGTGATGGATACAGTGATTCATGGGCAAAAGAGGCTGAAAAGAGAGGACTTAAAAACGTGAAAACTACTCCAGATGCACTTGATTTTATGCTATCTAAAGAGTCAAGAAGAATCTTTAGTGAGTTTGATGTGTTTGGAGAAAAAGAACTTGAAGCTCGGTACGAAATCGCGCAGGAGTTTTATCGAATGAAAATTCAAATTGAATCGCGATGTTTTCAAGACATGATTTTGAATCAAATATTGCCAGTTGCTATCGAACAACAACGCCGAACACTTGATGTAGTCATTGGATTAAAGGAAGTTTATGGAGCTTCGTACAAGAAGTTTGCAGACCCACATTTGAAAATTGTTGAAGAAATTTCAGAAAGGGTGAGATCACTACAAGATAAAGTAGAACAAATGCGTCAAGAAAGAAAAAAAGCTAACATTCTTGCGCATTCTGCTGACCAAGCTAAGGCTTATTGTAAGAATGTGGCCTCGCTATTCGACCCGATTAGATATGAGGTAGATAAGTTGGAACTCATTGTAGATAACGAGCTTTGGCCTGTTCCAAAGTATAGAGAGATGCTTTTTACGAAATAAATAAGGGCCCCTATTGGGGCTCTTTTATTTTTGGTATTATTGGAGTGGAATTAAATCATCTTTGATTTGACTAAAATTATTGTTTAATTTGTCGACCGCAGGACGAAAATGTCCTTTTTGCATCTAAGACTATGAATGGAATGAGAGGTTCAATAATACTTACCCTAGTAATCCTATTAAGCACGGGGCTTCAAGCTCAAAAAAATTATACCGCCGAAGCGGATAATGCTTACAAAAGTGAGTCGTTTTTTACAGCTGTTGATCTGTATAAAAAAGCCTATACTAAGGAAAAAAAGAAATCAGAAAAGATTCGAATTATTTTTAGAATAGGTGAGTGCTATCGCTTAATTGAGAATCCAGAGCTGGCCGAAGAGTGGTATCTAAAGGCGGAAAAAGCTCAATATGGCAACGAAGACCCATTGTTGTTTTTGAACCTTGCAGATGTAATGCGAGTGCAAGGTCAGTATACTGAAGCAAAAAAGAGATATCAGGAGTTTGCCAATTTGATGCCCGATGACAAGCGAGGTAAATTAGGAGTAAGTGCGTGTGAGTTATCTGAGAAATGGCTTGAAAAACCAAACCCATATATCATCATGAATATATCCCAATTAAACTCAAAACAATACGATTACGGCCCAGTGGCTACTGGAAGAAGGGCAGATGAAATCATTTTTGTTTCTTCACGACCTGGTACTATTGGAAGTGAGTTGGACAGCAGAAGTGGTGAGGCGTTTTCAGATTTGTTTACTGCGGAAATGGATAGAAAAGGAAAATGGAGTGTGCCTAAACCCTTGCCACAGCCCATAAACACTGAATATAATGAAGGGCCAGCAACGGTTACAAAGAGAGAAGGCGAAATGTATTATACGCACTGCCCGATGGAAAAAAACCAATCTAAAGGCTGTGAAATTTGGATGGCTGTAAAGAAAGGCCAAGATTGGGCTGAACCTAGAAAGCTGTCATTTTTTCCTGATTCGGTAACTGTGGGCCATCCATCTATTTCAAAAGATGACCTTACCTTGTTTTTTGCTAGTGACGCTCCTGGAGGAAAAGGTGGAAAGGATATCTGGTTTGTTACGATGGATAAAAAATCCAAGGAATGGTCAGAACCTAAAAATGTTGCTGGAATTAATACACCTGGTGATGAACTTTTCCCTTTTATCCATGACAATGGGTCACTTTACTTTTCTTCTAATGGACACCCAGGAATGGGAGGTTTAGATATTTATAAGGCTGAACAAATCGGCAAAGATGAATGGGGTAATCCTGAAAACGTTAAACCACCAATAAATTCTTCTGCTAATGATTATAGCATCTTCTTTATGGGTGAAAGTGAAAAAGGATACTTTACTTCGAACCGAGAAGGTGGTAAAGGAGGAGATGATATCTATTCTTTTAAAATGCCTCCTGTTATTTATACCATGTCGGGTACTGTGAAGGATGTGGATTGCAAGTCGCCAATTAGTGGAGCAACAGTTAAATTAATTGGTACGGACGGAAGTTCTGTGGAAGCCGTAACTGATGCTCAAGGAGCATATAAATTCGATGAGAAAGAAAATGGGGACAGGTTTATTGAATCGAATACCTCTTACACCATTGTAGTTTCTAAAACATCTAGTATTAGAAATATTGCGGTTGACTGTGAATCCAAAGATTACTCGAAGAGGGGTTATCTAAATGGTAAAGGGCAAGAAACAACGGTTGGTATTGAAAAATCTACAGCTTTTATTCACGATTTTGAATTACAATGTTCTAATTGTGGTGAAATTAAATTTAAAACGGTATTGTATGAATTAGCCAAATGGGATCTAATGGTTACTCCAGAGGTAAATTCAAAGGATAGTTTGAATGACCTATATCAGACACTTATCGACAACCCTAATATCGTAATTGAACTATCTGCACATACAGATGCAAGGGGCTCTGAAGAAAGTAACCAAGAACTTTCTCAAAAAAGAGCTCAGAGTTGTGTTGAGTATTTGATTTCTAAGGGAATTGAAGCTGATAGGTTAGTGCCTAAAGGATATGGTGAAGGTCATCCACTAGTAGTTTCTGCAAATGGTGTTACTACAACGTATAACGAAGCTTTTATCAATTCGTTGAAAACTAAGCAAGAACAGGAAGCGGCTCATCAGTTGAATCGTAGAACTGTATTCTCTGTACTTCGTGATGATTATGTTCCTCAGCCAAAAGCGCCTGAAGGACAACCTGAAAAGGAATCTGAAGGTGGTACTGAAGGTGGTGCTGAGGATGGTGGTAATTAGTGAAATAATATAATTGTTACATACCTAATATAAAGTAGGAAAGCGTCCGAGTAAGGGCGCTTTTTTTATTGGAAATAATGGAATCGAGGTACGATAAAAGAGGAGTCTCTGCGGATAAACAAGATGTGCACGCAGCTATTAGAAACGTAGATAAAGGGTTGTTTCCAAAAGCCTTTTGCAAAATCGTTCCTGATTACTTATCGGGTGATCCCGATTATTGTATCATCATGCATGCGGATGGCGCAGGCACAAAGTCTTCATTGGCTTATGCCTACTGGAAAGAAACTGGTGACTTGAATGTGTGGCAAGGAATCGCACAGGATGCCCTTATAATGAACGTTGATGATTTGCTGTGCGTAGGTGCTACCAGCAACATACTTCTTTCGTCTACCATTGGACGAAACAAAAATTTAATCACTGGAGATGTAATTGCCGAAATCATTAATGGAACTGAAAATTTGTTGGCTGATTTAAGAAATCATGGGGTTGACATTTATTCTACAGGAGGAGAAACTGCTGATGTTGGAGATTTAGTAAGAACAATAATTGTTGATTCTACAGTGGTTTGTCGCATGAAAAGATCTGATGTGATTTCAAATGACAACATTAAATCTGGGAATGTTATAGTTGGACTAAGTTCTTTTGGAAAAACGACTTACGAAAAAGAATACAACGGAGGGATGGGGAGTAACGGGCTGACTTCGGCACGGCATGATGTTTTCTCAAAAGATTTGGCCACGAAATACCCTGAAACTTACGATTCTTCGGTTCCTTATGATTTGGTTTATTCCGGATCTAAAACTCTTAATTCCGATACCGGAACGGATCTAAATGCTGGTAAGTTGGTTCTTTCCCCAACACGAACCTACGCGCCAGTAATTAAAAAGATGCTAGAAAAGCACCGAAAGAGTATAAATGGGATGGTGCACTGTAGTGGGGGTGCCCAAACCAAGGTTTTACACTTTGTGGAAGATGTGCATGTAATTAAAGATAACTTGTTTCCTATTCCACCGCTATTTGAGATGATTCATGAGGAGTCCAACACACCGTGGAAAGAAATGTACAAAGTATTTAATATGGGGCATAGAATGGAACTATATGTTGAGCCCGAGGTAGCCCAAAGCTTGATCGAAATAAGTCGGTCCTTCAACTTGGATGCTCAAATTATAGGACGTGTTGAAAAAGCTGATAAGGCCCATTTGACGATTAAGAGTGAGTTTGGTGAATTTCATTATACGAAAGAATAAATGTCAGATTTATTAAAAAAATTAGAGGATATTTCATATCGATATGAAGAGGTGAGCAATTTGATTGTTGATCCTAATGTCATTTCGGATATGGATAGATATGTAAAGCTCAACAAAGAGTACAAGGAGCTTGGCGAATTGGTGGAGGCGTATCATTCATATAAAAATCTAACAGATAACCTCAAATCAACAAAAGAGATTTTAAAAACCGAGAAAGATCCTGAGTTTATAGAAATGGCCAAGGCTGAATTTGAGGATTTAGAAGAAAAAATTGAAGAAGCAGAGGAAGACCTTAAGTTAATGCTCATTCCAAAGGATCCCAATGACACGAAAAACGTCATTATGGAAATTAGAGCTGGAACAGGGGGTGATGAGGCCAGCATATTTGCCGGCGATTTGTATAGAATGTATATAAGATACGCCGAAAAAAATGGTTGGAAGACCGAAGTAATCAATATAAATGAAGGTACTGCAGGGGGATTCAAGGAAGTTTCTTTTTCGGTAGAAGGAGAGGATGTTTTTGGAACCCTAAAGTTTGAGCGAGGGGTGCATCGGGTTCAAAGAGTACCCGCCACTGAATCGCAGGGAAGGGTTCATACTTCGGCTGCCACGGTGGCTGTACTTCCAGAAGTAGAAGATGTTGAAATTGATTTGAACCCAGAGGATGTAAAGGTAGATACCTTTAGGGCGTCGGGAGCGGGAGGACAGCATGTAAATAAAACAGAATCGGCCATCAGACTCACCCATATTCCCTCCGGAATTGTAGTCGAATGTCAAGACGGTCGGTCACAGCATAAAAATAAAGACAAGGCATTTAAAGTGCTACGTTCTCGGTTGTATGAAAAGGAACTAGAAAAAGTAGAAAAGATTCGGGCAGACGAAAGAAAGTCGCAAGTGTCAACTGGTGATCGCTCAGCCAAAATAAGAACCTATAATTGGCCACAAGGGAGGGTTACCGATCATAGAATAGGCCTTACCCTCTACAACCTTGACTCCATTGTGGGGGGCGAACTAAATGAAGTGGTAGAACCACTTAGGATGGCTGAAAATATGGAGAAGCTTAAAGCTGGAATGGAGCAATAATGACAAGGGAAGAACTCATATTGCAGATAAAGCATAAGGCGAGTTTCTTGTGTATTGGTTTGGATACCGACCTTCAGAAAATTCCTAAGCACCTATTAGAATTCGAGGATCCAGTTTTCGAATTCAATAAAAGAATAATCGAAGCCACCCTTCCTTTTACCGTTGCCTACAAACCCAACCTTGCCTTTTATGAAAGCATGGGTTTGAAAGGTTTGATGAGTCTAAAAAAAACAATGGAATTAATTCCTAACTCCGTTTTTACCATTGCGGATGCCAAGCGAGGAGACATTGGCAATACTGCAGCAATGTATGCAGATGCTTTTTTAGGTGGAGAAAACAGTGATTTTAATTTTGATTCAATTACCGTGGCTCCCTATATGGGTGAAGACTCCATAAAACCTTTTTTACATAATAAAAAAAAATGGGCCATTATATTGGGTTTGACGTCAAACCCTGGTTCCGGCGATTTTCAACAACTACAGATGGTGAACCATCAAAAGTTGTTTGAAGTGGTATTGTCAAAATCGGCTTCTTGGGGCACACCAAACGATATGATGTTTGTTATTGGTGCAACTAGAGGGGAGGATATTGGTGTATGCCGAAAAATTCTACCTGATCACTTTTTTTTGGTTCCAGGGGTAGGAGCGCAAGGAGGAAGTTTGACTGATGTATGTAGTTTTGGGTTTAATCCTGATGTTGGCGTTTTGGTGAACTCGTCAAGAGGGATAATATATGCTTCACAGGGTTTAGATTTTGCCGAGGCAGCACGAAGCGCGGCACAAAAATTACAAATGGAAATGAAACAGCAATTGGCCAAGGCTGGGCTACTCAATGAATGAAGAACTACTATATTTCATTTGGAAATTTAGATTATACGATCCCCAACTTCTTACCAATCTAAATCAACCGGTCCATGTGCTTAAACCTGGAATGCAAAACATGTATTCAGGGCCCGATTTCACTAACTCACAGGTAAAAATAGATGAAACAACATGGGCAGGAAATGTTGAAATCCATGTAAAAACATCTGACTGGCGAAAACACCAACACGACAAAGATCCAGCCTACGATAACATTATTCTTCATGTGGTTTATGAGCACGATGTAGAGTTGGAGGAGCTCACCTTTCGAAAAATTCCTACTATTGAATTAAAGGGAAAAGTGGAAGCTGGAATTATAAAGAGATTCGAAAAGTTTCAAAACAGAAATTTATTTATTCCGTGTGAGGCGAGTATTAATAAAGTTCCCGAGATTGTCTTTGAATCATTTTTAGACCGATTACTCATTGAACGCATTGAGCTGAAATCTGAAATAACGAAGCGAGATTTAAAAGAAACCAATGGCGACTGGGAAGAGGTGTTGTACCGCTCCTTGATGAGGGGTTTTGGTTTTAAGGCAAATGCAGAACCCATGAATCAATTAGCTCGACTGATCCCCGTCAAACATTTGTGGAAACACAAGCATAATCCTCAAGAGTTCTATGCCTTACTTTTTGGCGCCTCAGGACTTTTGGATAAACCTATTGATGATTATAGCCACAAATTGTTACAAATATTTCATGGTTTGGCTTCAAAATACTCGATTCAATCGCTACCAAAAGAAATATGGAAAACTTCAGGCATAAGACCGGCGAATTTTCCGAGTCTGCGAATTGCACAAGCAGGCGCATTGCTATTGAATAATGATAATTCTTTGTTTTCGAGATTGATAGATAATTTTTCTATACAACATCTCCTATCCTTATTTAATCTAAAGTTGGATCCATATTGGGTGAATCACTTTGTGTTTGGCAAGGAAGTGAAAGAAAATAAATTCTTAACTCCGTCCAAAAATATGGTCGACAACTTAATAATAAATGCCATAGTTCCTGTTTTGGTTTTAAATGCAAGCTCCAAAGGAGATGTCCTTAAAAAAGAAAAAGCCATTGAATTGTTGTTTTCTCTTTCGCCAGATAAAAATGGAACAATTACTAAATGGAATTCGCTTGGTATAAAGAGTAAAAATGCTGCTAATAGCCAATCGCTTCTTCATTTGAAGAACGCGTATTGTTCTTATAAAAAGTGTTTACTTTGCAACGTAGGAGGATATTTACTCAAACATGATAGATAAGATACAAGCATTTTTCGAAAAACAAGCTTTTGGTGTATGTGAATACATGGGAGAGAAGTTCGGAATGGAATCTTCCAACATCCGTAAGTTTTTTATCTATTTATCCTTTATCACTTTTGGTTCCCCATTAGTAGTGTATCTGATACTGGCATTTCTTTTAGAAAATCGCAAGTATTTTAAGAGCAGTAGAAATTCCATTTGGGATTTGTAAAACATGTTAGAACTTTCATTCAAGTACTTTAGGGGTCTCTATATCGGGCTTCTGATTTTGGTGTTTGTCATCGGTTTTGGTACCCTAGGTTATATGACTATTGAGGGCTACAACCTCATCGAGGGGTTCTATATGACCTTAATTACAGTGAGCACCGTTGGATTTAGCGAAATTCGACCCCTAAGTGATGCGGGTCGATTGTTTACATCCTTCCTTATCCTGAGCAGTTTTGGTACATTTGCGTACGCTGCTACTTCGGTAGGCGGAAGCCTTCTCAGTGGCAAATACCGCTATTTTTTTAAAAATTATAAAATGATTCAATCCATTGCAAGCTTAAAAAATCACGTTATTGTTTGTGGTTTTGGAAATAACGGAGAAGCGGCAGCTAATTCCTTGGCATTGCATAACCAAAAGTTCGTGATCATCGAAAAAGACCCTATTAAGCTGCAAAAACTTATAGACCATAAGGATTATCTATATATTGAAGGAGACGCAACAGACGACAATAACTTTTTGGCTGCAGGAATTGAACGCGCCAATTCATTAATTACCACATTGCCAAGTGATGCTGATAACGTATTTGTTTGCCTTACGGCCAAACAATTGAATTCTAAATTGAAAATAATTTCGCGAGCTACCGATCTAAAATCTGAACCCAAATTGAAATTGGCTGGAGCTACAAATGTGATAATGCCAGATCGGGTAGGAGGTAGTCACATGGCTTCGCTCGTGAGTACCCCTGATGTGAACGAATTTTTAGACTTGTTGTCGATTACTAATTCACACTCAGTCAACTTAGTGGAAGTGGTTATCAAAAAACTAACTAAGCCAATTACAATTAAAGAAATCGTTGAATCGATGGATATGAGTATCCGAATCATTGGCATAAAAGGCACGAACAATGAATACCTCGTTAGTCCGGCTATGACTCAAACTGTAACTCAGAACGAAAAATTATTTGTTTTGGGCACCAAAGAGGATGTAAACATGCTAAGCGAACGCTTTTCTTAACCCCTGTTCCAAATCACTTGTCATTCAATTAAACAACCTGTTCATTTTCTTCTATATTTGAAATTCGGACATTCCCGAATATATTTCCTATGAAGAAACTTTTTTTACCTACGTTCCTCGCGATGATCGCTTTGTGTAACCCAATTTTCAGCTTTTCGCAAACTATTATCGTGGATAAAACGAGCAATATTGACCGGATTATTAACGAGTCTTTTCAACCAGTAACCGATGTACTCAATCAAATTATCTTTTTTACCGTCCCAATTTCCAACGACAGAGAAATACCGTTTGTATTGGTATGGTTGATTTTAGGAGCCTTAATATTTACAATCTACTTCAAATTCATCAACATAAGCGGGTTTCGACATGCCTTGGATGTAGTCAGAGGAAAATATGATAACCCCGACGATCCAGGAGAAGTTTCTCACTTTCAGGCTCTCACAGCTGCACTTTCTGGTACGGTAGGAGTGGGCAATATAGCAGGAGTTGCTATGGCTATTTCAGTTGGAGGGCCAGGAGCTACACTTTGGATGATATTGGCTGGTCTCCTTGGAATGTCATCCAAGTTTTTGGAGTGTACATTAGGTGTAAAATACCGGCGACAAAATGCAGATGGTAGTGTGAGTGGAGGTCCCATGTACTATTTGAGCCAAGGCTTAGAAAAAAGAGGTATGAAGTCGTTGGGGAAAATATTGGCCGTACTTTTTGCAATTGCTTGTATTGGAGGCTCGTTTGGCGGTGGAAATATGGTGCAAATAAATCAAGCGACTCAGCAATTTATTGATGTTACTGGAGGAGAGTCAAGCTTTTTATTTGGCCAGTCTTGGCTATTTGGGTTGGTCATGGCGATAGTAGTGGGCATGATCATTATTGGAGGCATTAAAAGCATAGCAAAGGTTACGGACAAAATAGTTCCTTTTATGGTTGGCATTTATCTTATTGCTGCCATACTGGTTATACTTTTTAATATTTCACAATTACCATCAGCTTTTGCTGAAATATTTACGAGTGCTATGGCTCCAAGCGCAGTTTTTGGAGGCTTTATTGGCGTTTTGATTCAGGGTTTCAAACGTGCTGCCTTTTCTAATGAGGCGGGTATCGGCTCTGCATCCATAGCACACTCTGCGGCAAAAACCGACGAGCCAGTTAGCGAAGGTATAGTTGCTTTGCTCGAGCCATTTATCGATACAGTAGTCGTTTGTACAATGACGGCATTGGTGATTATCATCACGGGTTCTTTTGACCCAACCGCATCTGGAAATGCAGGTATTCAACTCACTTCTAAAGCATTTGGTACCGTGTTTTCGTGGTTTCCTGTTGTACTTTCGGTTGCCGTTATTCTTTTTGCCCTTTCAACTATGATTTCATGGTCATATTACGGACTCAAGGCTTGGACTTATTTGTTTGGTGAAACCACAGCTTCGAAAACGGCCTATAAGCTCATGTTTTGTGTCTTTATTGTAGTGGGTTCTTCTATGAGTTTAGGTGCGGTCTTTGATTTTGGGGATGCAATGATTTTTGCTATGGCATTTCCTAATATTCTGGGTTTGTTGTTTCTAGCCAAAGAGGTAAAGATAGACTTAGGGTCATATTTGAGCAGAATCAAAACAGGGGAAATAAAAAGGTATAAATAAGTTGTGATAAATGAAACCTGCCAACCAATGGAAAGAAGTTCTTACTCTGTTCAAAACAGAGCGAAAAGCTTTTCTAATTGTTGTTTTTATTGTATTCGGCTTATTGGTATTTAGATCGCTTATTCCTGATTTGTTTCCACATAAGCCAGTAGATTTTTCCGAGTTTGAAAGAAAATTGGCTCTGCAAGATTCATTGCAAATGGCCATGTTAAATGCGCATCAAAAGGAGTTAGAGGTTGTAGAAATAGATCCAATTGATATAAATAATTCACGAGTTGAAGACTGGATGCGGATTGGTTTTTCTCTAAAACAGTCTGAAGTTATTCTCAAATATAGAGAATCAATTGGTGGTTTTGATCGAAAAGAGGATTTATTGGACGTGTTTATTATTTCTGATTCGGATTATTTTAAAATTGAACCAAATCTAATTTTCACGCAACCAGATGTTAAAATAGAGAAGGTAAAATCAATTAAGAATGATGTAGAAAAAAAGTCTGAATGGTCAAAGCGCAAATGGGACACCACATGGACGAAGTATGAGAAGATAAGTGAAGATAGAAAATTAGAAATTATTGATATTAATAAGTCTGATTCTGTAGACTTATTGAAAATCAAAGGAGTAGGGCCTTATACAGCGAGTAGAATATTGAGGTATAGGCGACAACTTGGAGGTTATTACTCGGCTGGGCAGCTGCGAGAAATTCGCTCGATTCGAGAAGAAAACTTTGAAACGATGGAAGCTCAAATTACCGTGGATACGGGAGTAATTAAAAAGATAAATTTAAATGAATGTGAATTTAAAGAACTCTTAAAACATCCTTATTTTGACTACTATTTTACCAAAAAGATATTTGAATACAAAGACAAAAATGGAAAATTCACATCTTTGCGCGACCTTAAGAAAATTGAGTTTATTGATTCCGTTTATTTTAATAGGGTTCGCCCATATTTAACCATTGAATAAAGTGTTGAAAGAAAAAGTAGCAAGTGTAATTCGTAATG
>JAGQYO010000024.1 GCA_020435995.1 Flavobacteriales bacterium | reverse complement strand
AAAGAAGATGAGCACAAAGATCCACACGCAGGAGAGCAAGAATTAGGTCATGAAGGTGGAAACCCACACGAAATGGATTCAGGTCGCGGTGCTGCGAGATAATATTGAATTTCAATTCAATTGAAATGAAGCCTCAAATGATTGGGGCTTTTTTTATGCCCTATATTTTACGTTTCTTGCGAAGCGACTTGGTTTTTACTTATCCACTTGTATGAAACTGTTTGGTTCCTTATATTCGGGTGTTGACTTTGATTATTGTAAAGTTATTAAGGAGTCCAACATGATCAGCTGTCTCCGATCAAACATTTATCAAACAATGGTTCTTTTTGAAGTCGCAGCAAGGGATAATATAAAGAAAAGAAAAAACTGTGAAAATGGTTCATACCCAATATGTTGTATTTCATCACAGAAAACAATGTTTTCGTGTATATGGCGCATTACTTTTTTAAGTTAACACAATAATTACCCTATGTTTGACCTGTAAAACTTTTTAAAACTTATTTATTATGTCAGAAAATAGAAGCGAGCTCAACGAAGAGCAATTAGAGAATGTAAGCGGTGGTGCGTCAATGGGAAGAAACGACGGAAGAGACGCCGGAGTTGATGGTTCAATGGACGAAATGCGAAAGGAAGATGAGCATAAAGACCCACACGCAGGAGAGCAAGAGTTAGGTCATGAAGGTGGAAATCCTCATGAAATGGATTCAGGTCGCGGAGCTGCGAGATAATATTGTTTCCAATATTAAAAAATAGGGCCTCAATTAGTTGGGGCCTTTTTTTTTATCCCTATTTCTGGACTATTATCCAACAACCCTAATTTCTAAACACTTTTTTTTTATGTTTGGTTGGTTGAAGGATGTTAACACCCCTTCCCTCAACAGTTGTTATTTATGAGATATAAATTTATTGATGTTCCTTCATCATTAAATGTGTTTTGGCTTGGCTTAGCGGTCATTAGCGTTGGACAAGGAAATTTATCCGCTCAAAACTCCTCCTTGCAAAAGGTAATGGAGATTACGTTCGAAAAAAGTCCAAGTGTTAAGATTAGCAAGCTTCAAGTTGATTATCAGGCAGGAAGGGTAACGCAGTTTCAAGGTCAGTTTAACCCAACGCTGGATATTGGAATCAATAAATCTCTTGATAAGATTCCGAATAACATTGCCATTCGAGAAGGGTATTTGGGATATAAACCAGAGCAATCTTATGAGGCCGACCTCTTTGACTACAGTATTGCGGTATCAAAAAGGTTTCAAACCGGAACACTTATTCGACCATCGATTCAATTAAATAATAATGGCCGTGATGCATTGTTTGATAACCTTGTAAATGCTGGAGTTGGAGAATTTATTACGAGTCGAAGTAATGTATTTATAGATGTTACTCAACCGCTGTTACAAGGATTTGGTAAAAAGTACTATGGAGCTAATTTAGAGATTGAACAACTAAATCTTTCGGCGGCGGAGTTGGAGTACACCTATAATGTAAGTAACCAAGCCTATTTGGTCTTGCTCAATTATTTAAATGTAGTTTCTGCAAAGCGTGATTTGGATATTCAAAAATCAATTGAGAAGAATTTTGTGGATTTTGCCGAGCAACTTAAAATGCTTTCGGATAAGGACGTAATTCCGAGATCCGAACTGACTTTTATTAACGCAAATGTTACCTCACAAGGGGCAGTAGTAAAGCGCTCAGAATCTGAATACATAAGAGCCAAGAACAGGTTAGTAGAATCAATGGGATTGCCTTATTCGGAGCAAAGCAAACTAGATTTGGGAAATTTAGATTTTGGGTTGGACTCGCTACTTGAAGAGATTCCTGATGCATATTTAAGTGCATGGTTGGAAAAGTCAAAGACATCTAGGGGTGACTATTTGGCATCGCAAAAAAGAATAGCATCAAGAAGCCGTGATATAGAATTCGCTGAGCAACAAAATCAGCCTCGACTTGATTTTAGTTTAGGAATGGGGTATCACGGAATTTATGAATCCAATACGGCCGATCAATATTACGCGCCGATTTATTCGAATATACCTGGAGTAAGCTACAGGGCGGGCTTGGTTTTTTCATGGCCTATGGGGCAAAAATCCACGAAAGGTTATTTGGCTTCATCCCTAGCTCAAAAGCAAACAAATGAGGAGTATTTGCGAAGTCTTGGGCTTAATATAGAGCAGCAACTGGCCACAAGTTATACCAACATCATTAATTATAATACCGCTGTAAAACAAAGCACCCAATCGGTTGCTTTCAACCTTCAAGCAAGACAAAACGAATATATCAAATTGCAATTGGGAACTTCTACTGTGGTTAATTTAGTTCAGGTTCAAAATAATTACGCATTTGCCCAAACCTCGCTCAACAGGTATTTACTTGCTTTAAATTCAGCTGTTATTCAGTTTAGATACGAGTCTGGAAGCTTGGTTTCTTTTTCTGAAGACAATAAAATAATAATCGATGTAGAAGAAATATTTACTCTACCCAAAATAAGCGCTCAAAATGAATAATGATCTTTTTAGGAAAGATGCCATAGACAAATTGCAATCGCCTGATCGATTGAATGAAATGGTGCGAACAATTTCTCCAAGTAATTGGATAGCTGTATTATCTGTGGCTGTCCTATTGGTATTTTTTATTATTTGGAGTGTTTTTGGGAGGTTGCCAATAAACGTAAGTGGAAATGGAATTTTGCTCAAATCAGGAGGGGTAATGGAAGTTCCAGCAATCGCCAATGGACAAGTAACTAGGGTGCTCGTGAAGCCTGGACTCAAGGTAAGAAAAGGAGATGTGCTAGCCAAAATTGGTCAGCCTGAGTTAATTCTAAAAATAAATAACGTAGAACAACAATTACTTCATTTACAAACCAAGTACAACACCATCAAAGCATATGATAAAAAGGACCTTGAACTTCAAAAAGCTATCCTCACTCAAAATGCCGAGAACAAACAAAAAAGGATCGAAAAGAACATTGAGCGAATGGTTTTTGTAAGGTCCCAAATTGAAGCCAGAGAAGAACTTCAACAAAAAGGACTAATTACCACTGAAAAGCTTAACGAAAGCAAAATATTATTATTTGAGTTAGAACAGCAAAACCTGGCCCTTGAGAATGAATTGGAAGAGCTCCAACTTAAGGTATTCGAGCTTTCGAAAGAAATTGAAATTGAACTGAACAATTTAGACGGACAAATCATTGCACTTAGTGGAGAATTGGGAGAACTACAAGCTAGGTATGACCTTAATTCTGAAATTACGAGTCCATATACTGGGTACATTGTAGAATTAATGGTAAACGCAGGAAGCATTGTGAGCCCTGGTAAATACATCCTGAGTATGGAACGGGATGATGCGGAGGAGTTGGTAGAAGGAGTGGTATATGTTGGGCCGAGCGAAGGAAAGAAAATTAAAAAAGGAATGGAAGTTAAACTCTCACCCTCTACCGTAGAAGTGGAGAAATTTGGCTACATAAAAGGTAAAGTGATTCAAGTATCAGAGTATCCGGCCACCTTTGATGGGATGATGAATACCTTACAAAACAAAGAGTTGGTACAATCATTTTTTACGGGAATGCCTCCGATAGCGGTGAGAATAGCACTAAATGTTGACGAGAACAACAGCAGTGGCTACGAATGGACTTCGGGCGATGGGCCGGAAGTTGAAATAAAATCGGGAACCCTCTGTAGTTCAAAGATTATAATTAAAAACAAAAGGCCAATTAGCTTAATACTTCCTTTAGTTGAATAAATTCTGATGGCAGGAAAACCCACAAAAGAAGAAAAGTTACTTTGGAATTCGTCAAAGGCTAAGGCGAGAACCAATTCGGTGATTCAACTTGAAGCCGTTGAATGCGGGGCGGCTAGCTTAAAAATGGTTTTGGCCTACTTTGGCAGGCACCAAACTTTAGAATTGCTTCGCGAAGATTGTGGTGTAAACAGGGACGGAAGTAAGGCTATTAATGTACTAAAAGCAGCTCGAAAACACGGGCTTGAAGGTAAAGGGTTTAAGATCGAGTCGGTCAATGAGTTGCTTGAAATGAACTTTCCCTTGATTATTCATTGGAATTTCAACCACTTTTTGGTGCTTGAAGGCATTAAAAATGGAAAATTTTATTTGAGTGATCCCGCAATTGGTCATAGGGTTTTAAATTTTGAAGAGTTTAATGGATCATTTACAGGAATTGCCCTTGAATTTTCGCCAGGACCAAATTTTGAAAAAACTGGAAAGGATGGGAATCTAATTTCAGGGTTGAAATCGAGATTAAAGGGATACGAAAAAACTATATTGTATCTTTTCTTGGTCGGTTTGTTTCTCGTAATTCCTGGCCTCGTAATCCCCGTATTTTCAAGAATATTTGTTGATGAAATATTAATCGGAAAAGCAGAACACTGGTTGTGGCCCTTAGTGGGAGGCATGATGCTTACCGCCATTCTTAGGGGTGTGCTTCAACACCTCAAACTCAGTGTATTGCTCAAAGCAAAAAATAAACTGGAAGTTGTTACTTCTGCTCAATATTTTTGGCACCTTTTGAAACTTCCCATCCAATTTTTTCATCAACGAGATAAAGGAGAAATTGCTAGTAGAGTTGGCTTAAACAGAGGGATAGCTGCACTTATTACGGGACAATTTGCGCAAAACTTACTTGATTTATTAGTTGTCTTGTTCTACTTTATTCTAATGCTCAGTTATGATGTAACGCTTTCGATCATTGCGTTATCATTCGCTGCATTAAATATTGGATCTCTAAAATTAATAGGCCGAGTCCGAATCGAAAAATACTTTGCACTTTCAGTTTCAAGAGGTAAACTCTACGGTACCACGCTTGGAGGAATAAAGTCTATCGAAACCCTAAAAGCAATGGGGCGCGAAAATGATTTTTTCGTAAAATGGAGTGGGAATTTCACCAAAGTTTTTAATCAATTGGTGCATTTGCAGTTGTTTGAAAGCCGATTTGCTTTGTTACCCAGATCTCTAAGTATTCTGCAGAGTTCAGTTATTTTAACCCTAGGCGCGTGGAAGATTATGAGCGGTGAAATAACTGTGGGAATGTTAGTTGCATTTCAAAGCTTGGTGATAAGCTTTTCAGCTCCAATAAGTAGCTTATTGAATTTGGGCAGTACACTTCAGAAAATGGAGGGTGATATGAATCGAATTGATGATGTTATGCAATCTGACGTTGATAAGCAGGTGGGCAGAGCGGTTAAGGTTACTGAAGAAAATTTAGAAATTGTTTCTACGAAGCTCGAAGGTTATGTCGAATTCAAGAATATAACCTTTGGGTATTCTAAAGTTGCACCTCCGTTAATCGAAAATTTTTCCTTAAAAATTAACCCAGGCGAACGTATTGCATTTGTTGGAGGCTCGGGAAGTGGAAAATCTACTTTAGCCAAACTAATGATCGGTTTTTACGAGCCTTGGGAGGGCGAAATATTGTTCGATGGAAAGCCCCGCTCAGAGTGGCCCAGACAAGTTATGAATAATTCCCTGTCCATGGTTTCTCAGGAAATTTTCCTGTATGAAGGTAGTGTGAGAGACGTGGTTACCCTTTGGGATCGAAGCATCACTGATGCACAGTTAATAAGTGCTTGTAAAGACTCGGCGATTCACGACATCATTAACACCAAAAGTGGCGGATATGATTATGTGATAAGTGAGGGTGGAAAAAACTTTAGTGGTGGGCAAAGACAACGAGTTGAAATAGCTCGGTCACTCGTAAACGATCCATCCATATTAATACTTGATGAAGCAACAAGCGCCTTGGACCCCACTACTGAATTAGAAATAGATACAAATATTAAGAAACGAAAGTGTACAGTAGTAGTCGTAGCACATCGGTTGAGTACCATTAGAGATAGTGACGAAATTATTGTTCTCGACCAAGGACATATCATTGAAAGAGGCACGCATGAAGATTTGGTGAAGCTCAATGGTAAATATTCTCACTTAATAAAAATGTAAGGAAGTTGGATATTAACCCATTAATACTAGAGTTTAGAAGGCGCGGAACGGAGAGGGTTCAGTCAGTTATTGATCCTTTTTTGGCCGATGACCCAGATAAGGTGTACTTCATCCTTGATGGAAGCGTTAATTTATCTACCACCAAAGTTGTTAGTGGGGAAGCCTACGGACGCCTTGATAATTTTACAACTTTAGAAAAAGGCGAATTGGTTATTGGAGGAGACATTAGCTCCGAGAATAATTTATGCTTTCTTGTAGATGCCGAAGTTGAATCTGTTTTTATTGATTTAACCCTAACCGATTTAAAAGAGCTAAGCAAAGATGCGGAATTTAAAGATGAGGTAATTGCACTTATTGAAAAGTGGGTTAATAGACTTTATGAAGGTGTTGCTGATGATACGAGCGTACAGACGCCTGTTATTCACGATTTTTTAGGGTTTGATCGCTGTTATTTTTATATGGGCAATTCAGTAGTAGGCAATCGTGCCTTCATGTGGGTGAAGGTTTACGATGCTGAGAAATGCAAGTTTAACCGTCATCTCGAAATCGATTTTGAACATATTTTTTTCCCACTTGGGGTAAGATCTTATTTGACATTAGAAGGAAATGCAAAAATTGAGGCTTTTAAGTCAGAGGATATTATTGAGCGGGAAGGGTTTTGGTCTGGACTAAGAGAGCTTTCAACCCAGATATTTAAGAGCGATGCCTATGAGATAAAAAATAGGGTTTCTGCCGAAACAAACCGTTTAATTAAAAAATATACACTTGAAAAAGAGGACTTTGCCAATTCGCTTAAGTCATTTTCTCAAGTTTTT
Organism: Flavobacteriales bacterium; assembly: GCA_020435995.1. Classification (GTDB taxonomy): domain Bacteria; phylum Bacteroidota; class Bacteroidia; order Flavobacteriales_G; family Salibacteraceae; genus JAGQYO01. The sequence goes on along the minus strand of JAGQYO010000024.1, from coordinate 42,590 downwards.
CAGAAGGATACAAACCTCAAAGTAGATTTTGACACTACGGATCATGTTTTTAACGCCCTTTCAATGGTGTTGCAATATGAAAAAATGTCGATTGTGTTTCCAAAAGGGTATTCAGAAAATGAAGACTGGCTTTCTGAAATTTGCAGATATAATGGGTTGAGGTATCGAGAGGTGCTTCTCGAGCCTTCTTGGTACACCACGAACAATGAGGATGCTTTTTTGGCCTACCTTAATAATGAAGAGAACGAGCCGATTGCAATTATTCCCCACAAAGGAAGTCTTTCGTTTATAAACCCACGAACAAAGGAAATTCAGAAAGTAAATGCGGAAAACGCTTCGATGTTCAAGCAAGAAGCATTTGTTTTTTACCGACCCTTTGACGCTGATAAAACTGTCACATTAAAGGATATTTTATTATTTACAATAGATAAAAATAAAATTGACCTCTTAAGGGTATTTGGGATGGGGCTAGCGGGTGGAGTTCTCATGTTGTTTTTCCCGATTTTAACGGCCCAGATATTTGATTTTGTTATTCCCAGTGCCGACAAGCAGCAACTATTGAACATTGCATTTGCCCTTTTGGCCATTTCTTTTGGTACAGTTGGCTTCGATTTGGTGAAACAATATGCTCTAATGAGGGCTCAAAATAGGTTGGATTATAAGGCGCAATCTGCTCTTTGGGATAGGTTGCTTAATCTCCCTAGTGACTTCTTTACCAAATACACCACCGGTGATTTGGCATCTCGGTCTATGGGAATAAACCAAATGAAAAGTATTGTTTCGGGCGCTGTAATTGCCTCGGTTCTTGCATTGGCTTTTTCTGTATTGAATTTAGGTCTCTTACTATATTATAATGTAAACCTCGCTATGTTGGCAATAGCATTCAGTTTATTGCAAATTACAATTATTGGTTTGTTTGCCAGAAGTCAACTAAAACTCCAAAAGGTATTGATGGAGCAGAATGGAAAGTTGTCGGGTATTGCATTCCAAATATTAAATGGTATTGCTAGGTTTAGAGCAAGTGGCGCGGAATCGAGAGCTTTTTTATACTGGTTTAAATCATTTATGTCCAGCAAATCGGTGAGCATTGACTTAGCCAAGTTGCAAAATGCACAAACTATACTGAACTCATTATTGGGGCTGCTTTCAACTGTATTCATCTTTATTATAGTGAAAACTACCAGTAATAATTTAACCACAGGACAATTCTTCGCGTTCTTAGCAGCTTATGGTGCTTTTGTTGGGGCCATTGTAGGAATGAGTGGTGCTCTTATTCAAATGTTACAACTGCCGGTAATTTACGACCGCTTAAGACCAATCCTTGAAACAAAACCAGAATGTGAAACCCAAAAAGAAGCACCTACTAAGTTTACCGGGGCTATAGAAATTAACAACATTAATTTCAGGTACAAAGAAGATGCGCCACTTACGATAAAAAACTTGAGCTTATCAATAAAAAGCGGTGAGTATGTGGCCTTGGTTGGGCCATCGGGTAGTGGTAAATCTACTTTGATAAGGTTGCTCCTAGGCTTCAGTAAACCCGAATCAGGTTCCTTGTATTATGATAAACAAGATATGGATCATTACGATCCAAAAATGATTCGTCGAAATATGGGGGTTGTGCTGCAAGATGGTGATTTAATGTCGGGTGATATTTATACCAATATAGTTGGTTCCTCGGCGTACTTAACCCTTAAAGATGCATGGGCCGCTGCTCGAGCTGCTGCATTTGATAAAGATGTAAGGTCATTCCCGATGGGTATGCACACCATTGTGAATGAAGAGGGAGGAACACTTTCAGGAGGGCAAAAACAAAGGCTAATGATAGCTAGGGCATTGGTTCACAAACCAAAAATTTTGATTTTTGACGAAGCCACCAGTGCACTAGATAATGAAACTCAGGCCATTGTAACTGCTAGCTTAGACAATCTTAATGTAACAAGAATTGTAATTGCACATAGGTTGTCTACCATTATTAATGCAGATACTATTCATTACCTTGAGGCGGGAGAGCTTATAGAAAGCGGTTCTTACGAAGAGTTGATGGCATTAAAAGGCAAGTTTTTTAAGCTAGCGGAAAGGCAGATTGAATAAGCTTCGTTTTTTTAATTATCCAGCTTGAAATAATCCGACAGATGCGATTTCATTCCACAAAGTTGATAAACAAAAGCAATTTTATACCTGTCAACCTACTAATTCTAAACTACTGAAAGTCTTTACATTTTGTTGTTTTGAGCAATAAACAAAGGCCGTAAAAAAATAATTAAAAAGCGCATTGATTTTGCGTTTAAAAACCACTACATTTGCCGCCCTGATTTTTCAGAGGAAAACTATAGTTTGTTAACAATAGAAATTAATATGTTTTTATGCCCACTATTCAGCAATTAGTTAGAAAGGGAAGACAGAGCAAGATTAAGACAAGTAAATCCGCTGCTTTGGATGCATGTCCTCAAAGACGAGGCGTATGCGTAAGGGTGTACACCACTACACCAAAAAAACCGAATTCTGCCATGAGAAAGGTAGCCCGTGTTAGGTTAACTAACGGAAACGAGGTGAACTCTTATATTGGAGGAGAAGGACACAATCTTCAAGAGCACTCTATTGTTCTTGTAAGAGGAGGTAGAGTTAAGGATTTGCCAGGAGTGCGATATCACATCGTAAGAGGTGCCTTAGATACTGCGGGTGTTCAAGGTAGAACGCAAAGACGATCAAAGTACGGAGCTAAAAGACCTAAAAAGTAGGAGGAAGAATTATGAGAAAAGCGCGCGCTAAAAAGAATTATGTAGCTCCAGATCCCAAATTCGGAGATACACTAGTAACAAGTTTTGTCAATAACTTGATGCTTCAAGGCAAAAAAAGCACTGCATTTAAGATTTTCTACGATGCTCTTGATAGGGTTCAGAAAAAAGCAGGTGACGAAGAAGAGGCTCTTGAGATATTTAAAAGAGGGTTATCAAACGTTACTCCTCAGGTAGAAGTTAGAAGTCGCCGAGTTGGTGGAGCAACTTTTCAAATTCCACAAGAGATTCGACAAAGTAGAAAACTATCCATGGGAATGAAGTGGATGATTTCTTTCGCTCGAAAAAGAAACGGAAGATCAATGGCCGAGAAATTAGCTGATGAAATTCTTGCGTCTTCAAAAGAAGAAGGTGGAGCATTTAAAAGAAAAGAAGATACGCACAGAATGGCTGAGGCTAATAAGGCGTTTTCGCATTTCAGATTCTAGAAATAGGTTAGATAGGTAAGAAATGGCTAAAAGAGATTTAACGTTTACAAGAAATATTGGGATTATGGCCCACGTGGATGCTGGTAAAACCACCACCACTGAGCGTATCCTTTATTATACTGGTATCAGTCATAAGATTGGTGAAGTGCACGATGGCGCTGCAACCATGGACTGGATGGAGCAAGAGCAGGAAAGGGGTATTACAATTACTTCTGCCGCAACTACTTGTTTTTGGAAATACCGCGATCAAGAGTATAAGATCAATATCATTGATACACCTGGTCACGTTGATTTTACAGTTGAAGTTGAGCGATCATTGAGGGTGCTCGATGGAGCAGTTGCATTGATTTGCGCTGCCTCTGGAGTTGAGCCTCAATCAGAAACAGTTTGGAGACAAGCTAATAAATATAAGGTTCCTAGAATGTGTTTCATTAATAAAATGGATCGCGCTGGAGCTGATTTTTTTAGATGTGTTGAGGAGGTTAAAACCAGGTTGGGTGGAAACCCAATTCCTCTTCAAATTCCGATCGGTGCTGAAGAAACCTTCAAGGGAGTTGTTGATTTGATCAATAACCGTGGAATTGTTTGGAATGAGGAGGATTTGGGAATGACATGGACGGAAGTTCCGATTCCAGATGACTTAGTAGACACAGTTGCGCATTGGAGAGAGAAATTGGTTGAAGCAGTTGCTGAAACCAATGATGAGCTCATGGAAAAATTCTTTGAAGATCCAGATTCGATTACAGAAGAAGAGATGATGAAGGCTATTCGTGTTGCTACAGTAAACATGTCTATTCAGCCTGTAATGTGTGGTTCGTCATTTAAAAACAAAGGTGTTCAAACTATGTTGGATGCGGTAATGGCATTCCTTCCATCTCCTTTGGATATTGATGCCATTGAAGGTCATGATATTGATGATGAGGAAAAAATCATTAAACGTGAACCTAAAATCGAGGAGCCATTTTCGGCTTTAGCATTTAAGATTGCTACGGATCCATACGTTGGAAGACTTTGTTTTTTCCGTTGCTATTCTGGTAAGTTAGATGCTGGTTCTTATGTTTTAAACGCTAGAACTGGTAAAAAGGAAAGGATTTCTAGGATCTTTCAAATGCATTCTAACAAACAAAATCCTATTTCGGCTATTGAGGCAGGAGATATTGGAGCTGGAGTTGGATTTAAAGATATAAGAACTGGGGATACGCTTTGCGATGAGAAGAAGCCACTTGTGTTGGAGTCTATGTCTTTCCCCGAGCCAGTTATTGGTGTTGCAGTTGAGCCTAAAACTCAAGCTGACGTGGATAAAATGGGTATCGCATTAGGTAAGTTATCAGAAGAGGATCCTACTTTTAAAGTACACACTGATGAGGACTCTGGTCAAACAGTGATTAGCGGTATGGGTGAGCTTCACCTTGAAATTATCGTAGATCGAATGAGACGAGAATTTAAAGTAGAGTGTAACCAAGGAGCTCCTCAAGTGGCTTACAAGGAAGCGATTACTTCTCGCGTTGAACATAGAGAGATATACAAAAAGCAAACTGGTGGTAGAGGTAAATTTGCCGATATCCAAGTTGTGCTTGAGCCGATTCCTGAAGATTCTGAAGTTAAAACAGGTTTGGTTTTCGTTAATTCCATTAAAGGAGGGAACGTACCTCGTGAATTCATTCCCGCTATTGAAAAAGGATTTAGAGATGCTATGGTAAATGGCCCATTGGCTGGTTATTCTCTTGACTCGATGAAGGTAACACTAATGGATGGATCTTTTCACGCGGTGGATTCTGATGCACTGTCGTTTGAGTTATGTGCTAAAATTGGATATAGAGCAGCCGCTAAAAAGGCTAACCCAGTTTTACTTGAGCCCATTATGAAATTGGAAGTAGTAACTCCTGAGGAGAATATGGGAGATATCGTCGGCGATTTAAATCGACGAAGGGGTCAAGTTCAAGGTATGGATTCAAGAGCCACTGGTCAAGTGATCAACGCAATTGTTCCTCTGTCTGAAATGTTTGGTTATGTAACATCGCTTAGAACTATGAGTTCGGGTCGTGCTACAAGTACCATGGAATTTTCTCATTACGATGAAGTTCCAAAAAATATTGCTGATGGAATTATTACAAAAGTTAATGGTGCAACCGCATAATTTATAGAGATGGCACAAAAAATTAGAATAAAGCTAAGATCATACGATCACAACTTGGTTGATAAATCTGCTGAAAAGATCGTGAAAACTGTAAAGTCAACTGGGGCAGTTGTGAGTGGACCAATTCCACTTCCTACTCAAAAGAAAATATTTACAGTTCTTAAGTCACCTCACGTAAATAAAAAAGCGAGAGAACAATTTCAATTGAGCTCTTTTAAGCGCTTATTAGATATTTATTCATCTTCATCGAAAACAGTAGATGCTCTAATGAAATTAGAGTTACCTAGTGGAGTTGATGTAGAAATTAAAGTTTAAGTTAAAATCATTTCAAAGATGCCTGGAATTATTGGTAGAAAAATTGGAATGACCAGTGTTTATTCCGAGGAAGGTAAAAACCTTCCATGTACTGTTGTTGCTGCGGGCCCTTGTGTTGTTACACAAGTTCGTACCAATGAAGTAGACGGATATAACGCTGTTCAGATAGGGTATGAAGATAAAGGTGAAAAACACACTTCCGCTGCCTTACGTGGCCACTTTAAAAAAGCTGGCACGACTCCAAAGCGATTTGTCGTAGAATTCGACGAATATGAAAAAGATGTAAAACTTGGTGATATCATCGATGTTTCAATATTTGAAGAGGGAGACTTCGTTGATGTTTCTGGAACATCAAAAGGAAAGGGCTTTCAAGGTGTTGTTAAGCGTCACGGCTTTAGAGGTGTGGGCGATGCAACTCACGGACAGCATAACCGGCTAAGAGCTCCAGGTTCTGTTGGTGGTGCTTCTACTCCTGCTCGAGTATTTAAAGGAATGAGAATGGCCGGTAGAATGGGTGGAGACCAAGTATTGGTTGAAAACTTGAGAATATTGAAGATTTTGGGTGACCAAAATTTGATTCTTATCAAAGGTGCTATTCCTGGTCCTAAAGGTTCAATCGTTACAATAGAGAAGTAAAATGAAAGTAGATGTGTTGAAAATAGATGGTTCTAAGACTTCTAAGAAGGCGGAACTATTGGATGCCATATACGCGGCTGAACCTAATGAGCATGCGATGTACTTGGATGTTAAGCAGTTTTTGGCTCACCAAAGACAGGGCACTGCCAAGTCTAAGGAAAGAGCAGAAATTGCTGGAAGTACAAGAAAAATCAAGAAGCAAAAGGGCACTGGTACTGCGAGAGCAGGAAGTATAAAGTCTCCCATTTTTAGAGGCGGTGGTCGAGTTTTCGGCCCTACCCCAAGGTTTTATGGTTTTAAATTAAACAAGAAAGTAAAGAAGTTGGCAAGAATATCTGCCTTGAGCGCTAAATTAAAAGACAACGCCATCATGGTTGTTGAAGACTTTTCGTTTAATGCCCCAAAAACGGCTGAAATGACAAAGGTTTTGAACAACTTAGGAATAGCCAGTAAAAAATCGCTTCTAGTGTTTGGGGAGGTTGATAAAAATGTATATTTGTCCTCCCGAAATTTAGGGGGTGTTTCTTACACAACAGCTTCTGAATTAAGCACTTACGATATTTTAAACACTGAAAATATTGTATTTTGTGAAGGGGCTTTAGGAAAAATTGAATCTATTTTAAGCTAAAAGAACGATGAATATTTTATTAAAACCGGTAGTCACTGAAAAAATGACGAAGGAAGGTGAAGACTTCAATCGTTATGGATTCATAGTACCTAGAGGAGCAAACAAAATTGAGGTGAAAGAAGCAGTAGAAAAGACTTATGCTGTTAAAGTAAGTTCAGTTAACACTATGGTAACTCCTGGTAAGAAAAAGAGCCGATATACTAAAACGGGTGTAACCCAAGGTAATTCTGGAACCTATAAGAAGGCAGTTGTTACTCTAGTTGATGGAGATATGATTGATTTCTATAGCAATATTTAAGATCATGGCAGTAAAGAAATTTAACCCCATTACTCCTGGACAACGTCATAAAGTTGCGAACTCTTTTGCGGAGATAACAACTGGCGAAAGTCAAAAGAGTCTTTTAAGATCACTAAAAAAATCTGGTGGAAGAAATAACACTGGAAAAATGACCGTGAGACAAGTTGGTGGTGGTCACAAAAGAAAGTATAGAGAGATCGATTTTAAAAGGGATAACTACGGAGTTCCTGGAAAAGTGGTTTCGGTAGAATACGATCCAAATAGAACTTGTAGGATTAGTTTGGTTCATTATGCTGACGGTGATAAGAGATATATCATCGCTCCTAATGGAATTGAAGTGGGGCAAGAAATTGTAAGTGGCGAAAATGCTGCACCTGAAGTTGGAAATGCCTTGTTCTTAAAAGATATTCCACTTGGTACGGTTATTCACAATATTGAAATGCAACCTGGCCAAGGTGGTAAAATTGCAAGAGGAGCCGGTTCTTATGCGCAGTTAAATGCTAAGGATGGCAAGTTTGCAGTACTTAAAATGCCTTCTGGTGAAACAAGATTGATTCTACTTACATGTATGGCTACCATGGGTACCGTTTCCAATTCTGATCATAGTTTGGAGGTTTCAGGTAAGGCTGGTAGAAGCAGATGGAAGGGTAGAAGACCACGAGTAAGAGGTGTAGCTATGAACCCTGTTGATCACCCAATGGGTGGGGGAGAAGGCCGTGCCTCAGGAGGTCATCCAAGATCTAGGAACGGTATTCCTGCTAAAGGATATAAGACCAGATCAAAAACTAAGCAATCGAATAGATATATCGTTTCTAAAAAGAAATAATAAAGAATAAGTTATTATGAGTCGTTCCCTAAAAAAGCCGCCATTTGTGCACTATAAGCTCGAGCAACGAGTGGATGATGCTCAACAGAGTGGAAAAAAGTCGGTAATTAAGACATGGTCGAGAGCTTCTATGATTACTCCTGATTTTGTTGGACTGACAATAGGTGTACATAATGGTCGTCAATTCATACCTGTTTACGTTACAGAAAATATGGTAGGACACAAGCTTGGTGAGTTTTCACCTACAAGAAGCTTTAGAGGACATGCCGGCAAAAAAGACAAGAAAAAATAAGATTTAGCCATGGGTGCAAGAAAAAGAGAAAAGGCTGAAGAAAGGAAGGAGCTTCGCAAAACAGAATATCTGGCGAAGTTGAACAATTGTACTTCTTCTCCTCGAAAAATGAGATTGATTGCAGATCTTATTCGTGGAGAGCGAGTAGTTAAGGCTTCTAATATTCTTCGTTTTCATAAAAAGGAAGCTTCAACTAAAATGGAGAAACTTTTATGGTCAGCGATTAATAACTACGAGGAGAAATCTGGAAATAGTTGGGAAAGTGCTGAGCTTTTTGTAAAAGAAGTAAAAGTTGATGGTGGAAGGATGCTAAAAAGAATTAGCCCTCGCGCCCAGGGAAGAGCATTTAGAGTTAGAAAAAGATCTAATCACGTTACGTTGATTTTAGGAACAGCAAACCAAGTAGAAAACTAGGAATATGGGACAAAAAACAAATCCAATTGCTAATAGATTAGGTTTCATCAGAGGATGGGACTCTAATTGGTACGGCGGAAATAATTACGAGGATAAACTTGTAGAGGATTTCAATATTCGTAGATACTTGAATGCTCGATTGAGAAAAGCTAGCATTTCAAAAATTGTAATTGAAAGAACACTCAAGTTAATCACAGTTACAGTTAAAACTGCACGTCCAGGAATTATCATTGGAAAAGGTGGTCAAGAAGTGGATAAGTTAAAAGAAGAGCTTAAAAAGATCACAAACAAAGATGTTCAGATTAACATTTTCGAAATTAAAAGGCCAGAATTAGATGCTCGTTTGGTAGCAGATAGTATTGCTCGTCAAATTGAAGGAAGAATTTCGTTTCGACGTGCCGCAAAAATGGCCATTGCTTCGGCAATGAGAATGGGAGCTGAAGGTATTAAGGTAACTGTTGCAGGAAGATTGAACGGTGCTGAGATGGCCAGAACAGAACATTACAAAGAAGGTCGTACACCTTTACACACTTTTAGAGCGGATATTGATTACGCTTTAGGAGAGGCCCATACTACTTATGGTAGAATTGGTGTTAAGGTATGGATTTGCAATGGTGAAGTTCTAGGAAAAAGAGATTTATCTCCAATTGTGGAGAAGGCTAAGAAGGGCCCTGTTAAGCAAAGATTTAGAAAAAGAAAGGCTTAATACCCTGGTCGATTAAAACGAAATAAAGATGTTACAACCGAGAAAAGTTAAGCACAGAAAAGTACAAAAAGGTAGGATTAAAGGTACTGCTCAAAGAGGAGCAACTTTAGCCTTCGGAACCTTCGGTATCAAGACTGAGGTAATGGGTCGCCTTACTAGTAGACAAATAGAGTCTGCGAGAATTGCGGTTACACGTTATATGAAGAGAGAAGGTCAAGTTTGGATTCGTATTTTCCCAGATACCCCTATCACTTCTAAGCCAGCTGAGGTACGAATGGGTAAAGGAAAAGGAGCTTTAGATCACTGGGTGGCTAAGATTAAGCCAGGTAGAATTTTGTTTGAAATCGACGGTGTTGATGAAAAAACAGCTAGAGAGGCACTAAGACTTGCAGCTCAGAAATTACCAGTAGTTTGTAGAGTTGTAATTCGTAACGATTATCAAGCGTAAACATGAAGCAGTCTGAAATACTAGAACTTAAGACAGAAGAGTTGCACGAGCGACTTGCTGACGAAAAGGATTCAGTTCAAAAGTTGAAATTGAATCACGTGGTTTCTCAATTAGAGAACCCAATGATTTTGCGAAATAAAAGAAGAAACATTGCCCGTTTGCAAACGGAAATAGGCAAAAGAGAGCGAGAGCAATCAAAATAATTACGATGGTGCAAAGGAATCTCAGAAAAGAAAGAGTAGGGGTTGTAGTAAGTACTGCAATGAACAAGTCAATCGTTGTTTCGGTTGAAAGAAAGATTAGACACCCCAAATACGGGAAATTCGTGAAGCATTCTAAAAAGTTTGCTGCTCACGATGAAAAAGATGAGTGCGGAGTTGGAGACACCGTAAAAATAATGGAAACTCGCCCATTGTCGAAGACGAAGCGATGGAGAATGACCGAAATATTAGAAAAAGCGAAGTAATTTCTTCGATTTTATAAATAGAATTTACAATGATTCAGCAAGAAAGCAGACTCGAAGTAGCCGATAACAGCGGAGCGAAAGAAGTTCTTTGCATTAGAGTATTAGGAGGTACCAAAAGAAGGTACGCCTCTGTAGGTGATAAAATTGTGGTTTCCATTAAGGATGCAATGCCTTCAGGAAACGTAAAGAAGGGTACTGTTTCAAAAGCAGTAATCGTTCGCACCAAAAAAGAAGTTAGAAGAGCTGATGGATCTTACATCAGATTTGATAATAACGCGTGTGTATTGCTTAATACCACTGGCGAAATAAGAGGTACAAGGATTTTTGGTCCTGTGGCTCGTGAGCTCCGTGAAAAGCAATTCATGAAAATTGTTTCACTTGCACCTGAAGTGCTTTAAGATATTAAAATTAAGATGAAATTAAATATCAAAAAAGGAGATAACGTAAAAGTTATTGCTGGCGATAGCAAAGGGTCTACCGGACGTGTTCTTGCTATTGATGCTAGTAAATATCGCGCTACTGTGGAGGGTGTAAACATGATTAAACTTCACAAAAAGCCTAGTGCGCAGAGTCCTGAAGGTGGAATCATAGAAAAAGAAGGAACTATAAACATTTCTAACCTTATGCTAATTGATGCTAAGGATAATGTGACTAAGATTTCTAGAGGAGTTAATAAGGCAGGAAAGTCTGTAAGAATTTCTAAAAAATCAGGGGAGGAAATTTAAGATGTATAAACTTAGAATGAAAGAAGAGTATCAAACTCGAATTGTTTCAAGTTTGATTGAAAAATTTAAGTATACTACTCCTATGCAAGCACCTAAGCTCGAAAAGATTGTTTTGAGCCAAGGTTTAGGTAAGGCTACCTCAGATAAGAAAATATTAGAAAATGCCCTTGCTGAAATGGCATTAATAACTGGCCAAAAGCCTGTTACTACTAAGGCTAAAAAGGACGTGTCTAACTTCAAGTTGAGAAAAGGTATGCCCATTGGAGCTAAAGTAACCTTGAGAGGAGAGAGAATGTACGAATTTTTGGACAGATTTATCTCTTTAGCCCTACCAAGAACCAGAGATTTCAGAGGAGTAAGTACTACTGGCTTTGATGGTCGTGGTAATTATACTTTAGGGATAAAAGAGCAAATTATATTTCCAGAAATTGATATTGATAAAATCAATGAGATCAATGGAATGGACATAACATTTGTGACCTCTGCTCCGACTGATGAAGAAGCAAGAGCATTGTTAACAGAATTTGGATTACCCTTTAAAAAATAAGAAGAGATGGCGAAAGAATCGATGAAAGCCAGAGAGCGCAAGAGAGAAAGAATGGTAGCTCGCTATGCTGATAAAAGAGCAGCTCTTAAAGAGGCTGGAGATTGGGAGGCACTTCAAAAAATGCCAAAAAATTCTTCAAAAGTTAGGTTACACAACAGATGTAAATTAACAGGAAGACCAAGAGGTTATATGAGAACTTTTGGAATTTCAAGGGTAACATTCCGCGAAATGGCATCTCAAGGTTTAATACCTGGGGTAACTAAAGCAAGCTGGTAATACACAATAAGGATTAAGAAATGTATACAGATCCAATAGCAGATTATTTGACAAGAGTGCGTAATGCGTTAGGCGCTCGTCATAAGGTAGTTGAAATTCCTGCATCTAATGTAAAGAAGGAAATTACCAAAATCCTTTTCGAAAAAGGATATATCTTGAATTATAAATTCGAGGAAAACGGTCCACAAGGAACAATTAAGATCGCCCTGAAATATGGTGAGTTGGACAAGGTTCCCGCAATAAGAGATATTCAACGTGTATCTAAGCCAGGTTTGAGAAAACATTCGAGCTCGAAAGATTTGCCAAGAATTCTTAATGGACTGGGAGTAGCCATAGTGTCTACTTCTCAAGGTCTAATGACAGACAAGGAAGCGCGTCAACGAAATGTTGGTGGGGAAGTTCTTTGCTACGTATATTAAAAAAATAAAGATTAGAAAATGTCTAGGGTTGGAAATTCACCGATAGAGATTCCTGAAAACATAACAGTAGAGGTAAACGATGCTGTTGTGCGTGTTAAGGGCCCCAAAGGGGAGTTAGTACAGGTAATTTCAGATCACGTTACTGCAAAAGTTAATGGAAACATGCTACAAGTAACGAGAAAAGATGATTCGAAAGAATCAAAAGCGCGTCACGGGTTGTATCGAGCTTTAATCAACAACATGGTTGAAGGCGTATCCAAAGGATACAAAAAACAACTTGAACTCAATGGAGTTGGTTTTAGAGCAACTTCTACTGGGCAACAGTTGGAGCTGGTTATTGGATACTCACACAACGTTCTTATAGAGCTCCCAAATGAGATAAAAGTTTCGACTGAAACCGAAAGAGGAAAAGCTCCCGTAATTTCATTAGAGTCTCATGATAAGCAGTTGCTTGGCATGGTAGCTTCTAAAATTAGAGCAATGAGAAAACCAGAACCATACAAGGGCAAAGGAATTAAATATATGGGCGAATCTATTCGTAGAAAAGCTGGTAAAACTGCTGCTAAAAAATAAGAAAAATGGCACTTAATAAGGAAGAAAGACGTCTGAGAATAAAAAAACGTTCTCGCAAAAGTGTTCAAGGTACTGCAGAAACACCTAGATTGGCAGTATTTCGTAGCAACAAAGAATTCTACGCTCAATTGATTGATGATTCAAATGGCAAAACAATTTTATCTTCTTCTTCATTGAAGAATAAAGATGCCAAGGGAACTAAAATAGAGCAAGCAATTACTGTAGGAAAATCAATAGCAGAGTTATCTAAGGCCTCTGGTTTTGAAACAGTTAAATTTGATAGAAACGGTTATTTATATCACGGAAGGGTGAAGGCATTTGCCGAAGCTGCTCGTGAAGGAGGCCTTAAATTTTAAGCAATGGCAAACGCAAACATTAAAAGAATTCGCTCTAGCGAAATTGAGTTGAAAGATCGTTTGGTACACATTAATCGTGTAACTAAAGTTACCAAAGGGGGACGTACATTTAGTTTTTCTGCCCTAGTAGTAGTGGGAAATGAAAGCGGTGTTGTTGGATATGGTTTTGGTAAGGCAAAAGAAGTTACTTCGGCTATTGCTAAAGGAATTGACGATGCCAAGAAGAACTTGGTTAAAGTTCCAATTTTGAAAGGAACAATTCCTCATGCACAGTTGGCCAGATTTGGTGGATCTCTCGTGTATATTCAACCAGCAGCTCATGGTACAGGTGTTATCGCTGGAGGATCTATGCGTGCCGTATTAGAGAGTGTGGGTATTACCGATGTACTTGCCAAATCAAAGGGTTCTTCTAATCCACAAAATGTGGTTAAAGCAACTTTGGCAGCACTGGTACAATTGAGAGACCCTCAAACCGTTGCACAGAATAGAGGAATTTCTATGGATAAAGTATTTAACGGCTAAGATTAAAGTGATGGCTGGAAAAATTAAGATAACGCAGGTAAGAGCTGCAATAAAAAGACCCCAAAGACAAAAGGCAACTTTAGTTGCTCTTGGTCTTCGAAAATTGAATCAGACGGTTGAACATAACATGACACCTCAGATTATGGGAATGATTACTAAAGTAAAACACCTCGTTGAAACCGAGGAGGTTAAATAATTTAGCTCAACGTAAACATGAAATTACACGAACTAAAGCCTGCAAAAGGTTCAATAAAGAAAAACACTAAGCGACTCGGAAGAGGAGAAGGTAGTGGTTCAGGTGGAACGGCTTCTAAAGGGCATAAAGGTGCTCAATCTAGGTCGGGATATTCAAAGAAAATCGGTTTTGAAGGTGGTCAAATGCCGCTTCAAAGACGTGTTCCTAAATTTGGATTTAAGAACGTTAACCGAAAGGAATACAGAATTGTGAATTTGAGCACTCTTCAAATTTTAGCAGATAAAAAAATCGCTGAAGTAACAAAAGAAGTTTTAATTGAAAACGGACTTGTTTCAAAGAATGATTTGATTAAAATACTAGCTAAGGGCGAATTGAGCGCTAAATTGAAAGTTTCAGCGAACGCATTTTCTGAAGCAGCGAAAAAAGCAATTGAAGATAAAGGCGGAGAGGCTATTAGCCTATAAGACTAAGAATAGATGAAGCGGATAATAGAAACTTTCAAGAACATTTATAAGATTGAAGATCTTAGGGTAAGAATTCTAAATACCCTGGGATTTCTTTTGATTTATCGTTTGGGTTCTTTTATAGTTCTTCCAGGAGTTGATTCTGTGGCTCTTCAAGCTAGCGCTTCACAAGCTCAGGGATTGGCGGCATTGCTTAATATGTTTGCAGGAGGTGCATTTAGCAGGGCTTCTGTTTTTGCATTAGGTATCATGCCTTATATATCTGCTTCGATTGTAATGCAACTTTTGGGAATTGCGATTCCTCAATTTGCCAAGCTACAAAAAGAAGGAGAAAGCGGCCGTAAAAAGATCAATCAATGGACGAGGTTGCTTACAATAGCTATTTGTTTGGCTCAGGCGCCAAGCTATATTGCCACGCAAATTCCTTCTAATGCGGTTGTTGCTGACGGCACGTTCTTTTGGATTAGCTCCATTGTATTGCTTATTACTGGAACCATGTTCGTTATGTGGTTGGGAGAAAAAATTACCGATAAAGGACTGGGTAATGGTATTTCACTGTTGATTATGATTGGAATTATTGCAAACTTACCGACTTCATTAGCTTTTGAATTTCAAGCGAGAATGGGTGCCGGTGGACTAGTTATGTTCCTTGTAGAAATGGTATTCCTGTTATTGGTTACTATTGCCACAATTCTATTGGTTCAAGGAGTGCGTAGAGTGCCAATTAATTTTGCAAAAAATGTTGTAGGAAGCAGAGAATACGGCGGAGCGCGTCAGTATTTACCATTAAAAGTAAATGCTGCAGGAGTAATGCCTATCATTTTTGCGCAAGCTTTAATGTTTGTCCCCATGTCAATTGTAGGATTTGCAGAAACGGATGCCTTAACAGGCTTTGCTGCCGCTTTTGCCGATATTACTGGATTTTGGTACAACCTTGTGTTTGCTGTATTGATTATAGCTTTCACGTATTTTTATACAGCTATTACCATAAACCCAAACCAGATGGCTGATGATTTAAAGAAAAATGGCGGTTTTATTCCTGGCGTAAGGCCTGGGAAGGAAACAGCTGATTTTATTGATAATGTAATGTCTCGAATTACATTGCCTGGATCTGTTTTCTTGGCAATTATTTCAATATTACCCGCCTTTGCTATGATAGCTGGAGTAAGCTCAGGATTTGCCTACTTTTTTGGAGGTACATCTCTGCTCATTATGGTAGGGGTAATATTGGATACGCTTCAACAAATTGAAAGTCATTTGTTGATGAGACAGTATGATGGTTTGATGAAATCCGGTCGCATTAGCGGTCGTTCATCTGCCAACACGTATGGAGTAGCTCAGTAATGGCTCAGATTTTTTATAAAACTGAGGAAGAAATTGAGATCCTACGTGAGAGTTGTTTGCTTGTAGGAAAAACGTTGGCCGAGGTGGCCAAGGTTATTGAACCGGGGATTACACCCTTAGCATTAGATAAGATAGCTGAAGAGTTTATCAGAGATCATGGTGCCATTCCTGGTTTTAAGGGTCACGGAGGATTCCCAAACTCCTTGTGCATTTCGGTAAATGAACAAGTAGTACATGGAATTCCAACTGATCGGCCACTTGAAAGCGGGGATATTGCCTCAGTTGATTGTGGCGTCGTTCTTAATAGTTATTGGGGTGATTCGGCTTATACTTTTGCCATTGGTGAAGTATCGGAGGAAGTAAGTCGCTTGCTCAAGGTTACAAAGGAATCTTTGTACTTAGCAATTGAACAAGCCAAAGCTGGAAATCGAATAGGAGACATTAGTCACGCTGTTCAGTTTCATGCCGAATCGAATGGCTATGGTGTAGTTAGAGAACTAGTTGGTCACGGCCTTGGAAAAAGCCTACACGAAGGTCCTGAAGTTCCGAACTTTGGTTCAAGAGGAAGGGGAAAACAACTCAGACCAGGAATGACTATAGCAATAGAGCCTATGATTAACATGGGTGGACGACAGGTCAAGCAATCGAAGGATGGTTGGACCATAAGTACAAGAGATGGCAAACCATCGGCTCATTTTGAGCATGATGTTGCCATTAGAGAAGGAAAAGCGGACGTATTGTCCAGTTTTGATGAAATTGAAAAAGTATTAAAGAGTAAAATATATGCCTAAACAGTCCTCGATAGAGCAAGATGGAACTATAATAGAAGCGCTATCTAATGCCATGTTCAGGGTTGAACTAGAAAATGGACATATAATAACTGCGCATATCTCGGGTAAAATGAGAATGCACTACATAAAAATTTTACCCGGAGATAGGGTAAAGGTGGAAATGTCACCGTATGATTTGACAAAAGGGAGAATATCCTTTAGATATAAATAAAGAGGACTGATGAAAGTAAGAGCATCAATAAAAAAGAGAAGTGAAGATTGCAAGATCGTTCGAAGAAAAGGACGTTTATATGTAATCAATAAAAAGAACCCTAAGTTCAAACAAAGACAAGGTTAATCAAGGATTATTATGGCTAGGATAGCAGGAGTAGATTTACCAAAAAACAAAAGAGGGGTGATAGGACTTACCTACATCTACGGTATTGGCCGCACTAAGGCTGAACAAATTTTGGAAAGTAGCAAAGTCGATCAAAACACGAAGGTTTCGGATTGGAGTGATGATGAATTAGCTGCAATTAGAAATTACATCAACACAACGTTGAAGGTGGAAGGAGCGCTTCGTTCGGAAACTCAATTGAATATCAAGCGATTGATGGATATTGGTTGCTACCGTGGAATCCGACATAGATCTGGTTTGCCACTTCGAGGACAAAGAACCAAGAACAACAGCCGAACAAGAAAGGGTAAGAGAAAAACGATTGCAAATAAAAAGATGCCTTCTAAATAAGAATTGATATGGCTAAGTCTACAGTAAAGAAGTATAAAGTAAAGATTGATGCACAGGGTGAAGCGCACATTAAGGCTTCATTTAACAACATTATCATTACTCTTACAAATTCGCAAGGACAAACAATCTCATGGGCGTCAGCTGGTAAAATGGGATTTAGAGGTTCTAAAAAGAACACTCCTTACGCAGCTCAAATGGCGGCAAACGATGCTTCGAAAACAGCATTTGATGCAGGCTTGAGAAAAGTTAAATTGTTTGTGAAAGGTCCTGGTGCAGGTAGAGAATCTGCAATTAGAAGTATTCACAATGCAGGTATTCAAGTGTTGGAGATTGTGGATATTACACCACTTCCACATAATGGATGTCGTCCTCCAAAAAGAAGAAGAGTTTAATTCTCGATAAATAGTAAATAGCAAGAAATGGCAAGATATAGAGGCCCGAAATCAAAAATTGCGCGAAGATTTAGTGATCCAATCTTTGGTCCGGATAAGGCGTTAGATAGAAAAGGCTATCCTCCTGGGATGCATGGTCCTAACAAAAGAAGGATGAAGCAAAGCGAGTACGCTATTCAGTTAGCCGAAAAACAAAAAGCTAAGTATACTTATGGAATATTGGAGCGTCAATTCGCTAACATATTTCATAGAGCGTCTAGTTCTAAAGGTATTACTGGTGAATTGTTGTTGATGTTTTGCGAAGCAAGATTGGACAACACCGTATTCCGAATGGGCATATCTAATACAAGAAGAGGTGCGCGTCAGTTAGTGAATCACCGTCACATTACCGTTAACGGAGATGTGGTTAATATTCCTTCCTATACCTTGCGTCCTGGTGATGTAGTAGCAGTAAGAGAGCGTTCAAAATCGCTAGAGGTTGTTCGTGCCTCTGTTTCTACTTCTAATGCAAGCAAGTATCCTTGGTTAGATTTTAACAAAGAAACCCTATCTGGTACTTTCGTTCAGAATCCAAACCGAGAAGATATTCCTGAGAACATTAAGGAGCAGCTAATCGTCGAATTATATTCTAAATAATAATTAAAAGAAATCCCAAGAACCCTATGGCAATCTTAGATTTTCAGAAGCCTGATAAGGTAATAATGATCGACTCCGATGATAAAAATGGTCAGTTTGAATTCAGACCATTGGAGCCTGGTTACGGTATAACAGTTGGAAATTCTCTTAGAAGAATTTTACTTTCTTCTTTGGAAGGATTTGCTGTAACAGCAATTAAAATTGAAGGTGTTGACCACGAATTCTCTACTATTAAGGGAGTTGCGGAAGATATTACCGAAATTGTACTTAACTTAAAACAAGTTAGATTCAAGCAGCAAATTGAAGATATCAATAGTGAAAAAGTGAATGTGCGTGTAAGCGGCAAAAAACACTTGACTGCTGGAGATATTGGACAGTTTACTTCTGCTTTTCAAGTGCTTAATCCTGATTTGATTATCGCTACGATGAACGAATCTGTAGAAATTCAACTTGAATTGGTTGTCAACAAGGGAAGAGGTTATGTTCCTGCAGAAGAAAACCGTGTTGATGGTACCATCGGAATGATTGCTATTGATTCTATTTTCACTCCAATTCGCAATGTAAAATACGCTGTAGAGAATTACAGGGTTGAGCAAAAAACGGATTATGAGAAATTGATTGTAGATATCGAAACTGATGGGTCAATTCACCCTAAGGAAGCATTGAAAGAAGCAGCTAAGATTTTGATTCACCATTTCATGTTGTTCTCTGATGAGAAAATTACTTTGGATTCACATGAAACAGCATCTGAAGAAGAATTTGATGAAACTTCGCTTCACATGCGTCAATTGTTGAAGTCTAAATTGGTTGACCTTGACCTAAGTGTTAGAGCTCTCAATTGCCTTAAGGCAGCTGAAATTGACACCCTTGGTGACTTGGTTCAATTTGACAAGAACGACATGCTTAAGTTCAGAAACTTCGGTAAAAAATCGCTAACTGAATTGGAAGAATTAGTTGAGAATAAAGGATTGTCTTTCGGAATGAATCTATCTAAATATAAATTAGATAAGGACTAATTTCACTGACACGACACATATATCATGAGACACAATAACAAAATACTAAAGGTTGGAAAAAATGCGGCGCACCGTAGTGCAATGCTTTCTAACATGGCGTGTTCGTTAATCGAGCACAAAAGGATAAGCACAACGCTTCCTAAAGCCAGAGCATTAAGACGATATGTAGAACCTATTTTGACGAAGTGCAAAACAGACTCTACCCACTCTAGAAGAATTGTATTTAGTATTCTACAAAATAAAGAGGTAGTTGCTGAACTGTTTAGAGATGTGGCTCCAAAAATTGCTGATAGACCAGGTGGTTATACCCGCATCATCAAAATCGGTTCTAGAAAAGGTGACGGTGCCGAAATGGCAATGATCGAATTGGTTGACTTCAACGAAATCTACGGAAAAGAAGAAAAGAAGAAAACCCGTAGAAGCCGAAGAGGTACTGGTAGTACTGCAGAAACTGCAGCTCCTAAGGTAACTCCAAAGGCTAAAATTGAAGAGGCAGTTGAGGTAGTTGAAGAAGAAGCTCCTAAAGCACCGAAGGCTGAGGCCCCTGCAGCAGAAGCTGAGGCGCCAAAGGCTGAGGCAAAGTCTGACGATAAAAGCGCGGAAGAAAAAAAGGATAGCCAAGAGTAGATTTCCTTGAAAAATAAATTAAAAATAGAAGGATAAAGCCGTTTGCGTTTTGTCCTTTTTTTTTGCTTAGAAATAGATGAAGTATCAAGAACGAAAAGATGCCATATTGCTGCTCCAAGACGGAACAGTATATAGGGGTAAGGCAGTTGGCAAGATTGGAACTGCAACAGGAGAAATAGCCTTTAATACTGGCATGACCGGTTATCAAGAAATTTTTACTGATCCATCCTATTTCGGGCAGATTTTGTTACTGACACCTTCTCACGTTGGAAATTATGGTGTGGCTCATAATGATGTTGAATCTGAAGGCATAAAAATCGAAGGTCTGGTATGTAAAAAGTTTTCACAAGAATATTCGAGACCCGCTGGATATGCAAGTCTCCAAGATTATTTTGTGGAGAACGGCAAAGTCGGAATTTCAGATGTAGATACCAGGGCGCTTACCAGACACATTCGCCAATCGGGCGCGATGAATGCTATAATTTCATCGGAGATTGAAGATTTGTCTGAACTAAAAAACAAATTGAACCTTGTTCCTTCCATGGATGGTTTGGAGCTAAGCTCTAAGGTATCATGCAAGGAACCTTATTTTTTTGGCGATGAAAATGCGACTCTGAGAATTGCGGTTCTTGATTTAGGAGTCAAAAAAAATATTCTGCGTTGTTTGGTGGAACGAGGAGCTTATTTAAAGGTTTTTCCTTACAACACCAGCTTTGCTGAAATGGAAAAATGGAATGCTGATGCCTACATGCTGTCTAATGGACCTGGCGATCCATCAGCTATGCCCAACGAAACTAAAACCATTCATCAAATCGCAAATTCTGGGAAACCTGTATTTGGAATATGTTTAGGACACCAAATTCTGGCCATTTCACAGGGATTAAAAACCATAAAAATGCACAACGGTCATCGAGGGGTAAATCATCCTGTAAAGAATTTAATCACGGGTAAATGTGAGGTAACTTCTCAGAATCACGGCTTTGTAGTTGACTGGGACTCAGCGCAAAACCGAGAGGACATCGAAATTACCCACCAACATTTGAATGATAACAGTTTAGCCGGTTTTTCTATTAAGGGTATGCCCGTATTTTCGGTTCAATTCCACCCCGAATCATCGGCCGGACCAAATGATAGCCGCTATTTATTCGACCAGTTTATTGAAAATATTAGAACACATAAATCCAAATAAAACAAAGGCATGAGTGCAATAATTGATATTACAGCAAGGCAAGTATTAGACTCAAGGGGAAATCCAACTGTAGAGGTTGATGTAATGACAGAAAGTGGTGCGTTTGGTCGTGCCGCAGTTCCTTCTGGAGCTTCTACTGGAGTTCACGAAGCAGCAGAATTACGCGATGAAAACCCTTCTATCTATTTAGGCAAAGGTGTGCTTAATGCGGTGGACAATGTGAACGAAACAATTTATGATGCGCTTATAGGAATTGATGTAGCCAATCAAAGTGAAATTGATCGCATAATGATTGAGGCTGACGGCTCATTTAACAAGGGTAAGTTGGGAGCTAATGCTATTTTAGGAGTGTCGCTGGCATGCGCCAAAGCTGCAGCAGATTTTCACGGCTTGCCCCTGTATCGATACGTTGGAGGAGTGAATGCTAATCTACTGCCTGTGCCGATGATGAATATTCTAAATGGTGGTTCACATGCTGACAATAAAATCGACTTTCAAGAATTTATGGTTATGCCATTTGGCGCAGAAAGTTTTTCCGAATCACTTAGGATGGGAGTTGAAGTATTCCATGCCCTAAAAGGTGTATTGAAATCTGCAGGACATTCTACAAATGTGGGTGATGAAGGTGGTTTTGCACCAAATCTAGGTTCGAACGAAGAAGCCATTGAATATGTATTAAAAGCGATTGAAAAGGCGGGATACAAACCAGGCGAGGACATTCACATTGCGTTAGATCCTGCATCAAGCGAGTTCTATAATGCCAAAGAAGGGGTTTACCATTTTCACAAAAGTGATGGTCGCAAACTTACTTCGAACGAAATGGCGGAATATTGGGCTAATTGGTGTAAAAAATATCCGATTGTTTCAATAGAAGATGGTATGGCTGAAGATGATTGGGCAGGATGGAAGTACTTAACTGACCTTACAGGAGACAAAATTCAATTGGTGGGAGATGATTTGTTTGTAACGAACGCTTCTAGATTGGCCGATGGAATCGAAAAAGGAGTTGCAAATTCAATTTTAGTTAAGGTAAATCAAATAGGTACTTTAACCGAAACAGTGAACGCGGTGAATTTAGCGCATCGCAATTCTTATACATCAGTAATGAGTCACCGATCTGGTGAAACGGAAGATACTACCATTGCCGATCTTGCCGTGGCACTGGGTACTGGACAAATAAAAACAGGCTCTGCTTCTCGCTCTGATAGGATCGCCAAATACAATCAATTGTTGAGGATTGAAGAGGAGTTGGGACTTGATGCTCAGTTTTTGGGAAAAAATTTCAGATTTTTGTAAACTATTGTCACTAGGATTTGTCATGACTACGATGTATTTTCGCCAAGACCACCCAGCGAAGTGGAATTAAATAGATTAAGGTTAGAAAAAAGTAGAGAAGGAAAATGTCGGACAAAGCAATCATTACGTATAATGGACAGTCGTATGAGTTACCAGTAATAGAAGGTACAGAAAATGAAAAGGCTGTAGATATTAGTAAACTTAGAGCCGAAAGCGGTTTGATTACCCTTGATTTTGGTTATAAAAATACGGGTGCGACAACGAGTGCAATTACATTTTTGGATGGAGAAGAAGGAATTCTTCGGTACCGTGGTTACTCCATTGAAGAGTTAGCCGAGAGCGCTTCATTTCTTGAAGTGGCTTATCTATTAATTTTCGGAGAGCTTCCAACAAAATCAGAATTTGAGAAATTTAATGCCGACATCACCAAGCATACCCTGGTTCATGAGGAAATAAAAAACATACTTGATGGATTTCCTTCGAAATCTCATCCAATGGGTGTGTTGTCTTCATTGATTAGTTCGCTTACTGCTTTTTACCCCGAATCATTAGACCCTAATAGGTCTGCTGACCAAGTTTATTTGAGTGTGATTCGCATTCTTGCTAAAATGCCCACTATCGCAGCATGGGCTTATAAAAACGAATTGGGGCATCCTGTAAACTATCCTGATAATAGCTTGGACTATTGCTCCAACTTTTTGAAGATGATGTTTGCCATTCCATCTGATGTTTATAAGGCAGATTCAGTAGTGGCTGATGCCTTAAACAAACTATTAATTCTTCACGCCGATCACGAACAAAACTGCTCTACTTCTACTGTGAGAATTGTAGGATCAAGTCACGCAAGTTTGTATAGCGCCATTTCTGCTGGAATTTCTGCTCTTTGGGGGCCTTTACACGGTGGCGCCAATCAAGCTGTGATTGAAATGCTTGAAGCTATCAGAAAAGATGGCGGTGGTGTTCAGAAATTCATGGATAAAGCAAAAGACAAAGACGATCCATTTAGATTAATGGGATTTGGACACCGGGTGTATAAAAACTTCGATCCTCGAGCTAAGATTATCAAAAAAGCAGCGGATTCTGTATTGGCGAAATTGGGTGTGAATGATCCAGTTTTGGAAATTGCCAAAGGATTGGAAGAGGTTGCCTTGAGCGATCCATATTTCGTAGAAAGAAAACTTTATCCAAACGTAGATTTCTATTCAGGAATTATCTATCGAGCGTTGGGAATACCTACCCAAATGTTTACAGTAATGTTTGCTTTGGGAAGATTACCAGGTTGGATAGCTCAGTGGAAAGAAATGCGTGAGAATAATGAGCCAATTGGTAGACCACGCCAAATATACACAGGTGCCAAAGCGCGACCATTTACCAATATTGGTGATAGATAAACAAAACAAACTATATAAGAAAAGGCTCCTTCTGGAGCCTTTTTTATTTGTATACATTCATGAATTGGAAAAAAGCTTCCATCTTCATATAATAAACTGACCATTCTTCGAATATGTAAACATTAAAGCAAAAATAGCTGTTGCCAGCAAAGGAATTATGGCCTCAGACGGGTTATAGAGAAACAGCGCCACTGCTGCCATTAAGGAAACTAATCCGTTCCTTTTTAGGAAGATATAGCTAAGATCTGGCATTTTTTTTCTTGCGTAAACCGAAACCAGTATTGCAAGGCTACTACCCACTAAAAAAAACATCCACGGATGGAATTCCACACCGCAAACAATGGAATATCTCAAAAGGAATAACCCCGCGAAATAGCACGAAATAAGGTCAAAGCCATAGCCTACGAATGTCTTCACCTGATCTAGCTTAGCATATAATTCCATTTGGTTTTCAAACTCATTCCTATCGACAACACGAATTCTAAGGGCTTTCGACCTGCCTATAAAATCGGTTATTGAAATGCCAAGATTGGGATTCATATCCGTTATAAGAAATAGATCATCACTGGCGCTGTTTGAATGGTCAATCGAGATTTTTTATTTAGAAGGAAAAAGGCTACAAGAAATACGAATGGAATCTTCACGGCATGGAACTACAAGATATTGATTAGAGAGCATGTAGAATTTATTGTCATTGATCAAAACCTTCATTTTAAGTAGGAGCGAAGACCTGCTTGGAATTCTGAAGAGATGTATGTTCGCCATGCTCTAAGGTTTTAGTTCATGCTAAATTACTAAAATTTTGATTTCCATTTATGGGCTAAAAAATACCTTAGTTTTTGGCATGTTTTGTTGAATGAGTTCAATGGTAGTCTTTGAAATGGGGTTGTATTCCAAATGAATCGTTTTCAATTTTAGTTTGAATATTTCCTCAGGCAACGTGGTAAGCTGGTTGTTTAAAAAAGTAGCTTCTCGAAGCTTTTTTAAGTTGGCTATCTCGGGCATGAGTGAAGTCATTCCAATATCTTCGGCTACTAAATATTTTAGGTTTTTAAACTGAGTAATTGATATAAAATCTTCCATGTTGATTAAGGGTACGTAGCTGATATCCAAATATTCAACTTTCAAAAAACGAGATGCATCAATTGTTTTATAATCAATGGTATTTCCACTTATTACAAGTTTGGTCATGTTTTTAAAGATGTAAGACCGAGGAAGTTTTTTTAATCCTGTTTGATACATACTCAAGCGTTCCAAGTAGGATGAATAATCGAAAGCTAATTCTGGATTTTTTAATGGGTTTGAGTCTAAAGTTAAAAATCGTAGTCTTGTGAGGGAGAGCGCGTCTCTGGGCAATTCGTTGATGTAATTTTGGGATAGTGACAAGGCAATGAGGTTAACCATTGGGTTTGTTATTTGAGGAAATTCGATGAGTTCATTTTGGTCGAGGTAAAGCTCCGAGAGCATATCAAGGCAATTTTTTGGAATATGAAATTTTCGAATTTTGTTTCTCTTGAGGCTCAAATACTTTAAGCGAGGCAGCTGGTTGGGAAGAAACTTAAGACTTGTTATTTTGTTTCCGTCAAGAATAAGCGACTCCAGGTTGTTAAATTCAAATACACCAAGTGGAATTGCAGATAAATTTTGTTCGCTTAAGTCGAGCCTAAAAACCCTTTCCCTTTCGTTTAACGCTTGGTTCAGATTCGTGTATATTTTAGAAGTTACATCGGGTGAATAATAATTTTGAGCGCTAGCGGCAAACCCAATAAAAACACCAAACCAAACTATTAAAAACTTCACGTGGGGAAATTACTTATTTGCAGGCTTATTGTAAAAGCTGCGATTAGATTTGTGGATTAATGAATTCAAAAGAATGACTTCACCTTATTTATGAAAGGTAAATCGATAAAAAAACAATTGTTCCTTATTTCGCTTTTGACATTTGTCATCAGTATTTGGGGTGGCTGGAGTTTGTTTGATCATTTGGCTTACCCTACCAAGGTGAAAATTGCTCAATTTCCACTGGCCATTGGACAAGAGATAAAATCGGATTATGGGGATGTGTTGATTGTGCCAGGTAGCGGTTGTAATCCCGGAAGAGGCACCGAAGAGCGGCTCAACTTGGCGAGTGCGCTTTATCAAATTAAAAAAAGAAAACTCATTTTATCCGAAGGAACATGTTTTCCTCATGAAAGAAAGCGATTCGTTCATCGCATGATTCACGAGTGGAAAATAGATTCATCTGACATCATTTGGGATACGCTTAGTATGAGCACGGTAGATAATTTTACAAATTCTCTTCTCATAGCAGATTCGTTAGGGCTTTCAGAGGCGATTATATGCACTTCTCCATTCCACCAGCTGCGTTGTTGGGTTGTGTGCTGCAAAATATGGAATGGAGGTTTTAAAGTCGCTAAAATGAGCCCCGAAATGTATGAAATGGAAAAAGAGGAGGTTTATGTATTAAAAAGAGGAAAAACGATTCGCCAAGAATATCTAAAAATCGCTCATCATCTTTTGTTTTTATGGTAACTTTTTAAGCCGATTGTTTGTTTCCAGAATTTGAACCACCCTTTGATTTTTTCTTAAACCAAGGTTTTTTCCCGCCACCCTTGTTTGTATGAGGACCAGATCCTTCAGGGCGTTTTCCTTTAAAGTTTGACTTCCCACCCTTTCGATCTTTTCCACTGCTTCTTCCTTTTTGTTTCAGCAGCGATTCTGGGTCATAAGCAGGCGACTCGCCTATGTCTTCTGGGGTATTGAGTTTCTCAAGCGGTTTCTCGATCAATTCTTCTACATTCATCAGCTTTAATTGGTCTGCCTGATTTACAAATGAAATGGCGGTACCTTTTTTATCCGCCCTAGCTGTTCTGCCCACCCGATGTACATAATCGGCAGCATCGTTTGGCATATCGAAGTTGAGTACGTGGCTCAATCCATCAATATCAATTCCTCGGCTAAGCACATCCGTAGCCACTAATATTTGCAGATTTCCGGCTTTGAATTCCCTGAGTCTTTCTTGTCTTTCCGCTTGTTCGCGGCCCGAGTGTAAGCTTTTAGCGGAGTGGTTTTTTCTTTGAAGCTGACGTTCTATTTGGTCTACCATTTCCTTGCGCGACGCGAAAATGATCATGTTTTGGATGTCCTCTTTTTCAAGAATTCTGAGAAGAAGTTCAATTTTTTTAGAATCGTGAACCAAATAGATTTGTTGGTTTACGCCCTCGGCAGGTTTGGCGATGGCTAAATTAATCTGCAATGGATCCGTTAAAACCTGCTTAGCTAATACCCTTATCTGAGTAGCCATTGTTGCCGAAAACATAAGTGTTTGGCGCTTGGTGGGGCAGGTTTTAATGATCTTGTTGATGTCATCGATAAAACCCATATCGAGCATTCTGTCAGCTTCGTCCATTATGAGGACTTCAAGACCTGAAAAATCAACATAACCTAAATTCATGTGGGCGATCAACCGACCTGGAGTAGCGATAATAATATCTGCTCCTTGTTGAATCGCGTTTTTCTGCTGAGAAAAATCGCCGCCTTCACCACCACCGAAAACTGGAATACAACTTATTCCCATAAAATACCCAATGGCCTGCACCTGCTCGTCAATTTGAAGACAAAGCTCCCTAGTGGGCACCAATACCAGACATTTAATTTTGTTGTGCTTCGAATTGGCCAATTTTTCAAGAATAGGAATGAGGAAGGCGGCTGTTTTTCCAGTACCCGTTTGGGCGCATCCAATAAGGTCTTTTCCATCCAAAATGCTTGGAATAGCTTGTTCTTGTATGGGTGTACAGTTCTCAAAACCCATGTAACCTACAGCTTCTACGAGCTCAGGAGATATATTTAATTCACTAAATTTCATTGGGGCCAAAGATGGTATTTTATAAAGAACCTTGTGTTGGGTTTTGTAGAGCAATATTGATGGTTCAAGAAAAAAGATGCTTGATACATTTGAAGCTATTGATTGCTTGCATCACCAACTGATAAAACTTATACTTTAGCCTCCCTCAAAAAAATAGTAAACTATGCAGCAAGACACAGTTTTAGGTCACCCCAAGGGATTATTTGTTTTATTTTTTGCAGAGCTATGGGAGCGTTTTTCCTACTATGGTATGCGTGCCATTTTGGTGTTGTACCTCACTGCCGAAACCACAGATTTAATCAATCCTGGGTTGGGTTGGACGAGTTCGGAGGCCTTGTCGCTGTACGGAACTTATGGCATGATGGTTTATTTTATGGGAATTTTTGGTGGTGCGGCTGCCGATAAATGGCTAGGCCAAAAAAAGGCCGTCATTTTTGGTGGCCTTCTTATCATCCTAGGGCAATTTGCTCTTACCGTTGACAGCTTGGCCATGTTTTATTCAGGACTTGTTTTGCTCGTGTGCGGAGTTGGCTTATTAAAGCCAAATATTAGCACCATGGTTGGTGGGCTTTACAAAAAAGGCGATGCCAAGCGGGATGCGGGATTTACCTTGTTTTACATCGGAATTAACATTGGCGCTCTTGCGGCACCTTTGCTTGTGGGCTATTTCGGTGAAAAAGTGGACTGGCATTTAGGCTTTTCTCTTGCTGGGTTTGGGATGATTATCGGCCAACTGGTTTTTGTATTTGGGGGAAAGCACTTAAAAGATGTAGGTAACCTGCTCAAGCAATCGCCTACCGAAGCCCATTTGGCCACACAGCCCCTTACGAAACTCGAAAAAGACCGTGTGATCGTTTTACTTATTTCGTTCCTGATTGTTATTGTTTTTTGGGCGGCTTATGAGCAGGCCGGAGGGCTTATGAACCTCTACGCCCGCGACAGTGTAGATCGCTTTGTTTTTGGCTATGAAATTCCTACCAGTTGGTTTCAGTCGCTTCATGCTTTTTATGTGGTGCTCATTGGCGCTCCCATGGCTTGGCTTTGGCTCAAATGGGGTAATATGGGTAAAGAATCGTCGGCTGTATTCAAAATGGCCGTGGGTATGATCATCATGAGTGTTAGTTTTTTGGCACTGATGGGAGCAGTTTACGATGCGTCTATCAACATGATAGGAAAGGCACCGATTTATTGGCTATTATTTTCTTACTTCCTGCACGTGGTTGCTGAGTTGAGCATTTCTCCGGTGGCCCTTTCATTCATTACCAAATTGGCCCCTGCCAAATACGCAAGTCTGATGATGGGAACCTATTTTGCGATTACAGGATTGGGAAACAAAGCCGCAAGTATGCTTGGGGTATTTGCTCAAAAGTCGGGTGAGATGGTGACGTTCGGCATAATTGCTCTCGCTTGTTTAATCGTTGGGATTTTGATTTTTATTCTAGTGAAAAAACTGAAGGCATTAACTCACGGGGCAGAGGAGGTGGAAAACCCGCCTATGTTTGTTGAACCTGAGTAAGGCCTTTCTTTATAAAATGAATGGAAAAACCGCCTTCCGATCTTTTGGATAATCGGAAAAATGGGATTGGTACCAATCGTGGTGGTTAAGTGCACGCGGCACCAAATTCGCAAAAGTCCAAACAGCAAATCCCAGCGCTGGAAGGTTCCAAGCCATAATGGCAAACCCAGTCCACTCTATTATTTCACCAAATAGGTTGGGGGAGGAGATGTACTTGAACAAAAAACCACGAGGAATTTGATACCCCGTTTCACCTTTTTTCCGTAACCCTATAAGCATATTGTCCGACTTTAAATTGATGGACATGCCCGTAACGAAGAAAAGCAAACCAACTACAAATAGAGGACTGAATAGCCAATTTTCGGTGTAAAGCATAGGCCCAATCTCTGCCAGGAAGTAGCCGTTGGTTCCTGCGTTGATTACATTAAAAAAGATGCCATTGAAAACGATAAACAGCGGCATTTTTTTTTCAGTATTTTTAATTCGCAGCGGATATATAAACGTTCGGTTGAAGTAATGTATAATCCAAAGTGAAAACAGAATCCACACAAATGATTCTGGTACTCTGAGGCTTTTGACGAGGAAGAACACCATGATACTTAACGAGGGCAATTCCATAAAAAACCAGCCCCATTTGTTGTTGATACTCGGTCCCCATTTTTTAGAAGTATGCCTGCCGAATGGGGCTTTCACAAAGTACAAAAGCACGTGGGTGGCGATGGCAATGCCGATCCAGCAATAGATTAAATAATAAAGGGCTTCGGCACTCATTTACGCTGAAATTTGATCCATTCAAAAAGGTCAGAAAGTGTTTCCGAAATGGGCCTTGGTGAATGCCCGAGTTCGACTTTGGCTTTGGCGTGGTTCATCTGTGGATGTCCATCTCTAATAGCAGTAATGGATTCCATGGTAACAACGGCATCATTGCCCATTATTTGGCTATAAAGCCACGCGAAGGGAAGGGCCAGATACAAAACCCAAACAGGTGTGACCAGAATAGGCCGACTAACGCCCTGAATATTATGGATGATTTTTACCAATTCCTTAAAACTGTGATACCGCCCAGCCAACAAATACACTTCGCCGTTTTTTCCATTTGCAATGGCGTTGCACGCAGAATTAGCTACCTCTCGCACATCAACAATATCGTATCCGCCGTGGGGTACAATTGGTAATTTTTGACGTGAGAAATCATACAGTGCGCCGCCCATTTTAGAGGGTTTAAAATCGTATGGACCAACCACACAGCTAGGCCTCACAACCACTACTTCGATGTCTTTGTTTTTCGAATTATTCAAAACAAGTTGCTCGCCAGTAGCTTTCGAAAAATCGTAGGCAAAGGCACCCTGTTTTTTATAGGGCCGCAGCTCATCATAGGGGGTGTGATGGGGCAGGTCTTCAACTGCGTGTACACTGCTTACGTGAACCATCTTTTTTAGGCCTTTTTCGATGGCCACACTTAGCACGTTTGCGGGACCCTCCGTATTTGTTTTGAATACGATTCCAGATTTGTCGCCATTGATGGAGATAATAGCCGCGCAATGAATTACAAAATCGCAGCCTTCGAGTAGGATAGCTAAATCATCTTTGTTGAGTACCGTGCCTTGGAATAATTCCAAACTCAGGCCTTCGAGTGCGCGAGCATCCGAATGGTATTGCGCGCGCACCTCATGTCCTCTTTTAATGAGCTCGCGGCAAACCACGTTTCCTATATGCCCACTGGCTCCAGTAACAGCTATTTTTTGAGGCATGAATTATTTAAATTAAAACTCAACATCAGAATGTATCCCAAGTTCGCGACTTAATTTTTTCGCCGTGTAGATTTATCATGACTTCCATTTCAGGTTCACTAAATGGAATTCCATTCTTATGCAGCTCAATAGCCCTTAAGGCTTTGTTATTCGCTTCTTCGGCTTCTTCATATTTTTCATCCAAATACAAAAACCAACTTTGTTTGTCCCAACCCCAGTAATCTTTGTCTCGGTATTCGGAGTTTAAGAATTCTGTCATTGAAACAAAATAATGAACTTTATGAGTGGGTACAAAAGATAGCCAGATGCAAAATCCAACAAACACAAGCATAATTCCATCTCTAATTTTTGGTTTTACCTGATTCCCAACCATGAGGATGAGCCATGCAATAGAAGAAAGCAACCCGACATAAAAAAGTGTAAGTGCACCGGGATAAAATTGAACTCTAAAAAGCAATGAAATGCAAAGAATACCCATAGACAGATTTAAAAAACTCAAACTAAGATTCTTGTTTAAATTTCTGCCGAATTCAATAAACCCAAAAACGCCCAACGAAAAAGCGCCAATTATCAAACTCACTGAACCTCCTGGGTAATGCTTGAACTTTAAAGCCAAACCTAAGATT
Organism: Flavobacteriales bacterium; assembly: GCA_020435995.1. Classification (GTDB taxonomy): domain Bacteria; phylum Bacteroidota; class Bacteroidia; order Flavobacteriales_G; family Salibacteraceae; genus JAGQYO01. The sequence continues at coordinate 10,953 of JAGQYO010000024.1, read as the reverse complement.
AGAAGGAGGGCTGCCGCATTTCTTAGTTTTTTCATTAGTGCAATATTATGGTTTGACCTAATGCAATAACCCTTTGTTTACGAACAATAGCATGTGATGAACAGTATCATTATGTTCGAAAAATTATAAACTAGCCAACGCCGCCCTATAATTTGGTTCATCAATCGTTTCAGCTACTTGCTCGGTATAGGTCACTTTACCATTTTCATCAAGAATAACAATACTTCTAGAGTGCAAGCCAGCTAAGGGACCTTCCAATATTTCTAGTTTATAATCTTTACCAAACTGCCCCATTTTAAAATCCGAAAGCATGACCACGTTTTCGATGCCCTCAGCTCCACAAAATCGATTTTGAGCAAATGGAAGATCCCTTGAAATACAAAGCACGGTTGTGTTTTTCAAGCCAGCAGCTTCTTTATTAAAGTTTCTTACCGAAGCCGCACAAGTACCTGTATCAATACTTGGAAAAATATTTAAAATGAGTTTTTTACCCGCGAAATCTTTTAATGATTTAGTAGACAAGTCAAGTGCTGTCAATTCAAAATTTTTTGCAGTTGAACCTATTTCAGGTAAACTCCCAATAGTGTTAATTTTATTGCCTTTTAATGTTATCTGAGCCATAATTTAAGTTTTAATGAATGACAAACAAATGTCGCTAAAGTTTTAGCCTTCTGCCACTTTTTTAATATGTTCTAACATAGTCGTGAGTCCTTGCGCTGTGTGCTGCCTTTTTTCTTCTGACGGAAAACCCTCTTGTTGCCATGTAAACTTCACCTTGTTTGTACCGATGGCTTCAACAATGTAAGTGACAATAAAGTAGTTTTCAATTTTGTCTTCAGTGCCCGACATACTGCTCCAGTAGTTGTATTTGAGGAGTTCATTCTCCGTTACCTCCAGTACATTTCCTTTGTCTTTGTACACATGTCCTTCGTAATTTCCTTGAAAAACGATGGGACTATCCACCTTCCAATCGGTAATGGTTTCAGTGCCAAATAGGTAAACTTTTATTTTTTCGGGATTCGTCATGGTATCCCAAATTGCTGCTGGCGAAGCGTTTATTTCTATGCTTTGGGAGACTTTTAGGGAGCTGTTCATGATATCTCATTTTTCTGAATCTGAAGGAGCTCAAAGTAATGGAATTTAGTGTTGCGTTGTTGGTCTGACAGAACAAATGATTTTTACCGTTTTATAATCGTAAATTCAGATTGTTCCGATTGCAAGAAATACGTCCCACTTGGTAGGCCAGATAAATCAATGCTAACGCTGCTTAGGTCAATTTGAAATAAGCCAATAGCCTGAGTCACATTCTGCCCGTATGCATCGAAACCTTTAATGTTGTTTGCCTTGGGATCAAATCCTTTTATTCTTACCAAACCTAAGGTTGGATTAGGGAAGATTTGTGGCCTGTTATTTTCTACATTTTATATATGTACGCTCTCAATTTGAGAGAAAGTGACAGAACCGTTAAAGTCGATTTGTTTTAGACGATAATAAGAGGTTTCACCGAGTGGATGTGGGTCAATTAGGTTATATGAATTCAGGGTCGATGATGTACCTGCCCCGTCTACAGAGTCCAAAGATTCCCAATTCTGTCCATTCTTTGAGCGCTGAACGATAAACTTTTCGCAGTTGATTTCGGATGCGGTTTTCCAAGCTATTTGAATAAATTTATTATTTCTTATTGGAATGCAAAGAAATTCCAACAACTCAATTGGAAGAGGAGTTTGCGTTGCCCTAATCCACAAATTCAAATTGTTTTTAGTTGCATTTGAGAATACAATTTTTTCATGGTCGGTATTTTTTCCAACTTGCCAATGCATGTTTCCAGTGTTTCCGCAAGCGTGATAAATATGTGTAGACAAAGGCCCACTATTACCGGCGCACGACCTTGCTAGTCTTGCAGTTCCGGTTCCGGTCCAATCGCCGCTGTTGGTTCCATCTGAGAGTGTATTATTGTTCTGTAGGTTGGAGAGAACGCCTGAGTCGGTTGATTCCACATCGAAAGGTAAATTCGGCCCTCCGGAGGCACTCATCCTGATGGCAGTAACTAGTGTGGATGTAAAAATTGAAGAAGGCAGTATTTTGTCTGATTGTAAGGTTAAGGCGGTGGTAGAAGAATAGCTTGATTCAGTAGTACTTCCGTCACCTGACGCCATTAATATCCAACCATTTCCAGACTCTACGTAGGTAGAAAAGGAATTACCTCCAATGTCGAAATAGTAAATCCCATCAGAACTAGCGAACCAGGCATGTTTAAGCTGGGTGAATGGGTCACTTACGGTTCCAGCTTGTCCTGACAAGAAAAGAGGAACAAAATAGACGAACAGCGTAAAAAGGTGCTTTATTCCAGCCATATTATAATATCCTAAATACGTGTTATAAAAGAATAAGGATTCATTTTTATTAGGAAAAAGGCACAAAAAAAAGCCGCACAAGGCGGCTTTCCTTCAATATTTGTAAAACTCAATAACAATACTTATTCGTTTCTATCATTTTAGTGGCAATCGCTTGACGTGCGTTCTTTGAATTAAAGGCATCAACCTTAGTAAATCGTTTTATTCCCATCAATTGCATGCGTAGCTCATCACCTTCAGCAAAAGCGTTAAGAGCGTCCTTCCCGGCCTTATTGATTTTATCAGCTATGTCGTAAATGTATGTTTGAACCATGGCAACTTGTGCTTTCACATTTTCTTCGCCCTTAATTCCAGCCAGTTTTTCTACTCGAAGCAAAACACTTTCGGCGGCATAAGTCCAGATTGCCATATCAGCGATATTCATCAATATCTCCTGTTCTTTCGAAAGGGTCATCATGAGTTTTTGAGCTGCAGAACCAGCGGTCATTAAAATCGCTTTTTTGAAATTGGCGATGTACTTCTTTTCCCTATCAAAAAGGGCATCTCCAGGTTCCGAGAAATCTGGAATAGACATCAATTCTTCTGCTACCTTCATAGCAGGGCCCATCAAATCCAATTCGCCTTTCATTGCCTTTTTGAGGAGCATGTCCACAATTAACATCCGGTTAATTTCGTTGGTTCCTTCAAAAATTCGATTGATTCGGGCATCGCGATAAGCACGATCCATTGGCGCTTCTGCCGAATATCCCATGCCGCCATAAATCTGAACACCTTCATCCATTACATAATCTGTCACTTCTGAACCAAGAACTTTTAATATGGCCGCTTCTGCAGCAAATTGTTCAACACCCTTAAGAATAGATTCTGAATGTTCCATTCCACCAGCCTCAAGTTCACGAATGGCATTTCCCATATCTCTAGTACAACGGTATAAAGCCGATTCCAGAACAAAAGTTTGAATAGCTTGTTCAGCAATTTTGTGTCTTATCGCTCCATACTTAGAAATGGGTCTGCCAAACTGAGAACGTTCGTTGGCATAGTTTACTGAAATATCAATAGCTTTTTTGCAACCACCTAAGCAGGCTCCAGCTAGCTTAATTCGGCCAATATTTAGAATATTGAGGGCGATTTTGAACCCTTTACCTCTTTCGTAAAGCATGTTTTCTACGGGCACCTTGCAATCGTTGAAAAAAACCTGTACCGTAGAGGAGCCCTTAATTCCCATTTTCTTTTCTTCAGCTCCAAACGAAATTCCTTCGAAACCGCGCTCAACAATAAATGCAGATAGATTTTCGTCGTCGTCAATTTTGGCAAAAACGGTATAAACATCGGCAAATCCACCGTTGGTTATCCACATTTTTTGACCGTTAATCAAATAGTGTTTGCCATCGGCAGTAAGCTTTGCTTTGGTTTTTCCTGAGTTGGCATCAGAACCTGATTCTGGCTCAGTAAGGCAGTAAGATGCTTTCCATTCTGCTGTCGCCAATTTGGGAATGTATTTGTTTTTCTGGGCATCGTTTCCGTAGTAGAGTATAGGTAAGGTTCCAATTCCAGAATGTGCAGAGAATGCTACCGCAAATGAGTGGCCCGCTCCCGTAACTTCCGTTACCAACATACCGGTCACAAAGTTTTTTCCGAACCCACCATATTCTTCGGGAATTGAAATGCCTAACATGCCTAATTCTCCAGCTTTATCGAGCAATGAGGGCATCAAACCTTCTTCCATTGCGTCAATTCGCTCTAAGTTTGGCCAAACTTCCTGTTCTAAAAAATCGTGACAAGTTTGGGCAATCATCAATTGTTCTTCATCCCATTCCTCTGGAATAAAAATGTCTTTTGCTCGTGTTTCTTTTATTAGGAATTCTCCTCCTTTAATAGTGCTCATTCTTCGCTTTTTTATAATGTTGAATTCTTAGTGTTGAATTTAGAATTTTAGTATTTGCTTCATTCAAAATCAACTACAAAACCACAACATTTAGTTAATCAATACTTTATGTTTTTTTTGAAAATTTAAAACCTACCAAATCACACTTGGCTTCAGCCAATTCAAAACTCAAAATTCAACATTTATAAAAGTTCATAAACCCCAGCAGCGCCTTGTCCTGTACCTACGCACATGGTCACGATGCCATATTTCTGTTTTCTTATTCTCATTTCATCAAATAATTGAACCGATAACTTGGCTCCCGTGCAACCCAATGGGTGACCAAGGGCAATTGCACCGCCATTTACATTAACAATATCTGGATTTACACCAAGTTCGCGGATTACCGCCACACTCTGCGAAGCAAAGGCTTCGTTCAATTCGATTTGATCAATATCATTTAAGGTGAGGCCGGCTTGTTTCAACGCTTTCGGAACAGCGTGTACTGGGCCAATACCCATTATTTTCGGTTCAACTCCTACTGGTGCGTAAGACAGTAATCTTGCTATTGGCTTTAGCCCAAGCTCATTGACCATACGCTCGCTCATTACTAAGGCAAAAGCTGCCCCATCACTTGTTTGGGACGAGTTGCCAGCCGTTACGCTCCCTTGAGCATTGAATACTGGTCGCAATTTGGCGAGCACTTCTCTTTTGGTATCAGGTCGCACGCCCTCGTCGGTATCCACAATATATTTTCGGGTTTCTCTTTTACCATCCTTCAAAAACACCTCTTCGACCTCGATAGGTATAATCCCGCTTTTGAAATTGCCATTTTTTAGAGCTTCACTTGCTTTTCGGTGTGAGTGAAAGGCAAATTCATCTTGGTCTTCTCGCGAAACTTTGTAGCGCATAGCTACTTCTTCTGCCGTGAGGCCCATTCCCCAATACCAACCTGGATTTTCTTTTCCAACCTTGGCGTTTGGAACAACCCTCCAGCCTCCCATAGGAATAAGGCTCATGCTTTCGGCACCACCAGCAATGATACAATCGGCCATCCCAGTGCGAATTTTTGCAGTTGCAATGGCAATCGTTTCTAAACCAGAGCTGCAATATCGATTTACAGTTTGGCCCGGAATTTTATCCGTATCAAAACTCATAAGAGAAATTAATCGACCCACATTGAGTCCTTGCTCGGCTTCAGGCATGGCGTTCCCAACAATGAGGTCGTCGATTCGATCTACTTCAAGTTCAGGTACTTCTTTCAGCAATCCTTTAATTACTTGCGCGGCCAAATCGTCGGGTCTTAAAAATCTAAAACCACCTCGATTTGCCTTTCCTACTGCTGATCTTTTTGCTGCTACTATGTATGCTTCCATTTTAATTAATTCTTAGTGTTGAATGTTGAATTTTTAATTCGATTGTACTTGACTTGATTTTACAATTGCGGTTAATATTCGAATTAATTCTTCAACATCATTAATGTATTCTTTCAATTCAATCTCAACTAAATCACTTTCTTGCAACAGACTAAGCCAATATTTTGTTTCTCTGGCTTCTTTTGAAGAAATTGATATTTTATAAATGAAATCCTTCCTTGAAAAAGCAGCACTTGATTCTTGAACATTTGCTCCAATGCTTGTCGCCGACCTAAGCAATTGTTTTGAAATTATATACTCACGTTGCTCTTGTAGAATTTTATACAATCCAATTACCTTCAGTGCAAACTGAAAGCTCTTTTCCTGTATAACATTCTCTTTTTTAATCATTTTAATTCAAATCTGTATCCATTCCGATTGTCAATTCAATCCTCAAAACTCAAAACTCTTTCATCAATCTGATTGACAATTCAAAATTTAAAACTCATCATTCAAAATTTCTTCGCAATTAATTGCGAAGAACCTTCCCCGTTTTAATAATACTCTCCAACCTTTCCAGCGTCTTTCTTTCTGCGCATAATTCTAAAAATGCCCTTCTTTCCATGTCCAGAAGATATTGTTCGCTTACTTGGGTTGCTTCTGAAAGATCACCTCCACATAACACAAACCCCAATTTTTCCGAAATCAATTGATCGTGTTCTGAAATGTAAGCCCCCGACTTCATAGAATCTGCGCCCACGTACACTATACCTAATCCTTCTTGCCCCAATACAGTAATATCCGTTCTGGGTTGCGGCTGGGTATAACCGTTTTTGGCCATTTGAAGGACGACTTCTTTGGCGCGAGTGAGTTGTAGTTTTCTGCTCACAACTACTTCGTCTATTCCTTCTCGAAGATATCCCAAATCAAATGCTTCATAAGCCGATGTAGCCACCTTGGCTTGACCTATGGTTAAAAACCGGTTGCGAAGTGTATTGATTTTTACGTCACCTTCTCTAAATTCGTCGCTGCAGCGAAGGGCAAATTCCTTGGAACCACCACCACCGGGAATTACACCTACACCAAATTCTACCAAGCCCATGTACAGTTCGGCATGAGCCACAACCTTATCGGCGTGCATACTCATTTCACATCCACCGCCAAGGGCCAAATTATGAGGTGCCACCACTACTGGAATGCTCGAAAACCTCAAACGAGTCATTGTTTTTTGGAAGGCGCGAATGGCGAAATCGAGTTCATCGTATTCCTGCTCCACGGCCATCATAAAGATCATTCCTACATTGGCCCCAGCCGAGAAGTTGTCACCAGTATTGGAAATGACCAAACCTTCGTATTCTGCCTCAGCGAGGTCAATTGCTTTGTTAATTCCAGCCAGCACTTCACCGCCAATTGTATTCATTTTGGTGTGGAATTCAATGTTCAAGATTCCATCTCCAAGGTTGGTAATTGTCGTTCCAGAGTTCTTCCAAATGGTGTTCGTTTCCCGAATGACATCTAGATCCAGAATTTGATCGGCTCCTGGAATTAGTTTTTGTGTTTTTGAAGGAAGATCAAAATACGATTTTGCACCTTCTTTTTGGGAATAAAAACTCTTTGAGCCTGATGCCAACATTTCTTCAACCCATGGCGCGGGAGAGAAACCATCTGCCTTCATTTGGTTGAGGGTGTTTTCTACTCCAAGTATGTCCCAAGTTTTAAAGGGCCCGATTTTCCAACCAAAACCCGCGCACACGGCATCGTCAATTTTGTAAAGTTCGTCTGCTATTTCTGGAATTCTATTGGTCACATATTCGAAAATGCTGAAAAACATTTTGCGGTAAAACTCACCTGCTTTATCCTTCCCTTGAAGCAAGACGGGCATTCTTTTTTGAAGATCCTCTATGGGTTTGGTCATTTCGAGGGTAGCGAATTTCACCCTTTGTTTGGGTTCGTACTCTTGGGTTTTTAAGTTAAGCGACAGAATTTCTGATTTACCATCGGCCCCTGTTACCTTTTTATAAAACCCTTGCTTCGACTTGCTGCCCAACCAGCCTTTTTCTACCATTTTTGAAACATAATCGGGAACTGCGAAAGCTGCATTTTTTTCGTCCTTTGGAGCTCCAGCTTTTAATCCGTTGGCAACATGAACAAGCGTATCGAGGCCCACTACGTCGCAGGTGCGGAAAGTGGCCGATTTTGGCCGACCTATGATGGGTCCAGTGAGCTTGTCAACTTCATCAACCGATAGGCCCATTTCTTCCACAATGTGAAATAATGCCATGATGGAATATACACCTACGCGATTTGCGATAAATGCTGGGGTGTCCTTACACAGAACGGTGTCTTTGCCCAAAAACCGCTGACCGTAATCCATCAAGAATTCGGTTACTTCTGGTGCCGTATATTTTGAAGGGATAATTTCTAAAAGGGGCAGGTAGCGCGGGGGGTTAAAGAAATGCGTGCCGCAAAAGTGTTTTTTGAAATCATCGCTTCTTCCTTCTGCCATAAAATTGATAGGAATTCCAGATGTATTTGATGTAATTAAGGTACCCGCCTTTCGCACTTTTTCGACCTTTTCAAAAAGAGATTTTTTGATATCCAGATTTTCAATAATGACTTCAACTATCCAGTCGCAATGTGCAATTTGCTTCAAATCGTCTTTGAAATTTCCTGTTTGAATTCGCTTTGCAAATGACTTCCGATATATGGGGGATGGATTGCTCTTTAGCGAAGCAGTAAGTGCATCGTTAACAATTCGATTTCGTACTGCTTTGTCATCAACTGTAAGTCCTTTTGCTTTCTCACTTTCATTTGGCTCTCTGGGAACTATGTCGAGGAGCAAAACGTCCAAACCTACATTGGCAAAGTGACAGGCAATTCTAGAACCCATGACTCCTGAGCCAAGTACGGCTACTTTTTTTATTCTACGCTTCATTTTCTTTAAAAATGTTTTCGTTTTTTAATGTCGTATTAATGATGCCCATCACCTCGAAAAACTGATTGAGTTGGGCTTCATTACACTTTTGCTGAATTGCTTTGTTGAATTGTATTACGGCAGCTTTTGATATTTCTCTTTTTTTCTTCCCAAGCTCTGTGAGACAAATATTGACTTTGCGGCGGTCGTCCAAATCGGCTTGCTTGCAGATGTAGCCCTTTTCTTCCATTGTTTTTAGGGTTCTTGTGAGGCTACTGGCTTCCATGCCGATTTTTGGTCCGAGTTGGGTGCTTGGTGTACCCTCTACTGTATTGATGTTGAGCAAAACATATCCCATGGTCATGGACAAATCGTGCTTCGAAGCATACCCGTTATATTGGCGTTGGATTCCGTGCCAAGCCCACCGAAGTGGGAAATCAAATGTTTCTTCGGGCTTCATGCACCCAAAAGTATAAATTTTAGTATGCAAGCATACTAAGTTTAACAAATCTTATTTTACCCTTCGAAAGTGAGTGAAATCAAGAAGATTCTGGACTTTAGGTAGTTGATTGGGGCTGAGAACACTGTTCCATCTTGCACATGGTTGTTGTTAATTCCCCCTGAAAATTTGAATTCAGGCGAAAATTTAAAGTATTCCAAGAAAAAGTCGAAACCCGCACCTACTTGATAGGATATCGTGTGTCGGTTTACCTTTACAATTAAATCATCGAAGTTGAGGGTGGTGTTGCTCACACCTTCTTGAGAAACCAAATCGTAACTGTACATACCTCCACCTACAACGTATGCTGCGAAGTTTCCGTGCCGATTCGATCTAAGCTTAAGGTTCAATGGAAAATCAATGTAGGTAGATTCAACGGGTTTGACGTATTTCTTAGTTTCTAGAGTGTTTCCCTCTCTAAAAGTGTATTCTAAATTTCGCTGCGAAAAAGACAGGGTGGGAATAAATCTCAAATTTGCGTTGGTACCTATATGTAAGTCGGCAACAATACCGAGATTAAAACCCAATTGTGGATTTGATTCCATTTTGAGCAGACTGTCGTTGACGCCTAGGTTAGTTTCTGAAAAAAAATCTGAAGAGTTTATACCCAATGAAAATCCAAAGTGCATGAATTTCTCATCAAATTGGGTCAGATTAATAGGTCTTTTTTTGGTGATTCCCTTCTGTGCGAATAAACCATTAGCGGATAAAGTAAAAAATAAAATAAAAACTGGTATTCTGTACATGCAGTTATTTCTCAGCTAAATATATTGACGCGATTCCAAAGGTTAACGGCACAATTTTACAATTCTTATATCCAATTTTTTCCATGATTTGAATAAAGTTTTTTCCGTAAGGGAAGGCGTCGACGCTTTCAGGTAAATAGGTGTAGGCTCTTGGGTCTTTCGAAATCATTTTTCCCAGCCCTGGTAGTATAGATTTAAAGTAGAGGTTATATAACTGTTTAATTGGAAAATGCTGCGGTTTTGAGAATTCAATGATAGCTACAGGCTTTCCTAAGGAGAGAACACGGTACATTTCTGTAAGGCCTTTTTCGAGGTTTTCAAAATTCCGAACCCCAAATGAAACAGTTATGGCATCAAAAGAATTGGATTCAAATGGTAGGTTTTCGGAATCGCCATAATCAAGTTTGATGAGTTTTTGAAGTCCTTTTTTGATAACTTTTTGCTTTCCTACTTCCAACATTTCTCGGCTGATGTCCACTCCTGTAATTGATTCAGGTTTGAGGCTGACGGCCTCAAGGGCGAAATCTCCTGTGCCAGTAGCGATGTCTAGAACCGATTTTGGGGCATAAGGGCGAATTAACTTAATGGCTTTTTTACGCCATAAAATGTCAATACCCATAGAAAGCAAATGATTGAGAAAGTCATAGTTTCCAGAAATATTGTCAAACATTTCGGCAACCTGATCTTTTTTACTCTGGTCTGATTTTTTATAAGGGGTAACTGTATCGTGTTTCATTCGCCATAGAGCCTTATGCTCTCTTCTAATAATCGATTTTTATCTATAGGCACTACACCTACTTTTTCGCATACTAAACCGCCCGCCAAATTACTAATATGGGCCAAAACAGTGTTATCAACTTGACAAGATAAGCAAAGTGCCGCTACTGAAATTACGGTGTCACCGGCCCCCGAAACATCCGAAATATTTCGCAGGTGAGCGGGTATAAGCTCTGCGCTATCCTTGGTGGCAATAAACACCCCCTTATCCGAAAGGGTAATGAGTGATATAGAGTGGTTCAATATTTTTTGGAGGGATGAATGGGCTTTTGAAAGATTAGCGATGTTGCAATTTTTTAAATCAATATTAAGTCCTTCTTCCAGCTCTTTTTTGTTGGGTTTGAAAAGGGTGGTGTTTTGATAATTGAGGAAGTTTTTTTTCTTGGGGTCAACGCATGTGGGAATACCCTGTTTGGTGCACATCAAAACCACTTGTTCTACCAA